>JAHHIB010000006.1 GCA_019359075.1 Kalymmatonema hyalinum WJT4-NPBG1
GTTCGGTCTTGCTCACGCGTCAGGAATATCCTTAAACGAGCACCCATATCATTCGTTACTTAAGTAGATTTATTTCCCGTATTTACCTATCTTAACATAGTTAGGTTTTTTCCCGCCCACCTACTTACACCAATAAGGAAAAATCTCAAAAGCTTCAGTGGCTAGTGTGATTTTGGATTTTATGGCGATCGCTTTCTTCTAGATATAAACTTTTGTAACGAAGGGAACCTTTTGCGTAAAATCCAAAGCCAAGGGAAGATACCAGAATAGACATTCCCTACTGGAGCGATCGCAGCGTTAGATGACGAATGATTCCCAAGACAGAGATGATGCTCTCAACCAGGAACTACAGCAGCTAATTAACGAAGCAAAGCAGTATCCGGCTGACAGTAAAAATCCACGTGACAGAGCGAAACGACGGATAGCTTTGAATAAGCTAATCAATGCTGTTCGATGTTCTGGAAGATTGAGTAAGCAAACCCAGTGGTTGGGATTACCTAACTACGAAGATTATTATAATGAGGCGTTACAGCACACCTTCATAGAAATTTGTCAAAAAATTGAACAATATAATTCTCAATATCCTGTGATGGCATGGGTAAATAAAATTTTCACGAATCGATTTTCTGATGTTGTTAGAAAAGACCAGAAACGAGGGATAACTCTGCTTCCCAAAAATCAAGAAAAGACTTATGTGCTGTCTTTAGATGAAATTAACAGAGATTTACCTGTAGAGCATGAGATATCTGAGGAGGAGCAGCTTAAGGAAATTATAGAGAGTGATCCGGAGAATTTTTTCAGTGAAGAGTCTATTAAAGAACATCCTCAAGCTAATTTAAAAGCTATCCTGTTGCTGGTACTAGAAGGCAAGCAATGGAAAGAAATTTCTGAAGAATTAGGTGTACCACTTTCGACTGCTTCTAGCTTTTACCAGCGTCGGATGCGTAAAATCATTACTTATTTAAAGAAATACATATAGAAGATGAATAACTTACTATTCAAAGTTTGGAGAATGTCTTATGAATAGCATCACTAATAAACTAACCTTTAGCGTTCCTCTATCTGTCGAAGCCCATGCCATTGCTCAAGAATATAGTCAAGGCATCTCTAACAGTGTGAAGCGCAAACAGGTTTATCTGAATACTTTGGCTGTGTATGCTGTAGATAATTATCTACAGTGTATGGAATTTGCAACGGATTGGAAGAAAAGTGACAGTCGCAATGATTTAGCAACTAAATTGATGGATGTGGCTGATTTAGAAGTCAAAGATATCGGTAAATTAGAATGCCGTCCAGTTTTGCCAAAAGCAGAAGTATGCTCGATTCCACCGGAGGTTTGGGAAGATAGAGTTGGTTATGTGGCTGTGCAATTCAATTCTTCTTTGAAAGAAGCAACAATTTTAGGTTTTACAACCCAAGCAGCGGCTGAAGTTTCTCTGAGTCAGTTGCAATCTTTGGAAGATTTCTTACTTTATCTTAGCGAACTGGAAGTCGCTAAGTCTTTAGAGTCAGAAGATTCATCAAGCCTGGTGAAAATTGGACAATGGTTGGATGGATTTGTAGATGCAGGTTGGCAAACAATTGAGCATCTTTTAAATCCTCAACAATTGGGACTGGCTTTTAAGAGTGCTGTGAGTATGACGCGGGGTCAAAAAATTGATTTAGGGATGCAGCTTGATAAAATTTCTGTTGCGTTAGTAGTGAAAGTGGCTTCGGAAAGTGAGGGTGAAGTTGATATTTTAACCCAAGTATATCCGGTAGGACAAAATGTTTTACCTGAAGGGGTCAAATTAAGTATTAGCGATGAATCAGGAGCAACAGTTTTAGAAGTCACATCGAGAGATGAAGATAACTGGATTCAATTGGAGTTTAGTGCTGAGTTGGGGGAAAAGTTTCAAATTATGGTGGTTTATGGAGAGTCGCAGCAAACAAGAGAGTTTGAAGTTTAAGGCGATTAGAAATCGTGGTTCATCTTGCTTGCACACAGACTAAACCCACGGAGGTGGGTTTAATTTTTTAGTTCGCACTAGTGAACTTAGTTTGTTGAATAGCGAATTCTGTTCACTTATTTTTTTCACAAATCATCTTATAATGTTCATCTACTGATATTGAAACTATGAATAAACCTATTATCTTAGCTTCCTCTCTATTAATCTTAAATTTTCCTAGCGTTGCTTTGCAAACTAGCTCCACTTCTGTTTCCCAAGCAGCAGTTGAAACTTCCTCTTGCGAAATCAAAGCAGAAAACGGTGATAGTGAAGAATATTCCTCTAAACAACTGCAAACCCTCGCCAGCCGCATCACAGTCAAAGTCATCGGTGATAACAACGGTGGTTCAGGAACACTACTGGCTAAACAAGGAAATACCTATTTAGTCCTGACTAACTCCCATGTGGTAAGAGGAGTTAACAGCATTAGCCTACAAACATCTGACGGCAAAAGTTATCCCGCGCAGATAGTGACAAAAACTAACTTTGAAAAATTCGATTTAGCTCTACTACAATTCCAAAGTAATCAAAATTATTGTTTGCCAAAAGAAATTGCTCAATCAGTTCCTAACACTGAAACACCAGTTCTCGCTGCTGGATATTCCTCCCAAAAAGGACAGATAGTATTTCGTACTGGTATTGTACAACAAATTGCCTCTAGACCACTTAAAGAAGGATATTCTATTGGTTATACCAGCGAGATCGAACAGGGAATGAGTGGCGGTGCAATTCTCAACTCTCTCGGGCAACTGATTGGAATTAATGGTAGAAGTGCTTATCCCATCTTAAACACAGGATATGTCTATCCTGACGGTTCCCGACCAACACAAGAAGAAATCAAGAAAATGCGAAGTGTAAGTTGGGGAATACCAGTCTCGACGGTTTTAGCGCAGGTTAATACAGAGATATTGATAGCTTATTCTTTACCTGTATCAAAGGATCATGATAGATTAACGCAAATACAATTAACCGGATGGTTAGGGGAATTAGAACAGAAAGCTAAACAAATTACAGTCAGAATTGATAGCAGCAGTAATGCAAATGGTTCGGGGATAATTATTGCTAAAGATGGGGACACCTACACAGTCTTAACAGCATCTCATGTTGTTTGTGAAAGAGAAGATGCCACAAAGTCATGCGGTAACTATAACTATCAGATACTCGCCCCCGATGGAAAACAATACCCCGTAGAGAAAAGCACCATTAAAACAGAAGAAGGGCTAGATTTAGCAATAGTGAAGTTTACCGCTAGCAAGCAGACTTATCAAGTAGCGACTCTAGCAAATTACAACCCCAATAATTACGACTATATGTTCACTGCTGGGTATCCCAATTTAAGGAATAACTCACCTTGGCGGTTCACAATGGGGCAGATTTTTGATAAAGAACGGGGAATAATAGAAGCCACACAATCAGATTTGCCAAGTGATAGTTCTGGTAGCTTACAAAGTACGAGTTCTTTAACCAAAGGATATGAGTTAGTTTACACCAGCATCACCTATGGTGGGATGAGTGGGGGACCAGTATTAGATTCCCAAGGAAGAGTCATTGGTATTCATGGAAGCGCAGAGGCTGATATAGCCTATGATGAGAAAACCGACGACTGTGGTGTTGCTTCTAAGTCTGAATGTCAAAGTCAGATAGGCTATAGTTTAGGAGTTCCTGTAAGCACCTTTTTAGGACTAGCCACACGATTTGGTGTGCAAGCGCAAAAAGTAGAAAACATAAAACCGCCTGAGCTAGATTTCTCTCAACTTTACTCTATTCAAAAAGTAGTATTATCAGCCGATGTCTCCAAAGGAAATACAACAGCTAGTCAATGGCTAGAAAGAGGAAATCAACTGTGGCGTTTGGGACGATATGAAGAAGCAGTCACAGCTTTTGATGCAGCGATAAAGCTTAAACCATCATTTGTTTACTTAGCTTATTACGGCAAGGGTTTAGCCTTAGATGATCAGAGGAAATATCAAGAGGCACAAGCCGCATTAGAGGCAGCAGTGAGATACAACCCAAACTTTGTTATTGCTTGGCTATACCAAAGTTCTGTCTATCGAAGATCAAACCAACTGGATAAAGCATTAGTAGCAATAAACAAAGCGATTCAACTCCAACCAAAAAAATCAACCCTGTATAACTCAAAGAGTGGGGTGTTAATGCTTTTAAAGCGTTATAAAGAAGCAGAAACAGCAATAAATGAGGCAATTAGACTTCATCCTCGTGCTGCATTTTTCAATACTCGCGGTCATATTTCCTCTGAGCAAAAGAAATGGGAGTTAGCTCTGAGCGATTTCAACAATGCCCTTGCGATTAATCCTCAGTATACTTATGCTTATAACAATAGGGGGAATATTTACAAAGAGCAAAAAAAATGGGAGTTAGCTCTGAGTGATTTCAACAACGTCATTGCGATTAATCCTCAGTATGCTGATGCTTACGTCAATCGGGGGAATCTTTATAAAAAGCTTCAAAAATGGGATTTAGCTCTGAGTGATTACAACAAAGCCCTTACGATTAATTTTCTGCATGCTGGTGCTTTCTTCAATCGGGGTATTCTTTATCATGATCAAAAAAAATGGGATTTAGCTCTGAGTGATTACAATAGAGCGATTGCGATTAATCCTCAGTATAGTTTTGCTTATAACAATCGAGGGAATCTTTACAAAGAACAAAAAAAATGGGATTTAGCTCTGAGTGATTACAATAATGCTATTGCTATTAATCCTCAGTATGTTAAAGCTTACAATAATCGGGGGGTTCTTTACGCTAACCAGAAAAAATGGGATTTAGCTCTGAGTGATTATAATAATGCTATTACAATTAATCCTCAGTATAGTGATGCTTACATCAATCGGGGGATTCTTTATTATGAGCAAAAAAAATGGGATTTAGCTCTGAGTGATTTTAACAAAGCCATTGCAATTAATCCGACTGATGCTAATGCTTACAACAATCGGGGGATTCTTTATTCTAACCAAAAAAAATGGGATTTAGCTCTGAGTGATTTTAACAAAGCCATTGCAATTAATCCGACTGATGCTAATGCTTATAACAATCGGGGGGTTCTTTACGTTGACCAGAAAAAATGGAATTTAGCTCTTAGTGATTACAACAAAGCCATTGCTATTAATCCTAAATATGATAGCGCTCACAACAATCGAGGTTTTCTTTACTATAAGCTTCAAAAATGGGATTTATCCGAAGCTGATTACAGCAAAGCCATTGAAATGAATTCTCAGTACACTCTTGCTTACAACAATCGAGTAAATCTTTACCATGAGCAAAAAAAATGGGATTTAGCTCTTAGTGATTACAACAAACTTATTGCGATTAATCCTCAGGATACTAATGCTTACAACAATCGGGGGAATCTTTACGCTGACCAGAAAAAATGGGATTTAGCTCTGAGTAATTACAACAAAGCCATTGCGATTAATCCGACTCATGCTGATGCTTACAACAATCGAGGTTTTCTTTACTATAAGCTTCAAAAATGGGATTTATCTGAAGCTGATTACAGCAAAGCCATTGAGATTAATCCTCAGTATACTCTTGCTTACAACAATCGGGGGAATCTTTACGCTGACCAGAAAAAATGGAATTTAGCTCTGAGTGATTACAACAAAGCCATTGCGATTAATCCGACTCATGCTGATGCTTACAACAATCGAGGTTTTCTTTACTATAAGCTTCAAAAATGGGATTTATCTGAAGCTGATTACAGCAAAGCCATTAAAATCAATCATCAGTTTGCTCTTGCTTACAATAATCGGGGGCTTCTTTACCATAAGCTTCAAAAATGGGATTTAGCTCTAGCTGATTTCAACCAAGCCATTAAAATCAATCATCAGTTTGCTCTTGCTTACAATAATCGGGGGCTTCTTTACAATGAGAGGGGAGACAAACAGAGAGCGGTTCAAGACTTACAACAAGGTGCCCAACTATTCTACGGTCAAGGAAAATCAGCTGCTTATGAACAAACAATCAATATCTTAAAAAAATTACAACGGTAATATAAGTTACTAGTACATGAGCAAAGAAATCTGTACAAACTCCCTTCTACTTATTCCATAGCAGATATCAATAAACCACTTCCCTAAATTTGGGAATTTTTCATTTCTAGAATTTGTCATCGTTAGATATGGAGATTAGAGTTATTTTCAGTCCCCCAGCCTTAAAAAGTAAACTTTTGTAATCTTCTTCCCCGCCTGCGTAAAAACATTGAATGGGTGCAGAAACACAAATAGAAGCAATCAACAAGGTTGCATCACTCATAACAAGGATTTTTACAAGGGGAAGAATAATGTTGAAAAGAATGGTAGCATCTTTGCTCACCTCAGTTGGTCTATTAAGCCTGAATGCTAACCCCACTTTAGCAAGACCAGCCGTTAATTATAAATACCACCAAACCGTTTATCCATCAACTTGCACCATTGGTTTTAACGGTGAAAAATATACCTGTGACTATACAGTGGTGGGAGCTTTCAATAATGCTAGCGCCAATCTCAAACTATGCTCCAGACGCTATTGCTTCATCCTCATACTTAGCCCTACTCAACTTGCTAATTTAGCAGATGGTGAAGGTTTCTACGTGCGTCAAATTGCTATGCAAAGAGGTAGTCGCATTATTAACCAATGGAATGTATCTATGCAATGTGGTTTTAGATCAGAGGCTATGGGATGTCTAGGAGAATTTGCGAACGGTAGTGAGATCGCAATCTATGTGGAGTAGAATTTCCTCTGTAAAGTTCTGTGACAATTCCACCCAATCGCGTAAAATGTTGCCAAGCAAACCGAACTCAGAATAGAGGTTTTGTGCCAGGGTAGGAGTGGTAACATCATGAAAAAGTTAGTTGTCCTCAAACTGGATGGTGACTTCCATAAGGGGTTTCGCGTTAGTTTGGAGATTGGCGAAGATGGTTCACTTCCCAATATTGAGCTTAGTGACAACGAATTCACATTACCTCCGCTTCCCACCCTACCTGATATTTATCAAGACTGGTCTAAGATTTATCGCAGTCTGGATGGACACCGCATTAAACCGAAAAAAGAGCAGATTTTTCATGTTAAATTTCAATCTCTAAAAGCAGAATGCCATGATAAGGCAGAAATTATCAAGCAGAGTTTTATTACTTGGTTACAAGCAGATTCGTTTCGTCTCATTAAAGAGCAATGTTTAATACAATTAACTCCTGGTGATCAAGTGCGAGTGATTATCCGCACCACTGAACCTCAACTGCGGAAATTACCTTGGCATTTATGGTATTTATTTGAGTCTTATCCTGATGCAGAAGTTGCTTTCAGTTCTCTTTCATCGCAGCGTTTTAAAAGAAGTGCTCGCCCTAATATCCGCATTTTAATTATTTTGGGCAATAGTGAAGGAATTAACGTTGCTGAAGATGAGAAACTCCTCAAAGAATACTGCCAAAAAGCTGAAACAGTTGTTTTAGTCGAACCAACACCTGCAGAACTCAACGCACATCTCTGGGATGAGCAAGGGTGGGATATTCTCTTTTTTTCTGGACATAGTCGCACAGAGTCAACAAAAGGCAGAATTTTTCTCAACCGCACCGATAGTTTAACTATGGAGGAGTTGAGGTATGGACTGCAAACCGCAGTCATGCGAGGTTTACAGTTAGCCTTTTTCAATTCTTGTGATGGGTTAGGAATTGCGGCTGAGTTAGAAAGTTTGCATATTCCTCAAGTTATTGTGATGCGCGAACCCGTACCTGATAGGGTAGCACATCAGTTTTTAAAAGACTTTTTTAAAGAGTTTACCACAGGCAAATCTCTTTATCAATCTGTTAATATAGCTCGAAAAAAATTGCAGGGTTTGGAGAAAGATTACCCTTGCGCAAGTTGGTTGCCTGTCATTATCCAGAATTTATTAGAAATGCCTCCCACTTGGCAGAGTCTGGGGGCAATTTCTCACTGTCCCTATCGGGGGTTAGCTGCATTCCGAGAAGAAGATGCACCTTATTTCTATGGGCGAGAAGGAGTCACGCAAAAGTTAGTCGCTGCTGTTAAGCAAAAGCATTTGGTAGCAGTGGTTGGTGCTTCTGGAAGTGGTAAATCAAGTGTGGTGTTTGCTGGATTGGTTCCGCAATTAAAGCGAGATAGAAAGCATGATTGGCTGATTGTTTCCTTTCGCCCTGGCAATAATCCTTTGGAATCTTTAGCGATCGCCCTTGGCGGGCACTCCCGTGCCATCGCTCTTTATCGGGGACTGGGGAATGGTGACTGGGGATCGGGGACTGGGAAAGAAGCAGAGGGAAAGGAGGAGAAATCTCCCCTCTGCTCAGAGCTCAGAGTTCCCTTTCCTCTTCCTAATCCCCGTTTGGCAGAATTAGAACTGGAAGTGGAGTTAAAACAGAGCGGTTCCCTTCGGGATAGCTTCGCTTCACGCACCTTACAAAACTTCATTGAATCTATCACGACAGCTTCACCCAAATCTCACCTAGTTATCATTGCTGATCAATTTGAAGAACTCTACACCCTTTGTCAAGATGCCGAAGAACGCAAAATCTTTTTAGATAATCTCCTCAATGCAGTTGAGAACGTTCCGGGTTTTACTTTGGTTTTAACTTTACGAGCAGACTTTTTTGGAGAGGCGTTAGCTTATCGTCCTTTTGCGGATGCGTTGCAGGATGCTCAATTAAACTTGAGTCCCATGAATGCTCAAGAATTAGAACCAGCCATAGAACAACCTGCTCATAGCTTCAACGTCCAGTTAGAGCCAGGATTAACCCAACGTTTGATTGATGCGGTGTTGCACTCTCCCAGTCACTTACCCTTGCTCGAATTTACCTTAACTCAGTTGTGGCACAAACAACGGCAGGGATTGCTGACTCATCAAGCTTACACACATATCGGTGGCGTTGAAACCGCTTTAGCAAATCATGCAGAAGCAACTTATGCTCAATGGAGTCCCGCAGATAAAGAAAGGGTGCAACAGATATTTATTCAGTTAGTACAACCCGCAGAAACAAGCGCAGATATCCGCCGTTTAGCGACTCGTGAGGAAGTAGGAGAAGACAACTGGGAGGTAGTTGCAAGGTTAGCAGACGCACGATTAGTGGTGACAAACCGCAATGAAATCACCAAAATCGAAACTGTTGAAATCATCCATGAGGCGTTAATTAACAACTGGCGAAGATTGAGACAATGGATGAGAGTAGATGGAGAGTTTCGCCTTTGGCAAGAGCAACTTAGGGCAGCAATACGACAATGGGAAAATACCGATAAAGATGAAGGCGTATTATTGCGAGGGAAACCTTTAATCGATGCAGAGGAATGGTTACAGCAACGCTCAAATCAAATGAGTGCTACTGAACAAAAGTTTATTAATTTGAGTTTGGAATTACGAGATAGGGAGCAAAAAGAGAAAAACGCTGCTCGAAAAAGGATTTTTATCGGATTAACTGCTGGTTTCGTGGTATCACTGCTCTTAACTAGCGTCGCTTTATTGCAATGGCAGCAAGCAGAATCCCAACGACAACAAGCTCAAATTAGTGAGTTAAAATCTCTAACTCTTTCTGCCAAAGTGCTATTAAACTCAGGTAATGAGGTTGAAAGTTTTGTTTCTTTGCTTACAGTTATCAAAAAGTTACAAAAAATCAAACATTTAGACATTAAAACAAAAATAACTCTGTTAACATCTAGCCTAGAAAGTATAAATAAAATTCGAGAATACAATAGTTTAAAAGGGCATCAAAGCTATGTTACCAGCATTAGTTTTAGTCCTGACGGTCAGATTTTAGCCTCAGCAAGTCAAGATGCAAGTATTAAAGTTTGGCAAAAAAATGGCAGACTACTGCAAACTTTAAAAGGACATAAAGATGGTGTTTTCAAGGCGATTTTCAGTCCAAATGGTCAAATTCTAACCGCTGCCAGTTTTGACAACACCATTACTGTTTGGCGATATAACTCCACAACTGGTTTATTTGAAGTTCATCCTTTTTTAAGATTATCAGATAAGGATGGAGTTTGGGCGATCGCCTTAAGTCCCGATAGCAAAATTCTTGCCACTGCAAGCCAAAATGGTAAAGTCAAACTATGGACGCTGGATGGTAAACTTATCAAAGCAATTCCAGCCCATAACCAAAAAATCTGGAGTGTAAGCTTTAGCCCAGACGGACAAACTTTTGCCACTGCAAGTGCTGATAAAACTCTTAAACTTTGGAATCTTGAGGGGAAAGCTTTAAAAACCTTACAAGGTCATAGTGATGAGGTTTTAAGTGTTGAATTTAGCCCAAATGGCAAGACGCTTGCTTCTGGAAGTCGAGATAGAACTGTTAGACTTTGGAATTTGGCACGTCAATTATTACATATATTTGAGGGTCATACAGACGAAGTTTTAAATGTGCGTTTTAGTCCAGATGGAAATTCGATAGGTTCTGCAAGTGCTGATGATACGGTAAAAGTTTGGAGTATTGAGCAAAAGAAAGAACTTTATACCTTTAAAGGACATGGGGGTAAAGCATCTGAAGTTAGTTTTAGTCCTGTTAGCGCAGCGTCCCTGCAGGAGTTTGGGAAAACCTTGGCGAGTGCAAGTGCTAACCGAACAGTTAAACTTTGGCATTTGGAGGGTATTTTACCTACTTTTACAGGCAATAGTGTTAGTATCAGCCCGGATAGCAAAACTATTGCAGTTGGCAATCAACAAGGTGCCGCCACCCTACGACGGCGCGATGGAAGTTTCCTGCAAAGCTTTCATGCACATGACGGAGAAATTATCAAGATACTTTTTAATCCAACTGGTAAAAATATTGTCACTATCGGCACAGATAATCAAATTAAACTGTGGAATCTAGAGGGTAAACTTCTAAAAAATTGGCAGGGACACCAGAGTGTTAATAACAGTGCCATTCCCTTTGACCCTATCAAAGATGTTAGCTTCAGTCCCGATGGTAAAATCTTGGCAACTATTGGAGGAATTGACAAACAAGTTAAACTCTGGAATTTAGAGGGAACTTTATTAAAAAGCTGGCAGACTGATAATAACTTGATGACAAGTATTAAATTTAGCCCAGATGGAAAAATTTTAGCGACGGCTGGTGACAAAACAGTAAAACTGTGGAATCCTGAGGGTAAATTGTTACAAACTCTCCAAGGTCATCAAGATAATATTGCAGCCGTTAGTTTTAGTCCAGATGGAAAAATTATTGCCACTGCTAGTGTTGATAAGACCGTCAAACTTTGGCAGTCTAATGCTGGGAAATTGTTGCGAAATTTACCCCATCACGAAAGTGTTTACAGCATTAGTTTTAGTCCCGATAGTCAACTGCTGATTTCAGCAAGTGCAGAGAAAATGAATCTCTGGAGTTTGGATGGAAAACTAATTCATAGCCTTCAAGCACATGAAGATGAAATCTTAGAGGTTAATTTTAGTCCGGATGGGAACATCATCACTTCTGTGGATATCAAAAATAACGTTATTTTGTGGAACCTGGATATCAATGATTTGCAGCAGCGTAGTTGTTCCTGGTTGCATGACTACTTGACAATTAATAAAAATCTTGATGAGAGTGAGCGTCATCTTTGTAATTATAGTAAAATCACTAATAAAAATTAAAATGAAATATACTACCTAAATTATGTCCTGCCAGAAGCTTGCAGTCACTTGTCTGAGCCTTGCTATGGCTACCCTCACCACCTTTGGGGGAAACATTCCAACGCTGGAAGCATCTCCCACACAACCTGAAGAAATACGGACAAAAGCAAACACCTGGTTTTTTCAAGGCTTACAAAAGGTTAACCAACAAGATTATCAAGGGGCAGTGTCGGACTTTACACAAGCTCTTCAGATAGATCCCCAATATGCTGAAGCCTATTATCAAAGGGGTTTCATTTATGGTAAATACGCTGAAGGCAAACCCTTAAATACCAATGGTACATTACCGGGGTGCCAGAAAATTCATGAGTATAGTATTATCTGTAAGGTGAACATTACCTCTAATTGGAAACAAGAGAATCAACAAAAAGCAATTGCAGATTTGACTCAGGCAATTAAATTTAATCCCCAATATGCAGCAGCTTATCATCAAAGGGGGTTAGTTCAAGATGAACAACAGAAAAAATTGCAAGATTTTAAAGTGGCAATAGACCTTTACTTACGAAAAAGTTTAGTTTATTTAAATCAAAAGAATTATACAGAAGCGACAGATTTATTGGAGAATATTGATAAATTATACGCACAAGAAAAATCTCTGTCTGTGTTGTCATTAGGGGCGAAAAAGCAACAAGAAAATCCTACAGGTTCTTCAACTGACTCCCCTGAGCGAAAAAAATCACCTGAGCAATTAACTAATGAAGCTCGTCAAGCTCTTAGAAAAGGAGATTTGAAAACTGCTCTCCAAAAATATAAAAGGGCATCTCGGATTTTTCAAGAAAGAAAAGATCCGAGAAATAAAGAAATACAGCAGGTGATTGCAGAGATGGAGCGAATTCCTAATAGATAAAAGAGATGGGAAATTAGGAAATTCTCCATTATGAGATTACCAGATGATTAAATGTTGACGTTTTTGTCAATTTTTGCTAATTGCTTGTAACTGTTTTAACATATACATAGTTCGTTTATAATTAGCAATATCCTGTTGAGCTTGGAAGAGTTGGGCTGCTTGCTGGAAATCTTGAATAGCTCTCTGTTTGTCCTTTTTCATAATGTGAACTGTTCCTCTAGTTGTGTAAGCAAAAGCAAACTGAGGATTGAGTTCAATGACCTTATTTAAATCAGCTAGGGCTGAATCCCATTTTTGCTGCTTGATATAAAGAAGCCCTCGCTTGACATAAGCTTTAGTAAACTGAGAATTGAGTTCAACAACCTTGTTTAAATCAGCTAGGGCTAAGTCCCATTTTTGCTGTTTATAGTAAAGATCGGCTCTATTGAAATATGTTAAAGCACTCTCAGGATTGAGTAGAATAGCTTTGTTGAAATCAGCCAAGGCTAAGTCCCATTTTTGCTGGTTCTCGTAAAAAATACCCCGCATAGTGTAAGCAGCAGTTAACTTTGGATTGATTTCAATGGCTTTGTTGAAATCAGCCAGGGCTAAGTCCCATTTTTGCTGCTGGGCATAAAGAAGTCCTCGATTGTTGTAAGCATCTGCATCCTGAGAATTAAGTTCAATGGCTTTGTTGTAATCAGCTAGGGCTAAGTCCCATTTTTTCTGATTTTTGTAAAGATTCCCCCGATTGTAGTAAGCATCACCATTCTGAGGATTGAGTTCAATGGCTTTATTGAAATCAGTCAACGCTAAGTCCCATTTTTGCTGGTCTTTGTAAAAAAGACCCCGATTGATGTAAGCTAAAGCATACTCAGGATTAAGTTGAATGGCTTTGTTGTAATCAGCTAAGGCTAAGTCCCATTTTTTCTGGTTTCTGTAAAGAAGACCCCTATTGTTGTATGCATTAACATCCTCAGAATCCTGAGGATTGAGTTCAATGGCTTTATTGAAATCAGCCAGAGCTAAGTCCCATTTTCGTTGGTTAGAGTAAACAATACCCCGATGATTGTAAGCTGAAGCCAACTGAGGATTAAGTTGAATGGCTTTGTTGATATCAGCTAGGGCTAAGTCCCATTTTTGCTGGTCTTTGTAAAAAAGACCCCGATTGTTGTAAGCTAAAGCATACTCAGTATTAAGTTGAATGGCTTTGTTGAAATCAGCCAGAGCTAAGTCCCATTTTTGCTGGTTTACATAATAAACACCCCGATAGGTGTAAGCTTCAGCATACTCAGGATTGAGTTCAATGGCTTTATTGTAATCAGCAAGAGCTAAGTCCCATTTTTTCTGGTTTTTGTAAAAATTCCCTCGATTGTTGTAAGCAATAGCATCTTGAGGATTGATTTGAATAGCTTTGTTGAAATCAACTAGGGCTAAGTCCCATTTTTTCTGGTTTTTGTAAAAATTCCCTCGATTGATGTAAGCAATAGCATCCTGAGGATTGATTTGAATAGCTTTGTTGAAATCAGCAAGGGCTAAATCCCATTTTTCCCTGTTGGCGTAAACCTTCCCCCGATAAATGTAAGCATCACCGTTCTGAGGATTGAGTTCAATGGCTTTATTGAAATCAGCTAGGGCTAGCTCCCATTTTTCCTGGTTAGCGTAAAGCTTCCCTCGATTGAGGTAAGCACCCTGAGGATGGAGTTGAATACCATCAGCAATTTGAGAATAGAGTTCAATGGCTTTAGTGTAATCAGCTAGTGCTAGATCCCATTTTTTCTGGTTCTCGTAAAAAATAGCCCGCATGGTGTAAGCATGAGCATATTTAGGGCTGAGTTCAATGGCTTTGTTATAATCAGCAAGAGCTAAGTTCCATTTTTTCTGCCTTACGTAAAAAACCCCCCGATTGTTGTAAGCAAAAGCATCTTGAGGATTGAGTTGAATGGCTTTGTTATAATCATCAAGAGCTAAGTCCCATTTTTTTAGCTCATCGTAAGCATTCCCCCTACTGGCGTAAATATAAGCACTTTGAGGATTGAGTTTAATGGCTTCGTTGTAATTAGCAAGGGCTAAGTCCCATTTTTTCTGGAAATAGTAAAGATTCCCCCGATTGTTGAAAAACACAGCACGGCGACTCAGCTCAATTGTCTTACTTATCGCTGCTTCTGCTTCAGAATACCGTTTTAAACTCCCTAACACCACCCACTTTTCGTTATACAAATTTGGGTTTTTTGGCTGAAGTTGAATTGCTTTATCTATTGCTATTAATGCTTTGTCCAGTTGATTTAACTTTCGATAAACTGAGCTTTGTAGTGCCCAAGCAATAGCAAAGCAATCTTTATAGCGAACTGCTTGCTCTAATGCAGCCACAGCCTCTTGATCTTTCCCCCAAGAGTTTAGTGTCAAACCCAAGCCATAGTGAGCTAAGTACAAAGATGGTTCGAGCTTTATTGCTTTATCAAAGGCTTTGACTGCTTCTTCAAAACGACGCAACCGCCACAGTTGATTCCCTCTTTCTAACCATTGGGTAGCTGTTGCATTTCCTTTTGAGACATCCGCTGACAATACCGCTTGTTGAATAGACTTAACTTGTTGTGTATCCAGTTGCGGCGCTCTTGTGTTTTGTACCTGTTGCGGTTGGACACCAAGTCGCGTCGCCAGTCCTAAAAAGGTACTCATAGGAATGCCTAAACTAAACCCTATCTGTACTTGACCTTCACTACTGCCACAATTCCCTGTTTTTTCATCTAAATTCTGTTCTCCCTCTGCACGTCCATGAATGCCGATGACTCGTCCCAATGAGTCTAACACCGGACCCCCACTCATTCCACGAAAGGTAATACTTGTATAAACTAACTCATAACCTTCCTTTAGGAAACTTGCACTTTGTAAACTACCAGAACTACCGCTTTGAAAGTCAGACTGAGTAGTTTCTATTAATCCAAATTCTTTATCAAAAATCCGCCCCATGGTGAAGCGCCACGGTGAGTTCTTATCTCCTAATCTGGGATACCCCGCAGTGAACATATAGTCTAAATTATTGGGATTATAATCTGCGAGGGTCGCTACTTCATAAGTCTCCGTACCAGTAAACTTGACTACCCCTAAATCTACCCCTTCCTCTGTTTTAATCGTGCTTTTGTCTACGGGGTATTGTTTTCCATCTGGAGCAATAATTTTATAGTTATAGTCACCACATAGCTTCCTCGCATCTTCTCCTTTTTGTCTTTCACACACAACGTGAGATGCTGTTAGGACTGTGTAGGTGTTCCCATCTTTAGCGATAATTATCCCTGAACCATTCGCTTTACTACTGCTATCAATTCTGACCGTAATTTGTTTGGCTTTCTCTTCCAATTTCTTTAGCCATCCAGTTGATTGTATCGGCGGGAAGCCGTCGGGAGTCTTTGGTAAAGGCAGAGAATAAGCTGTGAGTATGTCTTCGTTAACCTGTGCCAATGCTCTTGAGACTGGAATGCCCCAACTTAATTTTCGCATTTGCTGGATTTCTTCAACGCTTGGGGACGAACCATCTTCATAAATGTAACCTGTGTTTAAGATGGGATAAGTACCCCGTCCATTGATGCCGATGAGCATCCCTTCCTGATCGATAATTGCACCACCGCTCATTCCCTGTTGGATGTCGCTGTTGTAGCCAATTTCATATCCCTCTTTGAGGGGTTGCTGGGAAATTTGTTGAACTTTGCCTTGGCGAAATACAATTGCTCCTTTTTCAGCAGAAAATCCCGCAGCAATCATCGGCATATCGATAAGGGGCAGAACATCGGTAAGTTTGGCAAGACAATAATTTTGATTAGTCTGAAATTCTAATAAGGCTAAATCAAGTTTTTCAAGTTTCGTGTTTGGAATAATTTTCGCAGGGTAAGTTTTACCGTCAGACGTTTGCAAGCTGACGGTGTTGACTCCTCTAATCACATGAGAATTCGTGAGAACTAGGTAGCTATTCCCTCGTTTAGCAAGTAGTGTTCCCGAACCCCCGTTGTTATCTCCTGTAACTTTGACTGTTACTTGACTGGCAATAGTTTGTAATTGCTTTTCTGATAATTTTAAGCCATTTTCTGATTCCATTTTGTCAACACAATAGGAATTATCAGATGCTACTTGGCGAGAGGAATTAGAGGAAGCCCCCAAAGCGAAAGCAGGAAACTGTAAGAGTAATAATGAGTAAATTAGGACAATATTTCTGTTCATATTACTTGTAATAAATGCTATGGAATCACAAAAAATTGCTTGAAGAGGATATTAAAATTGCTGCTCCCAATATCCCCGACTTCTTAAAGAAGTCGGGGATATTGTATTACTGAATCTTCTCCAAACGAGCCTTATTCAAAAACTCTTTCACATTGACATACACTTGCTGACCAGAACTTTGATACAAAGGACCTCTGCTTTGCCCTGTAAGTGTACCCATAAGTTGCTCAAACACTATCTCAGGTTTACTACCTGGTTTTATCGTAAATAATTGATTTTTGTCATTGCAACTTTCTCCTTGATTGGGAATACTACAAATCACGGGATAGCCCTTATTCGTTCCGTAAGTAAGGTAATTTAAAAGCCCCTGGTCATAAAATTCTTGAAACTTTGGTGTCACTACCTGACAGCGTTTTTGAGGAGTGAAATTAGGAAAAATCTCAGATTTCCAGGCAATTAAACGCACATGACCTCGGCGTTCAGGAACCCAAGCAACCGTAGCCGGAATCTTTTCACCACTTGCTGGGTCAAATATCTCTTTACACAAGAAAGTAACTTTATCTGACTGAGAATTAGAAGAATTGGCTTGACTGAAAGCAGGAAATATGGTATTAGTCAAGGTTACTACAGATGTTAAAGTAGTTACTCCTAAAGCAATCGATAATAATTGACGTTTCATAGGTTTGACTTTGGAAGTAGAAAATGATGATGAAATGAAAAGCAGAGAAAAACGCTTCATGTCAGTGCTAAGAGTATTTAAAGATAAAAAAACTACGTTGAGCTTATAAAATTAGTTGATCAATCAAAACTAATTTAGATAGCTGCAAGCAAAACACCACCTATCTCTAAATCTAGAGTCATCCTTGTTCTTGTATTTTTTTTAAAATATTCATGACTCGTTCATAAAGTTGACTATTTTTTTGAGCTTGGAAGAGTTGGGCTGCTTGCTGTAAATCTTGAATGGCTCTCTGTTTGTTCCCCGTCTGAATGTAAAGTAATCCTCTATTTACGTAATTAAGAGCAAACTTCGGATTAATATCAATGGCTTTGTTAAAATCAGCTAAAGCTAAATCCCATTTTTGCTGTTTACCATAAAGAGTCGCCCGATTGTAGTATGCTAGAGCATCCTTCGGATTAATACTAATGACTTTGTTGTAATCAGCTAGAGCTAGATCCCATTTTTGCTGATTAGCGTAAACATTTCCCCGATTGCCATAAACGTCAGGTTCGTTCGGATCAATCTCAATGGCTTTGTTGAAATCAGCTAGAGCTAAATCCCATTTTTGCTGCTCACTGTAAAGATTTCCCCGATTGTAGTACCCTTGAACTAACTTTGGATTAATACTAATGGCTTTGTTGTAATCAGCCAGCGCTAGATCCCATTTTTGCTGATTAGCGTAAACAGCCCCACGATTGTTGTAAGCTGCAACATACTTCGGATTAATATCAATGGCTTTGGTGTAATTAGCTATGGCTAAATCCCATTTTTGCTGGTCTCTATAAAGATTCCCTTGAACATAGTACGCTTGCTCTGACTTCGGATTGGTATCAATAACTTTGTTGTCATTAGCCTGCACTAAGTTCCATTTTTGCTGATTATTATAAACAGTTCCCCTGTTCGCAACGATTTTTAATTGTTTTTCTGAATCTTCTCCGGTATTCTCATTTTCTGGCTCTATCTGATAAGAGGAAGTATCAGTTGCTGCTTGGGAAAAGGAATTAGAGGAAGTTTCAACAGCAAAGGTAGCAAATGGTAAGAGTAACAAGGAGGAAATAAGGGCGATTGTCCGGTTCATATTGTTAATTTTCAAAAAATTGTTATTGGATGTATTTTGCAAGAACTCGTGAAATAAATTTCTGGCTTCTTGCTTAAAACTGATAAACAGTTGCTGAATCAAATACTTCCCGACAAAAGAAAGTTACTTGAGCAGACGTAGTAACAGAAGAATTCGATTGGCTAAAACTAGGAGATATACTAACACCCAAAGTAGCTACAGTTGTGAAAGCAGTTAGTCCTAAACCAATGAGAAAGGATTGACGTTGCATATGTTTGATTCTTGAACTAGAAATTGCTTACCAGTTATAAGTGAGCGATAAAAAATTACCCTTATCCTTGATTTAAGGGTTAGCAGTTGCCCGTAAACTATAATTTCCAGTTTCTCCGCGTTCTTGAGAAGTCGTGATTATTAAGTAAATCCCATCTTCTGGTAAAGTAGTCGCAATTTGAGCATTAAAATCACCCGGACCTCTGTCATCGTTTTCGGCTATTTTCTTGAATTCTGTACCTTCAGAAGATTCGCTCAGTTGATATAAAGTTAAAAATGAGTTAATCTTCTGACTGGTCATCTCAATAACTACCTGTTGACCTGCTCGACCCTGAAATTGATATAAATCAGCAAAGCTACCCTTTTCTGGAGTCTGATTGCCTTCAGCTAAACTACCCTTTTCTAGAGTGCGATCGCCTTCAGCTAAACTGCCGTTAACCACTTGACCGTTCAGTGAGATAGTTGCAACAGTCGGTGCTTTTGTGCGCTCAAATATAGTAGGCTTAAGAGCAACATCTCCTTTTCTGGCAGCGGTGATAAAAGATTGAATTTGAGAAACAGGGATTGCAAAGTTCATCCCAGTATTTAACTTTTCACGTCCTGATATCCCTGATGTATTCACTCCAATCACTTGACCTTGTACATTGAGAAGCGGACCTCCTGAATTACCACCCATAATCACTGCATCGTGTTGAATCTTGCCATTTGTCTTATCGATACGGGTGATATAACCTTGGGTAAACGTATCCTTAAAGTTTCTATCAAGAGGAGTCCCAAGAGTAAAAACGCGATCGCCTACTTTCGCAGATCCAGCAGCAGCTAAAGGAAGTGTACGCAACTTGCTCTGAGTGTGAATTTTCAGAACTGCTAAATCTAAGCCGCCCTTGCCAAAACCCCGCACATCAGCAGGAACTTTTCGCCCATCTGCGAAAACTACAGTCACTACGCTGGGAAAATCATGATTGTTGTAGTTTTCCAGCTCTTCTTGAGTTTGCGGTGGTGGTTTAATGACATGAGCATTGGTAATGATGAACCCATCTTGACTCACAACAAAACCACTTCCATGACCTGTACCCGTTTGAACCGTAACGGCAGCAGGACTCGCTTTTTGATAAACTTGGTTGGCAATCTGCTCTTCAGCCGTTTGTGCTAAAACACTGTTTGAGTCCCATGCTTCCCGTCTGTTATTCGGTAGTAGCTGTTCAATACTGCTCGCCGCAATAACGGTAAATATAGTACATAGCGTTAAAGTTCTAAATCGTAACAATTGGTTCATCATCGCTTGACATTTGTTGATATATAAGTCTTGTAAAGTGGATGCTGAATCAAACAGGGAACAACGCCAAAATGTGGAATACCTAAACTTATCTGCCTTAAGGAAGAATTTAAGGCTTTTAGAGCCGTGAAAACACTAAAATTAGGTTAAATTTGTTCAATTGTTGAAACTTTCACTGATAAGTTGAGGTTCTCATCAGAATTTACTGTTACTGTTGCACCCATCTACGGGCACTCTCCTGACTTGCAAACTGGAGTTAGAGAAGATGTACTGCTACCGAGTAAGCCAAATTCGTTCGTCAACTGGTGCTGTCTCAATTAATTCCTCTACATTCACATAGAGATTGCCTTGGCTATCTGTAGAGAAGTAGCTTGGCTCTGTAGGTTCTTGATAACTCATTGCAGAGACACCTGATGAACTATCCCCCTGACTCTGACTGACTAAACTCCTCAGTGCTGCTTGGGGATTAGTACCTGCTTCTAGAGTGATTAGCACATGATTTTCCTGACAAGGTGTTCCTTTTTGAGGGGTTACGCAAATCACTGGGTAATTCTTGACTTTTCCACTTCTCATGTACTTTAAAAGATTCTGGTTGTAGAAGTTTTGGAAGCGACTAGAAACTGCTTGGCATCGTTTTTTAGGTGTCCAGCCACTACTACTAGCCCAGTCTTCATAGAAGAGAATAGCCCTGTTCCCCTTGCTAGTGCGGACTTTGGTAGCATAATTGCTTTGGAAGATATCACAAAAGAAGGAAAGAGGAGGCTCTTGAGCTAGACTTGGTTTTGTCATACTGGTACTAAAAGTTAGAGCGATCGCTAATCCAGTGACACCTTGAGTCAATAGATTAGTTCTAATCATTGTTAAATCTCCTGCCCTCAATAAATTGATGTCTTCATCGGTGAAGCATTGTTCGCTTCTATTCGGGTTTCGGCTACACTCTGTGCTTTTTACGCAGATCCACTGGATTGTTACAAAACTTTAAACTCAGCTGACGACGCATTTGTCAACACAAAACGCGCAATCCTTCTCAAATCAAGCAGTATTTTTAGTCTTAAATAGAAATTATTTCTAATAAACTGCTTGATTTGAGGCACTCTACGAGAAATCCGCTGCTAATGGAACGGGTACTCGTAATAGGATTGCGCGTTTTGTGCAGGTTTAACCCCGGACTTTGCTAGATTTCGTAAAACTACTGAGGGTTGAGCCAATCAAACGAATCGATAATTTTTTGGGCAGATTGTTTCTGTAGGTCATAATGACTCAAGTCTGCTTCATAAGTGAGGGCATATTCTCGGTTATTTTTGACTGTTGCTACCCTCATGCGGCGAATCCCTCTGCCATTGTCAATTCCTTGATAAACTAATAAATAAGCTTGTCTTCCTGCTAAAGAAGTTTCACTATTTTCAAGAATTTCTGAGTTGGCAACCCATTGTTTAATATGCTTAATAGTTTCTTGCTTGACTTTAGTTAATGCGGGAGCATTTCCTAAATCTCTGATTTCTACTATAATTTTTCCCAAAGCACCATTTGAGGCATCAGAATTAGGCGGTGCTAACAGTTCAGCAACGGTCTGGGTAAAATCGTGAGATTGGTGTTGAGTTAATCTCCAAGTTTGCGGATATTTTAGTTGGAAGCTATCGTCGTAATTTTTGTAAAGTAAATTTTCTTCATTTATGAATATAGATGACAAATATTTTGTGTATATTTTGCTACTAATTATTGAATAACTTACTGATGAAATTATCAGTAGAAAAGTTAAATAAACTCCCCACAATGGAAAGTAAAATCGTCTTTTCTGAGAAGTTGAAATCCCATGCGAAGAAGAGTTAACTGGCATGGTTAGTTGAGGAATTGTTCTAGAAGAGAAGTAATTCTTCAGATTTTTCGTGGGAATCAACTTTGTGTCTGGCAATAAATCTAACCATGCTTTGATAGTTTGCGGACGAGCTTCTGGCTTAACTGCCATCCCTTGAAGAATTGCTGTATTCACTCGCTCACTAATATCAGGATTAATTTGTTTTGGAGCTATTAAACAGTCAGTTTGATATTGAGCCAGATTATAATGCCTAAGTTGGGACTTTTGCGGTTTTTTGCCTGTCAAGGCAAAATAGAGCGTTGCTGCCAAGGCATAAACATCTGTATAAGGAGTTTGTTTTTCTGTAGGATAATGTTGTTCAATTGGGCTATAACCTTCGGAAATAAAAGCTATCTGAGTCGTTAAACCCCCTTGTTGGTACTCACGAGCAATACCAAAATCAATGAGGACTGCTCTGCTTCCATCGTCTGCAATCATAATATTTGATGGTTTAACATCTCGATGCAAAAAGCCTTGTCGGTGGATTGCATCCAACGCCTCCCCAATTTGACGAATATAGTATATGGCTTCAGACTCTCCTAAAGTTCTTTGTTCTACCCAAGCTGCTAAATCTTTCCCTGGAACGTACTCCATCACGATACAGGGTAGACCTTCTTCTTCAAATAATTCGATAATTTTTACAATGTGAGGATGATGGCTGCATTTAGCCAGTCGTATTGCCTCGTTTAAAAAATCCTGACGCAATTTTTCAAACTGGGGATGATGCTGTACATCCTCATTCAGAGTTTTGACAACTACCTGCTGAAATTTTCTGTCTCTAGCCAAGTAAGTAACGCCAAATCCCCCACATCCCAAATCTTTTTCAATGGTGTATTTACCTTGATATAGCTGATGTCCCGGTTGCCAATAACCTTTAACTCCTGGCTGTTTTGGCACATTCATCTTAGACCCCCTCGGCAATTGGCTTCTAGTAGGATTACGGCTTGGGGAGGTCTTTTTTACGCAAATAAGTACAAATGCTTTAATTGCTTATACTAAGGAATCATGGTTTTGATACTTCACGATGCATTAAGGAAGCCAAAAAACCAGGGAAGCATTCTTAACGTCTTCGTGCGCTACCACACCCAAGCGGTTCAGTTTTTTGTCCTAACATTACGGTTAGCGTTTAGACACTGGTTTAGTCTTGTATTAAAAGTTTGGTGTTTTCTCCTCTTACAAGCCCCTGAATAGAATTCGGGGGTCAGTGACAATTGTTTCTCCCTCTGCTTTAACCACTCATTCATCGCTTAGGCAACTCAGTTTTAAAATAACCTAACCGATACAGCCCAACTACTTACCTAACTATCAGAATCAAGGCTAGCTTCCAATTCTTCGATAGAAATATCTTTATATCGTGCATATTCTACGAGTTGCTGATTAATAGTTTCAAAATTTGCTTCTATCCTTGCAGCGATGATTTGGGCGGCAAACGCAGCAGGGGAACGGCCCCGAAGCTTTGCCCAAAGCTTTAACTTCCGAAAGTCATACGGGGATAGGGTAATTGAAAAACGAACGTTATCCTCTGCCATGTCTAATACTTCTTCTCGCTGTGTCTTCATTAATGTACATCCTCTTTATTATCTCTTGCGATGGTCTGGTGATGCTTTACAGAATCTATTTTGCTATTTTAACTTGAAATTTGCTTGACAGACTCTCCAGAGATTCTCTAGAGTTATATTTATCCAAGTAAAATTTACACACAAACGAAAATACTTGTGAAATGCAAGAAAAAATTCAATTTCAGCTTTGAGCCAAAAAGTTAAACACGCTTGTCAACCCTTGATCCATAGGAATCTCTGCCATGAACCACTACAACACCCTCAAAATCCTCCCAACTCAGGGTTTAGAACCAAGGCAATTCCTACGTCACTGCTTCGATATAGCCGAACTTACTCCCGAACAACTGCTGGAAGAAGAAACTGACTCCCAGTACCGCAAAAAATGTATTACCGTACTGTGTGCAATTTTTGGCGTGCAACGACCAACAGTTCGCAAGTGGGGAAGTGATCTCAACTTTGACGGAATGCCCAACTACTGCAAATTTGCACTTGCTTACATTCAAGCTGCCGAAATCGTACCAAACCAGCTAAAAAGCATCTTGAGAGGAGAATACAACGCACCGCAAGTAGATGCTCAAACCTTTCTAGAAAAAATACTCCTTGAAGGGTTAACCGAACAGCAAATACTGCAAACTGTTTCTCATGCTAACTTTCGTGCTACTTGTGTCAAAACCCTCACGCAAGTCTTACATATCGGCACCAAATCAGTCCAAGACTGGGGTCAGGATATGTCGTTTCGCAAAATGCCCAAAATTCACAAGCACACCTTGGGCTATGCACTGGATGCCATTTCTAAATTATCGTCCAAATGGGACAAACAGGCAGCTTAAATTATTCGTACTGGCTCAAATAAGGAAGTTGTCTTTCAAGACCAAAAGAAGAAGATGGTCTATCAAGACCAACAAAATTAATGCAAACGGAATCATATCATGCAAGCCCTCGAAAAATCAAATCAACCATCCTACGCTGCGTGTTTCGGCGTAGACCCCAACCCAACTGCACATATCGAAACCAGCACCCTAAAGTACCTACACATGAGTTACTTACTCTGGGAGTACAAAAACAGCTACGGGAAACGGGAATACCGCGCGCTGTTGGATAGTTACGCATGGGATAAAGGTAGTAACGAGGAAAAACGGGCGCTCAAAATAGCTGAAAACTTCCAAGAGTTCGCAACTTGTCCCCAACACCTTGCACCGATACCAGTAACAGTACTGCTCAAACTAGCAAGGGAGAAATACAAGCCAATTATCAACCAGCTTCAAGATTATCCAATTGGGGGATTAACCTGTGAACTGGTACTGGAGTTAATCGAAGAGAGGAAAGCCCTTCTTAAAACCCAAAAACAGGAACAACAAAAACAGATATCAATTTGGCGCAGAACTCCAAAAGGCGATCGCTACTGTCAGTTCCCTCCTCAGTGGGAAGAAGACCACCAAACAGGAGTACTCACACAGGAATTGATTGACGGATATGGGCTACTCCCCCAACAAATTCTCCGCGAAGCGATCGCAGATTATCACGCCAAAATCAAATCCCAAGAAAAAGAGCAGCCCCAGGAAGAGACTGCTGAATCTGAAGTGGTTGAGTCGAGTATGCTTCCACAATTAGAAACATCCCTAACAGAGAGCGAAAAAGCTATAGAAGTTAACTCCAGACTAAAACAAAACGAACAAACCAGCACCAGTAACCCGAAAGAACGGCAGCCAGTTGAGGAAGAAGTATTAATGCTGGTAGAAAAACTCAAATCAGCTACCAGTTATCATCAAATTAGAAGTGCTATATACAGGCATCTGTCTGTTAAAGATGAAGCTTGGAAGCAGCTTTCGCCAGAAGAACAGTTAAGAATTGAAAGATTGTTACCCCAGGAACTATTAGCTTTAAAAATAGCCAGACAATCAGGTTTAATCATTGACTACTATGAGTTAGAAACTGGCTGATTTCAAGTATTTCTTGCAGGTGAGAATAAGCCTGTAAGCATTAGTAAATCAAATGTAATTAGTTGGGTACAAGAACAAGAAAGACTCAACTGCGTAACTACGTAAACCACCACAATCAGCTAACGCCTCATTTTTCAAAATAATCCCAAAAAAGCATATATGGAATTGTCAGGAGAAATTCCCTCAATTCCTTGCTGCTACATGATTGAGCTATCTCGTCCGCTGGGAAATGAGAAACATCAAGCTCGTTATTACTTAGGTTCGTGCGCGAACCTCAAGAAAAGATTTCAGCAGCATCTACAAGGGTCTGGATCAGCATTTACTCGTGCTGCGATAGAACGCGGCATCGAATTCAAAATTGTCTACGTGTGGAAGACCTCAAGTAAACAAGAAGCCCGTCAGCTTGAAATTCAACTCAAACGATATAAGAACCACGCACAATTATTAAGGAGAGTGCAAAATGTCAAAACGAATTCGACAAAAACTAGGTAGATACCATTTAAGACGCAGATTACGTGGAAAAGTTTTGCTATCAAAGGTTTGAGAAAATTCTCTACTCTTGATGATACTAACGAACTAGACTTGATTCAACTGGCACAAAACCGCAACGGCTCAGATACTCAGATTTTGAGCGTTATCCTAATGCCGGATGGAAATTTGATTGGTCGCCTGTGGGTTAGTTCGCAGGAAGCTATCTCTTTGCGGATAATTCGTGTTATTGGGTAGAAAATCCGTTTGCATTATTCAAACCGGGGGCTGGGGGTTTCTCCTCCAGCATTCCAGGGACAGGCTTTAGCTTTTGGGGAAGCCCGAAATCAAGACTTATCGATGTTGCGTGTTGGGATCATTGGTTGCGGCGGTACAGGAAGTGCGATTACCATGTTGCTGCCAAAGATGGGTATTCGGAACATTGCACTTTTTGATAAAGACGTAGTTAGACAGCTATTAATCTGGCTGCGTTTTATTCGTCAGCCAGACTTATCAGCACGGATAGTTCCAACACATCCTGTACCTGAGAATATAAAACCAGGGGAAATTTTAGTCGTTGGTGATGCTGAGTATCAGAAGTGGGCTTGTTTTCGTTGTCCTGGAGGATGTGGTGAAAATATTTTGCTGTCCTTGAATCAAAAGCGGCATCCTTGCTGGGCGATCGCCATTGATTCGTTGGGACGACCAACACTTCATCCTTCTGTTAGACAGCTTAACGAATGCCACTGCCACTTTTGGGTGCGTCAGGGAGTTGTTGAATGGTGCGCTGATTCAGGTCAGGAATGAACCTTATGGTCTTGTGTAGAAGAAAAATCCACTCCCTACTTACTCTTGAGAGTGTAAACAATATACTAATTGCATGAATTGTTTGTGGAGCAACAAATCTATAACGAAGTGTACAGGAATTGAGAAATAGCGCTCGCTCCCCTTACTTTGAGTTAATCACCAGACTAAACGAGAAACCGTAAAATTACTACTAACTTTAGTTCGGTTTTTACTATAAGTACAATTGTTCTTTTTAATCAAATAGGATTAAAATACAATGTAATAAAGTGCTACACAATAACTTATTGTAAGTCAATGTCGGCTAAATTCAAATGAATTTGGTTACGAACTATAGGTAATACCAGTAAGTTTTTCTGGAAGATAAATTTGATTCAAATATTGATGATGGTGGCATATGAAAAGAAATTACCATAGCACTGCGCTATGAATAGCCCAATTCAGTAAAGGTAAAAATAGATGTTTCCGCTGATCACACACTTTGAAGAACTGCTCAAGAACATTCAACCACCCCAAGAACGCCTTGATGCAGCACGCGATTTGCCGCCCTTAGTCCGTGAGTACATCGCCAAAAGCAAAGATTTTCCCACTGTTTACCCTCACTCTCGACTTGCAGGCTCCTACGCTCAGGACATGACATCAGGGGATGTTAAAGACGTAGATACCCTAATACGTGTCCCTGGAGATCCAAAGGCAAATGAACCAGAAGCTAAACGATTAATTCAAGACATGAAAAAGTTGCTTGATGGCTTGCCAAAAGCTTTGGGTTTTGAGGGATATGCAGAAGCGGAAATAGAGATAGAACGGGCACGCCGCTCTGTCCATGTCTACTTCAAAGGCAAAGACTTTCACCTAGACTTTGTTCCTTGCATTGCACCAGATGGATTCGAGAGTGTGCTTTACGTTCCAGATCGAGGATTCAATAAGTGTATTGCATCGCACCCCATTGGGTATATCAACTTACTCAATGAACTACAAGAAAAAAACGATTACAAAGTTAAACCACTTGGCAAGCTTCTGAAGCACTTCCGTGACTGCCAAATGAAAAGCCGTAAACCCAAAAGTTACTGGCTTGGCGCTCTGCTGGTTTATCACATCCAAAAGAACACTTTAGACATGACACAGCCATTGGCAGTCCTATTTTACGAGCTTTTGGATGCTATTTACCGCCAATACGATCACCTGCTATGTACTAGCAATGTTGCAACCCCAAACCTCCCCGATCCAATTCTTGGTCATAACATCTCTTGGAACTGGAGCCGTACCCACTTTGAAACTTTCATGAGACGGATTAATGAAGGACGGAATTGGGCAGCTAAAGCTTTAGAGACTGACGATCGGGAGAAGGCGATTAAATACTGGCAAAAAATTTTTGGAGAAGAATATTTTCCATCAGAGGTAGAAACCGCTGCATCCAAATTAGCTAAAGCGGGTTTACCTGGCAAATCTTACGTCAGCTCTACTGGTTTAATTCTACCCAGCCAACCTGCTTCTGGTTTATATACTTCAACCATTGCAACCAAGTTTCATGGGATTGACCAAGGCTGAATATTCTCAACTGAGACCCACTATCAACCTGGGGCTGCAAAAGTTGCACATACTGCATCGGTTTCCTGGGTTCGCTTACAGGCGAGAGCGTGGGGTAGCTGTATGGCGAGGCACGCTTCAACCCCGTCAGTTTTCCCCAAAATATCGAGTAGCAATCCGCTACAAACTTAGCTCTTACCCAACCGTTAATGTCATATCTCCCACTTTGGCACCACGACCTCCCCATGTTTGGAAAGACGGAACTTTATGCCTCTACTATCCCAAAGAAAAACCGTGGCAGAAAGATATGCTGCTTGCAGAGACTATCCTTCCGTGGACTGCATTATGGTTATATTACTATGAATTGTGGCTAGATACAGGAAAATGGCTTGGCCCATCGTCACACGCCTCAGATTCAAAACTCCAAAGCTGGAGTTCCAATCCCGTTGAAGGGTATTCTATTGTGGAAAAACCGACTGAGCAGCAAACCGCATGACAGAGAGCGAACATTTGACTCCCTCACTCCTAGAACCACAGTCTCGTGGTGGTGATATTGCTGAAGGTGGCTTTTCCTTTCAGGAGCAAGTCATGCTTGCTCGCATTCCTGCTTGGCTAGCTCAGGATGGCTTCACAGCTATGATCCGAGAAGGGATTGGAGATGTAGAGGCAAAGTTTTTTGTACCCGGTCGTGGGTTTGCGATAGAGTTTCTTGAATTTAAAGACCACACACTCCAACCATCTAAGTTTTTAAATGAAATTCAACGGTTCCGAGAAGTAGATGCTGGTAGTCCAGATACCTATCAGCAATTTATACTTGTTGCGGCAGGAGTTTCCAGAGACTTAGAGCCTCTGGTAAATGGATTGCGCCGGGTTCATAATCCTCAAGATTTTTATGAAGAAAACTCTACAGTCAAAGAAAATTCTTTTAAAGAGTATGCCCGCCTAGTCAAAAAAATTGGCGGTACAGAACAAGATGCCTTTTTCATTTTTGAAAAGGTAATAGTAGAGGCAGATTGGAACACTGCAAAATCTCATGGCGAAGCTCTTTTTAAGCAGTCTTTGGCTGAGAATCTGAGTGAATATGAAGAATTATCTTTTAAAACTTTTGATAATATCTATAATCACCTAGGCACATTTATACGACAGCGCAAGAATCAAATTATTACCCGCAAAGAGTTAGAGACAAAACTGCGAGAAAAAATTCCTCCCAGTCAACTACCAGCACTCCGTCCCATCCTAATTTACACAGCCATTGCCTCTGAAAATAACCCAGAGCATCATGGATTATATTTCGATTGGGCATCTTTTTCTGGTGGTGAAACTCGGGACATTGCCCCATCCCAACAGTGGAATCACTTACTGATTGAACTACAGGATACTCGAAGCTGGATTGAAAAGTATAGAAATACTAAGCGAATCAGGCTTGCTGGCAATCGTCGTCTGGCAGCATGTCTTGCAATAGGATCTGTCTTCTCAGCTGTTAGGGGTTACGCCATTGAAATGGAATACCGTGGAGAGGTATGGGCGACAGATGCTCATCCCACTCAAGAAACCCCCGTTTATCCTTTAGCTCATCAGATTATAGGTGGAACAGGAACCCGCTTGGTTGTTAGCATAGGTATTCTTCGAGATATTATTCCTGAAGTGGAAGTCAATCTGGAGAAGTATGGACTCACAGGTGAGCCACTGCTTCACATTAGAGGAGAGCAGCCTATTACTTCTCCACAACATGCCAACAATGCCGTTGGAAGCATTAAAAAATTAATTGTCAATACATTAGTGTGCATAGGTGGTAAAGAAATCCATTTATTTTTTGCTGGACCTGCTCATCTTGCTCTGTTTCTGGGACATCGCTTGGATGCTACAGCACCAGTCACTTGCTACGCATGGGTATCTAATAGTCAATACTCTAAAACATTCCAACTGTTCTCAGGAATTTTCAGCTAGATTTGCTGAAGCAAACTACCAATAGTCTAGTCAGGAGTGCGAAACTGCTGAACAAATCAGATAGAAAACTCTGTTAATAATCAGTAGTTGTATATGTCAACTATACTCATTATAAAAAAATTTGGTTTAACTATTTTACGCGCTATTTATGATAGTATAATCTGTGATAAAATACAATTTTAGTTAATATTAAAAATTTCCAGAAACCACGTGATAATTTATTTTATATTTGAGAGTTTCTCGACTAATAATACGTGAGTTCGACGGGTTGAAAAAGGCACAAAAAAAGGCACTCGTCTGTAATAAAAGCAAAAATGAACATGGAGCCTCAGCAATGTCAACTATTGTATCTCGGCTCAATCCCTACCCTACCCGACCATGAATTGTAGGGCATTAAGCCAAATAGCTTTCAGCCAGTACCATAAAGTTCACATTTTTCAATTGAATGTAGCCATCCATAAAGGTTGATCCCTCCTCTAGCAAGTCCAAGTCACCAGGTCGATAGCTGGGAAGCCAGAAACTACTGCGAATGCTCAAATTGTTAAATGGCTCATTCTTACGTTCTAAAGTCTTTTGAAGTAAGTATTCATAGACAAACTGTTTACGCACACTTCTGCGTTTAATGTCTTCAATTTTGTTGCGCTCGCAGAAGTATTCAGAGGTTAGGTATTTAACATCGATAATCTCTAAAAACTCTTCATATTGATTGAATACTTGTTGAATAAAGTTATTAAATCTTCCCTTCATATCGTCAATACTGTAAATCTGTTGAACACAGTAATATCGAAGAAGTGAGTGGGTAAAAACATTACCTCTAGGATCGTTATAGCGCAGACCAAAAATTACACCTAAAGGTTGAAGAATTTCTTTATGAAATCTATTCCAATCTATAATCTGTTTTTTTAGTGCTAGATAAAAGAGGTGATTGAAATAGTACATTTTATGGAGTAAGTCAAGATTAATCTGCTCAGGAATTTCCCAGAATGAGTAGAAATTGCTGGGCAAAGGAGTATCAATAATCAGCCTCCCCCATTTATCTTTTTGATATAACTCCTGTAATTTTTCAACAGTATGGTCAGATGATTGACCAATATAGCCAACTCTCGGTTCTTCAATATCAATACCAGTGATGATAGTTTGATAGCCATAATCATTCCATTTAGTGTAAGAAGACACAGTATAAGTCTTTTCGGCTTGGATTTGACTGTCAACAGACGCTAGTACGATCACATCAGGAATCAATTGAGAACCATTTATCTGTAATGCGTTGGATAAGTTAATGACTTTAGCGGATGATTCTGCTCTTTCCAATGTTCGAGAATTCAGATATCGAGCATCCAAATGTAGTACTAAAGAGGGATGAGTTACTTTTACCAAATGGGTTAGACACATTGATTCCCAAACACTATGAAAATTCTTAATCCCCCAAATTTCACCGTTCTCAGCCTGATGCCAGTTACCGTAAAGAAATAGCTCAATCGCTTCGTAATACTGCCAGTAGTCAGAATCTTTGATTGGTGTATTATGGTCAATCGTCTCCAATGCATCCTTAAGGTAAGTTTCGTCTGATGTTAAGATGTCTGATTTTTATTGTCCCGCTTTTTGGTACTGTAAAAACATACTGATTGCATTTGTTAAGAGCGACGTAACATAAGAAATTTTACGTACGGATATATTTTCAGGAAATATAGTATACAAGGAATTTGACCACGAGTAGCACTCACTTTGGTTTTTGGTACAAATGAATGCATTAAAATTGCTATGAGTCAAGTAATAATTTGCATTTCTTTGTAATTATTGGGGTTTCATTTTTTCGCAGGTTATCTGGGCAACCGGGCGCGCAAAGTCGAGCCAGCGCCGTGCGGTGACGACAACAGAAGTGCAGGAGGGTTCAGATCGGGAGCGAATTAGCTGAGATATCTCGAAAACGAGAAAACTATGAAAGATAAAGGTTCCAATTTTGTTTAGCCATTTCAGGATCGGCTGCAACGTATTCGGCACAGTTGAGACGAAGATGACGATCGCCAAAGGGTGCATTCACCAGCGCACAATGATGTGGACGATCTGACTCTGGATACCGATTGGGCTGAAAGAATTGACAGGTAACACACATTTTTGCCACTGAAATCTGTCCCTGTTGTTGAAGCTTGCGAATCATTTTAATTAGCCCCTGCAGAAAGATTACTTGTTCCTCCTCCGATAGCTCATTCACGGTGTTTAGCAGAAAATCAGACCAGGACGCTGTTTGTGTCGCTGTCTGCTGTCCTTGAGTGGTTAACGTGATGGCGATCGCTCGTCCATCCTGAGACGATCGCGTTTTTTGCACTAACCCTTTATCGACCAGCGACGTAACCGCATCACTGGCAGTGGCAGCCGTGACCGCAAGATGTTTTGCCACCTCTGACAAACGTATCCCAATGTTGCCTTTATCAATCAGAAGCGCCAGGATTTGTCCTTGAGTCGGTGTTAAGCCTTGTTGTCCAGCATCCTGCCAGGATTGGCTTTTCAGCGCCAGCCCAATTTTTTCTAGCCCAATCAAGATGTGTTGCTTGATCGCGCCAGTGGCAGCACCGGTGACAGGTTGTTGTCAATCACCCGCACGTTACGGGCGCGATCGCGCAAGCGCTGACTTGTCAGTTCACCAACTTTCAATAGTAAGCCCAGCAATCGCATCGGTTGCCCATGAAACGTTACTTGCATAGTTCCTGGGTTATTCTTTTAAAGGTGCAAAGGTGTTTAGTCCACTAAACAATAGTCATTCATTGCCCACCTCACTTCTGCCAGTAATTGTTAGCAGCCGCGATTCTCTTTCAGAGACACTTCGTGAACGTGGCAAACTCAGTGGCAACCGTTTGCCCTATGGCAATCAACATCATGGCATCGTTACCATAGACATCTCGTAGCTGTTTGCGCTTCTCTTCGTCTGGTTGAGTCAGCTTGATAATCAGTCGCGCCAGTTTCACGGCTAATTGCCGTCCTTCCTCAGGTGTTTCGGTGATCAACGAGTTGTTAGGAACAAGTGCAATCGTATCCATTGTTTGTTCTCCTGTTAATTGCGTTGCCTTCAGGCGCTCGCCTGAAGGTAGTAAACCTGGTAGACGACCAAGTTTACTGACCTGCTATTTCACTACAGTTGGCATCAGACGTTCTGGTGAGTAGTCTGCACCTTCCAGCATTAATTGAGCCACAACTTCATACGCCTCTATCCACGCTTGTTGCACGTCAGGAGTCCAGGCTGTACCCAGACTTACCTCAAAAGCTTTAAGCAAGCTACTGCCCACCATTGGATAGTGTTGCGGCAATACACCGTACTGAACGTGTCGAGTGCCCAAGCCTCTCAATGCATCGCTTAAGGCATCTGGTTTACGCAGGTTATTGACGGTAAAGACGAGAGATTGAAACAGTTGCTTGCCCTGCTTTTCCATATGGGTATTGGCAAACAAAGGCTGGACTTCTGGATAGTCTGTAAACAGCAATGTGTAGAACCGTTTAGTCACCTCTAAACTGTTCACCTTAATCTGAGCAAAGCTACTTTCTAGCAATTCAACATTGAGAGCCATTTAATTTTCTCCGTTACTGAGGTTGCACACTGTAGGGAAGGCTTAAATTCCCTGAACTAACGCTATACGCTTGATAGACCCCAAGCATGGGGAGATTTTTGTTCGTGGTATTCACCTGCATATAAGCAACAGCTCCATCAAACTCGAACTCTGTTTTAGATTGAATGCGTTGAGCCGGAACCAGAACACTGAGCTTGTTACCTTTTAGCAAAACAGGGAAACCGGGAGAATCCAAATACATTGGCATACCGGGATTGGTGGGTGGAAGCACAACAGCTTTGTCGGTTTTGTTGAACTGTTTGACCGATAAGCTACCAGGGACGCGATCGTCCTTGACCAGTACGACCCAATGGCTATGAAAAATAATGCCATCATCGGCATAGTTCGAGTTGTTGTTCTCATCCCACAGTGGCGTGTCATCGAAGTCTGGATGAGACGTGACTGCCAGTGCCAAAATCCCTTCAACCTTCCCAAATCCAGCATCTTCAGGTTTTAGAGTCGTTGGAAAGACATAGCCCAGTACAGGTGCACCATCAACGCTACCCTTAGGTTTGGGCAGTGTTTTGCCAGCCATTCCTTTCACAATTTGCTCAAAAATGAGTAAATCTGCATCTTTGAGATAACGAACGCTGGTGCCCAAAATTTCTAGATCAGGTGAGTTTGGAGTTGGCACAACTTGAGCAGTCGATTGTGCAACTGCCGCTGCCATAGATTGAGTTGTAGGACGGGCATCAGCTTTAAGACTGGAATGGAGCATTGCCAACGTGAGGCTTAAACCAATACCGAGCAAAGCAATGAGAAAACGTTTCATAACAACCTCCTGTTGTATGAATTAAGAGCTGAAGCGAATCGAAGTGGTTAGAAAGTGCTATGAGTGCATACCATCAAAGATGTTACGGTGTTGATGCCTTTGCGTGGTGTGGAGAGGCATCAATCCTGGTGAAATGCAGTTAATTTTTCACCAAAGCTCGATAAATAACCTCAGGGACAAAAGTGAGGCATCTTTGCGAAAGCATCGTTGATGATAAACTCTTTATCGAAAGTAGGCGTGATGCCAAGACCAACAAAGCTGCAAGAAGAGTAATCCCATCACCAGCACGACAACACTTAATACTGACAGTGAGAAAACTAGAAAAACACCAACAAATTCCATGAGTACCTCCAGATTAGAAATATGTATCTTTGGCATAGGGGGCACACCAAAGCGTCGCTTGTAGAGTGATTGATTTGAACCAGGCTTGATACATATTTTCAACGTCTTCCGCGCTCTGTCCCTTGTTTGACAGAAATGGCTTAATGGTGGCTGTGATCGGGTAGATAAATGCTCAACTTAATTAATCATGAAAGTAGTAACTACTCTTTCAGAATCCGATAGATTTGATTTCAAACAAGCGAGAATTGGGATCTGGATTAATGCCCGTAGTTGCACGCCTAGACAAGGTTTGTTGCCAGTTTGATGCAAGAAACGGACAAGCAGCCAGTTGTGCTGCTGCTTCTCGGTCATCTAATTGGTGATGCATGATTGCATTGGCTCTAGCAACTGTCCATTGAGGGAAGGGGCGATAAAGAAGAACAAGTGGTAGGCTCCGCTCAACATACCCTTCCTTTAGAACGCGGAAATACCAACCAGTCTTGCCTGTTTTTTGCACTTGAAGCGCTAGATCGTGGATTTGCCAACGTCGTGATAGTTTCCAACAAGGTTGACGAGGTTGAGAAACCTGAATATATGCTTCTCCAATCTTATAGGTATCTCCAATACAAATAGATGCTTCTGTTATCTCTGCTATAGTGAAGTTTTCCCCAAATGCCCCATACGCTAAATCAGAACGATTAAAAGTATTTTGCCAGTAAGAATAATGTTTTGCTGCATAAGCAAGCACTGCTTTTTCGGGACCTCCATGATGTTTCAAATCTGCCTGTCCATCGCCTTCTAGATTCGTTTGCCCTAGCCAGACAGAACCTTCAATGGGTTCTTTGAAAAATCCGGTTGACCAGGAACGTTGCCTTGGGTTAAAGGCACCTTCCACTCCCAATTGTTTGGGAAGACCAACTTGAATTGAGAGTAAATGTGGCATTTTCTCTATCATTGCTTCAGAATTTTGATTTCGCTTCAAACTATTCACTAAGAGCGTAGGGATGTTTGCCTACTCAATACTTCTTGAATAAAAACTACAAGCTTCAAATTGTTAGGAAAAGATTAGGGGTAACAGCGCGTGTAAAGATATGGCGAGCATTGGGGAATGTTGGAACCCAACGCCAATTCTCCAAGCGCGTGTTCTAGCTGCCGAGATTAACGCTCGATTACAGCCATTTGGCATTGGGCGATCGGCGCTCTAGTGTCCAATCTTCTCCAGGTTGGCCCCAAATCCTGGGTAGTGCGGCAGTTCCTTGGCGGTTTCTTCCGGCGACAGGATACGAATACCGTTTGCAGCGCCTGCCTTCGTCAGTCGTTTTACCGCTCGATGATCTTGCTCAATGATGTTATTCAAGTATTTCTTCTGCCGTAATTCAGTCGTCTCAGGTAGGATGTCATTTTTAGCTGTCCTGGCATCTTGGTCAGTAGGTTAGTTCTTGCATAATTGAGCAAATGAACAACCTCTTTGTCGAGGTCTGTAGAGCAAGATTCAATGGTTTGGGTTGCGGTTAACATAGTTCAAAACTCGAGTTGCACCTAAGTCATCTAAAAGCGAGCGCAAAATTGACGGGTGTGTAGCACCACTTCACCATGATTGGGAATCCACGCTGCCCACTGATCCTTTGATACCTGACAAAGTAGCAGTGCTTCGTCAAAACTAAAGGTACTCGGAAGTTCCAAAAGGTGTACCCAAGTATCAGCCTGGAACTCCTGCTGCGACGATTTGAGGTGAGACTGGTTTGACCGCTCCAGATTCTGCTTTTGAGGTCGAACACCAAAATCTTGTATGTAGAAATTGAGTTTCATCGTTTTGTTTTCCTTCCTGGTAGACAACACACAATCAAGGCTGGCTCATCTCTAGCAAACAGCTTTATTCAAATTTTTAATACAGCTATAGATAGGGAGAAATCTTTTTTGTCTGCGATCCCTTTGTTAGTTAATGACTCCGGTCCTTTCGCGGTACCCCGAAGCCGGCTTCGGGGGGTAACAGTTCTGCCGTTTCGGTCGGGGTCAGCATCTTGACTCCGTACTTGGCAGCCAGCGCCTCATGCACGCGCAAGTTAGTTTGCAATTGCTGAAGGTGTTTGCTGTGAAAGGCAATCTGCGGCTTTAATTAAATCCGCTGCTTTTTCGCCGATCATGATAGTGGGTGCATTCGTGTTTCCCGTGACGATCGTTGGCATGATGGAGGCATCCACGACCCGCAATCCCTCAACCCCATGTACTCGTAGTTCGGGGTCTACAACTGCCATTGGGTCAGTGCCCCGGAATGCAAGTGCCGACCGAATGCCAAAACGTGCTGCCAGTGCCTCGGATGTAAGCAACGAGTGCTTTATCACTAGTCACGTCGGCACCCGGAGCAATTTCTTCACCGCGAAATTCATCAAAGGCGCTGTCCTGGAACAATTGGCGCATTAATTTAATCGCAGCCACTAACTTTTGCACATCGGCTTCACTTTGCAGACAGTTCAGTCGAATCACTGGCGTGTCTTTGGGGTCAGGCGAACGCAAACTGACACTACCATGCACCAATCACTACGTAATCGAATTGAGTCATAATTCCTGCTGGACTGCCCAGATCTGGAGGTTTGCAACCAAGCGTTCTTTGTCAAGCACTGAGGCGTTGATGGTTCAAACCCATACAGTCGTCTACAAAGCCGCTGACTTAATGGTCTTGATCAGCTCACTGTAAATCCGCCATCAATCACTAGGGGTTGTCCAGTGATGTAGCTGGCAGCATCAGAGCAAAGAAAAACGACAGCTTGAGCAATTTCTTCTGCCTGTCCTATGCGCCCCATCGGAACCGTAGATGCGAAATCATCAGCCGTGATCCCCATCCGATCAAGGCTACGATCAAGCATCTCAGTCGCAGTAGCACCGGGGGTAACCGCATTAATCCGAATGCCCTGCTTGGCATAGTCCAACGCTGCCGCTCGTGTCAGTCCCATGACTGCATGTTTACTCGCGACATATGGAGATGCCCCTGGAAACGCAATTAACCCTCCTAACGAGGAGGTATTGACGATCGCCCCAGCTCCTTGACTCAGCATTTGCTGAATTTCATATTTCATGCACAAGAACAGTCCCCGTGTGTTAATCGCCATCAGTTTGTCAAAGTCTTCGATCAATTGCTCGTGCAGGGGTTTTGGAAGTGCCTCTATGCTCGCGTTATTGAAGGCACAGTCGAGTTTCCCAAACTTCTCGACGGTGGTTTGCACAAGCGCTTTTATCTCGGCTTCGTTCGAGACATCCGATCGCACAAATAAACAGTCAACGCCAGCATCTCGTAGCTGAGCTTCTGTTGCTTTACCTTCTGGTTCGCGTCGTCCTGAGAAAACCACCTTAGCTCCTGCAACACCGAATGCTTTAGCGGTTGCCTTTCCAATTCCCGAAGTTGCTCCCGTAATCAAAGCTACTTTATTTTCAAGTTTCATCGTTTTCTCCTTTTGTTGTTGAAAAATCCTTGAGAGAGTGCTACTTATTTCCTCCGAAGCTGTGATTTGAATCATAATTTGACCAAACAGTCGCGATATGCTTCACAATTGCTTAGGACAACATATGGTTCAAAGTTATAAACAGAGTTTAAAAACCTCAGAATTTAAGTACAGCAAGCAATGTGGGTTTTATGGTTCATTTGTACGCACTTTGCGAACAGAACAATGAAAACTGAGTCTTAGGCGATCGCTTTATCACTCAATTTTTGTTCAAAACTGAACTCTTGTGGCTCATCTTATGTTGCTGTTTAACGTAGCTTTTGATTGCTTGAGTACTTGCAAGTGTAGATTTCGACGAAATACTCTAGTGATTGTAGTAGTTTGTTGATCGTTGGATCATCAGATTTAAGGATGCCGCGATCGCGGCTCCAGCAACGCCTCCACCGTTCAGGATTGTGATTACAAAGTGCTTGCAGTAAATGTGAATAGGAATCGTCAAATGCCTCGTTTAGGCTAAGCTTGCCTGCTACTCCCGGCTTCTGGCGCAGCTTGCGAATGGCGAGGCAACAGAGTCGCAGGTAGGATGTCATTTGGCTTTGGCAAGAGTTGCCCACTTGTAATGCAATGTTCGTGCTCGTTAAATCCGTCTTCGAGAGCAACAGTTTTGCCCGCTCTACCCGCTGTTTAGAAACTGTTTGTAGAAACTGTTCTAGTTGATTCAATCTTTACTTTTTACTAGTTTCATCAGACTGAAGAGAGCCTAGCCAGTTGTGCCAGAACCGAGCAGCTTGAACTTCCAACGAGTTGATATTACGAGCAGTATCTACTCGTAACTTATTAAGGCTTAATTCAGGAGTGGTAGCAATCTCACAAGCATGACCAATAAACCACCGTTCCAATCCTGTTGCTGTCACTTCAGGGTGAAATTGTAGTGCCAGGCAATGCTTACCGTAGGAGAAAGCTTGATTGCAATACAATGAGCTAGATGCAAGGTGAGTAGCGCCCTGTGGTAAGTCAAAAGTATCCCCGTGCCAGTGCATAACTGACGTGTTTTCTATTACCAAATGGCTTAAAGGCGATTGTTGACCTGCCTCACTAAGTTGGATAGGTGCCCAACCAATTTCTTTACACATACCAGGGTATACCTTAGTACCTAAAACTCGTGCTATCAGTTGAGACCCCAAGCAGATACCTAAAGTAGGTAAATCAGTTGCTAATCGCTGCTCTAATAAACGCAGTTCATCCAGTAGGAAGGGATAATCTTGTTCCTCGTAAGCGCCAATTGGTCCACCTAGAATAATCAGGAGTTCTGGAGCCAGCGGATTAATTTCAGCGAGGGAATCAAAACCAGCCTCTAAGTATGTGATAGCGTAATCTTGTTGCAAAAGAATTGGAGCTAAACTACCTAAATCTTCAAAAGCAACGTGTCGAATGGCAATAGCATTTTTCATGGGTATTTAACCAATTCTATTTCAAGTAAATTCAGGTGCTTTCGACCTAATTCAAACCGCTCAAAAGGATGAATCAATCTAAAAATGCAGTGGTGGTAGATTAAACTGCGTCAAAAGCTTTGTTCTCTAAAGAAGCTATTTTGAGGAGTAGTTGTCCCTTGGTGGATAGTCGCCAAACCCTATTTATTTTCATTGCACTAACGCACATACTGCCACAAGGAGCACAACAGCAACCGTCCGCAACTTCTCCCTGAATTAATTCGTTTTTCCAAAGTTCATGTGTGATTAGCCTAAAAGCTTTTGAATCAAAGCCTAGTATTCGACAGACATCTTCTCCAGTAGCTGCCTGGTTACTTAAAAACTGCAAAATTGTCAACTCCATTTTTTGTTCTCCTATGAGCTAGCACTCAGTAGTAACGGGATTAGAGAATTTCTTCTAATCCCAACACCTTTGAAAGCTTTTAGGTAAGCCAATTTAAATAGAGCAGTCCTCTACCTCAGCTTATTTACTTAGTGAAGTGGCTAACTGTCTTTTACTGAGTTGTGTTAGTATGCTATCTAGCTGTCTCACTTCAGCTTCATCTAGTGGCAGCATAGGCAGACGGGGAGTTCCAGCTTTAATTCCTAAAAGTTGTAAACCGGCTTTGATCGTAGTAGGTAGCCCTCCTTTGAGGATAAATTTCAGTAACGGTAATTGTTGGTAAAAAATCCGTTGAGCCTCAAACAAATTTCCCTTGCGGACGAACTCATAAAGTGCAGTGGTAAATTCTGGAATTAAATTATGAGCCGCAGTACACCAGCCACTCGCTCCAGCAACAAAAGCCTCCAGTGCCAGAGGGTTAGAGCCATTGTAGAAGGGAATAGTTCCGTCAGAAAGCTCGTATAAACGGTGCATCCGCTGGATGTCCCCCGTACTCTCTTTCACCATAGTGACGTTATCAATTTCCTTCACCATCCGAGCAATCAGCTCTGGTGATAAGTCAATCCCACTTGTAGCAGGATTGTTGTAAACCATGATCGGAATACTAATTGCTTGGGCAATTGCAGCATAATGCTGAAAAACTTCACGCTCAGAAAGTTTCCAGTAGGAAATTGGCAGCACCATAACTGCATCAGCTCCCACTTGCTCAGCAAACTTGGCACGCCGGATTGCGTTGTGTGTAGTGAGTTCTGAGATGCCAACAACAGTAGGGACTCGTTTAGCCACTTGATGAATCGAAACGAACGCTACTTCCTCCCATTCAGCATCTGATAGGTAAGCGCTTTCACCAGTACTGCCTAAAGGGGCAATCGCGTGAGAGCCATTTTCGATCAGTTGCTCAATCAATTGAGATAATGTATCTGTATCAATCGTTTCACCACTGTCCTTGAATGGGGTAACAGGATAGGCAATGATGCCGTGTAAATTTAGATTTGGCATTTTTTTGTTCTCCTAATTAATTAGCTTCTTCACGCAAAGCTAAATTCCCCATGTTTTGAAGCATTGGTGCATTCTCACAAGCTAAGTACTTGGCAGCCTTGTCTGGATCTAGATTGACATGATGATGCCATGCCCATACTGGAATATAAACGGCATCTCCTGCTTTCCATTCCACTTTTTGATCTTCAATCATGCTGTAACCTTGCCCTTCTAGAACAAAGAGAATTGTTTCATAAGTATGGCGGTGTCGATTGGAACGCCCATTTGGAGTTAGCCCACCGATGGTCATGCTAATTGCAATCGACGGCAGATCGATGAAGAAAACTGGGTGTTTGCGAGCTTGGGAGTAGGCGTTTTGGATAGTACCTGACTCAACACCTTGATGAATTAACCGCTTTGGTATCTGAACTTGGACGGTTGGCGGAGTCTTATCAAAATCTGCTGAATGAAATTTAACTGTGTCCATATTCTTGGTTCTCCGTTTGTTTCTTTCGTCAGGTTTAACTCCTGATTAGTTAGTTTGTTGTTTGCTCAACGAACTACTTTAATTATCTAGATGCCGTTTTGATTAATGCAAGACTTATTTTTGATAAAAATGATAGGTGTAACCTATAACGCTCGATGCAGATTTTGATTGAATTACGTCACCTTCGATATTTCTTAGCTGTAGCAGAAGCTGCTCATTTTACCCGTGCTGCCGAAGCCATCTATGTTTCTCAACCTACACTGTCACAACAAATCAAGCAGTTAGAAGCAGACTTGGGTACAACCTTATTTGACCGCATCGGCAAGCGTGTCATGCTTACGGAGGCGGGTGAGATTCTTCAAGCTCATGCACAACGAATATTTACCGAACTAGAGCAAGCACAACAAGCCATTCAAGAATTACAGGGATTACAAAGAGGAGAGCTAGCTGTTGGAGTCGTGCAGACGGTAAACGCCTATATGATTCCAGACTTAGTAGCTCGCTTTACCACTGCTTACCCAAGGATTTCACTCCGCATTCAGGAACTATCTGCTGATGAGATAGAGTCTAGAATTGAGCAAGGAAAATTGCATTTGGGAATTAGCTTCATACCCCCTACCTCTGGCTTTCTAGAAGCAGAGCTTCTGTTTGATGAAAAATTAGTACTTATTTTGCCAACATCTCATCGACTAGCTAGGCAGAAGCTGGTTCGTTTTGACGAACTCAAAGATGAAGCGTTAATCTTACTTCCGCCAGGCTTCTACACGCGACGACTTGTAGATGAGGGACTAAAAACTGCTGGTGCATATGCCAAGTTGTTGGTTGAAATGAATACCATTGGCGGCGTCCTTGCTACTGTCCAAGCCACCGGAGCCGCAACTGTGCTGCCAGCACTTGCGCTACGCTTGAAAGAAGCAGAGGGACTGTGTGCTGTAGAACTTGCTGCTCCAGCCTTACGACGTAATGTAGGTTTGCTCTGGCGACGTGAAGGCTACTACCGTGCTGCTGCTCGTACCTTTGCGGCGATCACTGTTGCCACAATTGGGGATGATTTCCTTCCATTGCTCCAGAGCCGTCAGGATGGTGGGATGAAATGCCCCCGGTGCCATTCCACTCAAATCAACAAGAATGGTTGCAAACGCGGCAAACAACGCTACATATGCAAAAACTGTGCTCGTCAATTTACTTTTAACAAAAATCTATAAAGCAAAAATCAACAGCACAGTTATCGAGTGCAAGACCAGAAATCAGTGCTAGTTGGTCAGTAAAACCTTAGCTGATAGATAGCTTAATGTATTTATTATTCCTAAGTACACGTCACCGCAAAAAGGGGTTGGAAATAAAAATTACGATCACACTAGATGCTGCTCATTGCAAAACTGAATTCCATACCTCATTTATGGTGAGCTGTACTAAGTATCAAAAGAAAAGCGGGAAGCATACCACTGTTAACAGAGTTCCAAGAATATTCGATACAAAATGCTATCTTGATTCTGATGCGCCGCCGACCAGATTTGCATTTTCACATTGATGCCGTCGTTCGCGACCTCTACGGTGATAAATTAACACTTCTCCAGTTGAAGACAGTGAAGTCTAATGTAGCGAAAGTGCTTAATACAGGATTGCAATTAGGAATCTGGCATAAGGTATTATACGCAAAAAATGTGTATACTTTGCATTATGAGAAAGGAGTCACGAGCAAACAACTAAAGAAATAGTTCATGAAGGCAGCCGGAGCTGCTATGTTCCCACGCACAAATAGTGGGACTTACAGGGGTTGAACCGGTATGACGACATTGCTTGCACTCGACTAACGTTGCTTTAGTCGCCAAACAAGTAGTACTAGCCAAACCATAAACAGCCTGACTGCAAGTGGAATAAAACTAGGTAAGTCAATAGATATCTCCGGAAAATAGCAATACCGCTCTGCGCCTGGATTCCAACAGGCAATTGCGCGTAGGGCAGTGCCCTTCGGGCGATCGCAACTTTAAACAGAATTATTCGATATTGCACCAACCCATTGTGACCCTGAGAAAATTAATCTACTGGCGCTGCGGCTTGTGCCAATGTCCTGCCACAAATTTCAATCGTCCAACAAACTCATCAATGCTTGAAATTGCGGGTCTTGCAACTCTGATAATTGATGCTGTAACTTTGACAACTGACTCTGTAATGCTTGGGCTACGTAGAGCATATTAAATTCTTGTGCAATTTTTAGCTGATTTTCTTTGATTTTGATTTTTTGGAGCAGGTGGTTTTCAACGTGTGTTGAATCATGATATTGAGCAATCATAGTGGCACCTCTGTTGATAAATCAATGCACAAAGTTCGGTATTATTATTTAGAATTGATAACATAATTTTTGCAGCGATATTTAAAATCAGTATAAATAAATGCCTAATTATTACCATGACCGATTTTCTTGCTGATACCTCAAAACTACAAACGCAACTCGTCCAGGCATACTATCAGCTACCTCCCCTAGACCAAAAGATTGTGCAATTATTTTCGGTAATTTATGAACCGATAAACAGAACTTCGTTCATGGCTTGTCTCAATCAAATCGGCATATTTGATGAAAATAATAAACATGGCAGTTAACAAAACTTTAAGTCGCCATATTGATGGATTGTTAGAAGCAGGCTTGCTAGTTCAGGAAAGCGGGCAAGGTCCTCAATGCCATCCGCTACTAACAGAGATTGCGACCCGTGAGGCGGTACAAGCCGGACGATTTGAAATCCTAGCACTAGCTGTAGAGGAAAAGCTACCCATACGTACTCATTGGCAAAATGGACCCCGGATTTTCCAGAGCGCTAGCCAATTTATCCGGGAAGTCCGCATTGGTCTCTACCGCCAAAACATCAATTTCATTAATAAACAGATTGAAGACTATCATAAATACAGTCATAGTCAAGACAAGATATCTATAGATAAAATCTTTGAGCAAATCTGCAATAACCCATTCGATGCAGATTGGTTTCGCACCTTACCACAAGGATTATATGAAAGCGCCATATCTAGCATCCTCTTGAATGCAGCACTAAAATGTTCTCCCGCCGAAGAGGCGTTTGCGCTGCTCGAAGAAGAATGCTCTACTCCAGGAGGACATAGTTCAGATTATCTGCAACTGATTTTAACAGAACAACTGCTTCTACGAGGTTGTTTACAAGAAGCACAACAGAGTAAGGAGCGTATATCCGATGAGTATCGAGATAACGCGGCTGTTTTTTGGGGCTGGCTGAACTTTCTGCAAGGTGAGAACGAGCAAGCCATCAAGTATTATACATATGCTCTCAAAGCCCTCAAGAAAGCCAAGGGGAAGCGCCAAGTATATTTCAACACTATGGGCGGTCTGTTTTTTATCTTGGCACTCTTAAAAGATGGTTCGCCTGAACGCCAGAGGGAAGCACAAGAATACGCCAGTCTGATTGCACGCCAGTCAGACCATTGGCTGAAATCTATTTATACACTGCTGAAAATCGTGCTGCAAGTCCAGCAGGGTGATATCTCCCAAAAAGAATTTTTAGTTAGCGCCCACATTGCGTCCCTTGAAGAACACAACAGCTTAGAAACACTGTTGTGTGCTTTATGCCTTTACTGGGTGGATGCTGACAGAGCAAAAAAGCGCTTACCCAAGTTGTTAGAACCGTTATATCAGCAAGCTATGGCGTCTGGTTACCACTGGCTAGCAATGGAAAGTGCAGAACTCCTGTCCCGGATCAAACCGCGTAGCACCTACGATACACAAGCAGCGATATTGCGCGAAGATAGCGGCATACACACTATAGTGGACTTGATTCGACCGCAAGAACCTTGGGAGCTTTGCTTAAATGCACTGGCAAATCTACAGAAAGAAGGGCAAGCAGCGGCAAAAACTGAGACTCAACTGCGCTTGGCATGGTTTATTACTTTTTATTCCAGCAAATGTATCTTGCAACCGCGCGAGCAAAAGGTTAATGCCAAAGGGGAATGGAGTAAAGGTCGTCCTATAGCCCTCAAGCGTCTAAGTGAGAATTTGGCTGAGTTTGATTATCTCACGCCCCAGGATATGCGGGTATGTGCCTGCATTGAAACATTTACTTCCTATAATTATGGATATCACGGCAAAACAGAGTACACATTTAATGAAAAGGCAATATCTGCCTTGATTGGGCACCCATTGGTCTTTTGGGAAGATTCACCGAACATCCGCGTGGAAATCGTTAAGGGAGAACCGGAACTCATTGTCAAAAAAGGGGAGCGCAATCGCTTAACTTTGGAATTTTCTCCGAAATTGGTAGAATCACAAAATATTTTGAATGTCAAGGAAACCCCAACTCGAATCAAGGTAATTGAAATTAATGCCGAACACCGACGCATAGCAGAGATTATCGGCAAGGAGAATCGGTTAAACGTACCAGCCACTGCCGAGAAGCAAGTTTTGGCAGCCATTAAAGCCGTTTCTGGAATCGTCACCGTGCATTCTGATATCGGTGGTGGTTTAGAAGGAGCAACAGAAGTACCAGCACAGACGATACTCCATATTCACCTGTTACCTGCTGGCGCTGGATTGAAAGTATCCCTTCTGTCTCGCCCCTTTGCCGAAGGAGGTCCCTATTACCGTCCTGGTACAGGTGGCGAAACTGTCATTGCAGAGATTGACGGCAAGCGTCTGCAAACCAGGCGCAATCTGCAACAAGAAAAGCAACTTGCCAATGCCGCTATAGCAGCCTGTCCCACTTTCACTCGGACTGAAGAACAAGATGGTGAATGGCTCATAGAACAGCCGGAGGACTGTTTAGAACTACTGCTCGAATTGCAAGCATTAGGGGATACCGTAGTGCTGGAATGGCCCCAAGGAGAAAAACTACGTGTCAAGCACCAAGCAGACCTCAAAGATTTCCAGTTGTCGATTCAACGCCAGCAGGACTGGTTTGCTGCCACTGGCGAGTTGAAATTGGATAATGACCTTGTGCTGGATATGCAGCAACTATTAGAACTATTGGATAAAACCCCAAGTCGTTTTATCCCCCTTGGTGACGGTCAATTTCTGGCTTTGACCCAAGCATTTCGCAAACGCCTCGATGAATTGCGGGCGTTTTCGGAAAAACATAGTAAGGGTATACGCTTTCACCCCTTGGCAACATTAGGGTTAGAAGATTTTGTCGAAGAGGTGGGCAAGGTGAAAGCAGACAAACACTGGAAGGCACATAAAGAGCGTTTGAAGGAGGTACAGAACTTGCAACCGGAACTCCCTTCTACGTTTCAAGCTTCCCTGCGTGACTACCAGATGGACGGGTTCAGATGGTTGGCGCGGTTGGCACACTGGGGTGTGGGAGCCTGCTTGGCAGACCAAATGGGACTGGGTAAGACGGTGCAGGCATTGGCTGTCATCCTTACTCGTGCCCACTCCGGACCAACCCTAATTGTTGCCCCCACTTCAGTGTGCATGAATTGGGTGAGTGAGGCTTCTAGGTTCGCCCCTACTCTCAATATCGTGCAATTTGGTAGTGGCAATCGCCAACAATTGCTCGACGGCTTACAACCGTTTGATATGCTGATATGCAGCTATGGTCTGTTGCAGCAGGAAGAAGTATCCCAAATGCTGTCCCAGGTGCAGTGGCAAACGATTGTGCTTGACGAGGCACAAGCAATCAAAAATATGACCACCAAACGTTCCCAGGCAGCGATGAACCTCAAAGGTGGTTTCAAACTGATTACCACCGGGACTCCGATTGAGAACCACCTCGGCGAATTGTGGAATTTATTCCGCTTTATCAATCCTGGGCTACTGGGTTCATTTGAAAGCTTCAATCAACGCTTTGCTATCCCGATTGAGAAATTTCAGGACAAACAGGTACGCAGCAAACTGAAAAAACTTATTCAACCATTTCTGTTGCGACGCACGAAAAATCAGGTGCTAGAAGAGTTGCCGAATCGTACGGAAATCCTGTTGCACGTAGAGTTAAGTCGGGAGGAAATGGCGTTCTATGAAGCGTTGCGTCGCGAGGCAATATCCAAACTGACCGAAACTGAGGCAACTGCTGGTCACAAACACCTACAAGTGCTGGCAGAAATTATGAAACTGCGCCGTGCCTGTTGCAATGCCCGTTTGGTCATGCCTGACACTGAACTACCCAGCTCGAAGCTGCAACTCTTCGCTGAAGTTTTGGGTGAGCTACTGGAAAATCGTCATAAAGCTTTGGTGTTTAGTCAGTTTGTTGACCATTTGCATATTATCCGTGATTATCTGGATAAACAAGGTATTAATTATCAATATTTAGATGGTAGTACCCCAGCCGCAGAACGGAAAAAACGGGTGGATGCTTTTCAGGCAGGGTCAGGTGACGTATTTTTGATTAGCCTCAAGGCGGGGGGTACAGGACTTAATCTCACCGCTGCCGATTACGTCATCCACATGGATCCTTGGTGGAATCCCGCCGTAGAAGACCAAGCCTCAGACCGCGCCCATCGCATCGGTCAACAACGCCCGGTTACTATCTATCGCCTAGTAGCGAAAGATACTATTGAGCAAAAAATTGTGGATTTGCATCATCATAAGCGAGATTTGGCTTCGAGCCTGCTTGAAGGTACTGATATTAGTGGCAAAATATCGACAGAAGCTTTACTGCAGTTGATTATCGAAAAATAAGCTTCCCCAATCTGCTTAATTATTGCTGCTATGGGGGGAACCTGGATGGTGTTGGTTTATGGATTTGGTGGTCTGCGGGATTATAATGGCTGCTTATCTTTCCATCCGAGATTGCCTAAAACCATCAAACGCCTGCAGTTCCCCTTAACTATTCTCGGGCAGCGGTTGGAAAGTATCAGAAATTTTACGAGAAATTAGATTGGATAGTTTTGAAATGGGTTGTGTAGATTAAAAAATTAGGAGTGTGCGCCGAATTGCATTTTGGGGAAACCGAAGCTAGGTGGTCATCTACGTCACTTTATTTAACGATATTGCTGCTAAATAACAGGCGATGCGGAAGCCGCCGCTGCTGTCGTCTAACAGATTATTTGTCGTCATTAACACATTAGTGTCGTTCTACGCTCTAAGCTTGTCAAGTATGGGCATATCAAAGATTGCTTGAGCGTACAAGTACAGCATGCGTGCTCTTGGCACGTATATTATCTTAAGATGATGAGTTCATTTGTGCTTTGTTTTCAAGATATTGATAAAACAAAACTCACCGTTGTTGGGGGTAAAGGCGCAAACCTGGGGGAACTTTCCAAGATTGAAGGAATACGCGTACCAGATGGCTTTTGTATTTCTACTGAAGCTTTTAAAAGAATCATTGGGGAAACGCCGTCGATTAACGAATTACTTGAGCAGTTATCGCATCTATTGGTGGAAGACCGGGATAAAATCGGTGAACTTAGCGGTGAGATTCGCAGGGTCATCGAAGGGATAGCCATCTCTGAAGACATTAATGAAGAGATCACCCGCCTTCTCACCAGGCTTGGAGAAAAAAACGCCTATGCAGTACGATCCAGCGCAACTGCCGAGGATTTACCGACGGCCTCCTTTGCAGGCCAGCAGGATACGTATTTGAACATTATCGGAAAGGAGGCAATCTATCAGCATATCAGCAAGTGCTGGGCATCGCTATTTACCGAGAGGGCAGTAATTTACCGCCTTCAAAACGGCTTCGACCACCGTAAAGTCCACCCGTCTGTGGTTGTTCAGAAGATGGTCTTCCCGCAGGCGGCAGGAATCTTGTTTACTGCCGATCCCGTCACTTCTAATAGGAAGGTGTTATCCATTGATGCCAGCTTCGGACTTGGTGAGGCCCTGGTCTCCGGACTGGTGAATGCTGACATCTATAAAGTGCGTAACGGCAAGGTTATCGATAAGAAGATATCCACCAAGAAACTGGCTATTTATGCCTTAAAAGATGGCGGTACTAAAGAACAGGAGATTTCGCCTGAGCGGCAGAATAGGCAAGCGCTGACGGATGAGCAGATTGTACAGCTTGAGCGCATAGGCAGAAAGATTGAAGAACATTTCGGCCACCCCCAGGACATCGAATGGTGTTTGGTTGACGACACATTTTATATTGTCCAGAGTCGGCCAATCACGACTTTGTACCCCATCCCTGAAGCGAATGATCAAGAAAATCATGTCTATGTGTCTGTTGGTCATCAGCAAATGATGACCGACCCCATGAAGCCATTGGGATTGTCTTTATGGCAGCTAACCGCTGCCCGACCCATGTATAAAGCTGGTGGAAGGTTGTTTGTTGATGTCAGCCAGGATCTGGCTTCTCCTGCCGGAAGAGAGGTTCTAGTAAATGTTCTGGGAAAATCCGATCCGCTCGTAAGAGACGCACTGACGACCATCTTAGAGCGAGGAGATTTTATAACGTCGTCGCCAGACGATGAGACAGAACCGAGTCCCGGTAGTAGTAATAAAGGTATGTCGCCTGCGGCCTTTCAAGTGCAGCTCGAAAACGATCCGACGATCGTTGCTGACTTGATTAAGGAAAGCCTTGCATTGATTGAAACGTTAAAGCATGACATCCAGGCGAAGTCAGGCGTGGATCTGATAGACTTTATCCTGGAAGACAGACAGAAGCTAAGGCAGAGTTTATCTCATCCGAAAAGTTTTGGTGCGATTATGACTGGCATGAATGCTGCATCATGGATCAATGAAAAAATGATGGAGTGGTTGGGTGAGAAAAATGTAGCCGACACGCTCTCTCAGTCTGCACCAAACAATATTACTTCGTCCATGGGGCTGGAGTTATTGGATGTCGCCGATGTGATTCGTCCTTATCCGGAAGTCATTGAGTATTTGCAGCACGTACAAGATGATGGCTTTCTGGACGAACTGGTTAAGTTTCACGGTGGACAGGAAGCCCGCGACGCTATCCGTACGTATCTTGACAAGTACGGAATGCGCTGTGTGGGAGAAATCGATATTACGCGAACTCGTTGGAGCGAAAAACCAACGGCACTTGTCCCCATGATTCTCAGTAATATCAAAAACTTTGAACCTGGTGAAAGCAATCGGAAATTTGAGCAAGGACGACAGTCAGCTTTGAAAAAAGAACAAGAGTTATTAGAGCGCTTGAAGCAATTACCGGATGGTGAACAAAAAGCCAAAGAAACAAAACAACAGATCAACCTGCTCCGGAATTTCATCGGTTATCGTGAATATCCAAAATACGGCATAGTTAATCGCTACTTCGTTTATAAGAAAGCTTTACTGAAAGAAGCCGAACAACTCGTGCAAGCCAACGTTATTCATGAAAAAGAAGATATATACTATCTCACTTTTGAAGAACTTCGTGAAATTGTACGCACAAATAAACTGGATTACCAGATCATCAGCAAACGAAAAGACGAGTACAAACTATATGAAAAACTAACTCCGCCACGTGTTATCACGTCTGATGGTGAAATCATTGCTCTTAAGTACAAACGAGAAAATCTCCCAGCTGAAGCTATTGTAGGTCTAGCTGTTTCTGCCGGAGTTATAGAAGGACGAGCACGGGTCATCTTAAACATGGAAGATGCTGAGCTGGAAGATGGAGATATATTAGTCACCTCCTTTACTGACCCTAGCTGGACACCATTGTTTGTATGCATAAAAGGCCTAGTCACCGAAGTTGGTGGACTGATGACCCATGGAGCAGTTATCGCACGTGAATATGGCTTACCAGCAGTTGTCGGAGTAGAAAGTGCTACCAAACTGATAAAAGATGGGCAACGAATTCGCGTGCATGGAACAGAAGGGTATGTAGAAATCCTCTAATGGGGAAGATGTTGTCTTCATCCTGGGGAGTTAAACAAAAGATGAAAGCTAGGAAGGCGGCCCAATCAGGGTCGCTTTCTCAGAAGCAAAAAGTAATTACATGAGACAATTTCATAATGTTGTCAATAGCTAAAGATCATGTATATGTTTCAATCAAATAAATGACGCAGAGACGATGTATTGCTTGCTGCTAGAAAATTAGCCCGCGCCTCGAGACAGTTTAATCAAAAGTGCTAGTACCCACGTGCAACGAATGCAAAAAGCATTGATTCAAATGAATCTACACCTACATAAAAGTTAGGGGAGTGGCTCAAAGAAAAGCTAAATACTTTTAACCCAGGCTGAATATCGTTGATTGACACTCTTCCTAACATAACCAGCCTCAGAACAAGCGGCAGCAAGCGCGCCTCTAAGTGCCAGTTTATTAATAACATTGGGTAACTGCTTTTTTAACTCTTGCAGTGCTAACCATTCTATGATTGTGGAATCGGCTGTTGCAACAAGCGTTGTCGCTGCCAATAGTTGCGGTGTAGTCGCGTGTCTTGTTTTTACTTCCCACAAGGGTTTGCTAGTGTCTAAGTAGAACTGTTCTGTAAACTTGTGCAACATAGTCGCGAACTCTTGTTTACGGATTAGCCAACCCCAACCTCCACAGGGTATACGCTTCCCGTCTCGTTGGTGAGCTTTTGCAATTAGCAATACTACACTACCAAAGTCGAAGGCTAATCCAGTGTTAATTGCCCATAATGATTTGCGTGGTGGTGACAAAGTGAATTTATAGATATCACTGTTTGAGGATGATGGTTCTAACCGTATGTGGAACTTACGTGCATCAAATACCCAAAGCAAATGACCAACGCTCGTGTAGAATTGCTCACGCTTGCGGATGTCCTCAGTACTGATGCTACTGTGCTGGAACTCGACTATGAGCTTGCTGCCGTCTGGCTGCGGTAAGCACAAGTCTGCCCTATGCTTGTGCCTACCATTACACATAACGACTTCACGGTACTCCAGAGCAAACATCTCTTGCCAGCTTAAATGCCATTGAGTCATAAAGCCTTGTGGTAGAGTAGCAAACAGCTGTAACAAACGCATGAATCTTACCCCACATTCGTGCAAGCGAAGGTAGGGTTGCAAGGACGATATTTTTTGGTCAAGATATCTTAAATACTAGATTGGCTTTTTCTAACCAAAAAAGTCAAGCGTTGTCGTAAGGAAAAAACCATCAATTGCGGAACTTGTCATCTGCTAGCTAGCTTATCGCTCACCATTTAAAGCAGTCAATTCGTCAGGAAGCCACGCAGTGCGAACACACTTCTATCAGTTACCAGTTACCAGTTACCAGTTATCAGCTACCAGCCTTTCCGTTCACTGCGGCTGGCGGCTGGTACTGCGGCTGGTACTGTTTTAATTGAGTATTCAAGGGTCACTCGTCTTGAATTCCACTTTGGATTTCTATAGCATCAGCAATCGGTCGCTCTCCAGTGGAGTCAGATGGACGGTTAATCAGCTGCTGATTAATAGTTATGGTTGTGGAACCACCACCATCAAGGTTAACAGCATCTGTTGCTCCGAGCGATCGCATAATCCGGGCGCTTTCTTCAAAAGAAGCCCCCACACTCCATCCTGGCTGACGACCGTCAACTGTTACTAAAAGCAGCTTTCCTGTTGCTGTAATACCAGCTAATGTCCGAGGGTTGCGTCGTACCCCAAATCTGTAGTAAAATTCTGGATTATCCTGCCAGTGAAATCCTTCAGTAAAGGCAGTTATCTTAATTTTTCCATTGCGTAGCAAACCAGGACCACCATTAATCACTCCCAGAGTTTCTTCAATTGGCAGTTCCTCTTCATCAGCTAGAACACGAGCTTTAATGTCAATCTTTGTCCCTGGTTGTGCTTCGGTTTGTAACCATTGGACGGCATCACCTGTGGCTGATAGAACTGAGCCATTGCTTGGAATCTGACCTCCCCGAGAAACGCGAAATTCAATAACCTGACCTGATGCATCAAGAACAACTTCGGCTCCCTCTCCTGGCTCTGTGGTTTGCCCAAAAGCTGGTGTAAATTGAATCAGTTCGCTGCTATCTGTACAGGTAAAGTCATGCTTGGGGTTTTCGGTAGGCACATCTCCACCGACACCGCCGCAACCTCGAATCAAACCTGGTTTACGATTTAACCCATCAACGGAGCGTGTTGCACCGGAGTCTGCTGTCACAGTCACTTCAGAGGAAAGAGCAGCTACACGCGCATTTTTCCCAGAACCTGAAGGGAGAATTAGGCTTGTTCTGCCATTAACTGCCTCACTCACCAGTTTTCCGCCAATAATAGAAATACCTGCTAAGTCACCAGGGGTGCCATCCGAAGCTCCAATGACAAAATATCCTCCGTTCACTGCTGCTAAAGCTTTGGTGCGAAGAGCAAGTTGTGTCAAAGGTTCGTTACCAGGGACAATTCCAGTAGCAAGTGCGGGAGCAAGTTCTCCTTGAAACTGAGCCGGGTCTATCTCAAGTACATTCACCACCCACGGACCTGTTGTTTTTCCCCCATCCTCACCTGTGTTCACAACTCTAAGTCCTGCATATCCAGCAGCTGTTAGTTGTTTTTGTAAATCAGTGGCATCAGCTTCAGTAGTGAAATTACCGACACGAACTAAATAACCAAGCGGACCAATATCTGGATCATCTGCTGCTCGTTGCAATATCGGTTCAACACGAGGCTGATATCCTTGAGCTACTAATGATTTCGCAACAGCTTGAGCCTCTTGGAAAGTTGCTTTGAATGTGACATCGACTGTATAGGAGTCACGCTCCGACTTCTCGCCTCTAGTAATAACCGTGTGGACAACCCCTGGCGCTATTGAATTAGATACCCGTGATTCACTCAAATTGGACTGACCAAGAGGAAGTGAGTTTGAATAGCCTTCGCCCGTCTGCTTTGATTTAGGGTGAGCATTGCCAACAAGTGGTTCGACGACTGTCAGGAGCAAAGTGGGTATTGCTAAGTACAAAGTTGTTATCTTAACTCGGAGACGGGCTTTTGAGTACATTAGTTACCCCTTTAACCAAATGGTGAAATCTGTTATGAGTACTCTTAGTTGTCACAACCTGAAAGTGTTTGAGTGCGTAAATAGCACGCAGGAGCAGATATTGTGATTAACATCAAAATAATGGCTAAAATTTAATGAATGGTTAATAGTTAGTTGTGTGCAATTAAATATTCGGTTAAGCAAACTATAGTGAGTAGATGTTTGCGTTGCAGAGATATAGGATAAATCGTTTATCCGAATCACCTAACTCTACCTACTTTACTTATAGAACAAAGTTTAACTAGTGGACTAGTGGTGGTATTCTTTCTTACTCACCAAAATTGTAAGCCTCACTACCAAGAAGGTTTTTGAAATCAAATATTTTAACGTTTTATTCATCGTTATTGACAAATAAATTGTCGCTCTACAATTCCCAAAAATCCTTCATTTGTTCTAATGTCCTTTGGATAATTTTTATACTACAAATTTTAACTATTGATGTTGCTTATGTTTTTTGAGAGACTGCTTATTGTTAGAATAACTTTTTAGACAAAGAAAGAACAAACTGCTGTAGCTGGTTTAATGAAAGGATGAGTGGGTCTTGTTTGCTTGTCTACCCACTTCATACAGCAGTTTGGGTTCGGTACTTTCCCTTGCTAATTTCCCTATATGGAGACTTCCGTCATGGCAGAACGTGATCATGGTACGCTTACCGATACTACCTGGCCCAGTCTGCCTCTTACAGAATGGCAAGATACCTATGCAACACTACATATGTGGACTCAGATTATCGGCAAGATTCGTCTGGTGCTGGCTGCCAAACTTAACCATTGGTGGCACTCTACTCTGTATGTAACGCCACGTGGTCTAACGACCTCTTCAATTCCCTACGGAACACGCACCTTTGAAATTAGCTTTGACTTTCTCGAACATCATCTACAAATCCAGACCAATGATGGCATCACTCGCAGAATCGCGCTTGTTTCTCGTTCCGTAGCAGACTTTTACCACAATGTGATGAATGTACTAGGCGAGATTGGCATTTACGTTCGGATTTGGACAATGCCGCAAGAAGTCGCACAGCCAATCCCCTTTGAGCAGGATGACAAATATAGAACTTATGATGCAGAGTATGCACAACGGTTATGGCGTATTCTTGTGCAAGTAGACCGGGTGATGACAGAATTCCGCTCGCGTTTTCTTGGTAAATCCAGCCCTGTGCATTTTTTCTGGGGCAGCTTTGACCTCGCCATGACCCGTTTTTCTGGACGTCGCGCTCCAGAGCATCCGGGTGGGGTTCCTAATATGGCAGATTGGGTAACACGAGAGGCGTACTCCCATGAAGTTAGCAGTTGTGGCTTCTGGCCTGGTGGCGGGACAGTGGAAGAACCTGTTTTTTACTCCTACGCCTACCCTGAACCGGAGGGATTCCGAGTTTACCCCGTTCATCCAAAGGAGGCGTTCTACGATTTGCAGATGCAAGAGTTCATCCTGCCTTATGAAGCAGTGCGACGGGCTGATAATCCGGATGCAGTACTGCTCGCTTTTTTGCAAAGCACTTACGATGCAGCTGCTAATTTAGGAAATTGGGACCGAGCAGCGTTGGAACGCACCTCAATTTGACAAACCGGCGTTGGGGATACCAACGCCAAAGTGAAAGTGTAGAGTATTAGCTTTGAGGTGTAGAAGGGGCAGATATCCTGCTTTGTTTATCGAACAAGGCAAAAGTTAAAAGTTAAAAGGCACCTAATCACAGAGGAACGTTTTATGATTGTTGTCCATCATCTCAACAACTCGCGATCGCAACGTGTGCTATGGCTGCTTGAAGAATTAGGTATCGAGTACGAACTTAAGTTCTACGAACGTGATCCAAAAACGATGTTGGCACCAGCATCGCTGCGCCAAGTTCATCCGCTCGGTAAGTCACCAGTCATTACAGATGCAGACCTCACAATTGCCGAGTCGGGTGCTATCATCGAATACCTAGTGAGTCGCTACGGCAGTGGTCGGCTAGTCCCTTCCCCCGACACACCAGAGCGTCTGCGCTACACTTATTGGCTGCACTACGCCGAAGGCTCCGCAATGCCGCCCTTGCTCCTCAATCTCATCTTTGATCATTTTGGACTAAGGGACAGCGACGCGATGGACACATTTATCACGCCCCAGATCAAGCTTCACTTTGACTACATTGAAAGCGAACTCAGTCAGAGTACGTGGTTCGCGAGTTCTGAATTCACCGCTGCCGATATCCAAATGAGTTTTCCCCTCGAAATGTTTGCTATGCATACCGAAGAAGTCGAGAACCGACCAAAGCTTAAGGAATTTCTTGAGCGTATCCATGGGCGAAGAGCTTACAAACGTGCACTTGAGCGTGGAGGCAAATACGACTTCGCCAACGGTATTCAATAATTCTTGTACCTAAACGTTACCCTATCGCATACCTGAATAACGCAGACGACTTTTCCTATGTGACCAGTTTGGAGAAATCGCCCGCAGTCCTATCTTCAAACAGTTCAAGTTGCCCAAACCGAAAGATACTTTGGTGGAGCGTATTCTTGCAAGGAAACAAGCTTCAGGGATTGGTGAGATGGCAGAGATTGATAAACTACTGAGTACTGTTTAAAGAGATTTCTTTGTAATCTTAATTGTATACACTCATAGCCCTGACCCAAAGTGCAAATAACTCTTGTTGTTTAACTCCCAATTCCATCGCAAAGGTGCTTGTCGCTTTCAATCACTTTACTACTGTTTTTAAGATAGTCTCTCACCTGAGAGCAACCTTTCTTTAGCCAGTCATCCAAATCCAAAATTTCTGTTTCTATGTTGCCAAGGTTCCAAAATCTAATAGTTGTATCGTAGCTAGCCGAAGCAAGTTTTTGCCATCCGAGCTAAAATCTACACTCCAAACCCAATCATCATGTCCTTGAAAAGTACGCAGTAACCTCCCGTCTTGTTTCCAAAGTTTGATGGTTTTATCAAAACTGGCAGAGGCAATTTGCTTGCCATTAGGGCTAAACTTGACACTAATGATCCTTTCTTCATGACCAATAAGGGTTTTATACGCATTGATAGTCCTGTTTGGTGTTTGGCATAAAGTATCATCCAGTTTCCAAAGTTTAACAGTTTTGTCGTCACTGGCAGTCGCAATCGTCCTGCCATCTGGACTGAAACTGATGCCATTAACTTCATCTTCGTGTCCCTCTAGGGTTACACATAATGTGCCATCCAATTTCCAAATTTTAGCGGTACGGTCATCACTGGCAGTCGCAATCGTTTTGCCATCTGGACTAAAACTGACATCCACTACCCGCTCGCGATGACCCTGATCGCCCCCCAAGGTTTTCATGTACTTGCCATTTAGATTTAGATCCCAAAGTTTTGCAGTTTTATCAGCACTGGCAGTAACAATCATTTTGCCATCTGGACTAAAACTGGCAAAGAAAACCTCGCCGCTATGCCCTTTGAGAGTTGCAACCTCCTTCCCTTCTGTGTTCCATAATTGAGTTGTCTTATCAGCATTAGCAGTAGCAATTATCTTGCCATCCGGGCTAAAACTCACACCATTAACTGCGCCTGAGCACTTGAGGATTTTTAGTAGGCGACCATTTAGATTCCAAAGTTTGGCAGTTCCATAGCTATCAGTTCCACATTTGCTAGCAGTTTCATCTTCGCTTGCAGTAGCAATCATGTCGAGTTTCGGGTTAAAACTGACACTACGAACTGCTTTACTATGTGCCTGAACCTGAATTGGCAGCAGGCTGCTATCAATTCTCCAAAGCTTAACGGTGTTGTCAGCACCACCAGAAGCCATCATGTTACCTTGCGGACTAAAACTCACGTTATTAACCCGATCTCCATGCTTAATGGTTATGCGTAAAGTGCCATCCCGGTTCCAAAGTCTAACTGTTCTATCCCAACTAGCAGTGGCAATTGTGTTGCCATCTGGGCTAAAACTTATACCAAATAGTCGGTCGGTATGTCCGGTGAGAGTTTTTGCACGCCAAGTTCCATCTACTTGATTCCAAAGCTTAGCTGTTTTGTCCCAACTGGCAGTAGCAATTGTCTTACCATCTGGGCTGAAGCTTATATCGTAAACCTTATCTTTATGATGTCCCTTTAAATTTTGAATTTCCTTACCATCTAAATTTAAAAGACTTATTGAGTGGTCATCATCACTTGCAGTAGCAATTATCTTGCCGTCCGGGTTGAAACTTACACTGTTAACAGGACTACTATTTTTTTTTAGAATTCTTTTAAGCTTTTGTTCATCCACATTCCAAAGTAAAACCTGCTTTCCACTAGCAGTAACAAGTGTTTTACAGTCAGGAGCAAAACTTACTTTCAGAACAGTATCATTGTGGTTCAGGGTTTTATGCAGAATACCATATTCGTTCCAGACTTTGACAGTTTTATCCTCACTGGCAGTGGCGAACATCCTACCTTTAGGACAGAAACTAATGCCATATACCTTCTCTTTGTGATCCAAAGTTTTAAGCAAAAGACCATATTTATTCCAGAGTTTGACAGTTTTATCTAAGCTAGCAGAGACGATCGTGTTACCATCAGGACTAAAACTGACGCCATAAACCCAGTCGGTATGTCCTTTTTGTCCTTCTAAGCGGTTGAGCTCTTTCACAGTATCAACTGCTTGTTGCAGCACTTTTACAACTTGCTGATTTAATTTAGGGTCTGCCCATACTGCCTGTGTCAGTTTTTTCCCTGCCTTTAAACCATCTATTAATGCATCAAAACTCTGGTTTGCTATCAACGACTTTTCTGAAGAAACTGTCAAGGCGTTAATCTCATTTCTTTGAGCTTGTTGTCTTTGGATTTCTGTCTGCCACCATCCAAATCCCAATACTCCTGCCAGAATTAAAGCCCCACTCGTGCTACCAGCCAGAATAAGTCTTTTAGTCCGCTCGCGCCTGTGTTGCTCGTTTTGTTGCAGTGTCAAACTCGCTTTTATGTATTCCTGCTCTAGAGTCAGCTCGTCCGGACGCTTTTGCAACCATTGTTGAGCATCAGCCAAAGCTTTACCCCGTAACAATGCATCTTTATCTCGATTGCTTTTTTCCCACTGCTGTCTTGCCGCTCGCAGTTCCTGCAACCAAGTACGGAAGTCGCGATCTAGTTCGAGCCATTGGCGCAGGTGTCCCCATTTTTGAATTAAGGCTTCATGGACAATTTCCACGGTTTCGTTGCCCGTTGCCTCATCGTATCCTGTAACTACCAAACGATCGTCTGCAAGGCGCGTTACTAAATCCCAGTTTTCTTCTCCCACTTCCACACGGGTAGCCAGACGTCGAGTATCGCCTGTTTGTTCCCCAAGATGTACCAATTGAATGAAAATCAGTCTTGCTTGTTCTTTTTCCTTTTGATTGAGTTTGTCATATACCCGGTCAGCATAATGAGCTACAGCAGCTTCGACACCGTGAATCTCGTTATAAGCCGCATTTTGCAAGACAGTATCTATTCGTTTTTCCCATAGTTGGGTAAGAGCAAACTCCAGTAAGGGTAAATTTCCTGCTTGGGTCGCGATCGCACCTAGAATTCGTTCAGCAAGCCCTGGCTCTAATGTCACTCCAAGTAGCGCTGCTGGTTGTTCGATTGCAGCAAGCAGCTCTGAAGCATTCATTGGACCCAGTTTCAGATCTCTGTGCTGTAAGGCATCGGCAAAGGGACGGTATGAAAGAGCTTGTGCTAAAAAATCTGCTCTTAATGTGATAACAACAGTTAAATCTGATGGGCACGCAATCGCTTCTAATAGCCTATCTAAAAAAATCTGGCGCTCTTGTAGGTCTTGAGATAACGTGTAAAGTTCCTCAAACTGGTCTGCAACTAACAGTAGCTTGCATTTGGGGTTTCTTGTGGTAATATCGCCTGCAACGTTTTGTAAAGAATTTGCCGACTGCAATTGAGCAACCAAATCTTCGATTTTTTGTAGCTTTGCATCTCCACTTATTTGTGGTTCTAAATGATTCACCAACGTACTTGCTAGAGCGTAAAAGGGTCTAGAGCTTGGTCGAAAAGAAGCTACAAGCCAGTTCCCAGCACGACGCAGCTCGGGAATAAGTCCAGCAAATACGACTGAGGACTTACCGCTACCACTAGGACCGATAACGGCGACTAAGGATTCATTTTGAACGGCTGACAGCAGCCTACTTATAAAAGCGTCCCGTCCGAAGAAAAATTGTGCATCCTCCTCACTAAAGGCAAATAGACCACGATACGGACACAAGTTGGTAGAACGCCGCCCTAAATCTTGCCATGTAGGTTGTACGGTAGCAGGATCTTGAAACATCACTGGCAACCAACTGGCACAGGGAAATTGGTACTCCAGACCTTGTAGTTTTTCTCGCGCTTCTCGCTGTGCTAAGTATAAATATTTACCACTAGCCAAGAGGGGAAGAAAATCAGTAATAAATTTTTGAGCAACGACATCAGGCACTGGCTCCCGCATAACAATGATTTGGGGGATGTGTAATTGTTGTAGCTCAAATGCCAATCCCATACCATCACACGAGTTGAATACGGCTAAGGTTAACCCACGATTGACAGCATTTCTTAAAGCATACCTGAGTTCGTCAAGAGTTAAGCTTTCGGTTTGATTGATGTAAATGCGACCTTTATCGCCTTCAGTCTGGCTGTGACCTGCGAAAAACAAGATGTCCCAATCCTGCTTCCACAATGAGTCACTAATATCTGAACGTTGCGGTTCTACTAAAAAGGTTGTTTCTGCATCTGGTAAATCTTCTAGCGCTTGTCGATCTTTTTGAACGTCAATACCGATACTATTGCCAAGAATGGCTAAAATTTTGACTTTACCTCGCAGTGTAGGTGTTTTCGCTCTTATCCTCGGTTCGCAGTCCGGCTTGCCAAAAACAACTTCCAATAGTGAATTTTTATCAACTAAATCCCATAAATACCACGGAAGTTTCAACAGCAGCTGGCTCGAAGTGCGAATTAGTACTTGTACCTCATGTGGAGAAACGAATTGTTGCAAGCACTGCTCCCGGATCGGTCGAAACGAATCGGACAATAACCATCGATTAAGCTGCTGGTGTAACTCTTTAGCTGAGGAGTAGCAGTCCTGACGCCACTGCCTTTCAGTTACAATTGCCTTAATTCGATAAGACCTTCCCCAACTGCGATAATTTGACTGCCACCGCTTAAGTGCTGCTGCTAATTCTTGATTGGCAGGTAAGTAGCCAGTAATTTCTATATGGGGATGATTGCCATGTTCCTCAACATTTAGTGTTGCCCGTACGCCTTCAATTATGTCACCATCTAGCTTTAGGACAAGTAACTTCCTCATTGCTAGTACCCAATGATTATTTTCCGCCTGTAAAATATCTTCACTGGCTGTGAACGAGATTTCAGAAAATCAAGAATATCTATTTCTAACTCAGCATTCAGCAAAAACTTTATGTGGAGTTTTGTTAAGCAAGTAGAGTTTGTGAATTGCAACAGAAAAACTTAAGGCAGTTGGGTAGATTTCAGGATGCGATCACGTAAGCCTGGCGGCTTTGGAGGACTCAGCGGGCGCGGAGCGCTATCGCCCCTAGTGGGCGCGCTGCACCATCGCAAGGTATGTAGCAATCTCATTGAAAGATGAGAAAATACGTAGATACAAATCACGGATTTAATGAATCGACATAAAACATTCTTTCTCAGGCTTGACGTAAAGCTCTTTGACCCAGGCTGTAAACAAGCCAAACCCATAACCATAGAAGCGTGCAGCAAAAAGTTTTATGACTGTAGACGCTGGTGGTATTAAAGGTTAAAGTCAAATTAATTTTGAATTAATCATGCGCTCTCTGAGCCAATTGATAAATATTCCCCTTTTTCTCAATTTACGCTCGGACGACCACATCTAACGATTTCAACTGCTAAATACTCATGATTTCGTTCCCTAAAGTCGATAAACTTCCAGAACTAACCTTGGTCGAAATCCAGCAGTATTTAGAAAGTGGACTTTTTCGTGGAATCGGGAAGAAAACTGCCCAAACTCTTGTCAATTACTTTGGCTCTGACACCTTATTGGTGTTAGATACCAATCCAGAAAGACTTGAGGAAATCCCCGGACTTGGTAAATATCGAATCGCTACAATTACTAAAGTTTGGTCAGAAAGTAAAGCCAATCCTACAAGAGCAGCTATTGCCCAGCTTTTGGCAGTGGGAACATCATTGAGGTTAACCTTAAAGATTTGTGACCATTACGGACACAAAACCTCAGCAGTACTATTGAGCGACCCTTACAAGTTAATTGATGACATTGAGGGCATCGGCTTTAAAACTGCTGATCAGTTAGCGCTGTCTCTCGGTATGTCGGTAAAATGTGACACTCGATACTCGAAAGGTCTGCTCCATGTTTTGAAGGACGCCTTGAGTGAGGGCAATTGTTTTCTGCCTGAATCCCAATTACTAGCACGTGCTGTATCTTTGTTAGAGCGTCCTGACCACACACCCGACTATAAATCTTTAAGTACCATTCTTCTTCAGTTAATTGAGAACCAAACTTTAGTTTATGGCGAGATTGCCAATAGTGTTTATCTAAGAGCCGCCTACCGCGCTGAACTCTCCGTAGCGTTAAAAATTAAAAATTTAATTAATCAGCCAACTTACTCGACAGAACATCTAGAACACTGGTTAGCCGACTTTGAATCGGCTGACTATCGCGAACTCTCACGCTTGAGCAATGAACAGATCAGCGCCTTATTCATGGCAGTTAAACATCCGATTAGTATAATTACAGGCGGACCAGGACGCGGCAAAACCCATGTGCTAAAAGCCTTGGTGCAATGGTTAACATCCATTGGGGCAACTATAGCTCTTGCAGCACCCACGGGGAAAGCTGCCAACCGGATGAAAGACGCAACAGGACAGGAAGCAACTACCATTCACCGTCTACTTCAATGGCAAGGACTTGGGCAAACCTTTCACTATAACGAGCATAATCTCCTTGCTATTGATTGGCTGATTGTTGATGAGTTTTCAATGGTGGACATATTCCTGTTCAATTCCCTACTGAAAGCTTTACCACCAAAAACCCAAATTCTTTTAGTAGGAGACTCTGACCAATTACCCAGTGTTGGGGCTGGAATGGTACTGCGAGACTTGCTTTATTCTGAAATAGTGCCGACAACGAGATTACAGACCATTTATCGACAGCAACACGAAAGCCCGATTATCTATGCAGCTAGCGATGTAAATTCTGGTACAGTTCCGGCACTGCACAAATTTAATCAGGTATCCGAGTGGATGGATGTGGCAGACTGCGCCATGTTGGAAACTCCTTCACCACAAGCGACGGCTAACACCATTGTCGGGTTAGTCGAAGCTATGAGCCGTGAGAATGTGGATTTAAATCAACAAGTGATGGTGTTAGCACCCCAAAAGGAAGGAGCCGCTGGGGTTCACAATCTCAATAAGCTGCTTGGGTCCATCTTCAATCCAAAAAAATCCAACCAAAAAGAAGTCGTTTCCGGGTCGGTCGTCTACCGAGTCGGGGATCGGGTGATACAACTCAAAAATCGTTACGATACCGTCCCGCCAGTGATGAACGGCGAGACAGGTCGGGTTATTGCTGTAGAAGACGAAAAACAAATGGTGAGGATTTCATTTGAGGGAGGCGCGATTGTTGACTACTATCCTGGTAACTTTGAGCAAATCATGCATTCGTTTTGTATAACTTGCCATAAGAGCCAAGGCAGTGAATTTCCATATGTGATTTTCCCATTACTCATGTCTAACGGACGTATGTTAACCCGTCAACTGCTTTATACCACCATGACTCGCGCAATGGGTACATTTATCGCGGTTGGACAACCAGAAGCATTAAAGATTGCCGTGGCGACAGATAAACCAGCAAAACGGTTTACTGGGCTAATGACTCTACTCATCTCACCCTTAGATGAACTAACCAAAATATTCAAAGCGAAAGGCAACAGGGGAGTTGATAAAGCAACACCTTCTACCGTTACCGTCGCATCAAGACTGCAAGAGCGCGGACTCATTGCCACCCCTGGACAGATGACGACTATAGGTACTATCGCTCTACAACTGTATTCGGAGAAATATGGACATCGACCGTCCAAGCAACTCGAAATTGTGGGCAAGTTTCGGTTTAAGACTTATCACTATGAAACAGCGGCGGTTGAGTTAATTGACTCTGCAATTGATTTGGTGGTGCGAGAGGGGTCATAGTGGGAACGCATTGATCGTGACAAAACGAGCAAACCTTTTCAAAAAGCGCAGGGCTAGGAACTGTAACTTAATTCCTACCCACTTCTACCCATTACTACTCCTGATTGGGTAGGTCTGAGATGAGTTGATCAACAAACTCTCTTAACCGTTCTTGCCAATTGGGCACAGCTTTAAGTTTTTCTAATAAGCATTCAAGTATTTACACTTGGGGATACCGTGCTGAGTTGGGTATATTATAAAGATGTTTAGCAGCAACTGATGATTGAATTGGACAGTCTAACCTGTTGCTTAATGAGTTGATAAACTATCCGCGGGTTTCTACGCTCTGCCAGACCTCCAGGCAAACTGCATAAAATGCGTTGCTCCTTACAACTCATTTCAAACGAGATCATCTGGAGTGGAGGTTTTTCTCATTGATCGCCACATTAGCAACGCTCTACGATATCACGCTTGAGGAACTACGGATTGAATGCCTGTTTCCAGCAGATGAAGTAGCCGAGCAAAACTGGAAACAAACCCCAGATAGACATAGACGATGAACATTGTTAAAGTAACTCAAAAGGATTTCAACGAGTGGCTAGACCTGGCACTGAAATTGTGGCCAGATGTTTCAGCCACAGATTTGATAAGCATTCTTCACTCTCCCCGTCAGGTAGGATTTCTCGTTAAAACAGAGGATGGGAGTGCGATCGCCTTCATGAACCTTTCGCTACGGTATGAGTATGTTCCCGATGCAACCCAAAGTCCGGTTGCCTTTGTTGAAGGAATTTATGTCAAGGATGAGTACCGCAATCAAGGTATCGGTAAAGCGCTAATTCAGTTTGCTGAACAATGGGCATCCTCGCAGGGATGTGTGGAACTGGCTTCTGATGCGTTGATCGAAAATACTGCAAGCTATGAGTTTCATACGAAAGTTGGCTTTCGGGAAGTGGAACGGGTTGTGTATTTCATTAAGCCAGTCGTTGCACCTAATTGAGTTGTTGGAATCCTGGTCTACCTGTCATAGGCTTTAGTAACAGATGCATAAACGTAAGGATTCATTGCAGAACTGTGCAATCACCTGCGCCTTCACCGCATCAAGCTCAAAGTTTTTGGGATAGGTGGAAAACATGAGCATGATGCCTTGCAGCGTTGAGGAAAAGTAGAGCGCTCGCTGAAACGCCAGGTCGTAGAACAGCGACAGTCGGCAGTGCCATCGGTGACACCAATAACGAGGGAATGAAACAGCCCTGCCAATCCAAGGGTCTCCAATCCAAGCGTCCCCTTTACCAAAAAATTGGGTTTAAAGCCCCGTCCTAGAAGGCTTGTCATTACCAACATCTTTTAAAGTGACTGGGTGATAAAATTGGCAGCCCAACACATATCTTGTAATCGCAACCAGCCTCGCCATAAGGTCTGCCAACCGGGTAGACCATCAGATTTGCGACCAAGAAAACCACCTAAACGAGCGATCGCTAAAAAGAATTCACCTAGAGTCAACTCGCAATTTGCTAACCCAAGACGAGCAACTAAGACCTTTAACATAATTGAAGGCACGTACTCTTGTGCCAAGAGTTGAGGATGGCTGCGACTGAGATTGCGTAACTGTAATAATCTAACGGAAACTATAGCAAAAAAGCCAAGTAGTGTAACCAATGATGAAGCTGACTCCAATTGACGTTGTTCCACAGCACAACCAGTTTTGAAGCACTTGTGATACTCCTCAATTAACCAACGTGTAGCATACCAATCTAGTTGCATCAGGGCATGTGCGCGATCATTGATAGCGACAGTGGTAAATAAAATCCACTGTCCTTATCCCCTTGTGGTTCCCAACAACGAATACACCAACCATCTATTGGTTGTTGTTTTCGTTCACAGCCGATTGCTGGAGGTTGAATGGTCAATTGAGACCAAGCTACTTGTAAGTTAACGTTACGTTTAGGTTCTCCGTTGCGCCCACGCAAGACAACAGTTTTCTCTGCCATTGGTTGTAAAGAATGCGCAAATGCCTTGAGATACCCTTTTGTGCCATCAGGTTTACTAATCACTCGGTTTTGAGTGACTCGTACTAAACAGTGCCAGTACAAGGCTTTAGCTCGTCGAAGGTAGGAAAAAATATCACTGCCCCTGTCTCCAACACTTACCCACATTGACCCCGTTTCTGGTGTTGGTGCAATGCCGATGGACTCGACCATCTCTGCCCAAATTTCTCCTTCACCTTCTGTTCTCAAGAGTTCTGGCAGAGGTTCCACCTGAGTGTCATCATTTTTCTTGTTTTGACTACGCAGCCAAGGTATTTGTCCTGCCAATCCTAAAATTTGTGGATTTACGGGTATCGGTACTACTGCTAAACAACTGTGTAGCATTATTCCTCAACATGAAGCCATCACCAATATGCCCTAATCCCTTAACTTGCCGATGATGAGTGTAGTCTAGTTCTGTTGTGTCTTGAATAAATAAAACAACATTGGATTTTATTTCAGCCGCCCTCTGTTTCGTCGCCGTAATGTGAGGTTGAATTAATGCCTTGTGACTAACATCGTCTTCCCCAAATAATCGATACGCAGCACGAATTTCATTCCAGCCTTGCATCATATCTGGTAAACTCCCTTTTGGGTTGGCAGCGATCGCTGCACCGACAGCGATAGCGAAGCGCTGCCGCCTACGGCAGTTCGCTCTTTGTGTCCGACGACTGTCCCCTAACTTGGCATCTCCCCATTGTTCAACTGCCCACGTTTGCAGGTCTGTGAAATTTTCCAACTCCATACTCTGACTCTAATACACCCCTACTTCACTTTAAAAGATGTTGGTAATGACAAGCACTTATAGGGCGGGGAGTATGTCAAAAACTCTCAATATCTTCTGCTCCCACACCTAAAGAGCCTTCCCCAAAAAGCCAATTGCTGTCCCTGTCGGAATTACCTTCGCCATCCACTTGAAGATTTAAAGAAGGTATGAGCTGTTCAATGTGGCTTTCAAGTCGGGAGAGCGCCAGCGCCAAAGAAGCAAGTTGCTCCCTATCCTTCTTAATTTCATTTGAGATACCCACTCGCAATTGATTTAACCGTTCCTGGAGGGTATGCACTTCGGTTTTAGTTGCACAAGGGATACTCACTTTCTCTTCTAAGGCGGCAATTTGAGCTTTCAAAGCTTCAATTTCAAGAGCAGTTGCATTATCTACACCATGGGGACTCTCTTGTACAAGTGCTTGTTTAATGCAACCGAGCACAAACTCTTTAAAAGTTAAGTGCAATTCAAGAGCACGCTCTTTGGCCCGCTCCACTAACTCACGGTCCTCCTCAGAAAGAAGTTTTATATTTATCTGCGGATAATCGACCATCGCGCGTCCTTTTTGTTGTGGAGAAGTGAGAGAAGTGAGAGGAGTAGGGGGAGTAGGGGGAGTAGGGGGAGTAGGGGAAAGAAAATGATTAGTGCTTCATCAACCAAGATTCAGAATGATTAATCATATTGACTAATCCACTCAAAATCTGGTTATAGGTTCCGTAGAGTTCTCGACCAATCTCAACATCCAAGTAACCACATTTAACACTAAACTCTATCCAGGTTTGAGTTTCGGCTGCTTCTGACTCACAATCATTCAATGCGTGCAACGAAAGCTGCCTCATATCGACGCTTCCTCCATGCTTCCGCTAAATTCGCACATACGGCGGATCGGGATGAACGACGAATTTGGTCAGTAAGCGAATACCTTTCCTCCACAGGAAACTTTTTCGATAATTCAAAAATTTGCATCGCCGTATCAAATGCCATCTTATAAATTTCTAAATCTTGATGCTTTCTAATCAGTTCTTTAACCATTTGCTTCGACTCCAATATTTACTCACTCCCCCTACCTCCCTATCTTCCCCTACTCTTCTCACTACCATCATCGCATATGGGATATCCGCGTATATACGATATAGATTTTTCTAAATGAGTAATTTTATGGTGTCGAGGAAACAACTATCATATAGATACCGGGAATTGTGATTATCGGCATCGTTATTATCCGTAAGGAGTGCCTCCAGTGTCTGACGAAAATTTACCCCTTTTCTACGCGAAACCACTTGAAGTGGATATCGTGACTTCGCCACTAGATGATGCCCGTATTGCTCTTGCAGATTATTATTTTCCCAACCGTCAGCGGATAAGTACGACCGAGCAGTTAATTGAGTTGTGGGTGCGCTCTGTTACTATTAAAAGTGAACAAACGCAACGCGCGTATCGTCAAATCGGTTATGAACTTGTTGACTTTATGCAGTCGCAGTTTGGGATATCCGATTTGCGCTATTGTACGTTGTTTCACCTTCATACATATATTGCTTGGTTGCAGGATTCAAAACCTGTGCGGGGGAAGAAGGATAGCTATGGACTTAGTAAAAATGCGATTGCCAAGTACACTGCGGCGATAAAAAGTTTGTGGGAGTGGGGGACTAGAGCTTCTATTGGTTATTTTGCCGTAGACTTGGGTAAGGACTTAAGTATACAGTGGGATGATAAGCTCGCAGAGCGCATCTTATCGGAACGCGAAATTGCCAAGTTGGAAAAAGCTGCAATTGCAGTTGATAAGGAACATAAAACGAATAAGATGCATTGGCTGCTGTTTACTCTGGTCTTTTACAGTGGAGTTAGGGCGGGGGAAATTGCACGTCAAACTTCTGATGATGGTAAGAAGATAGTTACGCCTGGTTTATTTTGGCGACAATTTAGGGAAGATGGGGACTGTCTACTATTAACTGTGACGGGGAAAAGGAACAAAGTCCGCACTATTACTTTAGACCCCGAAACGAGTGCTGTAATATTGGAGTATCGTGGGGATGCAAGGAATGATGAGCCGGTTTTCCCCAGTCCTAGTCGGCGAGATAGGGGTAAACCTCTAAGCGACCGAGGATTGCGGCGGATGATGGAGGAAATTTCTGATTTTGCTGGAATTAAGTTCTCTGCCCACTTTCTGCGCCATACGCATGCGACGCTTGCTAAGAAAAATGGAGCTTCTGATTTTGACTTGCAAGCTGATTTGGGCCATGCTTCTCCGGCGACAACTGCAAAGTACATCCACCATGTCGCGCGTGTCGGGACTTCTCACGCATTGCGTAAAAAAAGCAAACATAGGTAAATTGCTGTGTTAACTCACAATAGAATTTGAACCATATCTTGACCGCTGTGTTGGGGTTGTTGGTTGCGGTGGTGCAGGAGCACAGGACGCTTCGGGCGTTCTCGCACCCGCCACGAGTGCGATGACCGAAGGTCTGCTGTAGGCGATCGCTCCGGGCGCGGGCACGGAGTGCGGGAGCAGGGCAATCGCCATGTTGCTGCCATTCTCTACCGTATTGGGTTATATAGTCCAGACTCGGCATCCCATTCCCAAGCAGTACTCATAGGATCACGGTTACGAGACCAACTTAAAAATTCTTTGGCACTCTTGTTTTCTCTTTCAGCGACGAGGCCTTGGGGGGTGATGCCCAGTCTTGGTGCAAGACTTTCGTTTGTCCTGGGCTGTAGTTCAACTTGTGTTTGTTGGTACGGGTACGCTGTTTGTCTTCGCCCTTTGTTGTTGCCCAATCTCCCAGAGGCATTAGCAGAGCTGATCGTAGATATCGCTCGCTCAATTAGCTCTAGCTTTTTGGTGATCCCTTCTAGTTTTGTATCCACCGAGGACCCTTGAGCCGCAATATGAGATTCCAGTTTCAAGAGCTTCTCCTCTAGCTGTTTAACTGATTTACTGCCTGCTGTTATATCGATATCATTATTGATATCAAAATCTCCTAGTAATTCCTCTAAGGCTTGCAGCAAGGCAATTGTATGCCCCTGTCTGTGTAGTTTTGATAGTCGCCGAACCACCCCAATTAGTGGAACGGGCACACGAATCATTTCGCTTGGTGGGGACTTTTGGTCAGGCATTTGATATCATTGTTGATATCGACAAGCTGATTATAAAAGGTTTGGCAGAATATAGTAATTTACTGAGTATTAATTGTGTCCATATTTTTCAAACTTGTTACATATCAACACAATTTGCGACGGTTGGTTCACAACGATAGCCGTCAGGCGTGCCGTAGGCATATGAAAAATCTGCCAAGCGCCAAAGGAGTTATCCCAGCACCCAAAGACGAAGATTTTCCCTATGCTACCCATTCAACAGCAAGTTATTGAAACACTCCAGACACTGTCTCCTGCCGAGCAACAAGAGGTTCTGGACTTTGCAGAGTTTCTCAAAAGCAAGCGGCAAAGATTACCATCCGCGAACATGGAACTAGCTCAATCGTTCCTAGAAACAGCCCAAGCCTATATCGGTGCAGGCTCTGGTCCTGGAGACCTCTCTACTAATTCTGAGTACATGGAAGGATATGGTACCTGATGCGTCAGCAAGTTCTCCTTGATACTGGTCCCCTCATAGCCCTTATTGATCGCCGCGATTACCATCACTCTTGGGTAACGACAGAACTTGCTACAATCCAACCTCCACTACTCTCCTGTGAAGCAGTGCTTTCAGAAGCATGGTTCTTACTGCAGCGTGTGAACAATGGGCGAGAAACTCTAGTTGGATTACTAAAAAGTCAGCAAATTCTGGTAGCCTTTCAGTTTAACTCGCAAGTTGAGTCGATGACTGAGCTATTAACCCGGTATCGCTCCGTTCCCATGTCCTTCGCCGATGCAAGTTTAGTACGAATGGCACAGCTGTATCCTGGGAGCGAAGTCTTGACCTTAGACAGTGACTTCCTCATCTATCGAAAGCACAAGAATCAACCCATTCCAGTCATCATGCCGGAGGTTTAAACCGAGCTTTGCCTTTGACTGGTTGTACTGGGCTTTCTGTCGTTTGCAGTTGAAATTTCTGATGTCTAACCAACGGAGGCTTACGCATTGGAATTGCACAAGTCACTTAACACGCACGCTTCGACTATGCAATTCCAATGCGCAAGTTTTTGGTACCTGGGTATCTAACGCCTCCGGAAACTGTTTCAAAGGCGCTATCCAGTTTAAAGATGGAGGTTGTCTCGTTCGTACAAACAACTGGTTAGAAACCAAGATTTGTCGTCGTCGAACTGATGGTAGTTGGTACTGGAACAGTGAACATATTGCTCGTCCGGAACGGAAGACACATTGAAGGCGATGAGGAACGGGGATACCCTGGTAGCTGGGAATATGAAGGCTGGGAATGGAAATCACTATTACGTCTAAATCTATATCTACAAATCCACAAAAACCGTAAGCAATTGAACAGGCTTGCGGTTTTTTTTCACTATTCATTCAAAACGAGTAACCGACGTAGACTATAAAAGGATGACCGTGTTCTACCGAAGCTGGTCTTTTTACAAATCGATATAGCCTAACCATGAACTAGTTCTCATCGACTAGTAATGGTCATTATAAGACTAATAGCTCATGGAAAAATGCTATAGGGGCAGTCTATTAATAATTTTTACGCAAATTAGGTTTTCATATGAATGTAGGCTGGGAATGGAATGCTTCCGATAAGCTGTACCACCCAATCAAGTAAGGATAGATATATCATCAGGTAATTTGCAGTTCAACATCGAGAAGATTCCCGCGCTCCAATAGGACTTGGCTGAAAATACGCTTCTGTGATGGGTTGTACTAACCAGTGGTAAAAACGGAAGTGCGAGGCGTGAGAACTATTATTACCGATATAATCACAGTTAGTTTTGTGCAATCCAAAAGGAACTAATTAATGGCTAGCAAAAGCCGCAGTCGGTATCCTTCAAACTGGGATACTATCGCGCTTGAAATTAAATCAAAATCAGATTGGCGATGTACGCGCTGTGGGATGCAATGTCTGAGACCTACTGATAAAAAAGAAGGATTATCTCGTAGGGAACGTAGCATCAAAACATTAGTTGTCCACCACTGGAATTACACGCCCGAGGACAATCGAAACGAAAATCTTGCGGCTTTATGCAGTAGCTGCCATATGCTGTTCCATACGCGGCGGAGGGGAAATATATCACCAGGACAGCTCTCTTTATGGTAACAAAACCAGTAATTTGAGACAAATAAATAGTAAGTAATTATGATAAGAGAAGAAGATAATCTTCCCTTTTAAAATCAACATCACAACAGATGCTGACGCAACAACTTCACGCTCATGAATTGAAGTTGTATAAATATGAAAACTGTTACTAAATCTAACTCAAAAACCAATCAAAAACCAGCAAAATCTGCACCAAAAGTTCAACAAATCAGAACAATCCTAAGCGAAGTGGATTACTACGACTACTCAGCCGAATTGGCGCAGGAAAAGTCAGACTACTATCACTTATACGGTTACTAAATTCAATCTCCCTTCAACCATCAACTCTTGATAATCAACAGCCAGTAACAAGTAACCACTACTGGCTTTTCATATTAATTAGGAACTTTTCATGACTCAAGCACAGATGCGCGAAATCAACCAACTTACGCTCAAGGAATTAAGCTTAGATGCTGCTAAACTTTGGTCGCAGATAGAAGAAGCAAGTGAATCAGGAGAAGAAGGTAAGGTAGAAGAACTCGTACAAAAACTTATGACTATCCAAGATGGCATTGAAACCAAAATTGATGCGATCGCCTGGGTTGTTGACCAGCTAAATCTTGACCTCGAAACCTGGGAGGAAAGAAAAGCGCGAGTAGCCGAACTCCACAACCAAGTCATTTCACGCCGCAAAACTCAACTTGAACAAATCAAGCGCACCCTCATCCATTTATACGAGATTGGATTAATCAATGACAAAAATATCGGTAAGTCAAGGGTGATTGAAATCAGGGATAACCCACCTAAAGTGGCTAACTTACTATTAGAAGTAGATGATGAAGGTTTTCCGGATGAGTTTAGAACTATCAAGTACCAAGCTAATAATAAGGCAATTCTTGAAGCTTACAAATCTGGTCAAGATATCAGCAATGTTGCTGAGGTAACTATCGGGAAGCAGGTACGGTTTAGAGTGCAATCAAGTGGAAAAAGTCGCAACAATAAAAACCACAAATGATGGCATAAGCCAAGTTCGATAAAACAAATTTATTATCTTAAATATTACATCATGGTTGAGCCAAATCTCAACCATGTTTTTTATTAACTCTTACGATTATCCTGTACCTAATCTGTAAAAGATATTGTCAGATTCCAGCTCATGCTAAATTTTTAACAGTTAGGCTACTCGTCCCACCTCATCAATATTCACACTATGAAAATCGACCGATTGCAGGAACTCAAGCAAAAACTAACGAATGAATTACTTATACAAGAAAGATAAGGGATTGCTCATATTTTCCGCAAAACCCAAAATACCGTGATCGCGATGTTCATAAATTAATTGTCTTTGTGAATCAAATAAAAAAGTTCCCCCACGTTGTGTCAAATAAGATGAATCTGGTACATAAATATTCCAGTTACTCAAAACTTCAGTCATGTTTCGCAAGCGCAGGGTTGCTAATTCAAAAGGGCGCTGAAAGCCTTTTCCTCCAGCAGCTTGAAAAAACGAACCTTTTATTGGTGGTAAAGGTGTACCCCTGACAACTTCCTCATCTGCAATTAACTGAGGAGCATTATAATCACCTTTATAACCACGAAACACTTCCTTTAGAGTTCCAGGGCTACCAATCCCCGCACACATTAACATTAAATTCAGCCAAGCTTTTTGTGACGTTGATAGCATACGGAACTGTATAGACAATCCACTATATAGCCCTAAAAGCTTGTGAATTTCAGCTATTGCATCCACAAACAGCCATTCTTGTGGGAAGCCCGTATATTTACAAAACTTGATCCCAGAATTGCGGTTTCCAATTCCAATAGCGCGAATTGTGATTCCTCTTGCTTGGATCTGTTCTTTTTCTCTTCGCAACCACCAAGCGTATTCTAAATTATCAAAATCTCCCAACTGTGACCAAATAAGTACGAGCAACTTTGAAGTATCGGTACAACCATCTAAAACGGGTTTAATCTCTCCATCACTAACTCGCAAGCGTTGAGTCTGACTCAAAATCGAATAAATATCTGGGGAATTGGAGCGTGTTTGAGTATTCATGCAGATGAGGGCGACAGCCTTTCAATAAAATTCTAGATGGATATTGTTCCTTTGTTGCATTAATCTTTGATTTCTGCCTCTAACAAACTCAACAATTTCTCTTCCAAAGCTGTCAAATACGGTCGTTTCAGTTCTCCCAAGTAGCATCTTCTAGGTTTTCGTTCTCCCGTAGGTTGGTAATGCAATCGCATATCTCCTGCATCTGGCGACAATCTGAATCCGAATAGTTCAAAAGTTCTTCTTCCAACGAAGTCAAATACGGTCGCTTCAGTTCTCCCAAGTACTTCACAACAGCATGGGAAGCTTTTTCCTTCGTTATGACTTTCTCGTAACCTAAAAGATGCGATCGCATTATGTGGTCGAAGTCCTCCCATGTGTTGCAACGAACTCTTAGACAAAGCGTTTGACGAACTGACGAATGACGAAGGCTGTTGGAGTACGAGGCAGTTGTGGCGTATGGCGATCACTCCCTTTGCAAGACAAACTATACTTGCGCTATATCTTCCGCCTTAACAAATGAGCCAGAAGCAGGCAATCACTAATAAACCTTCAGTACGGTTAAGATTTCTCCGCAAGATTTTGGTTTAGGCATGGGCTGTTTTTCGTCAACACACGACCTTTGCTTTAATCCTGGTCGGAGCAATAAGGATTTAATGATTCGCCTGTTGACACAAATGAGAGAATCTACTGCGCTTGAGTACCGACATTCTCACTCTGTTGGCAGCTTGCGGTAAGTTCTAAATTGTAGAAAGTTCCTGGCTGGGGTTTAATTGAACGCAACTCCTGGATAAAAGCATTAAATCTTTTGTTGCTTATGCCGAAGCCAGCTTCAGCACAAGCAGATAAACCTCCTTCGATGGGAATAGGAGAACCTGCCGTGGGACTATATACAATGAATTTATCGACGGTGCCAGTGCCGACCGCAAACCCTATAATCTGGCGAATTGTTCGCAAAGCGGCATTATCTAAAGAACCACCAATACTGCCAATACTGATATTAACCGCACGACTTTCAGCCAATGCCGGCGCACTCATCGATAATACTGCCCCGACAATCATCAAACAGGTGAACTTCTTCATTTTCCTCTCCTCCAAAAAATTGAAAAACTAATACAGAGGTTCCTACATGGATGAGGTAGATCACAGACTTTGCTATGTAGGAATTTCACAGACATCGTGTTGTACCTGACTCGGTTCAAAACCTATGTAGGTAAAAAAACGTAGACTAACTATTTATTATACGGAAAGTATCTATTTGAAAAAGAATTCAGCAGTCAGAATCAGAGAAGGTAACTGTAGCTGATCTAACCCAGAACAATCTACCTCTGATTCTCCCCCAGTCGCCGATTCTGACAATAGAACTACCAAAGGGCGTTAGGGGTAGACACTGCCGTCGCAGGAATGCCGCTTCGGGATTGGGTACTGGGGACTGGCGACAGTTATCAGTTATCAGTTATCAGTTATCAGTTACCAGTTACCAGTTACCAGTTTTCAGTTATCAGTTACCAGTTTTTTGGTCACTGTTCACTGTTCACTGTTCACTGTTGACTATCCCTAATCCCCAATCCCCAGTCCCCTTTACTATTTTTTACAAACAGCGCAGTTGAGCCGTAAGTGATTCAATTAGCCCTTCTGCTTCATCCTTGCCAATACCTTCTAAAATCGCAATCGCTTCTTTAAGATTAATTTGGCAATCTTCTGAATATCCCTGCATCATATCCTCTAAGGCATGATTTAAAGTATACTCACCTAAATCAGCAACTTCGCGGTGGAATAACCAATATGTTAATGTTACCCGCAATGCCAGCTTATCAGCTAGGGTAAGTTTCTCTAGCGTTGTGCCGAAAGACTCGATAAGTTGGTCAATTTGATTCGTATGCGTAGAATCTGTAACGCACTTGTTCATCTTGATAAATTCCCTAATTTTTTCTCGAAAATATCACCAGTAGTAGCCTAGAACTCTGGGCTAAATACCTGAAAAACTTTACTATTGCAGCGTGGCGATTGCTATCCAGTTGAAAAAGGTTAAAAAGCTTACTGTACAGGCTTTCCTTCCTACCCTACCTTCCTACATCGCAGGGCTTTGCCCTACAGCTGCCGCGCTACGAATTACACTAGTTCCTATATGCCAAATACCCCTGACGGTAATTACTTTTCTTCAGCTTCGTAGCCTGACGAGGTGTCCACTGCTTAATAGCGTCTACCCTACCCGCATGGCGCAACTTCTCTTCATAAGTAGTATTACCCGTCAGTTTTGCGATCGCAATAGCTATAACAAGCGCACAACGCTCCGGCTGGCTGGAAACCTGTTCCTCCGCGAACCGCACCACCACCCAGTTAGCTTCGACAAAGCACTTGTTCCTGTAGTCATCCTCTCCAATACAGTGAGTAGGTTTTCCCGTCGCAAACGATATCGGCTCATCCACTTCAACATCTAGGTGTAGCCCAGTAGTGGGTTCCACAATCAGAAAATCAGCCGTGTAATGTAAATCGTGCCCTGGCGGTAACATCTTTTGTTGGGGTAAAACAACCCCTTCACCAAAATAATGCTTCAAGACATTCCCGAATAAATTCTCACTCGCCCCCACAGGGGCATCACCCGTACCCGAAGGTGCAGTCACGGGAGCAAATTTCTTATCTCGAACCAACTGCGGGACAAATATTTGAGGAAAAGATGGAACTGGTAATGCTGATTTAGCCATGCTTGTTAATCAAATCTTTAAATAAGAGGTTGTTGCTTCATATATTCCTTAAACAAGGAACGATATTACACCCAGTTTTACAAGTACACCAGCATTCTTTAAACCAACAGATGTTGCATATTTTTTACAACTAAAATTGGATGCTAATTGTCAGTCCCATGGAAGAGAATACGCTAAAAGCACTTTGAACAAGGTATGTACAGCTTCCAGATACTCGATGGACTGATTCAAGAAGAATACCCTCTCATCGCCTGCGAATCTCCCCTCCCAGAAAGACTGCGCCTACTCGCTCATATTAGTCAGTTCTGCCAAACCACCAAAAAACGGTGCTACCTGTGGAACCTAGGAGAGGAGACAATTAAGGAACTGACAGTTGAAAATTCAAAATTAGTGATTGGAGAATTTAAAGACTATATTCCTAAACCAAGACAAAATAAAGAAGATTATTTTTATATCCTCAAATTTTGGAAAGAATATCAAGAAACTGGGATACTCATTATCGAGAATATATACCCTTGGATTCAGGAAAATCGCTCAGAATCAACCGACTTTATCCTGGTTTCAGAGTGGATGAAATCTTCACTAATTAATCTAAAATTTTCTAACCAAAATACTGGTAAAGTTGCCCTACTTCTAGGAGCAACTGCTGATATTAGTAGCGATATCTCCGCTGAGATTCCTATCTGGAAACAAGATTTACCTGATGTTAGCGAAATCATCAAGTCTCTGACTCAAACCATCCTCCTACCCCCAGAATATACAGACACGGACTATCTCACAGTGGCGAATGCTGGGATGGGGTTGTACATATCTGACATCATAAACCTACTCAAGGAGGTTAGAAAAACCACCGATTTCAATAACTCCGAATTCGTAGCAGAATCTCTGCTCAAACAAAAAATTCAACTGCTCAACCGCCTCTACGATATTGAGTTTCTACCTCCACCCAAAGTCCAACTAGGTGGCTTAGAACTCATGCAAGAGTCATTTAAAAAATTCAAGCGTCTCCTCACCCCTCGTGCCAAACAATATAACCTCAAAGTGCCCAAAGGTATCATGTTAGTGGGACCACCAGGAACAGGTAAATCTCACTCCGCCAAAGCCTGTTCCCAAAGTATGGGTATTCCCCTCATTATGGTCGATTGGGGGAACTTCCGCAGTTTCGGGAACCAAGCTGAAATTAAGCTCGAACGTCTGCTAAGACTCGCTGATAAATTGTCACAAATCATACTTTATTTTGATGATTTTGATAAAGCTTTTGCCGGAGATGATGACATAGCTAAACGATTAGCTGGTAAGCTTTTGACCTGGATGCAAGAAAGACAGTCTGATGTATTAGTTATTGCTTCAGTAAACCGGATGGAGTGGCTACCACCCGAACTCACCCGCGCCGGACGGTTTGACTACCTATTCAAGGTAGACCTACCCAACAACGGGGAAAGACATACTATCTTCAAACTGCACGCTGCTCGATTTGACGAACGCTTCCGCAATGGGGGCGATCCTTGGGACGAAGAACAGTGGCGCAGAATTCTTAAAGCCACCAATAGGTGCGTGGGTGCTGAAATCCAGACAATTGTAGAACGTGCTGCTAGCACCATATTCTGCCAGACAGTAACAGAAGATACCTACTCACGAAGCAAACTCCCCCCACTTGAACTAACCATCGAAGCACTACTTGAAGAACGCCGCCAGATTAATCCGCTTGCTATCCGCGAAGCAGATAGAGTCGAGTCAATGCGTAATAAAGCAGACCAACAAGCTTTACCTAGTAGCCCACGAGATGAAAGCAAGTTTGCTGTTGGAAATATCGATATTTTCAGCTAGCAAACATCAATAAAAAGGACTCAGTTATCAGTTTCATTACTGGGTAACAGTCCCTCCACCATTTGAACCGTTCGTCAAGAGACGTGCCGTAGGCATAAGCGTTGGTGGCTCTTTTAACAGTTACCAGTTACCAGTTATCAGTGAGCCAGCGCTGCAGGAGGGTCTCCCTCCGTAGGCGACTGGCGAACCCGAAGGGTTATCAGTTTCATCGTTGGGGGAAACACCACACCAATTGGACTGTTCGTCGTCAGACGTGCCGTAGGCATAAGCGTTGGTGGTGAGCCACTGCGGTCTTGGGGTTTCCCCAAGTAGAGCAAGTGGCGTTCGCGTGCCTCCTAAGGGAGGAGCTTCGCTAACGCGGAGCGTGCGCTTTGCGCGAGCGCGTCTCCGTTCGGCCTCAAGCCGTGCCCGTTCGCGCAGCGTGTCCGTAAGGACTCAGGGCTCAGGAGATACCCGGAGGGCGGGTTTAAATCCCCCACCATAGCAGGCGTCACTGCGGCTGGTACTGTTCACTGTTTTAAATTCCTCACCATACGTTTGATAGCTGATAACTGTTCACGCTCTTTAACCACTTTAGTACTTTATTTCTCTAAAATTATGGAAGTTACAAGACAAACCACTCAAAAGCACGCTCAAACAAAAGGCGCACAAACTCCAGAAAAAAGCTTATTCTTCAAAATTCTTAATGTTGCTGGACCAATTGCTGGTTTCATTGCTGCCCTCTCACCCCTACCACTCTACTTTTGGACTCATCAGCCCCAGTCTCTACCGATTGGTGCAACCTTTACTAGTAATAACCAAACAATCAAACTAGAGGTAGCAAGAGTTGCCCAAGAACTATCCAAAGGGCTCAAATTCCGCAAGTCAATACCGAACAACCACGGAATGCTATTTGCTATCAACAAATCCGAACCAATTAGCTTGTGGATGAAGGATACTCACATCCCCCTAGATATGATATTTCTCAAAAGTGGAGAAATTAAACATATCGTCAGGAATGCGCCACCCTGCACAACGAGGGAATGTCCTAAATACAATTCAGTTCATCCTGTAAATCAAGTCATCGAATTACCCGCAGGTAGCGCAGATTCTCTCGGGTTAAATAATGGAGAATTTCTCAAAATAAATTTTAATTAGCCTCAAGTCCTGAGCAAACAACAAAAGAGCAAAAATCAGGCTTGAAATCCCTAAACCTCCTTGTGTTTAGGGATTTTACTTTGCTTAAAGATACGATTGAGATACATTTTTCTTTTTGTCAATACAACTATATTTGAAATTAGCTTCAACACTGTATAGGCAAAGATAACATCAAAACTTAAACAATTCATCGGATGTATCAAAAATCCTGACAGCCATAGAATAAACGTATAAGTCACAAGGCTTACAAGAGTTTTAACCAATAACGATGCTTTGTTGGGCTTTGCCCAAAAGAGTATCTCTGCGACAAGTTCTCTCAAAAATTAGCTCTCATAAATCCATAATTACACCCACATGAGAACCAACTACGACTCCGATTACAATAAGGACTATACATCCTACGAACAAGAATACGGATATCCTGTTTCAGCGAGACGTCGCCGTACTTGGAAAGAAAATGGCACAATCGCCGGTTTGATGGCTGTTGGCACCGGATTGATGATTGTGGATATCTCAATCCACAACATGGTTATGGCATCACTTGCATTTGCTACTGCCATCGTCGCATTAATGCCCAAAAAAGCAAACAGCCTGCTTTCTAACTTTGAGAAATGGCAGCGCAAGTACGGCATCAACATTTACACAATCATGTTTTGTTTGGTAGGTGTGGTATTCCTGCTGGATATGTCAGTTGCACCAGCTAGCGCGCAATTCATGAACAGTGCTGAAAAATTCTTTACAGATGATAAGTACTTCCCTGGTATTGATAAAAAAGTAACTGGTTTCATTTTCGCAGTACTGCGCGGTCTGTTCCTTATTTATCTCGCTATCGGTCTTATCCGAGTCGTCCAAGCAGCCAGAAATGATGAAGATTGGCAGACCATTGCCCGTACTCCAATTATTATTGCAATCACCATAGTTGTTGGCGATATCCTCGCTGGGCTAGTAGTCGGTGGCGGCGGCTAAACACAACGCAGCACAGCCAACCCTGCTAAGGCTTGATTAGTAAGCTGTCGGCTATACAATTTTCCTACCCCATAGCCTTGCTGTAAGGACGGAAGCTTACAAAAAGTGCAACTTGTAGACGCGACAGCTTATCACTCCTACTTGAATCAAATATGCCTAGAGACAGAGAATTCCGTACCGTTAACCGAGTCTTAGGTGACCAACCACGCCTCGGTCCATTTCCCGCCGACCAAATTGTTCCTTGGAGTGCGATCGCACTGATCATGTATGTAGTAGTCCAAGGATTTCTTCAAGCAGGTGTGCTTGCAACAGGAATATCAATTGCCTGGGGATGGGCAACTTGGTGGACGGTCACATCAAATAAAGCCTTCTTAGGTAAGTTTGTCGGTACTCCCCGCATCACTCGCGGATATAAGCCCTTCGTTTCATTGGTTAATCCACACCGAAGCGAACCAAGAAAAAAACCCGCTTCTAAACGCAAACGCAAATAACTTTTTTTAATAATTAACGCAGATATTATACCGCCATGACTTCGACTAAATCAACCAAGCCGAAAGATAAACTTGGCAGACAATCCCTCGAAACCGAACAATTAGGAGTAGTAAAAAATCTTACCCCGTTTGAAGATATCACCCACATAGCAGGGATTGCAAGTATCTCACTTGGTGGTCGTAAAAATATTGGTGCACTCATTCTCAAGAAGAAGGAAGATATCCAAATCAGATTTTGCTTTGATATCCAAGGTATTCACCCATCCCTTAGCTCTGAACAAATCCTACCTATATTTGAAAATATCGAGGGCGGACTCAAAGAATTACCCGAACGCGAAACCTTAACAATCCACATTGGCTCATTTACGGATGATACCTTCCGGCAACAAGAATTAAAGAAAATCGAAAAAGAATGTGACCTCGAACAGCTAACATTACTTATGAGGTCAGAACGGCTGCGAACACGCGAACTTACTCAAGCAGGGGTACGTAAAAATAAGTTTCTCCGCTTCTGGTGTACCTATACCGTACTCGCGGCTGAAAACAGCAAAAGCAATGACCCCATTGAGAAAACTATCAAACAACTACAAACCTATTGGCAAGGATTTACTGGCGAAATTCATTCTGTACGTCACCAGAGAATCGAAACCATCCTGCGGGATAGCTTCACCTCTGGATTCCAAATGTGGGAGCAAATTATCTCCAATACAATGGGATTAAGCGCCAAAGTACTAAAAGCAGATGATATTTGGGAAGTTATCTGGAATCAATTCAACCGTAGTGAAGTACCACCCATTCCCAACCCTCTTATTCTTGATGAAGCAGGGCTTAGGGAAAAACAAACTAGCGATTTTCATATCAAACACCTAGTTCTGGAAAACGAACAATCAGTTCCCTTCCTCGACCGTGGTTGGGTTAAGCTTCAAGATAAGTATATCGGTGTGCTGCAATTTAGCGAGAAACCCCAAGGATGGGTTGATGAATACGACCAACTACGATACCTGTGGGAAGTCATATCCAAAGAAAAAATCTCCGACACGGAAATTATATGCCAGCTATCCAAAGCAAATCAAGGGCTAGCAAAAACAGCTTTACAACGCATAACCAAACAGTCAATTACATCTAGTGCCATGTCTGCGGATAAAGGCTCCATCGATGTTAAGGCAAACATGAACATTGAAGAAGCTGTACGGGCACAAGAAACTATCCTCAGAGGTTCTATCCCCATCCACACAGCAGTTGTTTTTTGTATCCATCGTCACACTCGTTCTCAACTAGATGAAGCTTGCAAGTATCTGTCTAGCTGCTTTCTACGACCAGCGGTAGTTGATAGAGAAGTAGAATACACATGGAAAACTTGGCTGCAAACAATACCTATTATTTGGGAGAATTTACTAACAAAGCCATTTAACCGCCGCCTTCCATATTTCTCTTGTGAAGTACCAGGAATCATGCCCTTAGTACGCACCGCCACAGGTGATAAAAATGGGTTTGAACTGATCGCCGAAGAGGGAGGAACACCCGTACATCTCGACTTGTACAATCAGCATAAAAACTTGGCTGTCTTCGGTACTACCCGTGCTGGTAAATCTGTACTAGTCGCAGGATTATTAACACCAGCCCTGGCGCAAGGTATCCCCGTTATCGCCCTGGACTATCCCAAGCCTGATGGGAGTTCCACATTTACCGACTATACCAAATTCATGGGAACAGAAGGGGCGTATTTTGATATTAGCAAAGAATCAAACAATTTATTTGAATTACCCGATTTGAGGGGGTATGAACCTGAAGTTATTAAGGAGCGCATGACTGATTTCAAGGATTTTTTGAAATCAACACTCCTGACAATGGTACTAGGGACAAACCCGATAGGAGTCAGTCCCACAATGATATCAAATATCGAGAGTATTATTACAATTGCAATTGAAACATTTTTTAATGATGATGATATCAAGCTTCGGTATAAACTCGCTCTAGAAAATGGAGTAGGAACAACCGAATGGGTAGATATACCAACTCTTAAAGATTTCTACAATTACTGCTCACCGGGATTTATTAAGCTTGATTCAATTGCTAATAATAGTAAGGAAATACTTGATGCATTAGACCACATTAGGTTACGATTAAAGTTCTGGTTAAATTCACGAGTTGGTCAATCAATCGCTAATCCATCTAGCTTTAAAACTGATGCCAGACTACTCGTATTTGCACTGCGTTCACTTTCTTCAGAAGCAGATGCAGCAGTCCTCGCACTCAGCGCTTATGCAGCTGCCTTGCGTCGTGCTTTATCATCTAAAGCAAGTATCTTCTTCCTTGACGAAGCACCGATTCTCTTTTCTTTCGAGTCAATTGCCGAACTTATTGGAAGACTCTGTGCCAACGGTGCAAAAGCTGGTATACGTGTTATTTTATCAGCACAAGAGCCAGAAAGTATATTTCATAGTAAATCTGCTGACAAAATATTCGCGAATATTACTACACGGTTGATAGGGAGAATTCAAACATCAGCAGTAGACCCGTTTGTTAACCGATTCAAATACCCATCAGAAATTATCTCACGCAATAGTACCGAAGCTTTTTTCCCGAAGCAAGAAAGTATTTACTCGCAGTGGTTACTTGATGATAATGGCAAACTAACCTTCTGTCGTTATTATCCTGCTTATTGCTTACTTGCAGCAGTAGCAAACAACCCAAACGAGCAAGAACTCCGTACTTTATTCCTTAAGAAATATGCCAATAATCCAATGCTTGGAATGGTGAGGTTTACGGAAGCTTACGTACAGATGATTCGTGGAGATGAGTTAAGTCAAGATGCGAAAGAACTACTGGAAATACTGGATAAAAATAACGGTACGCAATTAAAGCTAGTACAAACTATAGAAGAAAAATTAACTAATAATCAGGTTAATCTACCTGATGAAAAATCAATAATTCCTAGACAAGTGGCTTAGTTTTCATTGCCACGTTAGTTAATTTATCCAGCAAATGTATGAAACTAAAGTTAAAGTTTAAACCAACTAAAGTAGTTATAATCGGGTCAGCAATTGGTCTTGTGACTCTCTTCGGTGCAACCCCCAGTTATGCCTTCTCAGTTAAAGATTTCTTTCATGGGATTTTAGGCGAACTCAATAGCTATTTTGAACAAACCAAAAGCGAACTAACCGCAGTGATAAATGAAAGCTGGGGTGGGATGAAAGGGGAAGCAAAAACTGCTACCAACAATGCAACCGGAACTATGGGTTTACCAGACCCTGTAAAAAGTGCAGACAAACTCAAAAACCAACTCAAAGGCAAGGGTAACTGGAACGAAAGCAATACTGTCGAGGGTGCAGTTTTTGCTGGTAACGAACTGGAACGCGAAACCACCCGTGCTACAGTTGAAAGCGTTTTGGGAGAAAAAGGGCAAGAACGCACCAAGAAGGAAATTGAAGCAACCCAACAAACAGTAGCCGACGCGCAAGATTTGGCAAACCAAGCTCAAGGTATGGATGCTTCGCAGAATATCCTCAAGGTAATCGCTGCTCAAAACGCCCAAATTGTCTCGATGTTGGGACAGTCCCGTACTGATGGACTGCAACAAAGGCATGATGCACAGCAAACTAACCTCATGCTATCCCAAATTGCCGAACAAGGCGCAAGCGATCGCCGCCGTCAAAACCTAATAATGGACGGCATAACCGCCCAATACATGGAAATCAGCGGGTTTAGCTCTCTCAAAACGACTGCTGGTAAATAGTTTGTTGTAAACGGTCATGCGGACACTCCCTTCAAGTTAGGAAACTCGCCCACAGGGGTGTCCTCTCTATTGCAGAGATGACCCCCTCGCCATCAGCCACCAAGTCATCAAAGCAACATGTTAGAACATCTCGTAATTGCAACCGATCCATTTTTTGGACAAGACATTTTAGAAAATGCTGCTGGGGGAGCGCAACTCGTAGCAGAAGGATTTAACGAACTTTGGCAAGAAACCCTCAACGGCAACTTATATGGCTCGATGTGCAAAGTTGGTCAGTTCTTTGCGATCGCGACTCTCACCCTTTTTATGGTCGAATTGGGCAAAAACTGGATAAATCAAGAGGACATGAAAGCTCTCTCCAGTTGGATATGGCCCATTATAGTTGTCGGGCTACTAACTAGCAATGGCGCATTACTCAGAAGTGGGACACTCGCCATACGCGGATATATTAATACTGTCAATAATGATATTCTCGAATTTACCGCTGCTGGAGCAAATTTAGAAGTAGCGTTTAACCGAGCCGTCGCCAATATTGCCCTCCAACAGCAAGTCGGAGCAGCAATGGAAAGATGTCGCTCAATTCCAGGTAACACAAGTGATTCAATTGCTTGCTTGCAGCGAGCAGAAGCTGAACTCAAAACATCTGCACCGAAATTGTTTAAAGGAGAAGCTCCCGACAGCGGTAGCTGGGAATTTAACCCCTTAAAAAGTTTGTCAGATGCTGCATACGCACTCGAAAGTCTCTCCCCCGGTCAAATTGCCGAAAAAATAGGTAACTCCATCACCAGTGCGATTGGTTCGATGATAACCGGGTTTGTTGCGGTCATCCTTCTGGCTCTAAACAATGCCTACCAATGGGGAATTGAGTTCACAATGCTTTTAACCGCTTTACTTGGTCCATTAGCAGTCGGCGGTTCGCTACTCCCCTTTGGCGCTAAACCCATTTTCGCTTGGTTAACTGGTTATTTTTCAGTTGGAATGGCAAAACTTTGCTTCAACATCATTATTGGGCTATGCGGACAACTCATTGCCAATTCCGAACAAAACCAACCAATGATTTTCTTATTATTTGTGGGATTGGTTTCTCCTATTCTTGCATCTGCATTAGCCGCTGGTGGTGGACTCGCAGTTTGGACGGGACTCGGTAAAGTCACATCATTTGGATCTGAAGTTGTAGCAGGAATTGCCACTGGTGGAGCAAGCACAGCAGCAACAGTAGCTATCAATACCACAAAACTTATCGCTTCAAAAACCAGGAACAGATAATCAACCATGCTCAAATCAAAATCAAAATCACAGCCACTTCGCCTCCTCAGTTACGGACAATCTACATCAGCACCAGTTGCAATTACAACTACAGTAGGCGCAGCAGCAGGCATACTCTCTCTTTTATTACAATTTGTCAATTTTGGAGCAAATTCTGCTGCTGCCAAATACATGAAAGGTATGACATTTGTACAACTCCAAGATGGAACAACCGCAGCAGCTAAAACTCTTGGTCCTGGAGAAAGAACTAACGAAACTGTGAAAACTTTCGTCACCAATAGCATGGTGAAGTTATTCAACTGGGATGGAATTATCAACACCGACGAAAATGGTAAGCTCATTCAAAAAGTTGATAAGGGAGTAGAAATCGAAACCGAAAATGGAAGTAGAAGAAAAATTCCCAGTGATGTTTGGTCAGCAGCATTTACTTTATCTGAAAACCAAGATTTTCGTGCCAGCTTCCTCAAAAAACTAGCTGAAACAATTCCTGAAGGTATACTCTCTGGGCAAGGTACAGTCACACTCGTCACCAACTACATCTCTGAACCGAGAAAAATATCTTCAGGCAAGTGGGAAGTTGATATTATCGCCAGTTTAGTTACGTTTAATGGCGAAAGAAACAAAAGTAAAGGTTTACCTTTTAATAAAACAATAACTGTTGCAGCAGTAGATACACCACAGAATCCACCTCAAACTACTGATATTGCTCAAAAAGTGTACCAAGCCAGACTTTCTGGTTTAGAAATTATTCAAATTGTCGATTATGAACTCGGTAAAAAGAAAATATAGCACGAAAAATTAAGTTTTAGTAATAATTTTACAAGAATTATGTTACAGTTCCAATCCAACAATCAAGACAAGGTTAATAATAACGGGAATTTACAACAAGCTAATTCTGTTGATGCACTCTTACCGTTAGATGAGGAATTAGTGAAAAATCCCGAATCTGAAGATAAATTAGAAGAAGAGGGGGAAGGGAAAGAGGAAGAAAACCCCGCAGCCGTTCAAACCAAACACGACTTTGTAACTTCTCCCTGGTCAAGACTTGGTATTATTGGAGGTGCATTTGGAGTAGGTTTTCTAGTCATGTTTGTCGTCCTTAACGGCATGATGAACAGTGGCAGCAATACTGCCCAAACTCCAGTTGCACTCTCCTCTCCTACTCCCACATCCACACCATCCGAAGAGAAAGATGGGGATGTTTATGCAAAACTAGCGCTGCAAAAGCAACAGCAAGAACTTGAAACACTCAACGGTAAAGAGGAAGAAACTAAAGACAATAATACTGAACAAGAAACTCTAAATAAAGAAAAACAAGGGTTAGCTACCACCGACACAAACACTAACAAAACAGCAAGTCAAACTAGAGTTACTCCCCAACAGACACCTCCCCCTTCCAAGAGACAGGTATATCAGGAACCAAACCCCGAAAGCGAATACAGACTAAGACGCAGTGCAGTACTCGCATCTCGTTCCATCGAACCCAAAAGCCCTACTGCAACTTTCCCGAGAATAACTTTACCAATTAGTAGAAATAATACTGCTCCCGCACGCACAACCTCATCACTCAGCGCTCTTCGTATATCAGAAACACCAAAAGACCCCCTCGCCGAACTCGAACGCCTGCGTAACTTAGGAAGTATCGGTAGAGTTGAATATACCAGCGCTGACAACACCATCGTTGCAAGCAAGGTAAGTGAAGAAGAAGTACTCAATAGCGATGAAACACCCCGTCGCCGTCGCCGCAACCGTCGCAGTGAAACAAGCGAAACAAGCGTTGAAAACACAATCAACAGTACAGCCAACAACACAGGGGAGGTTGAAGAACTGCGTCCCCGGTGGGAACCAACTCGCAATACAGCCAAGTTTACTGCATCTTATAGCAAGCAAACCCAACTCGCTTCTGTTAACTACTTGAGTGATGAAGCCCAAATTTTAGAGGAAAGACAAACTCAATATTTAGTAGTAGGTTCTTCTGCAAGCGCTACCTTGGTTACTCCCCTGATACTTGCCCAAGGCAGTACAAATAACAATATCAGGTTTGTTGCTCGCCTAGATGAACCAATCAAAAGTAATACAGGTGGAATAGCCATCCCTGCTGGCACCCAGGTAGCAGTTGCTATGACTGGTGTAGATAGTGGATTTAATATCACCGCCCAAGTCAGCGCCATACTCAAAGATGGTACTGAATACCCCATCTCCCCCGGCGCAATCTCAATCCTGGGTAAAGGTAACACCCCCCTTATTGCCCGTCCCTACAAAGATAAGGGGGGTGAAATCGCTCTTGGTGACGCCACTCTCGGTACTATCGCCGGACTTGCAAAGGTGGGGGAAATTATCAACCAGCCTGAAGAAATAACCGAAGATTTACTGTTCGGTGGTAGTCGCACCCGTTCTAGAGGCAATAACCGCAATATCGCAGGTGCATTTTTACAAGGTGCATTCGGCAAAGTTGCTGAAACTATGGGCAGCCGCACTCAAAAGGCTACTAGTGAAATTACCAGCCGTCCCAACATCTGGTATGTACCTGCCAATACCAAAATTTCTATTGTCGTCAATCGCTCTATCAAACTGTATTAAGCCGTGAAAGCTAGATATTTATTCGGTTTCAGCTTACTTTTCTTCAGCGCGAGCGCACCGCTCGTACTACCTGTACAAACCGCTACAGCAGGTATCGTAAGGCAGGTGCAAGCATCCCAGGTATCAGGAGAAAAAGCGACTGGGCAAACAGTCAAGGTATGGGCGGGACACGGGGTATCCATTTCGTTTTACCGCACTGAGGAAGTTATTAAAAAAATCTGGTTGGACGATCCCTCTAAGTTCGTAATTGATGTGGATGGATGTTTGGAAGGATTAGGGAGATGTTCAAAAGAAGGAACAGGAGCAGGACTTATTCACCTTCGCCGTATCGAAACAGTAAAAATCCCCGGTTTGCCACAAGCTACCTACGGCGCACATCTCACTGTAATCACTGAATCTGGAAGTACCAAAAAATCCTATCACTTTCGTATTGTACCCGGTACAGGAAAACCCGAATACAGCCAATTAGAAATTATGGGCGATTCAAGCAATGACCGGGAACTTAGACAACCAAAAGCTGATTACACCGCTATATCTGATAGCAAGTATATCGCCAAAGGAATGCAGTTTGCACTTTCCAAACAGTGGATAACCAGTGATACCCCGCTGTGGGAAAGACTAACCAAACTCGTTGAGTTGCGATCGCTTGGAGAAGAACTCACCATCGCTGCAAGCAACGCCGGGGTATCGATGCAGGTGGTTGAAAAACTTATGCGACTGGGCGGCAAACGCCTTCTCGAAATGCCCCCACGTTCACTCAACACCCAACAAGTTAATACAAATAATACTCAACTTACACCATTCAATCTAGTTGTTGAAAAGAAGAGATAATTATGGAAACCAGAAACGTTACAACAGATCATCAAAAACTTAAAGCCATAAATTTTATAGCACATCAGGAAACCCCACAGGAGGAGAGAAGTGAGCGGGGGAATACCATCCACGTAAACGATGAAATAGTGGCAATTGTTCCAGTTTCAACGACTGTACCCAACCAACCTACGAATAATCGCAGTCAGGGATACCAATGGCGGGAAGCAAAAATGAATACATGGCGGTATCTCATGGTTGCTGGTATGGTAGCAGGACTCGCCCTGCACGGGTTAATGAGATTCGGGGGTAGCTACAATATCGGCAGTCTCGTATTTGGGGATAAAGCTGTCGCAGCTACACCAACAAATGTTTCAAATTTGAGAGAAGTTGCTGGGGCGATACTCCCTCCAGCACTAGACGCAAAGCGGCTTCCCGCAGGGTACTTTGGGAACACTTCGGCAAACCTCTCCTCGAATGATTCAAATTTGAATCATTCGACCAAACAAGCTAAAACACTGAAAGAACAACCTCTTGCGGTCAAATATGTCAACGGTATTCCCGTCCCCGACTGGAGCAAAATGAACTTTGAGAACATGAAGTTAAAGGAAGCGGGTTCAGTAGAATTTCCCAATGTCAAAAACCCCGGCATGAAAGAAAAGCGCGTCTGGAGTGCAGGACAGTCGCTTGCTCTTGTAATGGAACTAGGGGATTTTGAAGCAACTGAATTCAAAATCGAAAACCTCAACCTCAAACAAATATCGCTTGTTACAGGTATAAACCTCAAGGATTTCAAGCTCTCAGATTTTGAGACTCTTAAATGGCAAACACTTGGAGATTTAGCAGAAGCTATCCCAGGACTGGAAAATAAAGATATTGCCGATATACCCGCCCTTGATGATTATGTTGCTAAAGTAACAGGGGATAGCTACACAAGTCAAACTGTCGGGGAAGCACTCAACAATTACCCCCAACTTGAAAAAGCGGAACTCGGTAAATATATTAAGCTCGACCAATACAAACTCAGCAGTATCCCCGGCATTGAGAAAGCTATACTCAAGGAATTTACCAACTGGCAGAATACCACGATCGCCAAAGTACCGGGATTGGGGAAAGTACCATTTGATGAGTTTCCAGGAGTACCAGTACCCGATGTCAGCTTTGTCGGCAAGGTAGATATGGTACTTAAAGAGGTAGAAAACGGTAGGTGGAAATCAATATCGGGTAGTTATCAAGAAGGGTTCAACGTACCCTGCTACAACTTTGAATGTGCTCACATCGAGGTAGCTGGAAGCGATATCCTCACTGGCGCAACCTGGATGTCAGGTAAATTCCAAAAGGTAAGAGGTGGATTTGGAATACTGGGTAAACTCAACGGTGGGAAGGAACCAACCGGACGCCACCCCTTTGGTAAATCATTTAAACACGTCCTGTGGGATGTCAAAGAATCGACAGGTACAGTAACAAGCGCGATGTTCTTCCGCATCTGCAAACGCGGATGGATTGACTTGGGATGTTCACCCTATTTTATCGGACCAGTCCCCTTCTTTGAGTACAAGGAGATGGACCCTATCATCTTAGGCGCACCCCTCACTGTACCGAAAAAACCTTAAGAAGAACGCAGAACCCAGAATGCAGCTTGGGCTGAATATCCCCATGAATTCTCTTGATTTGACAAGGAAAGAACTTTTATTTCCTCCATGCCATCTCTGTTGGGGGCTTTAAACTCAACTTGCCAGCAGGTGAAATCCTGGAAAAAACCGGACAACCTTCACCCACTCGTTGGGATTTGAGGATTAATCTTTGAGGGCGGTCAAATTGCCCCTATCCAGAGATGTCCGGGTTTAAAAAGTTGATTTGTAGGGCAATTTGACCAAGGTTGTCCGGTTTTTTCTGGACCAAATGGTACACCCACAAAGCACACTCGTCATTCTGACGACTGACGCCTCTGTTCTTTCTTGGTAAGTAATACCCTTTGGCTCAGAATTTGAATCAAGACAATTTTTAAAAGTTTCTTCAAACACCACACCAGAAGGAATATGCAACCCACAATGCATATTTCTCAACGGAAAGTTTGCTCAAGTCAAGACAGTTCCCGCTCTTTCTTTATACCAACTTTTATGAATAACCTATATTTCGCCACAGCCAAAACCGTCAAAGTTACACAAACTCAAGAGGCTCAACCCTCTGCTTCCAGCTACAACTTCAGCAAGTATACCAACCAATTAATGTCTCCCCAAGGACTAGCACTCGCCGGGGGAATATTAGCACTATTTCTCCTACAGATGTTCTCTGCTGGTAAGAAGGGCAAACTCGCCACCAGCTATTGGGGTGGAGGAAAAGAAACAGCATGCGCCAAGAAAAAAGCCATCAAGCAAGTCACCTCTCCCAAGTGCGATAGTGCTAGCTTGTATATTGGAGTACATAAGTACAAGGGACAAAAACCACCCAAGGGAAGTGGGGGAACACCTGTATATGTACCCGATGTTCAAAGAGGTACAGCTGTTATTGGGGCACCTGGTAGCGGTAAATCCTTCTCGGCAATCAACCCCATGCTTTACTCAGCTATCGACCAAGGGTTTGGTATTGTTCTATACGACTTTAAGTACCCCAGCCAAGCCAAAATAGCCAGTTACGCAAAATCAAAAGGGTATTCTGTACACGTCTTTGCTCCGGGTTTTCCCGAATCTGAGGTATGCAACCCCATCGATTTCTTGCGCGATAGTAGCGATGCTGAAACCGCAAGGCAGTTGGCTACCGTGATCAACAAAAACTTCCGTATGCTTGGTGGTGGCTCAGAAGACGCATTCTTCGGTCCTGCGGGCGACCAGTTAACCCAGGCAATCCTGATGCTCACCAAAGAGTTTGGGGAGTTTGCTGATATCATGACCGCAGCTGCTATCCTCTCAAGCGAGAAGATGGTCGAACGCCTGATGGCAGCAAGTCTTAATCCGTGGATACGCATAGCCTTCGGTCAATTATTTAGCTCCAGCGGAAGTGAAAAAACCATCGCGGGTATCGCCGGTACCGCCTCGCTCATGTTCACGCGCTTCATGGCAAAGAACACGCTTGGCTGCTTTGTCGGCAAGACTACTCTACCACTAGAGGTAGGCAAGAAACAGATGATTATCTTCGGACTTGACCGCGAACGCCGCGATGCAGTTGGTCCGCTGATGACTTCAATCTTACATATGACCGTCGCCCGTAGTATTGCCAAAAAGAGGAAAGACACTGGTCCACTCGTAGTTAGCGTTGACGAGCTACCATCGATTTTTCTCCCAGACTTATTCAAATGGCTTAACGAATCCCGAAGTGAAGGATTCTGCGGAATCCTCGGATGGCAAAACATGGGGCAGTTGGAGAAAATTTATGGTAAAGAAATCTCAAAAGCAATCCTCGGTGCGTGCGGTACCAAGTTTATTTTCAACCCTGGTGAAGAGGAATCTGCAAGGGTTTTTAGTGCTTACCTTGGTGAAGAAGAAATTAAATATAAGCAGAAATCTCGTTCGACTGGAGGGGGAAAAGCTTCAACATCTATCTCCGACCAAGAACGGACTCGCAAGCTGTTTGAACCTGCCCAATTCCTCAAATTACCACCTGGAAAATGTGTATTTATCAACCCTGCCTATAGCAATAATAATGAAGGTTCTGTTCCAATATTAAAAAATATTAAAGTGCCAAAATATATCATTGGACTCGAACAATCAAACGATAGTAAATGGGATAAAGTTATCAAACTACTTGCTCGAAAAAGTACCCAAAAAAGACCAACTCAAGAAGACTTGGATGCCAGAGTCAAAGAGGTAGACAAGCGTTTCCCCATTCCTCAAGCACCTGTAGAAGCAGGTAATACGCCATTACCTGTGGATAGTTACAAAGAATTTTTCTCATGATTCCTACAACTGTTTTCAGAAAAATTAGCAAGTTTCAAAACTTCCCTAGATGGAATTACAAATTTCTCAATTATATACAAATAAATACTTTGATGATATCCTATTATATCATTACAACCGCAATAATGCAGATAAAATTTATGACGATAAAAATTTCCATTATGATACTAAACCATCATTACTAATCATTAGATTTGATATTCAGTTAATCTTCGTTAAATACCAAAAAATAGTACTCTTAATAGATTACCAAAACCACTATGTTTGACCCCCAGCAACAACGAATAGCAGATAACTATCTTCAAGTAGCTGATACTGCTGGTAAAGCAGCCTTGGAATTAGCCAAAATCCTGATTAACACTTTTAAAAAGATTCAAGAAATACTTAAAGAAGGGAAAGAAACAGATAAAATTGCAGTCGAGGTTGGCAAGGATATTTACAACCTCGTACCTGATGAATCTACCCCTGGGGCTTACAAATGGGAAAAGGTAGATTTAAATCAGGAGGTAGGTGGTAGAGACACAGTAGTCTTAATGCCGGATATGTACATGGATAATGTACAGTACAGCATGACAGTTGAATATAATACACAAAACGAACCTAGCGAATATCAAGCACAAATTATCGCCGCCCAAATTGTACAAGACGTACCTGATTTAGGTGATAATTCCACAGATTACGAACCAGCTATCAAAATAACTGCTTATACTGAATCAGGCGATAAAACTGTCATTTACGAACAAGATTCACAGGGCAAATGCCGAATAAACTTAGTCACAGAAAATCTGTCTCAAGATGAAATTCTGGATGTAGCTTACGAACCACTCGTGAAGCTACTACCTCCTTCATCTGATATCATTAAAGATTACCAAAATACCAAAAACAATCTAGAAGAAAATAACACTACCCTACAGTCTGAAACTAACGTCAATGGCAAATTAGATATTGAAACCAACAAAATTGAGAATCTATCGATAGCAGCAAATGATATGCTATTGCAAGTCTTCAATAATAAGAATATTGAAGAAAAATCAACAGAGTTAATGACTACTGATGCCAAGGAAATTCAATCAGTAGAATATACTCCAATAGAAGATGTACCACCGTCAGAAGAGATAGTTGGGTTTCTAGGAGATATAGATATTAGCAATCCTCCGGATTTTGATGATGCACCAGATGAAGATGAGAAAATTGCTACAGTCATTCCGATTAATGAGTCAGCAGAATTAATAGATAATACTGGTTCAACAACTATATCAGAACCAAGTCATCAGATAGCTAACCAACCTTCAAATATTGAAAATTATGACTCCACATTATCAACCATATCAGAGTCAACCGAAGAGAAGTTTGAAGAAGTTGTCATCAGTAGTGTTCAGGAAGAGGTAGAAAATCAGGAAAATTTTACTTCTGTAGAAATAATACTTACTAATAATAAGAAATCTGTTGAGTCAGAAGAAAGCCGAAGCACAACTCCTAAAAGAGAAAATTTGGAGGAAGAAGAACAATATGCTGCTCAATCTACTTACCAACAAGCAGCGAACTCCAAGGGGGTAGAACCGCAAGCGCAACAGTGGGCACGTCAAGTAGAAGTACCACTATACGAGATAAAAAACAAACAAGCAGAAAAAGAACGTTACAACGGCGAAAACAAAGATATTGCCCAAGCTGCAACTGAGATGCTGAAAAAATATGGCACCATCGAGCAAGATGGTTCTCGTATTTACAGAAGTGATACCTTTGTAATTCGGCAAGAAGCAGATACCATCAGCGTCCACCGCCGCAGTGACGAACTTCAGGGTTGGAACAACTCCTTGATGGAGTTCAAACCCGGTAAGGGAAACAAAGAACCCAAAATCACCAAACAGCCTAAAGAAATGTTAGGGGTGGAACGTCAGGAATTTTTGATGGTAAACGAACACCTTCAGGATAAGGGTAAACTACCCGACTTACCTTATTCAGATATCCGGGATGTGGCAAATACACTTGGTTCTCTTGCGCCTGCTGGTACCATCAAAACCCTTGAGGTATTCAAACAAAACGAGATGCTGGATACTCTCAACAACATACTCCTGACAGCAGGCAAAGATGAACTCGCTGTAGGAGAATTTACCATTAAACGCACCCGTGACCCTCAAGGAAAAAAAGCTAGCCTGCAATTGTTTAAAACCACCGAGGAAAGGGGTACTCAGGAGCTTGTCCGGTTTGACTTAACTAAAACCGAAGCTGGCATTACAAAGGAAGTAGCCAAGATGAATATCTCTGACTACGATATCAACCAGGTGAAGTTTATTGCCCAAAACGCCCAAAAGCTTAACCTAGAACAAATCTTCGGTCACTCACAGCCTACCGTCGCACCTCCCAAACAACAACCAATACAAGCAGCAGGCGATATCCCCGTCAAAGTCCACCCCTACATAGCCGAGGAATGGGCGAACATGATCAAGCATGGCACCCCTAACTGGGGAGGGGCAATGAACCAGGGTAATGCAGAAATTCAAGAGCGCATTTTAGACAACGACGGCAAGTTACCAATTGCCTCGCAGCGGGAAATGTACTTCAAAATTTTGACCTACAAAACTGATGAAGCTCAGAAAAGGGGTGAACAAGTCGTAGATTTTGTTCCTCTCAAGGATATTATGAATGACTTACAAACATGGCGCGGTCAAGAAATCAAAATACAGTATACTCCCACCGAACACATAAGCGTCCCCCAACGTCAAACTGTTGCTACCGCTGCACCTAAAGCTAAGTCAGGAGGGGTGGAATTATGACACTTTGAGGAAGACAGCAGGCAGATTTAACTAATGGGGTTCGGGGGCTATTAGTCCCGCACTGTACCCCTATCAGTGTCAGGAGGGGGTTTGTCTTGACCACCTGTCAAGAAATATGTGTAAGAAAGCACCAATCGATTGAGGAGTCGGATAATCTTCTCTTAACGATGAGAATTGTTCGGTTACTACAAGAACACGGGGTTACGCGATTACCAAGGGGCAGTGCCCTTGGCAATCACGAATCCATCCATTTAACAACGGGTCAGATAAGGTTTAGACAGCAGATTGGAGCCAAATCCGATGCAATCTGCTTCCACGTAATGCCAGTATCGTCCGAGAAAAAGATCTGACCATCACTTGTTCCGAAAGCAGCTAGATTCCCCAAAGTCGAAAGGGTTCCCGTGTTGATGTTGTCGTTAAACCACTCCGGTAGCCCTTGCTCACACTTAGAGAAAGCTCCTGGCTTGTCGAGCGGGTGTCGATAGATAGCTGCTTTGCCGCCATGTGGTCCCATAGAAGCAGTCATCAAAATGGTTTCTCCACATACTGCTACGGCTCGTGCGTAAGCAGCATGTAGGTTTTCGCGTGAAAAGCTCCAAGAATTTCCTCTATCTCTACTCACAGCCATCCCCTGAGCCGTAGCCGCCAGCACAAGATTAGGACGACCCTTAACTGTCCGTACTTCATGGACATCTGCATGAAAGTCGATGGTGGGTTGCCATGACTCTCCCTGGTCATCGGAGCGCAAAATGCCTCCAACGTGGACATTTACGTACAGTTCACCGGATTGACCTACTGCAAGAGAACGAACATCTGGAGGACCACCCCACGGGGTATACCATTCGGAGCGTCCCGAAACCGTCTCAAAGCTATTGATGCGATTCGTGCTTCCGTCTACAATCCGGATGAGATGAGCTTGTGATGTTCCGACCAGAACCGCGCCGTTGTAAGGCAGGATGCACTTGGGCCGCAAATCATTCATTAAAGCTATTTGCTGCCACTCGCCTTCTGGGTTGCGATGCCATACCGAGTTGCGATCAACGATGACCCACAGCCCATCGGGACTTGAGGCAAGAGCAGTGATGGAATGACCTTCAAGTTCAATATGCTGCTTGGAATCAAGAAACAGCAAGCCATTAGATGTTCCTGCTATGACTAGAAATCTGTGTCTCGTTGGGGAGGCATTGGCAAAATTGGTTTCTGCTTGCTTGTGCTCAATCGGCTCAACCTGTTCGACTATTTGTTGTAGAGTATCGTCCATTGTTTGAACCTCCTTACTTATGGTGCTGCCACTGTGGCTGAGTCTGTTGTCACTAATATGGCTCAGTCCTTCAGCACCCCCTCAATCTACTGTACTGAATTCGTTCAACATAGAACTCACTCATAAGCATGAGGAAAAGTGTTCATTAATTATTGAATTTCTTGAGGAAATAGCGATCGCTTCTGTTCAAGATTAATGGTGTTAAGGGCGGACAAACCGATACCACGTTTTTCCACCATATCGGTCATTGGGAACAGGGAAATGCTCAGTCTGCTAAGTCTATCAAGGTAAGAATTACCATCGCAGCTTCCGGCGGGCGCTCTGCGCCATCGCTTTTTACTGGAAATAAATCGAAATTCTGCTATCTAGATTTGTAGCAACATTTACCAGAAAAATTATTGCTAGTTAAAACATGAAAACCTCGATGCTTAAACTTTCACTAATCTTGGCTGCTGTCATATCCACGCAACTATTGGGCGCTGCGTCTGCCCAAAGTAACCCACGTTCTGGTTTTGGGACGATTAAGGTGCAAGAATTTATCTCTTCTAACCGTATTAAAGTTACTATCCCAAAAGCTGTGGCTGTACAATTGTTTAGCAACTTAGAAGAACAAGAAGGAAGAAAGTCCGAGGACATTTCAGTTGCGTATCCCACAAGAGAAACAGCTGTAATCGTACATAGCATAGTAGGTTTGGCTGATGATTCAGTAGGCGGGATACGAAATCGCATCGAATTGAGACGCAACCAAAATAAATGGGAAATTGTTTGGGTAGGTCGGCAATATAAGTGCCAATTAGGTCGAGGACATCAAGACTGGTCTAGCAGTCTTTGCTCGTAGCTGGGTTTTTAGCCTTCGTCAAGTCTAATTTAATTGTTACTTCAGCCACCGTAGTCAAGACGATTTATGCAGTAGCATTTTATTATATAACAAGATACGTGCAATTTTCACGCTTTTGTTGCAGCGCTTCTGTGATTGGAGAAATGCCAGCGAACCGAGCTTTTATGGCCGGAGTTTACTTTTCTTAATTTTTCTACGCTGGACTCACATATCAATGCGATCGCTCGTCTGCAAGGAAGTCCACAGGGCATCGGTGCGCGTGACGGCACTGATGCTGTTTGTTCAGTCTGTCCTCGCGCCTAACGGGACTTAAACATTTTTGAGGGAGAAACAAGCCTCAAAACCATACAGGGTAAGGGAAATACACCAAATGCTAAAAAATGGCTCAAACCCAGATATATCAAAAAACAAGCGAATACCATTTAAGCGTATGAAGAAAGTTTGGAGCAATCAATCCCATGATCGGGATTGCGTTTATCAGTTTGTTCCACCTGATGATGCTCGTGATGTGATTTTCGGGCAGTGATTAAATCGGGATGAAGCGTCAAACCGTGAGTCGGTGTCAGTCACTAATAATATAGATATAACTATAACTACAGAAGTAATTGACACATCATTACAGTTAGTCACCCAAGTGTTAGACATTGCAATCGGCACTCAAAACGCGAATTCTGATTCGGTGTCATTCACTAATCATGCTAAACCAGAGTAATGAGTATGGCTAAAACTAACAAATCAGAAAATGTTCCCAACGCGATGCAAGAAAAGTTCAATGGCATTGTGGCGATAACGGATGATTTTGCCAAACAACATTTGAACGATGAATATGCCCAGTTGCTCCGCTTTGCGGTAGCAGCTCTATGTCGCAAAAGACCATCTCCACTGGCAAAGGGTAGGGAGAAAACTTGGGCTTGTGGGATTACTCATGCTATCGGCATGGTCAATTTTCTCTTTGACCCTTCACAAAATCCTCACATTAGTGCTAAGGAAATCTACCAGTGGTTTGGTGTAAGTCCTAGCACCGGGCAGTCGAAATCAAAACAGGTACGAGATACCCTGAATATGCATCAGATGGACCCTGATTGGTGTCTGCCCAGCAAGTTAGACAACAACCCCATGGCTTGGATGATTTCTGTTGATGGATTTATCTTGGATGCAAGGTCTGTACCCCGAGAAATTCAGGAAGTAGCATATACACAGGGCTTAATTCCTTATATTCCGGGTCATGGTGAATCAGAGGATATTGATGACAAGCAAGCATCACCCCATCATGAAAAAGCGGTTAATCCTTCTGCAAATGCAGTATATGTGCTGGATGTCTTTTTAATTGACGGTTCAATGACCGAGGAATTTATTGCAGAGAATTCAGTGGTGTCTCGAACCATTGAGATTAAAGGTAGCAATACTTTGGAGGAGCTCCATAAAATCATCTTTAAGGCATTCGACCGCCAAGAAGAGCATATGTACGAATTTCAAGTGGGAGGAAGTGGCCCGCAAGATCCAAATGCAAGACGGTACTGCTTGAAACAAGCATTTTCAAGTTCCGGTTTGATACAAGCGCCTACAGGGGATGTGTCTAGTACTTCAATTGCTTCCCTAGGCTTATCTGTTGATGAGGCTTTTGGTTACTGGTTCGACTTTGGTGATGATTGGTGGCACCAGATTAATGTCACAAAAATCATAGATAAGGCTCAATCGGGCAAGTATCCCAGAATCACTAAGCGCTTTGGAGCTAGCCCTCCTCAATACGCGGATTTTGAGTAGGAGAACCATAAAAGATCTGCACAAGTTTGAGTAAGTCACTTTTTGCAGGTTCACCCTTATGCAACCATTCTCTTAAATCATGAGGGTATAACCAAAAGCTCTCAATAAAATCATTTTTGTTGTAAATTGGGCTGTCATCTAACTGAATGCGCGTAAACCTTTACAGGCAATAAGCTAGGGGAGGCTTGCGCCGAAGTAATCGCCTGTTACTGAATCGGTGTTCTAGGGGTTGGAGTGGCTCATGAAGCAGAGCGAAGGCAACGTCGGCGCAACATAAAACCAGCTCCAATTAAGCCAATACCAACTAGCGTCCCTAGTCCGGTTTCCGGTTCTGGAACAACCTTAATAGTGCCAGCCACTAAAGCCTGTCCTCTTATGGGATCGTTTGGATTTGGACTGATTGTGTCGTTCTCAAAAAAGTCTAGTGTGCCAGTAGCACCTCTGAATATACCCTCACCGCCAGTGATAATCAAAGAACCAGAGCCAGACCCTGTGAGGTTTACAAAGTCAATTAAAGCCGTGGCACTAGCGGTTCCAGACACCTTGTTAGCACCGCTACCACTGAATTCAATAAAGCCTTCTGGGAAGCCCTCTAAGCCGATTGCTGTTGGATCGGTGTTAAAGGTGAACAAGCCAGTAGAGAAGTCAGTTAGGGCGTAAACTAAACCGTTATATTCGGTGAGTCCATATGGTGCATCAGTACTTACAGCCCGTTCAATTGCCCGTGAAAACTTCTCGTTAATCGGCTCAACAGCGATTGTTACGTCGTAATTACCACTAAATGGGAAGAGAGTCTGTGCGATCGCCTTCTCGTTCCCCGATCCAAAACTCAGTAAAGTCAAAGCTGCAGGAACAAGCCATGCAGCGTAAGAGCGAAGTACCGTTAGCATTGTTTCATATTACCTATCTTCAAGGAAAGTTTTATGTAAAAAATATTACTTTTTGCTTGCCGAAAACAGTATACAGCACATTAAATTGCGACGGCAATGAAAAAATTGTCGCTCCGCTTGATGTATTTTTAGAGACCATTTAATCTTTTAATGCGGCGATTCTTAAGACATTACTGTCGTCAGTCATAGCACCACAAATAGTATTAAACCTTTATAGTATTATGTGTTTAAGCATTTAACAGCTAATAAGATTATGAGTTTAAATGTTTAACTGTTGCTTCAAATCTTCTACGTTCTGGACTTGGCTCCAGTCGATGTCTGCAAAAGTTGGCATGACACGAAATTGAAATGGAAAGCTTAATCCCATCTTTGTCAACCGTATATTCGCAGTATATCGTGTAGCACTGATTTTTCAAGAATGGCTAAAAGGTAGCTATAATCAAGGCTTTCAGACCCGGAATGCATTATTTAACAAACATCTCGGCTCAATGCCTTTATGACTACTAGTCACGGTTTAATTTTACATCTTTTTCTGAAACAACAACATGGTTCAGTCATGAGAGAGGTTGAGGAACTAAACTTAAAAGTCGGTTATGGAATAGAAGGGGATATTAATGCTAACCCCATCAGTCCTAGGCAAATTTTAGTTGTGAGGTATGAAGATATTGTAGACTTCGCAATTCCACCAGGGGAATTACGAGAAAATATTGTCATAGCGGGGATAAAACCTGAAAATTTTACTCCTGGTTCTCTTATAACTTTTGAGAGCGGTGCTGCTATTCGTTTAACTTTTTATTGTGAACCATGTAAGCGCATAGCTCATTTGGTTGATTCATTGAATAGTCTTCGACATCAAAGAGGTATTTTAGGTGTCACTATCAATTCCGGTAGAATTCATGTCGGGAATAAGATTCAGGTTCACACTAACAAATTTCCAGCATTATCTGAAAAACCTTATGAACGCTTTCTCGATTTTATAGTCAAAGTGCCATCAGGAAAAGTCGTCAATTACAAACAGATCATTCAAGCTATTGGAGTAGATAACAGCTATATTAGGGCTATTCCTATATATCTGAAAAAAACATCTGCTGATGATTATCCAATTCACAGAGTCTTAGATTCTCAAGGCTATTTAATAAAATATGTTCCGGAGCAAAAGAAAAAGCTAGAATCTGAAAGTATTGAGGTTTTAGATAAGCTAGATTCATTAAGTAACCGTAATAGATATTTTGTTGATATCAATAAATATTTATATAAAAACATAATATTTTATTTTCATGAAAATGCAAACTCATATTAAAATCATTAATGTTAATTGAGTCAAGAAAGACTAAGCATATCTTTCAGGAAGATAAATACTGTCCAATCTCTGGTTGTTGACGACGCAGAACAGCTATTGCTTGCTGCTGGATTTGACGAACTCGCTCTCGACTGACATTTAGCTTCTCTCCTATCTGGGTCAAACTTAGTTCTTGATTGTCTAACAGTCCAAAGCGCAAAATTAAGACCTCACGCTGCATTGGTTTGAGTGATGCTAACAAATTATCCAAGTCCTGGCGCAGCAGTTGTTGAGTTATCTGTTCATTGGGTGAGATGCCTTCATCGCTGAGAAGTTCACTCAATTGTGTGTCTTGGTTATCCCCCACTTTCATATCTAAAGAAACTGTTCCACGAGCAACACTCAGATATTCTCGAATTTGGCTTGGTTTTAAGTCTAATTTCTCAGCAATTTCTATGACTGTGGCACGCCGACCGAGTGTTTGAGATAATTCTCGCTGTACCTTCTTTATTTGATTAAGTTTTTCGGTAATATGAATCGGTAGCCTGACTGTGCGTGATTTCTCGGCAATCGCCCTTGTGATTGCTTGGCTAATCCACCAGTAGGCATAGGTTGATAATTTATAACCTCGGTTGGGATCAAACTTTTCTATACCTCGTTGTAAACCGATTGCTCCTTCTTGAACCAAATCTAAGAACTCTAGATTCCGACGCTGGTATTTTTTAGCTATCGAAACGACCAGTCGTAGGTTGGCTGTGATCATCTTTTGCTTGGCGACTTTCCCTTGCTGAAGTATTTGAGTGACTTCAGCTTCGCTTTGATTGACAAAATTAGCTAATTCTGCCAGGGTTGGTTGGCGATTCAATTGTTGAGTCAGGTGCTGTTTGTGCTGCTCAATGGCAATCATTTGCTGTACAAGCCTGCCATAAGCAATTTCTTGGTCTGCTGTTAACAAGGGAAACTGACCAATTTCTTGTAAATAAACGCGAACCATGTCAGAACTCAGGCTGGACATACAACGCCGGATACTTCTCCATAATTAGACGAGTTTAAAATTATAAATCAAATTGCTCAAGAATTTTCTAACTTTCTATTTTAGAAAATAAGATATTTTATGATTATTCGCCAAACTTTTAAGATGAAGCGAGTTCTCTTAATCTTAAACGCTACCGTAGCTTCTCGTTTTGTTGATTAATCAATCTGTGTTACTAGCCATTGCCACTCGGTTACTACGGTGTTGGGTACGTTAAGAACTAGTGGCTTTTCAGCAGCAATTGGCACATAAAGTTTGAGTCCATTAGTTGTTGGCAATTTAGCTAAGACATTAGTTAAGTTATATTCACCCACATTAAGAGCAGGTGCAGTGACAGCATATACATCTGATGCACTTAGCAATTTTCCTTCTGTTGTCTTGATTTCTAAGGCTTGGGGGTGAGCAATTTCAAATACACCAGGAAAACCAACCAAACGCAACCTTAAATCCGGTGTTACACTTTGATAATTTTGTTTGAAGAGTAATACTTGCCAAGAGTATCCTTTTTTATCTAGGATAGATACTTGCGAGTGATAACGCAAAACGCCAGGGGAATCGTGATGTTGCCGCAGCAGCGCCTGTGCTGACTCTACACTCCATCCCTCAAAAGTCAACGCTAGAACAATAACCAAGGCGCAATGCCATAAATATTGCCAAAATTTTCGCTTCAGGTGACACATACACTCAATATTTATTTGACTGGGTGATAAAGTCCATCTTTTTGAGAAAAAATTTTGGATGATGGCGATCGCTGCGAAGGCGGGCACTTCGTGCCATCGCACCCTGGGACAACAACCATAAGTTGTCCAAAATGGTCACTTTATGCTTGTTATTATTTAAACTCTGACGAGAGCCGCCCTTTAAAGCCTATCTTTGCCGCAGTGGTAGAGGTCAGCGATCGCACCTCAAAGCCCCCATTTCTGCTACTCAATCTCTATGGTGGGCTACACTACAGTAAACCTTCCGTCTGGAGAGTCGGTCAACTAGAAGTTTTTGACTGTCATAGGCAAAATATGTAATTTGTAGGGGTTCTCACATTCGGAGAACAATTTATACCGCTCAGAACTGCTGGTGCCGTAGGCAATCGCTCAAGATTTTTTGTCCCAATGCCACAGCCCTTCATTAAATGTCGATGAGAGTTAACTCTGTTTTCTTGACCGACTCAGACACGAACTATCCCCGCAGGTTCGGTTATTACGAATATAACTTTCAGGATAACCAAATAAACATAGCTATCCCGCAGCCTATCAGTTACAAAATATTGACAGAATTGATAAAAACGGAAGAACAGTCGGCTTCGGCTGCCATTAGTTGAAGTATTGAGTCAAAAAGGGGGCTACTCTTGGAAGCGCATCCGCTATCGCCCTGCTCTGACTCGCTCGCTTGCTTGGGTAGCCGATTCGTGCAAAAAAGATTGGGAAACGCTCAAGCTTGGGGCACAGCAAGGACTGATCCGGCGCTCAGTATTTAGATGAGTCTGGTTGTACCTGTGTGCGTTCTGCAGAATACAGTTATGCTCTCAGAGGGGTGCAAAAATCCATTCGTCAACGCCCTCGACGGGGCAGACGCATTAATATCTTGGGGGTTTCGGAACCAGGAGTGCAATTTGACGGGAGCTTTAATGGTGGGAATGCTTAAAGCCCCAACCTACGTGGAACTGATGGATTGACAGGCTCATATTGCCCAACAGCATCTTGATACTACTGGACAAATAACGGTGATGTTTAAATGGTATTGCTATCGGGCAATATATCCTCTGCATTTTTGATGATTTTGAAGAGATACCCACCTAAGCCAATTAATATACCTAATAAACCTAGAATAAAAAGGACTAGACCCATTCCAGCACCAGGACCAATACCAATGATTCCGCCGAACATAGGTACAATGCTACCTTCTGGTTGCATTGCTGGCTCAAAAACGTAGTCAGCTAGCGGTCCTGCAATAATTATGGCTAAAGGCATAGTAATTTCTCCTATCTGGCGTTGCACGCCAAAAACACGCCCTTGCAAATCGGGTGGTACTTTGGCTTGCCAGATAGCTTGATTACAGCCATATGCAATCGGGGGAAAGAATTTAGTAAAAAAGGCGGCTGTAGCCCAAACAGGAAGGTTCTGTCCCAGTCCCATCAGCATTGTACCCAGTAGGCTAGTAAATGCTACGCCAAGCAAAACCCCGTGTATTTTGCGCGTCGGACCACCCCAACAGCTCATCAACACACCGCCAGCTATTCCTCCAATACCAAAAGCTGAACTTACAATTCCAAATATGACCTGATTGTTATTCGAGCGAGCCAAAATCATGGGTGCAAACAAAGCCATGTAGAAGCCGAAAGTGATGTTGATAGTGAAGAAAATAAGTACAAGTCCGCTAAGGCTGGGACGCTTAGAAATGTAGCGGAATCCGTAAATAGAATCTTGCCATAAACTAACGCTACTAACTTTTTCAACGGCTGTTTTTTCTGGCTGGGGAATATGTATGAAAAGTAATGCACTTATTGCTACTAGAAAAGTTAATATATCAATGGTCATAATACCTTTTATGCCAATAAGCGCAAACAAAAAGCCTGCCAATACTGGAGCGGTAACACCCGAAATAGATTCCAAAAGTGAGAGCATACCGCTAGCTTGAGTGTATTGAGCTTTTGACAGCATCATGGATATGGAAGCGTAATAAGCTGGAAATTGAAAAGATTCAAATATTGAGGCAATAGCTGTCGTGAGATACAGATGTTTCACTTCCAAATTGTTAGTGGCATAAAGTACTAATAAGCCAATTGTTACCAAACCTGCGCCCAAGTCGCTGATAAATAAAATCAGTTTTCGATTCCAGCGATCTACCAGCGCACCAGCAATAGGGCTGAGTAGTATAGATGGCATAAAGGAACAGAAGAATACCAAAGCTGTAGCTGTGGCTTGTTCGGTTATTGTGTATGTCCATATAGTAAGAGTAAAGCGGGTCATAGCAGTACCCAACTGTGAAATCACCTGACCAAACCAGATGACTGTAAATCCTTTCATGCCAGTTAGTAGCTTTGCTTTTCTCATCAAATTTCTCTCTTGTTATTGGTTCATTAGAATTGCTGTATTATTCCTAATAAATTACAATCCGGCTTTTGGAAGACTACAACCGAACGATTAATGAAATGAGCGATCGCACTGTCTCCATCAAAGATTCGGCTAGACTCTCAATTGTGGACTGTCGATAAACATTTTCACTATAGATAAAATCTACCTCCAGGCTGTTCTCAGATATTACCCCGATGACATCTAGTAAATGCGGTCGATTTCCTTGTTTTTGCCTAATTGTTCCGGGAGATTCTGGGGCAAATTGGAATAAAGAAGCTTGAGAAAAATCTACTTGACCAAAGTAGTTGAAGGCAACTTCAGCTTGAGGTAAAGACCTTAATTTTTCGGCAACTTGAGTATTTGGTGTAAGATAGCGAAGAATACCGTAGCCGATGCCTCGGTTGGGAATGCGCTGAATTTGCTGTTTGACCGATCGCAACACATCCTCCAAAGTATCTCCATTGCCCATATCTAAAAACACAGGGTAAATGCTGGTAAACCATCCCACAGTGCGAGATACATCCATATCTTCTAAGATTTCCTCGCGTCCATGACCCAAGAAGTTAAGCAACAGAGAACTTTTGCCTGTCCACTGGGACATGGCACATAGTAAGCTAGTCAACAACACCTCTTGAGCTTGAGTGCCATAAATAGGAAACTCCCGCAGCAGCACATGAGTTTCTTTTTCATTGAGAAACCTGGAAACAGTGCGGCTAGAACATTCAGTATTAATGCCTTCAGGATAGTCCACTGGCAGAGGGTTTGCTTGTTTGGGTAGGGTTTCCAGCCAGTAAGACAACTCTTGCTGAATGTTATCCGACTGTGCATATTTGATCAGTTGTTGAGACCATTGCTGGTAAGAAGTACTCTTGGGGGGAAGTTGAATAGCTTGACCGCTATTGAGCTGCTGATAGAGTGTTTGGAGATCCTCTACCAAAAACCGCATCGAAACCGCGTCAATTACTAGGTGATGGGCAACTATTAATAGGAGGTCTGACTTTTGGGAACCAAGTTCAAAGAGAACAACCCCTATCAGTGGTTCTTGGGACAAATTGAAGTTAGCCAGTAACTCTGCTGCCGTTGCATTGATCGCTTGTTGGCGATCGCTCGTTGGTACGTGCGATAAATTAATTCGCTCAAAAGCGAGCGCCGCCCCAGGACTGGCGTTATACTGCTCCCAGCCAGAAACATTTCGTTCAAAGCGCAGGCGGAGTGCATCGTGATACAGCAGTAAATGTTGGAAAGCTGCTTCCAGCACACAGACATCTACTTTTTGCCGCACCTCCAGCAGCCACGTCAAGTTCCAGGGATAAGAGTTTGGCAGATCCTGCTCGAATAAAAAGTGCTGGATGGGGGTGAGGGGAACCAAACCCGTTACAGGTTCCTGTTCGGTGCAGACTGCCGTCGCCGTGCTAGCTACTGCTGCTACTTCAACAATAGTTGGATACCCAAACATCTGTCTGGGTGTTAGTTGAATACCTGCTTGCTTGGCACGAGCGATCGTCTGCATAATGAGAATCGAATCTCCACCCAAGGCAAAGAAGTTGTCGTTAATGCCTACAGGTTTGACAGCAAGTACCTCAGCCCAAATTTCCGTTAGTATCTTCTCTATGGGAGTGCGAGGTGGCACATATTCAGTACGGCTACGCGCTGACGTGAGAGTAGGAATTCCTACCTCAAATTCGCTGTTGACTTGCTCAGGTGCTGGTAATGCCCGCCGATCCACTTTGCCGTTAGCTGTCAGTGGCAGGGCATCCAACACCATGAACGCAAAAGGCACCATATACTCAGGCAGTTTCTCGCTCAAGAAGTGGCGCAGTTCATCAACGGTAGGGGCTGGCTTTTGCACGGGGACTACATACGCCACCAAACGCTTATTGCTTTGCTGTTGATCTGCCATAACGACAGCTTGATGCACAGCCGGATGCTGCACCAAAGCCGCCTCAATTTCTCCTAACTCAATGCGGTATCCGCCGACTTTAACCTGGTAATCTTCCCGTCCTAAAAACTCAATTTGACCGTTTGGTAAATAGCAACCTAAGTCCCCTGTACGGTACAAGCGACTACCAGTAACGGGATGAGTGATAAAGTTGGCAGCAGTCTTTTGCTCATCCCGCCAGTAACCTTTTGCTAAACCAATTCCCCCAATATATAGCTGTCCCGGCACCCATACAGGACAAGGTTCTAGTGCCTCATTCAAGACGTAAAATTGCTGGTTGGTCATCGGACAACCGTAGGGGATGCTTTTCCAGCTTGGGTCGATAGTTTCAATCGGGTAAAGAATTGACCAGATTGAAGCTTCGGTAGCACCTCCTAGACTGATGACTTGAGCATTTCTAGCTATAGCTTTAATTCGAGAAGTCAGAGGTAATGGCAACCAGTCTCCACTTAGAAGCACTAGGCGTAAAGAGGTCAGGGAAAATTCTGGTCGCACATTGGCATATTCCACTAACATCTGCATTAAGGCGGGTACTGAGTTCCAAACAGTAATTTGCTCGTGTGCGATCGCATCCAACCAATGAGATGGGTCTTTAGCCGCATTCGCTTGGGGAATGACAATTGTTGCCCCAGCAGCTAAAGTACCGAAAATGTCGTAGACCGACAAGTCAAAACTGAGGGAGGAAAGCGCGAATACTCGGTCAGATGAGTTAACATCAAAACGTTTATTGATATCGAGGATGGTGTTAACTGCTCCGCGATGGTCTATCATCACTCCTTTAGGCATCCCGGTAGAACCAGAAGTGTAGATAACATAGGCTAAATCTTCGGGTTGCTGTACCGGATGCAAAGGCTGGTGTTTTTCAGATAGCAGTTCTTTTATGTCTACATAAATTCGCTTTACAAAAGAAGGTAACTCTAAGGTTTGATTCAGTTTTAATTGGGTTAAAACTAAGCTGACTTGTGCTTGTTGTAGTAAATGCGTAAGCCGCTGATTAGGCAATCCTGGGTCGATGGGTACGTAGGCAGCACCAGCAGCTAAGATGCCCAAAACAGCTACGACTTGCTCCCATCCTTTCTCCATAACGACAGCCACCAGAGTGTTTGGCTTTGCACCCAAGTGCCGCAGTCGGTGTCCCAATGCCTGTGAAAGGCTATGCAACTCTTGGTAAGTCAAGGTGCGCTTTGGTGCAATAATGGCGGCATGATGGGGATGCTGTTTTACCTGAGCCTCAAATAAAGTGTGTAGCAGCAAATCTGGTACTGGTAGCGTGGTGCTATTGATAGCTTCAAAAAGCTCAATTTGGGCATTTGGTAACAGTTGCCGTCTGGTTTTCAACCAAACCGATTCATCATTAGCCAAACGAAACAGAAAACCACAATAAGCTTCAAACATATCAGAAAGAAGCCCACCGGGGAAAAGTTCCTCGACAGCATCCCAGTTAAAAACTAAAGTTTCTTCTTCCTCATAAACTTGATGATCTAGCAAAACTTGAGGTGTCTGGGTGATGCTGTAAACTACCGAGCCAAATGGGGCGAATGGGTCAGTATTCTGTCCGGCTTCTGTTAAAGTAAGGGTGCTGGTAAATACGACTGGCATCAGAGCTTTTGACTCCTGAGTTTGGATGCGAGCCAATTCTCGCAACACCTGCACTCCGTCAAAGTAGCGATGATCTAAATCTTCCCAAAGTTGCTCTTGTATGTTTCGAGCATGGGTTTCAAACGAATCTAAAGTTGAGTTGTCTATGGCAAGTAAGCTTAATGAGGTGAAGTCACCAACAATTTCGTTGATTTGGGGATGTAGGGGTAGGCGATTAAATAGCGTTAGGTTGATGGTAAATCGGGGACATTTGCTCCAGACACTCAGAACTTCGGCAAAAGCAGCTAATAGCACTCCTGATGGCGTTAAACCTGCTTGATTTGCTCGTGTTTTCAGTTGTTGCCAGATTTCTGGTTGTAGCGTTGCACTCCGACGCACAAACCGAGGGGAATGTAGCAAGCTGGGATGTTTTGCCAAAGGTAATTCGGGTGCGGGTGGTAGGGTATGAATTCGCCTCAGCCAATAGTCCCGCGATCGCTCATACTCGCAAGAACCTTGCAGCGCGACACAAGCGAGAACATAATCTCGGAACGATACCGCGATCGCACCTAGAGGAGCATCGGCATCTTGGTAAAGTTCCCAAAGTTCTTGCAATAGAACTTGCAGACTCCAGTCATCACCAATTAACAAGTCGAAGCTGATATGTTGCCGAATGCACCGTTCATTTAATATAGAAACACGAATGTCAAATAAAGGCCATTGATCGGTTGGCAGTATTTGATGAGACATTTTCTGGCGAGTCGCTTCTAATTGCGAAGCTGCTACCTCTGGACTTTCTTTGCGTAGATCCAACACTTGAATTTCATAAGGTGGTACAGAGTCCAGAATTTGCTGTTCTCCAGAAGGTAAGACAATCGCTCGCAGCATTTCGTGACGTTCGATTAACCGCTGCCAAGCTTTTTCATATCTTTCTAAATCTAAATTGATGCTTTCAATTTCCCAGTAAGCATGAGCTGCTACATTGCCCAATTCCAGCGCTTCACTGCGACCGATCCAGTAAGCTTGTTGAATGTTAGTAAGTGGGAAAGGTTGGTGCCGTTTTTCTGGAGCGGACACTATAGGAGGAAGTGGTTGCGTTTGCGAAAGTTCTATTCCTTCCTCTTCAAGTAAATATGCGAGAAGATCGCGCTCTTCGGTAGAAAGTTCATTTCCGTCTGCAAAGCTTTTGATATTCATTAAACTCTAGCTCCCCTTTTCTTTTCCTGAAGCGTCTGTTTGATGTCTTGAGCAGACATATTCTTGAGCCTTTTTAAAGCTTTAGCAATCTTTTCGGTTTGTCCTGGCTTTGGTTCGTTGGTAATAATGGCGTGGGACAAATCTGCGACATTAGTTGCTTTAAAAAGAGTACGAAGAGGTAGTTCTACCTGGAAGGTATCACGCAACCTAGAAACTAACGGCAAGGCAAGCAAAGAGTCTCCCCCTAGTTCAAAAAAGTTGTCGTATATGCCTATTTGTTTGATACCAAGCAATTTTTCCCAAATCTCAGTAACAGTTTCTTCAACCTCATTTCTCGGAGCAACGTAGGAATTTGATAAACTCGGTCTAGGATGGCTCGACGATGAATTGAGTTCTTGGGAATCTTTGACTTTTTGTAAAGGTTTAAAGTTAATCCATTGGTCAATCCTAGCTTTTAAATCTCCTGTGGAAATGACAATTTGAGTGGGCGCATTTATGGCTAAAATACGTTGTAAAGTCTCCACCCCTTCTGCAAGTGTCATGGTTAATTCAGCCATACTTGCTCCTAAAGCTGTTGTTGTTGTTGGTTTTTCTTCTTTAACTTGCCAGTTGTCCCAATTTACATTCAGCCAAGGGAAAGAGTGGGTTTGGTTGCACTTATAAGCAAAAGCATCAACGAATATGTTAGCGGCAGAGTAGGCTATACAACCTAATCCTCCTAAAACAGATGATAGGGAAGATACCAATAGACAAAAATCAAGTTTTCTTCCCTGCAATTCTTGTTCTAATACTATAAGTCCGCGTCCTTTAGCCTGAAACTGCTGCTCGCACTCGGTTTTATCTGTTTCTTGAATAGAGCGAAATGACTTTTCTCTGACAATTCCTGCGGCGTGAATGACTCCATGCAGAAGACCAAATCGTTCGTATATCTGGGTAATGACTGCTTGCATTTGGCTGCGATCGCCCACATCTGCGTTCTTGACCAAAACTTCGGCACCCAGTTTTTCAAGTGTTTGCAATTTCTGAATCTTGCGGCTGATTTCATCCTGAGAATCGTGAGTTTCCAGCCATTTTTCCCACTCGTCTTTTTTGGGAAAAGGCGATCGCCCAACTAATATTAGTTTGGCTTGCACGGTTTTTGCTAGATGTTCGGCAAGCACCAGACCAAGACCTCCCAGTCCACCTGTGATAAGATAGACTCCACCTTGGCGCAACCTTATTTTGCTCCCAGCTTTATCATCCAGTCGTATTGCTTCAAAAGTTTGCACCCATCGATGATTTCCACGGTAAGCAACAACTAAGTCAGACTGCTCTGCTGCTGTAAATTCGGCTATGAGTTGGTTTATTAGCTTATTGTCCTGGGAAGTTTTGATTTCAGGAAGTACGATATCAATGCTGCGGCAAGTTATATTGCTGTATTCTTGAGGAATAACCTTGCACGGACCTAAGACAGTCGCCTTTTCTGGAAAAAGTACCTTTTCTTCAGTCACTCCCTGCATATTCGCTGACACAACTTTGATTTGCAAAGAATCGGTAAGATTTCTATCTTTAAATGCTTGCACAAGATAAAGTAGACTGTAAAAACCGAGTTCCTGAGAGCTTTCAAAAAATTCAATTTCAGATTGTTTCTGCTGAGGCGGTTGAATGCTCCACAAGTGTGCAACTATTTGGGGAATTTTACTTAACGTGCAAAGTTCTTTTAGTAAGCTATCGTAATGGTGGCGTGATCGCGGATTGATAATATACACACCATCGTCAACTTTGCGAAACTCCTCCCCAATCATCACTTTGATAACAGTTTGCTTTTCTTGTTCCAAAACTTTGGCAATTTGCTCTCCCAAACCGCATTCATCCACAAATATCAACCAGCAACGTTTTACGCTTTCTAATTCTCCCGGTTGAAATAATTTAGGTGCAATAGAACGTTTCCAGGATGGGATGTAAAACCAGTCGGAAATGTCAGGCTTTTTGCTTAATGATACTGAGCGATTAGTTTCAGCGTCAGATAAGTTTTTCGGTTCAATCCAATAACGCTGACGCTCAAAGGGGTAAGTTGGTAAGGGTAAGCGATGGCGTTTTTCGTAAGTGTAAAATTTCGAGAAATCTATTAACGTACCCTCAAGCCAAAGTCTGCCTAATGTATTTAATAAAAATGCTACATCTGACTGTTCTTCTTTGGAATGTCGCAACGAAGAAAGTACAATTTGTCCGGTTATCTGTCCTTGATGCTGTTTTGCTAAAGTGCTTAATGTTCGACCTGGTCCAACTTCTAATAAAATTCGTTCTGATTTCAACAACTCCTGTATTCCAGAAGAAAACTGTACCGTGTGGCGCAAATGTTTCGCCCAATAGCTAGGATTTGTTGCTTCTGCTGCTGATATCCAGGTGCCTGTAAGATTGGACAAAAAGGGAATTTCGGGGGGGTTCAACTTAACTTTTTTTACCAGTTCGGTGAATGGATCTAAAATAGAATCCATCACAGAAGAATGAAAAGCATGGGAGGTATGTAAGCGACTTAATTCCAAACTTTTCGCCGCCAACTCATCCTCTAGTTGGGCGATCGCTTCTACTGTACCAGAAACAACACATCGAGATGGTGCGTTAATTGCTGCCAAGGAAAGCCCTTCTTTTAAAAAAGGTTGCACTTCTACTGCCGATAAGGAAACAGAAAGCATCGATCCAGGAGGCAATTGCTGCATCAATTTTCCTCTAGCTGCCACCAACGCCAAGGCATCTTCTAAACAAAAGACACCAGCGAGACAAGCAGCTACATATTCTCCGATACTGTGACCGATCGCAGCTTGAGGTTGTACTCCCCACGACATCCACAACTTAGCCAAAGCGTATTCAATGACAAATAATGCTGGTTGTGCAATCGCCGTCTGTTTTAGTTGCTGTGTTGCTTTATCCATATTTGACTCGTCTGGATACAGCACTTGCCGCAAATCTAAATTTAGATGAGGTTGTAGCAGTTGGCAGCAGCGCTTGACTTCCTCTCGAAAAGTTGGCTCAGTTTCGTAGAGTTCCCGCGCCATATTTACATATTGCGCTCCTTGACCGGGAAACATAAATACAATTGGTTTTTCGCTTGGCTTTTGCAAGTGATAGGATTGCTGCAAATTCAAATTTGAGAGTGCATTTACGGCATCTTCAACGTTTTGGCAAACCAACATCCGGCGATAATTGAAAACGCTGCGACCCACTTGTAATGTGTAAGCTGCATCGGCAAGATTAATATCAGGATGCTGTTTAAAGTGTGCAGCTAAATTTGCAGTAGCAGTATCCAAAGCTGTTGGAGTTTTGGCAGAAAGTAACAATAATTGATATTTTCTGCCCTGCACCTCTGCACCCCTAGAATTATGCTCAATAGGCGCTTCCTCCAAAACTACATGAGTGTTAGTTCCCCCGAAGCCAAAGGAACTAATACCTGCACGACGGGGAGTGCCGTTTGCCTTCCATTCAGATAAAGAAGTGTTGACGTAAAATGGGCTGTTGGCGAAATCTATTTGAGGATTTGGCTTCTCGAAATGCAGGGTGGGTGGTAGTAATTTATGTTTGAGAGATAAAACAGTTTTAATTAAACCAGCGATACCAGCAGCTGCATCTAAATGTCCGATATTAGTTTTGACAGAACCGATAGCACAGTAGGGTTTTTTATTAGGATTGGTGGGAAAAATTTTAGAAAGAGCAGCAATTTCAATTGGATCGCCTAAGGGAGTTCCGGTTCCGTGAGCTTCGATATAGCTAATAGTTTCGGGTTCCACTCCTGCTACAGACAAAGCTTCTGCGATCGCTTTTGCCTGTCCGTCAACGCTGGGTGCTGTGTAGCCAACTTTGGCAGAACCGTCATTATTGATGGCAGAACCTTTGATGACAGCATGAATGCAATCGCCATCTGCAAGAGCATCTTCCAATCGCTTCAAAACAACAATTCCTAATCCATTACCGCCAACAGTTCCTTGTGCTTTAGCATCAAATGCGCGACAATGTCCGTCTGGGGAAACAGCTCCTCCTTCTTGATAAAGATAACCGAGTTTTTGCGGAACTTTAATTGAAACTCCACCAGCCAAAGCCATATCGCATTGATAATCTAGTAAGCTTTGACAAGCCAAGTTTACAGCAACTAATGAAGTAGAACAAGCAGTTTGAACGCAAATACTAGGACCGTTAAGGTTTAATTTGTAAGAAACGCGGGTAGCTAAATAATCTTTATCGTTACCAATCAAAACTTCAACAAATTCTGAAGGCTTTCCCAGTTTCCATTGTGATGCCAAGTTGAGTAATGAATAAGTGTTAATCCCTGAACCAGCGTAAACACCGATTGCCCCTTGATAATTTTCAGGAGTATAGCCAGCATTTTCCAAAGCCTCCCAAGCGCACTCCAAAAAGATCCGCTGTTGGGGATCTATAATTTCAGCTTCTTTGGGAGTCATCCTAAAGAATTGAGCATCGAATAGATCTACATCTTCTAGGATGTATCCTGCTTTGACAAACTGAGGATTTTTTACAATGGTGGGGTCTATATTTTCTTCCATCTCCTTGGAAGAAAAGACTGAAATTGATTCTATGCCGTTTTTTAGGTTATGCCAAAATGTTTCAATATTTTTGGCTTTGGGAAAACGACCTGCCATGCCAATAATGGCTATTCCGGTCAAATCTATTTCTTCTTGATTTATCACGGTTTTTCTCCGATTTCTTGAAAAATCTATAGGTTTTGGGTGAAGTAATATGGTGGTTCGATTGATTTATGAAGGGTTTTAAGTGAATTAACCGCAGAGACGCTGAGGACGCAGAGGTAAGAGAGGTAGAAGTTCACAAATTATTTAGGATTGATATTTTCTTTTTCAGCAGTTACAGACTACTCAACTTCTTCTTGTTGCTTCGTTGTTTTTGTAAGGCTGCTTCTTTTCGCTTCTGCCCTCGGTCGTAACCTTGTTTGAAAACAGTATTTCTCGTTTCTTTTTGACTTAAAGCTTGTGCTAAAGCGCTGACTGTTGGATGTTCAAACATTGTGACTACTGGAAATTCCGTTTCCAGTTTTTCTTGCAGCTTGTTATAAATTTGAATTGCTTTTAAGGAATTTCCGCCCAACTCGAAGAAGTTATGGTGAATATCCACAGCACCTTCTAAGTTAAGTATTTGAGTCCAAATGCCAGCAATTATTTGCTCTAGTGTATTTCGAGGAGCTACAAAAGCTTTGTTTGGATTTAGTTTGATTGGACTAAGTTTGGCAAGAGCTTGCCTATCTACCTTTCCGTTAGAATTTAGCGGCAAAGTATTAAGGGATATATAGGCAGAAGGAACCATATACTCAGGTAGCTTTTTCTGAAGAAAATTCCGCAATTCATCTTGCTTCAACCGCTTTTCAGAAAAAGGTTGTCGAGCAATTATTAAATGTTGCCCAAATAAATCATTAAGGGAACCGGATTGTGGGAAGGCAACAAAGTCTTCAAACGCATTCAATTGTAAAATATTTTGCCATTGCTTTACTGATAAAGTAGGTAAGTTTTCTTGCGTTCTTTCATCTTCATAATTGCTGAAGCCTTTGACAAATCCCATAGTCGTCATGGCTGAACGACTGTACTCTGTTAACTCAACTAATAAAAGTAAACCTTGGGGAGCTAAAAGAGAGCGGATATAGAACAAAGTTGTTCCTAAGTTGCGGGCGACGTGCAAAACATTGGCGGCTACAATCAAATCAAAACTTTGCAATTGATAGCCTTGCTCCTGCGGGTTTTGGTCGATATCCAGTCGCTTGTATTCAACAAAGGAATATTCTCGGAATTTTTTCTTAGCCAAATTACTGAAAAATGGAGAAACATCAGTGTAAGTGTAAAGTGTGCGATCGCGTGGCAAGACTGGCAGCAGCGATGCGGTTGTGCCACCTATGCCTGCCCCAATTTCCAGAATTCTTAGTGGTTTTCCCGGAGGCAATGTTTTTACCAAAGACCTCACGATTTCCCTAGCAAGACTGTTGAAATAGGCAGCAGTAGGAAAGGATTGATACAGACTTTCTACCGTATCTAAAGAACCGTCAGGAAATAATAAATCCAGCGGGTCTATTTGTCCTTTTAGCAGTGCCGAATGATTATTGAGATGACGCTCGATATAATTCAGAAAATTCTGCCCTTGAGGAATCGAGTTGGCATATTGTTTAACCTCGTTCCAAATAGTATTTAGAGAATCGGTTTGTAAGGGAATATGGTTGACAAAAGTATCTTGTCCTTCTCGTTGCAATAGCTTTTCTTTTTCCAGGACGCTTAACCACTGCCCTAATAGTTTTCGATAGTGAGGCTGAATCTGGCACCGATTCATTAAACTATCTAGAGAATGCTTTTCTTGGGGGTGGATATAAACACCTAAACTGGTTAAGGTAGAACGCATATAGGCAGTACTCAAACGCTCTATAGCTTGCAAGAAAGCTGATAGAGTTTGAATATTGACTCCTTCTGGTTCTTTTTCAGCTTGTTGAGAACCTGAATTTACCAGAGATTTCCAAACTTGTTGAATCTCTGAAACATTTGTACCTTCCACTTCAAAAAGGGCCAATCCTTGTTCTCGATCTGGAAGTACATAAGCTACTAGCTGCTTATTGTTTTGCTGTTCGCCAACTGCCGCGACGACAGCTTGATGTACTGCCGGATGTTCCATTAAAGCAGCTTCAATTTCTTTTAATTCGATGCGATATCCACCAATTTTGACCTGATAATCTTCTCGCCCAATGAACGAAATGTTGCCATCTGGTAAGTAGTAACCGAGGTCGCCTGTGCGGTAAAGTTTTGCTTTAGTTACCGGATGAGTGATGAAGCTAGCAGCAGTCTTTTCCTCATCTTGCCAATAACCTTTAGCTAAACCAATTCCACCAATGTATAACTGTCCCGGCACCCACACAGGACAAGGTTCTAAAGATTCGTTAAGTACGTAGAATTGTTGGTTAAGCATCGGACGCCCATAGGGGATACTTTTCCAACACGGGTCTACACTTTCTATGGGGTAGAGAATCGACCAAATTGATGCTTCAGTAGCGCCTCCCAAACTGATAAGTTGGACGTTTTTAGCTACGGTTTTAATTTGATCGGGTAAAGTCAATGGCACCCAATCTCCACTTAACAGAACTAAGCGCAAACAATCCAAAACTGAGATACGTCCTGAAGCATATTCCACCAACATCTGCATTAAGGCGGGTACTGAATTCCAAATTGTCACCCGCTGTTTTTCAATCAAATCCCACCAGATTGACGGATCTTTAGAAGCCTCTGTTTTTGGAATGACAATTGTTGCCCCAGCAGCTAAAGTGCCGAAAATGTCGTAAACTGACAAGTCAAAGCACAGAGAAGAAAGCGCCAAGACGCGATCGCACGGGTTAACACCAAAACGCTGATTCATATCCAGGATGGTATTAACTGCACCGCGATTGTCTATCATCACCCCTTTAGGCATCCCGGTAGAACCAGAAGTGTAGATAACATAGGCTAAATCTTCGGGTTGCTGTACCGGATGCAAAGGCTGGTGTTTTTCAGATAGTGGTTCTGAGATGTCTACACAAATTCGCTTTAAAAAAGAAGGTAACTCTAAGGTTTGATTCAGTTTTAATTGGGTTAAAACTAAACTGACTTGTGCTTGTTCTAGTAAATGCGTCAACCGCTCATTCGGTAATGCTGGGTCGATGGGTACGTAGGCAGCACCAGCAGCTAAAATACTTAAAACAGCTACCACTTGCTCCCATCCTTTTTCCATGACAATGGCTACCAAAGTATTGGGTTGTGTGCCTAATTGTCGTAAACGATAACCTAGCGCATTCGAGTATTCAAATAACTCTTGATAGGTGAAACTGCGGTCGGGTGCGACAATAGCCAAATGATGCGGACGCTGTTTTACCTGCGCCTCAAATAAAGTGTGTAGCAGTTGAGTTGACAGTGGTAGCGTGGTGCTATTGATAGCTTCAAAAAGCTCAATTTGGGCATTTGGTAACAGTTGCCTTCTGGTTTCTACCCACGCTGACTCGTCAGTTGCCAAACGCTGCAAAAGATTACAATAAGCCGCAAACATATCGTCGAGAAGACCTGGGGGGAAGAGTTCTTCAACAGCATCCCAATTAAACATTAAAGTTCCAGCTTCCTCATAAACTTGATGGTCTAGCCACACTTGAGGCGTCTGGGTGATGCTGTGAACAACCTCTCCAAATCTTGCCAATGGATCGACATCTGTACTGGCTGTTGGTAAAGACAGTGTACTGGTAAATACAACTGGCATTAACGCTTTTGATTCCCATCTTTGGGTGCGTGTTAATTCCCGCAATACTTGAACTCCATCGAAGTAACGATGGTCTAAATCTAACCAAAGTTGCTGTTGTATTCGCTGGGCGCGAATTTCAAACGAATTCGGGTTAGAGTTGTCTACAGTCAGTAAGCTTAATGTGGTGAAGTCGCCAACAATTTCGTTGATTTGGGGATGCAGCGGTAGACGATTAAATAAAGTGAGATTAATCGTAAACCGAGGATTTTTACTCCAAGTAGTTAGAACTTCAGCAAAGGCTGCTAAAAGCACTCCTGAAGGAGTTAAGCCTATTTGAGAAGCGCGTGTTTTCAGTTGTTGCCAAAAGAGGGGTTCTAGCTTTGCACTCTGGCGCACAAACCGGGGATGAGTGATGGCGCTTTTCTCCCGCTTCTGTAGGGGTAATTCGGGTGCGGGTGGTAAAGATGGTAATCTGTTGAGCCAATACTCTTTGGAACGTTGGTAATGCAAGGAATTTTGCAGCGCCAGACAAGTATTGACGTAATCTCGGAATGATACAGATAGTGGAGGCAAGGAAGTATCGAGATTTTGATAAAGTTCAGAAAGTTCCTTGCCAAGAATCTGAAAACTCCAGTAGTCACCAATTAACAAATCAAAGCTGATGTGCAGTCGAATGCGTCTGTCATCCAAAACAGAAGCGCGAATTTCAAACAAGGGCCAAGTGTCAGTAGGCAACAGTTGATGCGACATCTCTTGGCGAATAGTCTCTAATTTAGAAGCGACTACCTCTGGAATTTCTCCACGCAGATCCAAGACTTGAATTTGATAAGGTGGTACAGAGTCCAGAATTTGCTGTTCTCCAGAAGGTAAGACAATCGCTCGCAGCATTTCATGACGTTCGATTAATCGCTGCCAAGCTTTATTGTACCGTTCCAAGTCTAAATCAACGCTTTCGGTCTCTAAATAAAAGTGAGCTGCCACGTTACCCAGTTCAAACATCTTACTGCGACCGATCCAGTAAGCTTGTTGAACATCAGTGAGTGGGAAAGGTTGATACCGCTGGTTTTCATTAGAAGCGATCGCAAATACTGTACTGACATTTGTACTAACAGTTTTCTGCTTAACTGCATTTTGTTCAATCCAAGCTGCCAAACTATCAACGGTGGGTAATTCCAACAGGCGTTGCAAAGTTAGTTCCACACCAAAGGCATCATGTACTTGGAGCAGCAGTTCCGTTGCTAGTAGCGAGTGTCCTCCTAACTCAAAGAAATTATCGTGAATGCCAACCCGTTCAATGCCAAGAACTTGTGCCCAAATTTCGGCTAACACTTTCTCTGACTCAGAGCGAGGTGCTACGAAAGCTTTCGCCAAATGCGATCGCGTAAAATCGGGAACAGGCAATGCAAGGCGATCCACCTTGCCGTTGGGAGTTAAAGGCAGTGCCTCAAGGAATACAAAAGCTGAAGGCACCATGTAGTCCGGTAGCTTTTCGCTCAAAAAGTGACGCAATTCACTGATACTAAGCTCTGATGACACCAAATATGCCACCAAGCGTTGTTCACCAGAGACATCCTTTTGAGCCAAAACTACCACTTCTTGCACGTAGGGATGTTTTGCAAGAATAGCTTCAATTTCCCCTACTTCGATACGAAAACCGCGTATCTTTACCTGTTGGTCAATGCGACCTAAAAACTCAATGTTTCCCTCTGGAAGATACTGCGCCAAATCTCCAGTTTTATAAAGTCTGGGGACTGGGTAATGGTGATTGGTGATTGGTGATTGGGGTATTGGTAGTTCTCTCCATTTCCTCATCTCAGACAAAGGGTTTGATATGAACTTTTCAGCAGTTAATTCTGGTCTGTTAAGGTAGCCTCTAGCCACGCCTGCTCCGCCTATGTATAATTCACCCGGTACTCCAACAGGTACAGGATTTAACTGCTCATCTAGTAGATAAATTTGAGTATTGGCAATTGCGCGACCGATAGGAATTGAACTCTTCAACTCATCGCTTTGACAACGATATACGCTACTCCAAACAGTTGCCTCTGTCGGTCCATATTCGTTAAATAAAGTTGTCTGAGAAAGTATTTGATAATGGCGCTCAACTAACTCTCTCGAACAAGGTTCTCCCGCTACAATAACGGTACGCAGGGAAACAAGCTGCTGTAACGACCCATGAGTTAGTAAGGCTTTGTAGAGAGAAGGAACGCTTAACCAATGGGTTATTTGATATTGGGATATTAGCTTTGTTAACTGCAAGATGTCTTTCTGCAAACCCTCTTTAGGGAGTACAAGAGTTCCACCAAAGCAGAGCGTCCAGAAGATGACTGCAACTGAACTATCAAAGGCAAAGGATGAAACCAACAGGAAATTTTTAACGGGTTCTTGGTAATAGAAAGTACGAGCAACAGTCGAATAAACTAAGTTGTTATGCGTTACCATGACTCCCTTGGGTCTACCCGTGGAGCCTGAAGTATAGATTGTATAAGCTAAATTTTCTGAACTTACTGTACTGACAGGGTTTTCGTTGCTCTCGTGTACGATAACGCCGCAGTCTGAGTCCAGACACACTACCTTAGCTTTATGTGCAGGAAGTTCTGCAACTAGGTGCGTCTGAGTCAGCAGTATCGGTACACAGGCATCTTCCAACATAAAAGCTAACCGCTCTTTTGGATATGTTGGATCTAGAGGTACGTAAGCTCCACCCGCTTTGAGAATACCCAGCAGTCCTACAATCGTCTCTAGAGAGCGCTCTACGCAGATGCCAACCAGTGTTTCTGACCCTACTCCCTGCCTTTGCAAGTAGTGTGCTAGTTGATTAGCGCATTGATTCAACTCTCGATAGGATAGAGACGCGATAACCCTTGTCTCTACGTCTTCAAAGATGACCGCAACAGCTTCCGGTGTTCGCTCTACCTGAGCCTCAAATAGCTGATGAATACACGAATCTTGTGGGTAATTAACCTGATTGTAATTCTGCTGTTTGAGTACGTGCATTGCTAGCTGGGCAAGGTTAGAATCTGGTGGAAAGTCAGCGAGAGATACAATGACTCCAAGGTCAGTCTCAATGCAGTTTTTTAGCTCGACTCGGCTCAAGGAGTCGAGTCCCAAACTGTTCAAAGGTTGCTGAAGATCCACTTGAGATAAAGCAATTTTCAGCATTTTAGCCACCTGCGCTTGCAGATAAGACTCTAGCAGAATCTGGCGTTCTTCTAGTTCTATCATGAGAAAAGCTTTGCAGTAAATTTATTTTTATTTAAACAGGAAATTTTAGCTTTGTGTCTTGTAAGTTCGGATTTTGAAACAGTAATCCAGTGAGGCAATTGCTTTTATTTGCGCCGTAGCTATTGGTTACTCTAAAGTCGAACTTTTTTAGACTTATGGTGTTGAGAACGCCTCCCTGTTAGTTAGCGCGGGCATTACCTGAAAACTTGGTATCGATATATTGCTTTACAGTTTTTTAGCTCAAAAAAGTTAGCAAATCCAAAAAGTTGGTTGGGCGATCGCTCGAACGGCGACGTCTTTTTAAGTGCGATCGCTTCGATAAATTTTTTGCAGCAAGTTGTAAATTGCTTCATCTCTAATTTGAATCGGCATACTTATTTCCTCACTCTGAGGTTTAGCTTGCTGTTAGCCAAAGTCATAATATCACCTTATCACCTGTCTTACAATTTACAAGTCCTAAACCAAACAATAATTTGTAGATTTTTTTACTTTCAAACCCGGACATCCCTTCTCGACATCTTTCTTAATAGTCTCTATTCCTTTTTCACAAAAGCTTTTCAGGGTCAATTCGGTTTTTTCTCATTTATTTTATCATTAATATTTACTATACATTCTTAACTGATTGATAATGATTTTCAAATTTCCCAGAGCAATATTTGATTGTAACTGGGATACTGTAAAGCTTGTTGTATTGCCTTATAGAAGGGATTGCATTAAGCAAAGGTGAAATGGTACTATTTGTAGCTTTTCCGTTCTAACTTAGCGCATCGTCAGCGCTCACTAGCAAAGTTTTCTGTACATTACTATGCCCCTATAGGGCATAGTAATAAAAAAATATTTTTTGCTCGCTCCCATTCAAGTTTGACAACTTGTCGTTTGACACGGTTGCTGCAAATACAAATAATTTACTAAAGAGCCATTTTATAAAAACTCAATAATTCTGCTTCGGATTTAGTCCCAAAGTTCTACTTGGCTAAAGTTAGTTTTAAAATTCTCTATCTTTTATTAAAAAGTATTATTGTTATCAAAAAGTGTGATATTTACTTAGTAACAAAAAAAAAGCATTCTAGCTGCTGACGCTTGCCAAATCCTTTTGGTAGCTGGGAGTTCGTTGCTGTTCAAACTACTTTGGTGTGAGGGATTTATGAATCAACTGCATCTACTGAGGAATTTAGGACTAGCTGTGGTCATAGCAGTGATCGTCAATCAGCAAGCTTTGGCAGGAGCTAACACCACGAAAACAAGTCATACAGCAAAAACAGTCCCTATTACAAAGATTCCCCAACTAAAGGATATCCAGCGTCCTTACACCAACGTTAAGGAGTGGCTGGCGCAGCAAGAGCAATCGAGTCAGATTATTCAAGTAACAGGGGTCAGGCTGAATCAAACACAAAATGGCTTGGAAATCATCTTAGAAACATCTGCTACATCTGACAAGCTGCAAACTTCACTCAAAAGTGAAGGTAATACCCTGACTGCTGTGATCACCAATGCTCAATTACAACTGGCTAGTGGTAGTTCTTTGCGTTCTGAAAAACCTATTGCGGGAATTACGCTCTTACAAGTCACAAATCAGAATCCTAATACTGTCCAAGTGACAGTGACAGGTGAAGAGGGATTACCAAAAGTCGAGGTGTTTGACAGCAATGAAGGTCTCATTTTCGCGGTGACACCAGCTGTATCCTCAGCTGTGAAGCCTACCCCTAGCCCTTCCCCGCCTACGGCACCGCTGCCCACAGGCGAGGAGGGATCACCATTACCTAGTAGTGAAACACAGCCTGCAAAACCACCGGCTTCTGGTGAAGAACCCATTGAGCTAGTAGTGACGGGTGAGCAAGAGGAGGGATATCGGGTTCAAGAGTCAACGACCGGAACCAAGCTAGCTGTCCCGCAACGCGACTTGCCGCTGTCAGTACAGGTAGTACCCCAAGCCGTGATTCGCGATCGCGGGCTGACACGTCTGGAAGAGTTCACTGAAAATATCAGCGGTGTGACTCGGTTCCCTGGCTTTCCGTTTGCGTCCGGATACCGGGTGCGAGGCTTCGGGGAAAGTTACCAGCAACTCCGCAATGGTTTTCCAGACTCAGCTTTTATCAATCCACACGGGTTTGCGAATGTCGAACGGGTGGAAGTCCTCAAAGGTCCAGCTTCGGCACTCTATGGGGGAAATTTCGCCTTTGGTGGTGTTGTAAACACAATCACAAAAAAGCCCCTAGATCAACCGTTTTACCAAGCGAATTTCACGGTTGGGAATTATGATTTTTTTCGTCCAACATTTGATATAGGAGGTCCTCTCACCGCAAATGGTTCTCTCACCTACCGTTTGAATGCTTCCTACGAATCCGCAAACAGCTTTCGCGATTTTGTCTTTAACGAGGACTATTTCATTGCGCCAGCTTTTACCTGGCGCATGAGTCCGCGAACAACGTTAACAGTAGAGTACGAATATTTCAAAATTTCTAATAACATTTTTGGTGCTAACTTTCCACCAGAGCGAGAGTTTTTGCAAGTGCCTATCAGCAGGTATCTTAGCGAACCAGACTTAGGACCCACTACGGGAACAACACACTGGGGATATTATGACTTTGAACATCGCTTTAGTGATAATTGGAGATTTCGGCAGGGGTTTAGCGTACTCGTTGCCGATCTCAATATTGGATCTGAACGATTGGCTAGCACTGCGCTAGAACCGAATGGGCGAACGCTCAACCGTGAATCCGTTAAGGGACCGCAGAACAATCAACTCTACACGCTGCAAAACGAAGTCATTGGCAAGTTCAATACAGGCTCCGTGCGACACAATCTTCTGTTTGGTGTGGAATTAAGTCGATTTGTCTATCCCTATACTCGCAGAAGCGCGCCTCTGGGTTCCATTGATATCTTTAATCCTGTTTACGGTGCCCGACCGGGAGCTTACACTGTGCAGGACTCTGCGGAATTTGGCAACGATAGTCTCGGAATTTACATACAAGACTTGGTTGAGCTTGCCTCAAATCTCAAGGTGCTAGGTGGCATTCGCTTTGACTCCGTCTATTCCTTCAATGAAAATACACTAACAAATGACTTGACAGAACAATCGGATACAAAATTCTCTCCCCGCGTGGGCATTGTCTACCAGCCAACAGATTCTACTTCTGTCTATTTCAACTATGCACAAGCCTTCGCTCCCAACACTGGTTACATCACCCGGACCGGAGAATTATTAGAACCGCAGACTGGAGAGCAGTTTGAGTTTGGACTTAAACAAGATTTCTTCGAGAATCGAGTTTCAGCAACTCTGGCATTTTACCAGATTACCAGACAGAATGTGCCAACAGCTGACCCTGACCCGGAATTTCGAGACTTTTTCAGTGTTGCAACGGGCGAACAACGCAGTCGTGGAATTGAATTGGATATTGCCGGAGAAATTTTGCCAGGATGGAATATCATCGCTAGCTATGCTTACACGGATGCAGAAGTCACAAAGGATACTGACCCGGAGAAAGTTAGCGATCGCCTGCCTGGTGTTCCATATCATAGTGCCAGTTTCTGGACGACCTACGAACTGCAAAGTGGAAGTTTGCAGGGGTTGGGATTTGGCTTCGGGCTGACATATGCACAAGATGCTGACGTTATACTACCCAATACCTTCAAAATTCCCTCTTACCTTAAAGCAGATGCAGCTCTGTTTTACCGTCAAGATAACTTTAGATTCGGGCTAAATTTAAAAAATCTCTTTAGCACAAGATATTACGACGTTGATAACGGCTTTGCGTTGATTCCTGGAGCACCTTTGACAGTGTTGGGAACGGTGTCTATCAATTTCTAATTTGAGTGTGTCCTATAAATCGCAAGACGGTATCGAATTAAGTAACACTCTTAGTGGGCAATGTACAAAAATTATCCCAATAGTAGGCAATGCTTACCCGGTAAAACTTATCAGCGCACGTCTCATCTCCTTCCCTTGTTAGCGGTGCTGCTGTTAGTAGGAGCGGCTGCTTGTAGTCGGGTTTCCCAGAACCGCTCACTGCTTAGCGCCACCTCTGGGTCTAAGGAGCAGATTATGGTGGACTTGGGGTGGGATGAATATCATATATATGAGAAAGGGTTCGACCCAACAATGGGTTGGCATTACGCCGGTCCTCCTCTGTTTCAAAGTACGCTGCTAAGCCGCAACGAAAATTTAGAACTGGTCAACGACCTAGCCCAGAGCTACACCGTCAGCAGCGATCGCAAGGTCTGGACAGTGAAAATCCGCCAAGATGTTCGGTTCACTGATGGTCAGCCCCTGTTGGCAGAAGATGTCGCTTACACCTTCAATACAACGAAAGACAGTTTGGGGCGACTGGATATGGAGATTTTGGATCGCGCTGTCGCTACAGGTAAGTATCAGGTCGAATTACACCTCAAACGACCTGATATTACCTTTGTCAATCAACTTGCCAGTTTGGGTATTGTACCCAAGCATACCCATAACAAAGACTACGCTCACAACCCAATCGGTTCCGGTCCTTACAAACTGGTGCAATGGAACCAGGGCGAGCAGGTGATCATCGAAGCCAATCCTGACTACTACGGGCAGAAACCATCTATTAAGCGTGTCATCCTTCTCTTCACTCAGGGAGATGCTGCTTTTGCCGCCGCCAGAGTCGGTCAAGTTCAGGTGGCTGCAGTTCCCAACCATCTAGCCTCACAGCCAGTGGAGGGCATGAAGACCTATGTCATTAAAAGCCTCGGTCACGCTGGGCTTATGTTTCCCTTTCCTCCCCGTAGTGGGAGGAAGACACCTGATGGCTACCCAATTGGCAACGATGTCACCTCAAACCGAGCGATTCGTCAGGCAGTCAATTATGCGATTGACCGCCAAACTTTGGTTCAAACCTTGTTTAATGGTTACGGTTCCCCAGCGATGAGTCCTGCTACTGGTCTTCCCTGGGACGAGCCAAAAGCAGACATTCAAGACGGGGATATCAACAAAGCCAAGCAAATCCTGAGTGAGGATGGTTGGCAGGATACGAATGGTGACGGCATCGTAGAAAAACAAGGGCTTAAGGCAGAATTCACTCTCCTTTACAATGCCCAAGACGCTTTCCGGCAGGGACTGGCTTTAGCAGTTGCCCAAATGCTTAAACCTGTCGGGATTAAGGTAAATGTTGAGGGTACGAGTTGGACTGAGATTGAACGCCGGATGCAAAGCAATGTTGTCCTTTACGCGCTGGAAACCCACGATTCGCAGCAGTTATCCTTTCTCTTCAAAAGCTCTTTGGCTCAGGGAAAATACCAAAATCCCGGTTACTATAGCAACGCAGTGGTTGATAGAGCACTTGACCGAGCAGCAGCATCCGCTACAGAGACAGAAGCAATCCAGTTTTGGAAGCAGGTGCAATGGGATGGTCAAACCGGAGTAACCACAAAAGGCGATGCAGCCTCTGCGTGGCTAGTCAATATCGATAAAACTTACCTTGTCAGCACCTGTCTCGACGTTAGTAAAGCTACCCAACAATCCCGCCACTATACGCTAACGCTTCTACATAACTTGCCAAACTGGAAATGGATTTGTCAATAGCAGCCCATCCTTTACTCTTCTGGGTGACTTTATCATGCACTTCCTGATTCGATTTATTCTGCAAAAATTCTTGTATTTGTTGTTGCTCTTGCTAACCGTCGCTGTCCTTACTTTCGTGCTAGTTAGCTTATCTCCGGTTGACACTGTCAATGCTTACGTTGGTTCTGACGTAATTCGCCTCGGTTCAGAACAAAGAGAATTGATTATCCAACGTTGGGGACTTGACAAACCTTGGATTATGCGATTCATTCTCTGGCTGGGGCAACTGCTTCAAGGCAACCTTGGAACTTCCATGACCTACAATCAGCCAGTTTATGATGTCATTGCTGAGCGCTTTCAAGCCTCACTTTGGTTAATGGCATTGGCGTGGTTGGGTTCAGGTATTTTAGGAGTCGCTTTAGGTGTCTTAGCAGGAGCGAAAGAAACTTCACTGCTGGATCAAGCAATTCGGCTGTATGCTTACACTTTGTCCTCTGCTCCCACCTTTTGGATTGCATTGCTGCTGCTTATTACCTTCTCCGTCACTTTAAAAGTCACTCCTATGTGTTGTGCGACTCCACCAGGAGTGTTGCTTAAAGATGTCACTTTTTGGCAACGTCTATACCATTTGTTACTACCTGCTCTCGCTCTCAGCGTTATTGGGGTTGCAAATATTGCTCTGCAAACCCGCGAAAAACTGATCCAAGTCCTCAATAGTAACTATGCCCTGTTTGCTTACGCTCAGGGAGAAACAACCACTGGAGTCATTTTGCACCACGGTTTACGCAATATTGCTTTACCAGCCCTGACTTTGCAATTTGCATCTCTTAGCGAACTGTTCGGTGGTACTGTCTTAATTGAGAAGGTCTTTGGCTATCCTGGGTTAGGTAGTGCGACCTTACAGGCAGGTTTGCGTAATGATGTCCCGCTACTGGTGGGTATTGTTTTGTTCAGCGCCATCTTTGTGTTTATCGGCAACACCTTGGCAGACCTCAGCTACCAAGTGATTGATCCCCGCATCCGCATAGGAGGTACCAGAGGATGAAACTTCCCACTGCGATTTCAACCGATCAAACTTTAGGGCGCAAACTACCACTTATCTTCAGTAATCGTCGTAGTCGGACATTGGTGCTCATTGCTCTGTGCGTGATCGTTCTGAGCATCCTGCTGCTTGGCACCCAACTGATTGGTAAAGCTGGTTTGGAAATTTCCTTACAAGAACGCAACCAACCTCCAACACTTGCTCACCCGTTTGGCACTGACTGGTTGGGACGAGATATGTTCACCCGTACGCTCCACGGTTTAAGCTTGAGCCTATGGGTGGGGCTGCTAACCGCTAGCTTTAGCGCCGTGATAGCCTTGGTACTGGGAACGCTCTCAGCTACACTGGGTGGTAAAGTTGATGCCTTTATCATCTGGATAATTGATGTATTCTTCAGCCTGCCTCACTTAGTATTAGTTATCCTAATTGCCTTTGCTGTTGGGGGCGGAGTCAAGGGGTTAATCATCGCCATCACCATCACCCATTGGATGAACTTGGCTCGTCTGCTGCGGGCTGAAGTGCTTCAGATCAAAAGTTCTGATTACGTGCAACTCTCTTCTAAACTAGGACACTCGCCCCTGTGGATTGCCCGCAATCACATACTGCCCCACCTAGTGCCTCAGTTCCTCGTTGGGTTGATTTTGTTGTTTCCCCACGCAATTTTGCACGAGGCTGGGCTTACCTTTTTGGGTTTGGGTCTACCGCCAGAGATTCCGGCAATCGGGATTATCCTGTCGGAGTCAATGCGATACCTATCCAGTGGCTACTGGTGGCTGGCGGTAATGCCAGGAGTAGCGTTGCTTCTAGCGGTGAAAACCTTCGACATCTTGGGTCAGAGCCTGCTTGCTTTGCTCAACCCAAAAACAAGCCAGGGGTAACATTATACTATGCTATCAGTTCAAAACCTCAGTGTTACTTTCACCATGTACGATGTGGGTCTGACCCAAAAACGGCTGACCGTCATTACGGATTTGGATTTAGAGGTTGGTGCGGGTGAAGTGGTGGCAGTGGTTGGTTCTAGTGGCTCTGGTAAAAGTCTGCTAGCTCACGCCATTTTGGGCATTTTGCCTTATAATGCCTTGGTTACAGGCAAGATAATTTTTAAAGGAGAACTTCTGACCCCAGAGCGTCAGACCAAGTTGCGGGGCAAGGAAATTGCCTTGATTCCCCAGTCAGTCAGTTATCTTGACCCCCTAATGAGAGTGGGTTCGCAAGTACATCGGGCAGCTCGTTTGAGTGGATTGTCTGCTACGCAAGCAAGAGGAGTTGTGAATCAAACCTTTGAACGCTACGCTCTTCCCCTGCCAGTTAAACAGCTTTACCCCTTTCAACTTTCAGGTGGCATGGCGCGACGAGTACTAGTTGCTACAGCAGCCGTCGGACGGGCTGAACTGTTGATTGCTGATGAACCGACTCCTGGTTTACATATAGATGTAGTCGTTGAGACACTTAACCACCTACGCAAACTGGCAAATGAGGGCAAAGCGGTGATTCTTATCACCCATGACCTGGAAGCGGCTGTGCGAGTTGCAGACAAAGTGGCTGTGTTCTATGCAGGCACGACATTGGAAGTGGCGGCGGCAGAGGATTTTACTGATGGTAATCTGCGTCATCCCTACACACAAGCGCTGTGGCGATCGCTGCCCCAAAATGGCTTCATACCGGTTAAAGGCACCCAACCTAGTCCAGAGGCGCTTCCTGATGGTTGTCTGTTTGCTGACCGCTGTCCCTTAGTGACTGACGCTTGCCAAAAAGCCCGACCCCACTTTCATATCGTGCGAGGCGCTCCTGTGAGGTGTATTCATGCTGAAGGGTGAACAGTTGTCTTTTCGCTACCGAGTCAATCAACCTTGGATTTTGCGTGGTTTCAATATTGAAATCGACAAGAGTGAAATTGTGGGCTTGCAAGGTCCAAGCGGTCAAGGCAAAACGACTATAGGTAAGCTACTAGCCGGGTATCTTCAACCAACGGAGGGTAGAGTCACAATCGACGGTGAACCTCTGCCAAAACAAGGCTATTGCCCCGTACAGCTCATCTTTCAGCACCCAGAACTAGCAATGAACCCCCGCTGGCTGATTAGCCAAATCCTAGCAGAGGGAAAAGGAACATCTAGGGAACTCCTGCAAGCTTTGGGAATTCACTCTAGCTGGTTGAGTCGCTTTCCCCATGAACTCAGCGGGGGAGAGTTGCAGCGCATCGCAGTCGCACGCTCGCTCAATAGAGCAACCCGCTACTTAATTGCTGACGAGATGACTGCTATGTTGGATGCCAACACTCAAGCACTCATCTGGCGTGCAGTCATTGACTATGCCTGCCAGGTTGGAATAGGTATTTTGGTTATAAGTCATGACATTGCGCTACTCAAGTACCTGTGTCACCGTAGGATTGATTTAAAAGCAGCGCATTGAAGAAAAGGGTTCATATTTATCACTGTCCCAGATTTTGGTTATCCATGCTTGATTAAACTAAATAGAGAAACAGAAGAAAGATAATCGAATAAATCTTAATTATGTGGCTGCTTGCCACATAATTATCATCGTCTCACTCCCATTAGCTCAGAGTTTGTATTCCTTACAAAGAGAGTAGACCGAGAAAATTTACCTCTCAACCAAAGTAATTAATACAAACAAAAATTCGCGCCATGCGCTCTTGAGGTGATGTAAATTTATCAAAAACAAAACCCCATGAGCGCAGCTCTCCATCAGAAACAGCGGATACGCCAAATCCTCCAGAGTTAACAACTTTGGAGAATTTGCAAACTCTGCCACTAGAGAAACTGAGGGGATTTGCCAAATTACACAAAGTGTCTGGATTCTCCAAAATGAAGCCAGAGAAATTAGTAGCCAAACTGCATGGGTTGGTTACTAAACAACAACTCGTGTAATGGTTCCAGCAGCCAATAAACATAACCCCAAATCTCCACAAAGATTTGGGGTTATGTTCTTGCGATTGCGCTCTTGCACACTCTGACTTTTCCTGTTATCCCTCTTCTGTCACTCTCCGAAAACATTTGCCATTTCTGGATTTTAGAGCTTTTATATAGCAAGCGATGGCGCGATTCTTTTCTAATAACAAATACAAGACCCATTTTTTTCTAATAGTATAGCTTGTATTGATTGCCTCATAAGGTTTCTAGCGATCACCCTCCCGGAGAGTGACAGAAGAGGGTTATAGCTGTAGCCAATTTTGTTAGGACGCTGCTTGCTTGAGAACGAATTCGATGGCATCGCGTAAGCTATCCGAATTACGTAAGTGTTTGCGAATCCGACTTTTCAACCATGCCCAACACTTCTCAATCCGATTGAGGTCCGGCGAATAGGGCGGCAAAGACACAAGCTGACACCCTGCGGCTTGGATTAGTTGGGCAATCCGACCGCCATGATGAAACGTCGCATTATCCACAATCACCCACTCACCCGGACGCAAAACTGGCATGGCGCATGTTTCTAGCCAGGTCTCAAACACCGTGCGGTTGCACGCCCCTCGACTGTAAATGGCGCAATCAATTGCCCCTCTCGATACAAGCGCAATCATATTAATGCGACCTTGCCGCCGACCCGATTTGAGTTCGTAGAAGCGTTCCCCAACAAGGGAGTATCCGTAGCCGTAGTTGTCGCGTTCATCCATACCAGATTCATCAACATATACAAGATGGGACGCTTTCGGGTTATCCAGTTGCGTTAAGAACGCTGCCCGTTTGGCTTCATCTCGTTGACTATACCCGTATGTTTTTTTTACGTGTATGTCTTATCTTTCGTAATGCCCTGGAAATCGTGCGTTGGCTCATCTCCCCGTCCCCATAACTGTGCCATTTCGCTCTGGGTTTTATCCCCATGCTGTTTCACAAAGGTGCGAAACTTCTCCCAATCCTTGATTTTGCCGCTCTGCTGCGATGCTTTTCTCGGTTTGGGCTTGACATCACCCGTTTGGGCTTTGCGCTGCAACCACAAGTTAATCGTATTTCGACTGATATTGAACAGTAGCCTCGTGCTTCACACTTTTTGAGACCGTCCAACTCAATCGCTTGCATAACTTTTTGCCGGAAATCATCACTATAAGCTTTAGCCATTGAAATGGGGTAGATGCTAGGTAACTCTTTTAGTTTACGTCCTAACCTTGTTGGCTATACTCAAATCTTGCACCTATCCGTATAACCCTGGGTTTAGTCAAAAGCAGCGCAATAAAGCTACAGCTTTTTTGTTGATTTTTCTCGTCAAAATAAGGGTTTTAGACTTATTACTGTGTGTTAAATTTACATAAAATTTTCTTGGTGCAAGATGTAAGTATAGCTATACTAGAAAGCATTCAAGACAAGTATGATTCGTTATTGCCCTATTTGAACGAGAAAACACGGCGTATTTGGGCAGCAATCGAAGCTAGAAGCCTGGGTTGGGGAGGGGTGAGTCAGGTTGCGATAGCGAAGCGCTGCTGCCTTGCGGCAGATCGCAACTGGACTATCCCGGACTACAATCCATGCTGGGATAAGGCTATTGTTAGACGCTTCGGGGGAAGAAACCTCGAATGATGATAGTAATCGAATTCGTTCGTCAGGTGCTGGACGTAAACTACTTGAAGAAAAAGACGCGATGCTGCTATCGGATTTAGAATCGCTGATTGAACCAATGACGCTGGGGGACCCAGAATCTCCTCTAAAATGGACTTCTAAAAGTGTGGTGAAACTGGCTGCTGTATTAAACCTTGGGGGACATAGGACTAGCCCTAAAAGTGTTTACAACTTACTTGAATCGCTTGGCTACAGCTTACAATCAAATCGTAAAACCCGTGATGGTTCATCTCATCCAGATAGAGACGACCAATTTTTACATATTTCCAACCAAGTCAAGCACTTTCAATCCCAAAACGAACCCGTAATTTCAGTTGATACCAAAAAAAAAGAATTAATTGGAGATTTTAAAAATTCTGGAACCGAGTGGTGTGAGAAGGAACAGCCAATTGAGGTAAAGATGCATGATTTTGTTGACCCCAAATTGGGCAAGGCAATTCCCTACGGAATTTATGACTTAACCTCAAATCAAGGATGGGTGAATGTTGGTATTGACCACGATACAGCAGAGTTTGCAGTCGAGTCTATTCGTCATTGGTGGTACTCAATGGGAAAACAAGTTTATCCAAAAAGCCAGCATATAATGATTACGGCTGATTGCGGTGGTAGCAATAGTTATCGCTCCCGCCACAAGGAAATTGAAGCTACAAGAATTAGCAACTGAGACTGGTAAAACTATTCACGTGTGCCATTTTCCCCCAGGCACAAGTAAATGGAATAAGATTGAGCATCGCTTGTTTTGTCAGATCACCCAAAACTGGCGAGGCAGACCATTGACCACCTTGCAAATTGTGATTAATCTAATTCGCAATACTACCACCACACAAGGATTAGAAGTTGAAGCTAGATTAGATCCAAATCTCTACAAAACGGGAATCAAAGTTACAGACCAAGAGCTTGATACTATTGCAATCGAACGAAATTCTTTTCATGGTGAGTGGAACTATATTATAAAACCCAAAGTAGCCACTTAATTGTTCAAGTTATTTTTACATAACTCCTAAGGGAATTGTAGCAGGGTTTACAAGCCGCAAAGACACTTAGATGCGAATATTTGTGCGTGGGAACATAGCAAATCCTGCTGCCTTCATGAACTATTTCTTTAGCTGTTTACTCGTGACTCCTTTCTCATAACGCAAAGTATACACATTTTTTGCGTATAATACTTTATGCCAGATACCTAATTGCAATCCTGTATTAAGCACTTTCGCTACATTAGACTTCACTGTCTTCAACTGGAGAAGTGTTAATTTATCACCATAAAGGTCGCGAACGACGGCATCGATGTGAAAATGCAAATCCGGTCGGCGGCGCATCAGAATCAAGATAGCATTCTGTATCGAATATTCTTGGAACTCTGTTAACAGTGGTATGCTTCCCGCTTTTCTTTTGATACTTAGCTTAGGAATATCAGAAATATCAGGTTCTACAGTTTCTGCTGTTTCTTCATTAGACGGATGTGATTCTTGCTCACTCAAGAATACGGGCTCAAGATTTTCATCTTCATCGTCTGAACTCTCCACAGTGTAGTTTGTGGAATCTACTTCTTCCTCATCCACTGACACAGGGCTATCCTCAAGTACAGCAGTGCTGGAAGGAATTGGAAAATGCCTTTGGGGGGAATACAATTGCTCTTCGAGGGCATAGCCTGATATCAGAGATTCTAGAGTACTAATTTGGTTGCGGATAAAGGACAAGCGGCGCTCCAACTGGGCTGCTTCTAATACGTAGCGCTCGCGCTCTTGTTCAAGTAAACTCAGAATCTTAGATAGTGAAGCCATACCATTTACGTTTTTATTAGGAACAAGACAGGTGGAAAGCAAAGAAGTTTTCGTGAAAGCTCACACTCGCGTCATCAAGCAACGAGTTTACCGATTTGTCTGCAAAAATTGCAATCAGGTGGTAGAGCGCACCTGTTACCCGTCACTACCCTTATATTGCCTTGAATGCCGCCCACAAAAAGCGACTGCATCTTTACCCAATCGTAAAGCGATCGCTAAATCCAAAAAAAAATTTACAGCACAGCAACCAGTTGCAGAAGAATTTATCGTACAGCTAGATCCAACAGACGATTGAGCACCTTATATCCAACACGCTGTCGAGCTTCAGTAATCGGAGAGTGACAAAAAGTGTGCCTTCCTGAGGGGACAGTTTGTTCTTGCTCTACATCTGCAACAAAATATCAAACGCTTTATTTGACTTCTGGACTTTGATTGAATTCAAAGATAGCACCTGAGACATCTGCTGCACTAATGGGTACTGCTAATCTACACTCCCGTCCCACAAACCAATAAATTGATCACTCCCAACTAGGGAGGATAGACTATTCCAGAGAGTTCTTTCAACGCCCTCCATATTTGGGCTGATTTGACCACCGTAAAGCAATATGCGGCTAAGAGCATTATTGAAAAGGCGACAGACTACCTCTGGTAAATGCAAGCATCCATTGCAAGCTCCTCCCAAAGACTCTTCACAGTAGGGATCAAACATACAGTCGCCTCTTTCTTGCAAAAGGCTTAGAAATGCCTGATCCAAACGCTGCTCAAAGAAGGTTTTCAATCCGCCAAGAGAAAATTCTTGCAAGCGATTTACAAAAATTATCGTTTGGTTCAGGCTAAAAAGTAAATGTTCGCTCATAGCAGTTTCACCGAAGCTACTTTGGTCAGCGATCGCTTTAATTAAAAGATGATTAGCACTGTGTAGCGCCGAACTTACTAACCAGGGAATTAGAAAATCTGGAGACAAAGTATCATTAAATGCGGGACCACTACGGCTAGTAATCCGACTGTGGTGCTCTAATAGCCAGAGTGCTGGTTCGCTAATACTAGTTAGAGCGGGAGCTAAATTATTGGCATGGAGCCATCTAACAATCCGTTTGGCATCGAATTGGAACAAAAGGGCTTCAGTTTTGAGTTTGTAAACTGGCATGGGAATCCAATTTCCTTTTGGTTCCTCGCCTGCTAAATCAAAGTTCTTGCGGTCAAATGCCCACAATACAGAGGCTTCCGGTTGGTGAGATAAGCGAGTATATCCGTAGGCAAGATGCAAGACAGGCAAGTCTTTAATCACCATCACCTGACTTATGCCCAAGCTCTTACGCATTAAAGAACCTGCAGTTGACAAATTGGCATAGAATGGGGAGTTAATCCCAGCTAAATGTGTTACAGCCTCATCGAGGTTTTCAGCCTGTAAATCTAGCAACACAGCATAGTCATCCAACTGTTCTCTAAGGGTACGAGCATTCTCCTGAGCAGTTGTTATATTTTCTCTGCGATCGCGTGTTTCTTTTTCTGTCTTAGCATCTCCTAATAGTTGTAGGGTATTGGGCGAAAGTTGCGTTAATGCTTTTCTTAAGTCAGCAACAATTGGTCCACCAGCCTCGCTCTCTTTAACTTGTTTTTTGTTAGCTAGGATATTTTTAATTTGTACCTCATCCAAGCCGCTTAGTTGCAGGGTTTTCACTAGTTGTTCTAATTCTTTTTGGTCTTCCTGACTGCCTTGACCAAGAACCCGAATAATTTCTGTTAATTCAGAAATATTTTTACACTGATGCTTAAAATAATCTAGATGTATAGCTAAAAGGATTTGAAGAGATTCAGAATAGCCAAGAAACTTCTCAACATTTGGAGTAGGATTAATTCGAGATATCGAATGAACTACCTGAAGCTTATTATCAGAAACGTTCGTCAAAGACATCATTTGGCTAGGCGGCTTACCTGTTTTTGCCTCTACAGAATTCACGACCTCAGAACGCTTCATGATAGAATTTTTAGGTAAAGGAAAGACTATTGTTTCTGCGTGACTACAGCCGTCAATCTTACACCGCCATCGCTTTAGGTAGCCCCTTTCCAATACTAAATAATCTGTACTGTGATGCGGACAAATTCTGGGAGTTAACTGAATCATCGTGCCATCAGTATGAGCAAAAACAAAGGGAATTTCATTTAGGGTTGGATGATTACAACGATGGCAAGGTACATCCGGCTCTGCTTTCCATTGCTTTATGTAACGAATAGCTCCGCAGTTAGCACATTCTCGAACTTCTAATCTTTTACCATTAACTGATTGAGTGATAACAAAAACGCATTCTGCAGTGTAGTTTTCAAATGCCGTCATTTGAGCATCTTTATGCTCCCAACGATAAAGTTCTTGGCGCACAGCATCTTGTAATTTTCTGCTGAGGTCGTCTACTTTCCTGGCAAAATGTCTATAAACTTGAATAGTTCCGGCAGGAATTGTCGCAACACTTCCTGGTTCATATCGACGCAATACTTGACCTTTAGAACGGCTATATGCTGGCTGACTCATCTCTTTATTCTCCAATTTCAAAAATTAGTACCCAGTAATCCGAATGCCTGTATCAACATCTCGAAGAGACAATAACAGACGGAAATCGTCAGCGATATCATCTTTTGTCAAACCATTGGTAACAAGATTATTTTCATTTGGGTCTTGTACAATGCGTTCAATTTGAGACAAAAAAGCATCTGCTACCAAGTTCAAGGGTGTGTTAAAAACTTCTCCCTCTGGCAAAGCATTAGGGTTAATGGTATTGGGAATTTTACTAACAACAGTCTTAATATCAATCGGTGCTCGCCCTTTTCCGGTACCATGAATTAGCTCGCGCAATTTATCAAGTTTATCTATTTGTGCTAAATCAATAACCTGATTTGCTGGTCGCGCTGCAGGACCATCAATATGAAGCAATCGTCCAAGCAGTAAACCAAAAGCTGTTCGATAAAGAGCATTGTGAGCAAAGCGGTCAATGGGGACAGCTTCCACCATCTGATCTAAGTATTCGTGCGCTTTCACAAAATAGTCAAAAATAGCTCGTTCACGAGCGCGTTGTGGTCGAAATAAAATAAATACTAAACCTGGAACAGTTCTGCCAGCACGACTTGATGCCTGAATGTATTCTGCTGTTGTACTGGGCCATCCGTAAAACAACATTAAATTAAGTCGGTCAATATCAACCCCGTGAGAAATCAAACTGGTTGCTACCACATCTCTTAGCCGTTCTGAGCTATTTGGATTCAAATCTTTTTGCGGTGTCTCCATCCGTTTTAAGACTTCTTTAACCACCTCAATCCCATCATCTCCAGAAAGAGTAATTGCTTCTGGAAGCATAGCATTGGCTTGGGTTTCTCCAAATTTATCTCGCAATTCAGCCTTTACTTGTTCATTAATGGAGCGTCGAATATCAGAACCATCATTTTTCGAGTTTACATAAGTACAGCAAAGGTCATGCTCATCTACTAATTTTAGAAATTCCTTATCAGTTAAAGAACTAAGTCCATACTCAACCTTATATTTTGCAGGATTGTTACGAATAATTTCTAACTCAGTTCGTAGGGCTGAAATTAAAGCCATTGCTGCATCAAGGGGATTAGCCGCTGTAGGACGTAACCCCACAAAACCTCTAGTTACATATCGGCTATGCTGGTTTGCATAGAAACTACGTCCCTCAGCAGGTCCTCGCACTGGAAATTGAGAAAGTTCTCGCCAGTAAAGATGTCTAGTTTGTTGCTCTGCCCCCTCAATGGTAGCAGTTGCAGCCAAAACCTTTGGACGTATTGCCCCCCGTTCTTCGTGAATAGAATCAATCAAAGCTTCGTAGTGACCATCAAAAGTTCCTAATTCTTCGCGTAGTAAGTGTAATTCGTCCTGAAAAATCAGAGGGATGCCAGGATCAACAGGTGCGCTGGAGAGATGTTTCAATTCTCGTCGAGTACATCCACCAACCGAATCCTGTTTGTGGCAGGTGTTATTTGCTACAAAACCATGTACAGAACATATATCTGAGACACCACCAAACAAAGTGCGGCTAGCAGGACGAAATGTTATATTGGCAATTTTGTCAAGAGTTCCTACCAGTAGAGTTGGCAGTCGGCTGTAAATATCTTCATCAACAATGTAGAGTGGAATTTCCCGACCACAAGCATTTTGAGGTAAAGGTTTATTTAGAGAACCGCAACGATGCCGAAGTTCTTTTGTTAGTGGTTCGATAAAAGTGTGAACTTCCTCTAATCCGCAGTAGGGGCAGCGCATTACCATGCGATACTGCTGGATTGAGTTGGGAACGTATTGTCCTACATCCGCCAAACTTAGGTATTTAGGAAGCTTTGTTATGCCTGCATTTTGCATTTCCTTTTTAGCTTGTCCTATGTATTTTCCGAGTTCATCGGGAACAGACTTCAGAGAATTTGGACTGTTATCTCGACCGCCGTAATAACCTACTGTGAACTCAGCAGTATTGGCTAAATCGGGTTGCTGTTTTCTGACTTCATCTGCAACAACAAGAGTATCCAGAAAACGTTGCAATTGCTGGTAAGTGAGCAAGCGTAGGGGATAGCGCAACCAAGCGACTACGCCCCAATCCCGACTCCGCAGGCGGTCAAAAAATGCTTGAGTAAGGATTATTCCCATCACAGCTTCAGATTTACCACCACCAGTTGGGAAATGAACTACAGCAGCATGGTCAATCTGTGCCAAGGGATTTTTGGCGAAATCTTCAGTCCATTTTCGTGCTGCTAGGGCTACAAGATTAGAAACAATGTAAACAATTTGAAAAGGTCGCCAGTTTTCATAAGTTGCTTTTTTACGTTGCTCGCGCTTTTCATCAATCTTGACAAATGTCTGGTTCATCAAATTAAAAGCCCGTCGAAGCATGGCATATTTTGGATTCGATAAAACCTGAATACCTAACTCAAAGCGCTGAATTTCTTGCTTAAAATTCTCTAAATCGGCTTGAGCTTCAGCGTTATGCTGATTTCCCCCTATTTGTGGATGTTTCTGATTAATTAATGCTTGCCAATTATCTCGATATTCTCCCATTTTTTGCAAAATGGATTGGAGTATTTGAAGGTCAGCATCTCCATCATTGGTCGCCAAATTTTTAAAAGAAGCTTTAATACCAGCAGTATAAAGTCTCTTTTGCCAATAAATGGGTAAAAACTCAGTCCAGATACGAACAAAGCCCTGATTCTCATCAAATTGTGGTGTACAGTTAATTCCTTGAGCAGGAACGGTTGAGTCCACTTGGTAAGATATTTTAAATCGAGATAGTTCTATCGGCTGCCACTTTTCTTGTGGTAATTTAATTTCCAGGTAAGCTCCAAATAAACCTGTATCTCTTGGGTCACCAAAAATAGCTATCTGGTCACTCTTGTTTCTCAAAAATAGACGTAGCCTCGTTTGTCCCCCTAAAGTTCGTTTTTGTGCTTCAACTGTAACCTTAAAATTAACAGGAGAAACTTGACCTAACGGAATATCACTGTCGGCAGTGGTATTGTGATTTTTACCTTTATTTTTTTTGTTAGCAATCCGCTTACGTAGTTCAGCTTGTAATTCTTTATAATTTTTATCTTGAGCTAAGATAAATTCGGGTCCTGTCAAATCATCAATTATTGGATTAAGTCCTAGCAGCCAAGATTGTGAATCTGCTTGATGTATTTCAATTATCTTTATTAGTTGGTCTGTAATATCCTGATTGAGTTTAGTAAGAGTAGGAGAACCATCGCCGAATAAATCCTGAATGATAGAACTGATAGAAGCACTTATATCAAAGCGTTGCCACATTGGTCTTAATGACCGATCCGCAGCTTTACTTAAATCAAGTTTAGGCAGGAAAACACTAAAGCGAATTTTTAACTCTACAGGTAACTGCTTTTGCTCCCAATCTGTAGCTAAGTTAATTACTAAACCACAATTACTAGGACGGAAAGTATTCTGTTGTTGGCTACTTACTGATGAAACTGCTGGTAATGGTGAGAGATAACCAGTTGGCATCAAACGTCGAGGTTCAGTTGAGCCTGTAATAACACTCCGATGGTCAGATGTTCCTGTTATGTGACCGTGTATACGTCGATAAAAATTTTCAACAAATTGCAAATGTTGTTCTTGTCTTTGAGAATCAGATACATTCAAACCTGTATCACTGAGAATATCTTCTGGCTTCATAAATTACTCCTGCACCTTATCTAAAAAGTCGATTTATTGGATACTCAGGTTTTTGACGAATCATTTGAGGTTTAGACTTTACTTTTAACACCAACATGGCATCTCGCAATTCACTAACAGTTATAAAAACTTGTTCGTATTGAAAGACAATTTCATCTGATTTCCTCTCCTTCCATCCCTCTTGAGCGCAAGCAGATATAACTTGACCAAGTTGTCTACGCTTAATTCTCAGGTCATTAGCCTTTAGCCAAAATTCTTCAAACCCTGAACGAGCTAGAGGTGGTAAAAACCAAAAGAAATGCTCTTGTTCACGAGGTAAACTGAGGAGGTCATCACCATTTATCCAGTTATACTGAATTGTTTCTTCACTAATAGGTAAACCTGTGTCAGAAAAAATTTGTCGGCATACACTTTGCAAATTTAACTTTTTAACCTGCTGCTTTACTAGTTCACGCCATGCATCTAAGTGTACGCGGTAGAGATAGTTAACTTTGGTATCTTCTAGTAAACCAGCCTTCTGAGCAAATAACTGATCGCGGGTCATGCCATCAAATAAAACCACTTTTGTCTCAGCAGTTATTTCTTTGACTGCAACAATTTGAGCTTTTTTACCTAATAGCACTAAGAAATCACTACTTGGTGCTACTCTCATTTTTAATTCACGCTCAAACTCAACTAAATAATGAGACTCTAAATTCTTTAAAATATAATTTGATAAACCAGAATCTAGATGACTTATATTCAAGTTAGTAAAACTTTCCTCAAGTTTTGATAAATTAACACTTTTAGCTAACTTGGCTTTTCCGATATCCACCACTTGTACTGACGTATAGTGAGGACTAAAGCCATAACGTCCTACTTCTTTTTGTTCAGTTAATGTCTGCCAGGTTTTATAATGCCACTCTCTAGCATTTACTTCTAGATTACTCCACCACCGTTCTGCGCGCTTAGATAGGACTGACCATAGTAAAACATCAATATGGTCAAAGAAGGTTGTTTGTAAAATATCACGGTAGCAAGTCTTTGGCTGACCTATCACTATCAGTTTTTTGCCACCCAAACCTCGAATCTGGCTAAAAGGTAAAATTTGGGGCAATGATGAAGGGCTGGTATTTCCCATTAAAAATTGTTCTAAGGCATTGGCTCGTTCTGCATCTTCTACGACAACAACAGTTTCTCTATTAGATGCTTTAACGATTTCTATAAAAGGATTAGGGTTAAGTTTTTGTAATCTCAGTGTTAGAGAGCTTAGAATATTGTATATAGTTATCGCCTTGTCATCTCCAGATTTATGAGCAGCAATTTGTAAGCGCTTAAGTAAGCTTTCAAGAAATTGTCCCCAAAGCATATGAAAAGGTAACACTGGAGCCGAGAGATGCCGCCAAATTTCCCATCCTGTTACCCCAATTAACCTCAATTGAGGCTGTTTTGCTAAATCAAGCAGTAAAGTTGATGATTCTTGAAATAAATCCGCAACTTTTTCTTCATCTTCTGTGTCAAAGTTAAACGTTTTAATAGTTACTTGTGCTTCTATTAAGGAGCGACGTTTTTTTTCAATCAGTAAAGAACTTTTTTCAATAGGATGAAGTATTCCTTTATTAGGAAAAAGATTTCGTTCTTCTGTATAAGAACGCAGAGCGAAGAAGTCAACGGGCCAAAGTAAAATTCCCCAAGGCTGCTTTTTCTCGTGGTATTCAATGTCTCTCATCGCCCAAGGAGGAACAATACCCACCATAGGAATTTGTTTTTGTCTACAAAGGCTCGCTAACTTAAATGCTTCAGTTCCATAACTAGATGGAGATGGGTAAGTTTGTCCTGATGGGTCATCCATTACAACCAGAGAGCAATATTGAGACTCCTTAAATAACTCAACAGCTTCTGAAAGCGATCGCACCATAACAACTCTCAAGCGTTGACTTTGGGATGATTCCTCAAATTTATAAGCAGGTAAACAAGCAATTTTCTCACTTAGAGCGCAATGAGTATCTTCCCTTTCTATGAGATTAAATGCCCTTGTTGTCCTTAAATTGGAGATTTTACCATTATCTTGAGGTCGAATCCAAATAACAAAATCTTTAGCTGATATTGCATGATGAGTATGAGAAATATCTCTTTGTTCTCTAAAAAGATGTGCATAATAAATAATTAAGAGTATGCCTAGAGAAACAGGAGAAACAGGCAAACTAATAAATAGTTGGCGTTTTTTAGAAATATTTAGAGCAGATAAATAAGTTAGATCTTTTTCTAGTGTATGTATTTGTATTGAGTATCTATTTCTCTTTAAACATCCAAGTATTCGTTCAAACACTTGGTGCCTCACTTCTGAATGAAAACTTTCTCTGAAAATCTCTCCCCACGCTTCTTTTGTCGAACTTGGTTCCACTGAAGTTACATAGGCTTGAGTTTCATTTGGATAGCCGTCTTTAGATTGCTCTGCTGTTTTCTGCTGTTGGTGTCCATAACTTAAGTTTTCCGGAAGGGTTGCTGCCAAAGATGGTTTTACCGACGAAATACTTGTTACATCGAGACCAAAAGCTATATGAACAGCATCTAGTGATGATGGCTCTACTGGCATACACCCTATCTTGTTTATAGCTTATTAAATACAAGATATCCACCTTTTCTAAGTATTTACCAGAGGTACTTTAAAAATTCACTAATGAAATTCACTGATTGCAGTCATACAATTAAGGAGTTGCTTAATCTGGGCTGCTTCAGCCTTACTTTTCTTCGAGTGATTAAATTTACAAAATTTTCACAAAGTAGTTCTGCAACTGAATGTCAATTTTAGTAACCCAGTTGATTAACAATGGTCTAGCTGTCTAATCAATGATTCAGCGATCGCCTTAGCCAGTATAGGAGGTACAGCATTACCAATTGCTTGGACAACTGAACAGTACTCGTGTCCCAACCGAAAATCGTCTGTAAAGCCCATTAATCGAGCCAACTCACGAGGAGTAAGGGTTCTTTCATACTGATAATGGTAGGCAAAATCTGCATGACCTTGCACTGTGGGGCTGTGACCTTCTGGAAGCAGCCGACGGTAAGCACTGTAGTGCCTGCGCCTCAGCTTACCACTGGTTGAATCATTAGGGATTTTATAAGTTAAGGGTTCAGGTAAATCTCTCCAGTTACCCCCAGGAATCACCGCTTTCAATCGCATTCTGGTCTCTGGTAATATACGTGGAACTGCATGACCATCAGTTTCCTGCAAATGCTGTCTTGCCCATTTTTGATAGGCACTTTGAGGAGGAGTTGAGTAAAAGCAATTATTGCCAGGAGTTTTAGTTTCCAAGATTGGCAGATCTGATATTGCCTGCTCTACATTGACTAATTGCAGGTCATTTGGATTAACCAAACGCGCGAGCCAAGGTTCCTTAAGCTTTGGATAGTAAACTATTTTCCCGTTCTGCTCATCTCTTTGCCACCAAAAATGATAATGAGGAATATCCAATCCTTTTGGAATAATTGGAACCCGCCCCACATTACATCGAATACCCAATACAAACAATCTGGTTCGTCGAGAAGGATTTCCAAAGTTTGCTGCTTCTACTACTGCATGGGCTACTCGATAGCTATTTCGTCCTTTCAATCTGCCCAGAAATCGCTGAAACACTCTAGAATTTTCTAGCTGAGGTACATTTTCGTAAATAAAGGCAAGCGGGTTTAACTCACGTATAATATCAGCAAATTTGATTGCTAGCTGATTGTGCGGATCTGAATCTGTATCCTGACCATTACGAATTTGTGTGAAGCCTCGGCATGGACTACCACCAACAACTAAATCAACTCCACCATGAAATTGAATTTTTTCAAATAAATTTTTGATATTTGAAAGTTTAGAAAGGTCAAGATTTAATACTTGAGTATTGGGTAAGTTACGCTTGTAAAGAGCAAGTGCAGGCTCATAATTATCTACTGCCCATAATGGTTCGATAACTCCTGTTCCCTTTAATCCCCAAGATAAACCACCCATTCCACAGAATAGGTCTAAAGCTTTCAGCACCATCAAATTATCTCCTAAAAACTCAAATAATCTGTACAAATCAAATCAATTATTGAGACCTACTTGGGTCAGTTATATTTTGAGAGCGCAATTAACACATAGTTGGTAACCTCTTATCTCAAAAATGATTTACGCATTTTTGCTAGACTCGTTAAGCTAGGCAGTATCATAGCTTACTAAAGTGTCAACAACCCAGGTCTAAAGACGCTGGGCTTCTAGCCTAAGTCCAAGGACAGTAGTTGACCCGACTAAGTACCTCGTGTACTACGTTATTGGCAAGTGTTCAAGTTCCTACCTACAGATGCG
>JAHHIB010000160.1 GCA_019359075.1 Kalymmatonema hyalinum WJT4-NPBG1
GTGATGAATATTCCTCTTGTGTGAGGTTAACGATGTATTTTTCTGCCATTTGTGAATACCGAGATTTTCAACTAGTTTCTCAGTAACCTGGACACCTGTCAAAATCTCTGTGGTGAACTACTAGTGGGGGATGTGCTTTCACCCCTGCACTTGCCGGGTAGGTTTTGCACCTACATGATCATTCAGTTGTCAAGGTAACTAGCTTGCGGTTAATCCCCCGAAGCCTTTATAGGCTCTGGTTTATAACCAAGGACTCGCACACTCCGAATCAGTGGCGGGAGGATGTCAAAGTATTTCAAGGAACAAGAAAAATAAGTAACCCAAACTGAAAATGAGGATTAGTATAAGAAATGTAACTTCCTCACAATAAGCACGAGTTACTCATGAACTTCTTGACTTATGTCATGCACTTAGTTGGTTCTGGTGCTATGGCTTATTTTTCTGCTTTGCAAATCCGTGACCTCAAAACCCGCCCCAACGTCCTTGCAGGGTTCCAGTTGGCAGAGTCTGGCTCAGTTCCATTTCTGACAAAACTGAGCGATCGCGCTGCAGCAGAAGGCGACACATGGCTAGCAGAAAAACTGGCAAAACACGCATCAGATGAAACCAAGCATGGTCAAATTTTTGCTCATGCCTTAAAACAACTTAATAAAACAGTTGTAGATTTTAAAAGTTTGCCTAAGAATCCGGAGGAAAATAAAACTCAAGAACGGCGCAGCCCCTTCTTTGCTGCATTCTTTCAGGGCTACTCTCAAGAACAGCTCAAACCTGAGAATATTGATTGGGATGTGTTTATGGCTAGCACCTACATCCTAGAACTCGATGCTAGCAAAGACTTTGCCCGCATGGCAAACGTGTTACCTGAAGATGACCCAATTGCTCGTAACCTCAAACTGGGGATGTTGAGCATTGCCCAGGATGAAACTGGTCATGCTGCCTATCTTTATGAAGCCATGACACGGCGGATGTCTGCAATGCAAGTGCAGAAACTCGTGGATGAGTGGCGCACTCGTAAGACCAACGCCTTGTTAGCATTCGCAGGTAATATGTTGCAACGCAACGATAACAGACCTTCTTTGGTACAAGATGGTGTGCCATCAGAAAGTGAGTCTGAATTAGTGGTTGCTTGACGCTCCCACGGCTACCACATTTTCGCTCCGCTCCAATGTGGCGTAAAGCCGTGGGATTCTGGTGTCTAGTTCCCAATCCCCCTGGATTGGGTTTTCATCCAGTTCGGGGCTGCGCCAAACAGCCCATTCTCTCTTAATGCGTGAATTTTGTTCGCGCAGCGTGTCCGCAGGACATATTTTGAATTTTGAATTGGTATTAGGGGTGGGGTTCTGTAATTATCGGTAATTTGCCGGACATCATATAATTTCTCTGCTATGAAACCCTTAGCACAGATGGTTTCTTATGAGAATGATTCACTTGCAGTTTTTGCATCATTTCAATGCAAATTAAGGAATCTTATATATTAAGAAACTTGTACATTAAGAAGTTTCGCCATTAAATTTTGAAACCTCATTTGAAGGGTAAAGTGAAGTGAGGTGATTCCTCGTTCTAATTCCCTCAAAAGTTTTTATAGAGGCAAGTTTCCACTCGTCATGTTTCTGATATTAGTTAGTTGCTCAAAGGTAGATAAAAAAAGGGTTTTGGCCTAGCTCGTACACTTTTTCCATTTCGCTACAGTGACGAATGGCACTCATCGAGCTTATTACTTGCTAGCCATTTTGTTCTCAAAAAGCCATAGTTATGAGTGTGAGCAGTTACTTTAGGTTAGTTTACTCAAAATTACGTAATTTTAAGTTGGATTACGTAATTAGTATATAACCAAGACATTTGAAAGAAATTAATGTTATTCCCACGCGTCAAACAGGAGGAGAACTTGTGATTGAGGAGGTGAAGAAGGCTAAACCCGAAGACTGTTTGGCTGGGGGTGGGGAGATGGGAGCGCTGATGCGATCGCTCGATTGGTCAAAAACTCTATTGGGTCCGGTCAGTAGTTGGCCCCAAAGCTTGCGTACCGCCGTGAGTATCCTCCTAGCCTCGCGCTTCCCGATGCTGATTCATTGGGGACCAGATCTGGTGCAATTCTACAATGACGGCTTCCGTCCCATCCTCGGTGACCTCAAGCATCCTGGCGCACTAGGACAGCCTGCGTATCCTTGGTGGACAGAAATCTGGGATGTCCTCACTCCGATGTTCGAGCGGGTTTTGGCAGGTGAAGGTACTTGGTATGAAAACCAGTTAATTCTGCCGAACCGCAACGGGTATATCGAGGAAACGTACTTCACGTTCTCGCACAGCCCCATTCGTGACGAGTCGGGTGGTGTGGTCGGTATTTTCCAGGCGGTTACTGAAACCACAGAACGCGTGCTGGATGAACGACGCCTGCGGACGCTGCACGACTTGGGAATCAATACCGCTACGGCGCAAGTGACCCAAGAAGCTTGTAGAATTGCGACTGAAACTTTAAGCCAGAACGCTGCTGATATTCCCTTTGCCCTACTTTATCTGTTAGATGAGAGTAGGAGACAAGCGCATTTGGCAGGAACAGCGGGGCTGGAACCTGATACACCCGCCAGCCCTCGAGTTATTGATCTCAGTGCCGAAGACAAACCTGGCTCTTGGCCTTTAGCACGAGTAGGACGCAGCGGACAAACCGCACAAGTAGACAATTTGGTAGCTCAATTTGGTACTTTGCCAGGTGGTCCTTGGCCAGAATCGCCCTTTGTAGCACTTGTCTTGCCAGTGGCACAACCTGGTGTCACACTGCCTACTGGTCTTTTAGTCGTTGGTATTAGCCCTCGACGTGCTCTTAACGATACCTATCGCAGATTTTTAAGCTTGGTTGCAGGTCAGATAGCAACAGCAGTTGCCAACACTCGCGCCTTGGAGATGGAACGCAAACGCGCTGAAGCCTTAGCGGAACTCGACCGCGCCAAAAGCCAATTTTTGGCTAACATGAGCCATGAACTTCGTACTCCGCTTAACGGGATTTTGGGTTATGCTCAAATCCTCAAAAAAGGCAAAACTATCACAGACCAGCAAAAGAATGGTCTGAACATTATTCATCAATGCGGTGAACACCTACTTAACCTGATTAATGATGTTTTAGACATCTCAAAAATTGAAGCCCGCAAAATGGAACTTTATCCCAAAAATTTTCATTTTCCGGAATTTCTAGAAGCTATTGCGGAAATCTGCCGCATTCGTGCTGAACAAAAAGGTATAGAGTTAATTTACGAAACTTTAACACCGATTCCTAAAGCCGTCCGAGCAGATGAAAAGCGGTTGCGGCAAGTTTTAATTAACTTACTTGGAAATGCAGTTAAGTTTACAGAACAAGGCTACATTACTTTCAAAGTTGGCTATCATCAAGAAAAATTCCGCTTTCAGGTAGAAGATACAGGCATTGGTATTGCTAAGGAGAAATTAGAAGAAATTTTTTTGCCATTCCAACAGGTGGGTGAGAAAATCCGCGAGACTGAAGGAACAGGATTGGGACTGACAATTAGCCGTCAATTAGCTGAGTTGATGGGCGGCGAATTGAAAGTAGAAAGTACACTAGGGAAAGGAAGTGTTTTCTGGTTGGACTTAGATTTACCTGAAGTTGAATGGACTGATGTTGCTCATATTTCGGAAAACAATATCATTGGTTTCAAAGGCTTGAAGCGGAAAATTTTGGTAGTAGACGACAAGTGGGCAAATCGTTCTGTGTTGGTTAATATGCTAGAGCCTTTAGGGTTTGAAGTTTTAGAAGCGACTGACGGTTTAGACGGTTTAAACAAAGCTCATCAATTTCAGCCAGATATCATTTTGTTGGACTTGGTGATGCCCGTGATGGACGGTTTTGAAGCGACCCGTCGCCTCAGGATGATGCCGGAGTTGGAAGGGGTTGTGGTGATTGCCATTTCGGCGAGCGTTTTTGATTTCGACCATCAACAAAGCCGGGAAGTCGGTTGCGACGGTTTCCTCCCCAAGCCAGTCCGGGAAGCAGACCTTCTGGAAAAAGTACGGGTTCACTTGGGGTTGGAATGGGTTTATGAAGAGGTAGACAGCAAGGTACAACTCAGTTCTGAGTACTCAGGACTGAGTACTCAGGACTCTCTTGTGGTTCCACCTGCACAGGAAGTGGCTATCTTACTTGATCTGGCGATGAGGGGCGACCTCAAAGGCATTATTCAGGAAGCCACAAGACTGGAGGAGTTGGATAAGCAATGGGTGCCGTTTGCCACGCATCTGCGTCAACTTGCTAAAAGTTTTAAAGGAAAACAAATTCGGCAATTTTTAAAAAATATTAAGACTTGAAAATATTAAGAGGTTTGAATGAGTTTTAATAATAATGAAAAAGGTGTCATCTTAATCGTCGATGACACTCCCACCAATTTACAAATGCTGTTTGATTTTTTAGAAGATTCAGGCTTGAATGTTGTGGTCGCTGAAGATGGGGAAAGTGCTATTGAAATGGCGGAATACGCCCCACCTGACTTGATTTTGTTAGATGTACTGATGCCGCAAATGGACGGTTTTGAAACTTGCCGACGCTTGAAAACCAATCAAATCACTCAAGATATTCCTGTCATTTTCTTGACTGCCCTAAGCGATAAGGTGGATAAAATCAAAGGATTGAAACTTGGGGCAGTCGATTACATCACCAAGCCCTTAGAGCATGAAGAAGTTTTAGCTCGGGTAAACATCCACCTGCGCCTGCAAAACCTAACGAAAAGACTCACAGAGCAAAATCAGCGTTTGGAGGTGGAAGTTTCTGAGCGCAAGCAAATAGAGGAAAAACTGCAATGCCAAAAAGATGAATTAGCCGAGTGGAAAAATCGCTATGAAGCACTCATTCAGGCAAGTGGTCAGATAATCTACGACTGGAACCCTTATACCAATGATGTCACCTATGGCGGCAACTTAGAGCAGATATTAGGCTACTCCCCAGAGGAGATGTTAGGAGGTTTAAACGAGTGGCTAGAACTCATTCACCCTGAAGATAGAAACCCCTTTAAGCAAGAGAATAACCGCGTTTTATCTACAAAAAAGCCATTTCATTTGTCATACCGTGTTTGTCGCCAAGATGGCACTTACATCACAGTTGAGGACAAAGGGTACTTCTTTTTAGACAGTACAGGCAATATTGCTCAGATGGGTGGTTTTATTATTGATATCACCGAGCGTAAACGAGCAGAAGAAGAGCGTGAGCAAGCTTTTCGAGCACTTCAAGAAAGTGAAGCCCGATTTAGACGCTTGGTTGAAGCTAATATTATTGGGATTATTTTAACAGAGTTGAACGGCAAAATTACAGAAGCCAACGATGCCTTTTTGCAGATGGTGGGATATGAACGGGAAGAACTGCTAAAAGAAAAATTGCATTGGGATAAAATGACTCCAGCAGAATATAGCGGTTTGGATGAAAGGGCGATCGCAGAATTAATTTGTTCTGGAGTTTGTACTCCTTTCGAGAAGGAATTCATTCGCAAAGATGGTAGCCGTGTTCCTGTTGTGATTGGTGGTGCGCTTCTGGAAAAATCGCACAAGAGCATGGTTGGTTTTGTCCTGGATATGACAGAGCGCAACCAAGCAGAACAGAAAATCCGCGAACAAGCCGAGCTGCTAGATATCACGACAGATGCAATTATCGTACGGCAGTTGGATCACCAAATCCGATTTTGGAACCAAGGGGCTGAACGTCTGTACGGATGGAAGGCACAACAAGTGCTCAACAAAAATGTCAATGAGCTTTTATATCAACACGAAAGCTTATCTCAACTCGCTAACATTCAGACAAGTTTGGCGGATAGTGGCTCTTGGCAAGGTGAGTTACATCAACTTACAAAAGAAGGCAAGGAAATTATCGTTGCTAGCCGGTGGACTTTAGTGCGCGATGAAGATGGGCAACCGAAATCCATTCTTACAGTTAACACTGACATTACAGAGAAAAAACAACTCGAAGCGCAGTTTCTCCGGGTTCAGCGCTTAGAGAGTATCGGTACCTTAGCAAGCGGTATCGCTCATGACCTCAACAATGCACTCACACCTATGCTGCTGAGTGCACAACTTTTAGAAAAAAAACTCTTGGATGAGCAGAGTCAGCAGTGGCTTTCAATACTCAAAACAAATATAAAACGTGGAGCAACTTTGGTCAAACAAGTGCTGTCATTCGCACGCGGACTTGAAGGTGAGCGTAAATCCCTACAGGTAGAGGATATAATCTCAGAAATTGAGCGTATTACTAAACAGACATTTCCGAAAGGCATTGAAGTCCGCACCAATGCAACAGCGCAAAATCTTTGGAGTATCACAAGCAATACTACTCAACTGCACCAAGTTCTGATGAATCTCTGCATTAATGCTCGTGATGCTATGCCTAATGGCGGTCTCCTGGAAATTTCTGCAAAAAATCTTTGGATTGATAGTCATTATGCCCGAATGAATATTGAGGCTAAGGTGGGTCCCTACGTTGTCCTAACAGTATCTGATACGGGAGTTGGGATTAATAGAGAAATCATTGAGCGAATTTTTGAACCATTTTTCACAACGAAAGAAGTGGGCAAAGGTACAGGTCTTGGTCTTTCAACAGTCATGGGCATTGTTAAAAGCCATGGTGGTTTTGTCAACGTCGTTAGTGAAGTCGGAAAGGGAACAAAATTTCAGGTCTACTTACCCGCAACGCCGACAACTCAAACAGATGGTTTACTCACACCTGATCATGAATTACCGATTGGACTTGGAGAATTGATTCTTGTTGTTGATGACGAAGATTCAATTTGTGAGGTGACTAAAACAGTGTTGGAAAACTATGGCTACAAGGTTTTAGTTGCTAAGGATGGAATTGAGGCACTGGCGCTGTATACGCAACATCAGAAAAAAATTAGTGTTGTGTTAATTGATATGATGATGCCGTCTATGGATGGTTCAACTACGGTCAAAGTATTAAAAACGATGAACCCGCAGGTTAAGATTATTGCTGTTAGCGGCCTTGTGACCTCTAAGATGGCTCAACTCCTTGGTAATAGTGTCAAAACCTTTTTGTCAAAGCCCTACACGTCAGATGAGTTGTTGAAAAAGTTACAGTTCGTTCTGAACACCAACTAAAATCGTGTCTCGTACTCAAATAGGAAACGACTTTCGTCTGCTAAATTGGTTGAGCCTCGCACCAGAATATCGTCATTAACTCTATATAAGAGGTTGTAATTGAAAGGCTGATCACCCAAGAAAACTGCCGATAGAGAAACAGATAAATTCCTACTAATATCAAACACACCTTCTGCTGCTAAACCGAGAACTGAAGCTGATTCTTGGTTCGAGATAGAGGTAGGATAGATACGAAACTCACTAAAGCCAATCGCCTGTCCTAGCGCAGTAATGCTTCCTTGCAAACTACCGAATATTGTAGAACCAGCTAGGGTGGCAATTCCAACTGTTGCGTCTGCTTGATTCAAGCTATTAATAATAGAACCGCCCAACAGGGAAATAATTTCTGCTTCATTACGGCTGGGTTGGCTGGTCAATTCTAGATTATCAGCCAATTGACTAGCAGGTCCTGTTGCTCTAGCTTGAACGCGAACAGTTCGTAAAGTCCCATAGTCAATTGCAGAAACATCACTGATTTCGCTAGAAAAAGGAGATCTCAAAGTGCGATTAGCTGTTGCCCCCGTTGCCTCCGGTACAAGTGTTACAAGCCGGACATCTAGAACAGGGTCGAGTCCTCGACTGGGAGTAAACTCCGCAGTTTGTTCATAGCCCCGATCTAAGGTAAACTGAGTTGTAAATAAGTTAACTTGTCCTCCTGTAAGACGAATGACTCCTTGGGGGAGAGGCTTGGCTAACGTGCCATTGATGGTCAGATTTCCTTTTGCGTCAAAGGTGAGTAGAGACGGACTCAACTCGCCACCTGGTACAAAGCCGCCGAGTAGGGGCGCAGTCGAGACACGAACATTGTTACCTAGAATCAGCCTTAAACCATCAAACTCTATAGGAGGTAAGTTCGCCCGAGTTGCGCTAGCCGTTGCGTTACCTCCTTGTGTACCTGGTTGTTCTAAACCGAAAGTCGTTGTTGCGCCCTCTGGTGTGCCAGATCCTCCCGTTCCTGTTGGTTGTGCGCCCAAAGTCGTTGTTGCGCCATCCGGTGTGCTAGTTCCTTGCGTATTTGTTGGTTGTGCCCTGAAAATAGTTGTTGCGTTATCTGTTGCGTTCCCGTTTTGTGTACCTGCTGGTTTTGCAGCAGCTGTATTGGATTGTCCGATCAAGACCTGACCATTGTTCAACTGAATCGTTCCGCCAATGTCAGGGGATAGAGCTGTTCCACCAATGACGACATCACCGCTGACACCTCCTTGATACAGCCCTTGAACATTCAAATCCAAATTGTTTACCGATACGGTAAGGGGATTTGTTGCGGCTTCGGCTTGTGCTGCCTGACGTGCCAAAATCGGCAGGACTCCCGCAGCAGTTACGTTACCCTTATTGTATTGCCCTTGAAGGCTCTCAACAGTGAGCGTATCGCCGTTAAATTGAAGTGTTCCTGTGACATTTGTCAAGGGGTTAGGTAAAGCTTGAGCCTGAAAAGTTGCATTATTGACTGTGGCGACTCCGTTAATAATGGGCTGGTTTAAAGTCCCTTGAACATCTACATTCACTTGCCCTTGACCATTCACCCAAGTGACTTGTTGATTGGTAAACAGGTTTAACAGCGCCAAGCCTTCATCCTGCACTCTGGCGTTGATGCTGATTTGATTGCTATCTGGTTGAACTGAAGCAAAAGGCAACCCAAAAGGTACGCTACCTGCAATCTGAACAGGCTGTGTCCCAGTCACCAACACGGTACTGCCAAAATTCAGACGAGCATTGTTATAATTGAAACTCACTTGCCCAGTCTGCACTGCTTGTTTGTTGATAGTACCATCCACCAGCGTCAGTTCACCGATCGCTCTGGGGTCTTTTAAATCACCACCTAGGGTAGCGACAGCATTCACATTCCCTGTGACATCAACTGGATATTTTTCTATAAAAGGCTGTACAAGTGATAAAGGTAAACTTGCCACACGCAACTGTCCAGACAGTTGTTCAGTTCCTAACTGTCCTGTAAATGCCAGGGAGCCTGGATTCAAATCCACACGCAATGGTAACAGTGTCACAACACCATCTGCAAAAGTGCCTCTAGCTATGACATCATTAATGGAGTAGTTACCCCATTGCCAGTTTTTGCCCTGAAAATTAAAGCTGGCATTTAACCCTGACTGTAATGAGCCAGCCACTTCAATTCCTCCGCTCAAGGCACCCTGTAATTCTGCTAATGTGGGTAAAGTCGTTGGTTCTTTTTGCTGTGCTTGTTCTTCTACGACTCGGGTTGCAATTTTTGAGAAATACTTTAGCTGTGTTAGCAAATCTGCGTTTGGCAAACTCCGAGCCTGAGTTTGAAGAACCTCTGCTCCTGCCAAATCTGGACCCTGCAACCCTCCACCAAAATCCCCAAAATCAAAGACATTGAATGCTTGTAGGAGCCTGTCTATTCTGGTTTGGTCAAAATTAGCTTGGAATTGAAATTGCGGGTTGTTCCCTGTTTGCACATTCCCACTCAGGGCGATGCTGCTTTCTGCTATCCGCAATTGACCATTCGTTAAGCTAGCAGCACCATCGGCATAACTGATGTTACCTCGAAATTCATCTGCTGTGACTCTACCAACGCGAGGTTTGGCAATCGCCACCTCTCCACCAGCACTATAGTTATTGAGATTAACGACTAAATCGCCGGATGCTTGCCCTGCAAGAGGTTTTAGCGTATTATTAGGAACAAAGCCACTCAGAATAGCTACAGGAAAATCTCGCACGTTGACAAGCAAGTTTTCTCCTTCGGTTCTGCCAGTGGCGACTGCTTCATCACGTCGGAACAAAAATGAACTTGGGCGATTGTTTGCATCAATATTAACTGCAATTTGGTCTTGTCTACCGGCAAGTTGCAGTTGTCCACCTTGCCCGCCCTGATATTTTACATTCCCAGCTAATACCGGGTCAAACGCCAAACCACTGACATTCAAATTCTCTAGCCGGATGTTTCCCACAGCATTAGGAGTCGTTGGCGTACCTGTGAGTTGTCCTGTGAAATTAAGTCGCCCCGCTAACGCTATATTACCAGGAAGATTGGAACTCGCTTTTTGCAGGTTATAATTGCGTGCTTGCACATTGAGATTAAAACCACTGACTTGAGGTGTGCCAGTTTCGGGGACTTGAACAGCAACAACACCGTTAGCACTCAGTCCGGGGGAAGTTGCGTTTTGCAGAATAATCTGTTGCCCATTCCACTGAACTTGTGCTGTGATTGGTTGTGCAAGCAGTGATAACCCTTGTGACAAGCCTACTTGTCCTGCGGCGCGAATGTTGGAAAGTGCAAAAGATTCAGTCGTTCCTGCTAACTGCAAGTTGCTATTGAGTCGTCCTTGCAGTTGTTGAGAGAAACGGTTGAGTTGAACTTGAGAAACATTAGCAAGGGCTTGCCAGCGACCATTATCAAGGCTAATATTCCTAACGTTAACTGTACCTCCTGCCACATTACGCAGACTTGCCTGTCCTGAAGCTTGAATGGTTGACGGTTGGAACGAAGCAGTGGTTCCCGATAAATTCAACTGACTGCTTAAGACTCCCGCTTGAAGCTGGGGTGGTACCTGTGCAAAACGGCTCAATTGTAGTTGCTGGGCATTAACAAAAGCTTGCCAGCGACCTTGGGCAAGTTGACCTCTCCCCCTGATTGTACTACCTGCTACTTTGACAACAGCATCTTGGAACAGAACACTATTACCTTGTTGATTGACAGCAACTTGTCCACTCGTGGGATACGTGGCTGTAGGCGCTGAAAGCTGCGCGACTGTTTGCAGGTTGCCAAGTGAGCCAAAAATCCTGGCGTTTGCGGATACATTACCAATTGTAATGGGAGGTGAAGTCTTGTAAGCTTTGGCAATAGCATCGCCTGGTAAATTCTGAGCTTGCACATTCAACGAAACTCTTCCTTTGGGTGCAAGCTGAACTTGACCATTTGCCGTGATTTGTCCTCCTACTTCTGGAGTCGCTTTCACGCTCTTGACATTGACTGTTAAAGGCTGCGCACCTAGTGAACCAGAGACTGTGGCGTTAGCGGATACACCACCAAGGTTGATGGGAACTGAAACGCCGTAACCTTGGGCGATCGCATTTGCTGGTAAACCTTGAGCTTGAACATTTAACGCAACGTTACCTTGGGGGACAAGTTGAATTTGACCGTTTGCTGTGATTTGTCCTCCAGCGGGTGGTGTCGCTTGAACGCTAGATATGTTGAGCGTCAATGGCTGTGTACCGCCTCCGGGTGAACCAGAAACTTCGGCTTTAGCTGACACATTCCCAATACTTGTGGGGAGAGTCAAGCCGTAAGCACTAGCAAGTGCATCTGCTGACACACCTTCGGCTTGCAGATTAAACTTCACTCCACCTTGTTGAGGTTTAGATCCAAGTTGAATTTGACCGTTCCCTGTAATTTGCCCACCTGCTGCTGGGATTAACTGCAGGTTAGAAACGGCTACTTGAGATCCGGCTTGAGATAGACTCAGACGGAAGCCAGTGCTAAGACCATTGAATAAAACGCGGTCAACTTGAACAGGTTTGATGTTGCTTGCGGTTCCGCTGAGAATGGGTTGTTGAATTGGTCCTTGCAACTGAATTTTTGATTGTACTTCTCCAGCAACCGGAACTGGCAAATTCGCATTCAGCGTGTCTAGAAGATTTTTGGCACTAACCGCCTTTACCTGAGCCGAAATATTGTAACCTGTTCGGAGATTGAGAGATCCATTTGCCAGAACGGGAACTTTGCCATAGTTCGTACTCAGATTTTCTAGACCAACTGTCTGACCTTGGAACGTTAATCTGCCATTGGAATTGATAAACTTTTGGGGAACATTTTGAATTTGAGCAGTGACTTGATTGGCAACAGCCGTTCCATTAATCGCAATTTCCTGCTTATTCGCTTGTTGCTGATCAGGCTGTAATTGAACCGCTAAGTCAGCATCTACACGACCTGATTGCAAAGCAATTGGTAGTTCAATTAATCGACTCACATTGGCGGCTTCCAGATTTTGCGCTTGCAGCTTGACGTTAGTTTGTAGTGTTTTGAGTTGTGTCTCACCAACTATTTTGACTGTTCCTCCCGTCGTTGGTTGAGCACCGAGATCATAGCTAATTCCTTGATTTTGAGACAGAATTCGCGCTGTACCATTTACCTGATCTAACGCAACTGAACCTTTAGGTTTGTTTGGTGTCGGATTTGGCACCAACACCACATCTCCATTCTGAAGCCGTATTGTCTGCAGCTCAGTTTGGATAATACCTTTTCCTTCTCCCGTCTTAAGTTGAGTTGTTACCCAACGTCCCTGTTTATCTTGTTGAAGATACACATCAGGCTCAACTAAAGTGACATTTAATGCCAGTGTCCGGTTAAAAAGGAGCCGCAAAGGGGAAAACTGTACGTCCACAGCTTTTGCTGCAACTCTATCTGGATCATTGGGGGTTGCTGGTACCGATAACGCTCCAAATCTCAAGCTAGAAAGCGAAAATCGCTCAACAGCCCCTAATTTTACTGGTCTTCCAAGCAACTGCTGAAGATTGTTCTCGACAAATGGTGCTAAATCTTTATAAACATAGTTCCTCGCCCACCAAACACCACCTGCAATTCCAGCTAGCAAAATCACTCCCAGAGCAAGACTAGTACGTCCTAAGAGGAGAAGCCACAGACGACGGTTAGAAGGCTCCTGTTCATTTCCTGACTTTGGAGAGCGCGTCATAGTCGTTACCAGTACTGTACTTTAGAGCAGTGAGATCAGCGGGTGAGTGTTTGAAAAAGCAAGTCAAAAGCTATGGTTCCAAGTTGTGACTCCAAAACAACACAGAACTATGTTACTGGAAAGTGTTCTTTGTTGGAACTAGATTCATAAGACCTCGTGGGAAGTATGGAAACTCAGCGTCTTCAGACCTGAGAGGAAATACGACTCGTGCGACTTTAGTCGCTTTGTTCCATTACCGCCTTGGGGTTACTTGAATCGGTGTACTTTT
>JAHHIB010000161.1 GCA_019359075.1 Kalymmatonema hyalinum WJT4-NPBG1
CTTAGTAAGGATTATGAAGTACTTCCTGAGACTACACAGACGTTTATTTATATCGCTATGATTCGTTTAATGTTAAAACAACTTGCGTGATTAAAATCACTTGTCCACAACTTTTCAGACATCCTCTAAGTCTGTGTATTCATGTTGTAATAGAAATCCAAATCCGTTATCTATTTTATATGCATTATCGATAAGGTTTTCTTCAATTTTATGAAGCTTGGAAATATCCCTTTTTTCGATAGCTTGATTCAAAGTCTTAATAAAATTGTTAGCTTGTATATCACCCTGAATTGCTAATTCTTTAATTTTCGCAATAATGTCATAATACCGTTTCCACATGAAGATGCTCCCGAAAGAACCCCACCCCCTCCTAACCTCCCCGATGCTTTGGGGAGGTTAGGAGGGGGAAAAATAATGTGCAGCTTCATAGAGAATTGGTATAAGATACAGCTATCCAAGTAGCAACTATTGCAGCACGGTATGCCGATCCTCTATAAGCATTAACAGCTTCTGAAATATAGGAACGAGATGTTTTATCTCTTACATTGAGTATAAGTTCGTCTAAGTCTGTTAGTTTAACACTATTCATCTTCTTACCTAATATCTATAAATTTATTTTACTTAATTATTTCCAGTAAATTACTATTTTTATGCCATATCTATTATTGATTCTTTTTATATACAAAAATAAAGTAATTACAAAAATAGTGTTTTATCTTATTTACATTTATTACAGATAGATGATCAATACTAATAATCATCCCTTATTTATTAGAAATGTATAGTTTAAAATAAATTTTGTATTTTAATCTAGTGCGATTAATCTTATACTGACTAGGTTATGCATAGTGTGTAGGGTTATAGATACATCTTTAGCCTTCATGACCTAGTGGAATTACGTCAAATCTATCAGCCTTCAACCTGACAGTGAAGCAGTTGATTAGCCCTCAGTTCTCACCGAGGGCTTTAATATCGTTTCAATTTTCCAGCTGAAAACTAGTAGACCTTAATCCCAGAGAATGCTACCCAACTTATCCCAGGTTTTTGCACCAACGATACCATCTACTTTCAAGTCGTTTTCTTCTTGGAAGTTTCTCACCGCCTCATGTGTTTGGTCTTGAAAGTTTGTAGTGGGTGAATCACTGTCAAGGTAATCTAGAGCAATCAAGATATTCTGTAGCAATTTTACACTACTACCAGTATCACCCTTTTTTAGAACTGGCAATTCTTTACTAGTTGTTGCTGCCATAATTAAAATCCTCCATAAATTGTAGTTTGATCAGCTTAACCACGTTCCAGATACTTTTTAATGCAATGCACAGAACCTAAGTTTTGTGCAAAGGGGTGAAAGTCAGCGAGTTGATGAACCACAAAACCTAATTCTTCCCAAATGCGTTTATTTTCCGCATCGATGGAAGCAAGATCTGCCCAATCACCATGACCGTATGTTGGTAGCCAGACGTCATTTCCATTATACGTATCAATTTGTACTAGGCTGTTATTTGCTGTCGCGAAATACCAAAAACGGGTTTTGCTTGCAGCATCATCGACATAGGTGATTGGTAAAGGGTTGCGAATCACTTCAAATCCCAAGTTTTGCAGATTTTGGGCTATGTCATCGAAAATTTCTGCGATCGCATGCTCGACAGGAGGACGATCAAGAATTCGGTCTGCATAAGTAGGTGACCCTACTAGTAACCGATATTTGCCGTTTGCATCACGTCCTGCGAGAGAAATCAACATATCAATGTGAAATATCGGCTGTTTAGTTCCAGTCCCAGAATATATCACCTCAGTCCATATCTCTCCGTTTACAGAAATTTGACGTACCGTTTCCTGAGGAACAGGTAATTCTGTACCGACGTAAATGATTTGGCGATTTGAGTCAAAGGTTTTCTCATAGAGCTGTTTGACAAACGTATCTACATCAGCACCTTCGGGAACAATTATATTTCCACTATCTTGAATAAGATTTTTGGTATTTTCTGGGTAGTCAGCACCTATGAGAACAAAATCATCCCCAATCAGCACATTTCCACCTTGAAAATAAAGAGGAGACTGAATACTTTGTATATGAGTGGCTTCTGCCACCAACTCTGCAATTGCAGCATCACTCGCTCTTCTAAAAGCGTATGGCTCAACCAAGAAAACCGTTGATGGTTTGGTTGACACATCCTCAACCACAACGTAAGGATCTTCAGCCCATACCAGAAAATTCAAATAGTCAGGTGCTTCCACAATAGTAGAACGTTCAGAAGCATTCGCTGAATCTAGGACTGCTTGTAAATCGCCAGTGACACTCGGATGACTCAGGATAGTAAACTGAGTCGTTGCGGGCAATTGGCGAATCAAATCCTCATAAACTTGCTTATAACTATACTCTCCATTAGCATACGCTGGATAAGTCAGAAGAATGTGTTTAATCTGACCATGAGCAGAGGAGATAATCCTTGGTTCACGAGGTCCAGGCTTGAGAATCCTTGCTTGTAGTTCCCTCGTTAGCGTTGGGCTAGCAGCAAGTTCAGCAAAGTTTGGCTCTGGTTTGTTGCGACGAGCTAAACTTGCTGGTAATGGCAAAGCATTCTGCCGTATTTGATTGTTTGTAGTCATAATATTTTTACCAAGAAAGTGACAATTTCAGTTTCTTCAATGAATTAACGAGTGTCGATACAGATAAGTTCTAAAAAGTTCTGGCATTCGCAGTGTTCATTTTTCTTCGCCTCATCTGTATTCTTAATAAATATCAGTTAAATTATCTTATGCACTTTCAATTCAATAGATTCAAAAGTTTTGTCGCTGGGTAGCGATCGCCTACTGGCACTGTTCGTTGCCCAATCGCCCATCTAAACCTCCGGGGTACTCCCGCTACACCCGTAAAGGTTAGCGGTTCAGGGGATAGGAGGGCGCTTATTTGTGTGGTTCGATGCCACCAAGTCTAGCAATATCAAGGGTTTTAGGGCATAATTGAGGAGATCGAGTCAGTAGTCTCCCGTTAGAGTCGAAGACCGGAAAACTTTCATCCCAAACTAACGGACTGAACCTTGACAAACATTGTGTATAGGGTTCCAGGGAGGAGAAAAGTTCAACGACTTTCCCGTTTTCTGGGTAAAACACTTTACGGATAAAGGATTGAGCATTTAGATACCTACTTGTTCGCTCACAACGGTAAGGACGTATCGTTGCTGGCTGTGGAGGATACTGGGGGGCGCAGTCCTGTGAATCAGCAAATTCTAATCGCGTTAGCGCAGCGGTGCGTAGCACGGTTAGATGCTCCCTGCACCCTGCGCTTGCAGTTAGCGGTGAGAGTCGTCACAAACGCTTAGATTCCCGACTTCTTAAAGAAGTCGGGAATCTTGTTGTTGACGTACCCGAAGGCAGCCCTACGGGCTTATGATTTAGGATTGCTATAGGGGACTACGCTGTGTTTCCATCACCAATGACTAATTACTTATAGGTAATCTACCCTACGGGAACACCTAGCGGCGAACGAGGGTGACAGGAATAGCATTTACCGTCTGGCTGCAACTATCGCTATTTGCATGATCTCAATAGTGCTTTGACACCAAAAAGCAAAAGATTATTGCGGCTCAATGTGCTGACGAGGAGCAACACCGGGATTAACGATTTCTGCCACTTCTTCTTCCGACAGACTGTCGAGTTGAGTTTGCAATTCTTCGGCAGTGAAGTTATAACCACTGTCTTGAGCAATTTTCACCCAGTCATGGGTATCGGTTGCGGCTTTGAGCTTTTGTTTTAATTCTTGGTCTTTTTTCGCATCTGCTAAAAATTCAGTGACACCTGCTTGAGACATAACTGTTATTCTCCTTTTCATTGAGCCTGTTGAGTTTGCGATTTGAGAGGCGGAGGGTTTGAGGCACTGCTATCATCCGAAGGATGCTATCACTTGGCGGGAGTGGGTAGGATTAGAGCAACTTGCTTTTCTCTTGGCTTGCGGTTCGTGTTCAGTTGAGCAATTGTATGTTGTGCTTCCTTACCTTGAAAAAATCACCGCTTGTAATGGCACCGTTGCAACTTCAGCCGCATTTGTCTTCGATTTGTCGTCATGCTGGCTGAAGTCGCTGTCAACGCTTCTATTGATAGACTAGCGGCTTTTGAAGCGCTATAGCTTCCTCTCACAGGCAGATTCACAACGAAGTGCCCGCCTTCGGCGATCGCAACTTTTTCTGCAAGAGGTGCCATAAATTTATTACCTTTGCTAAACACTAATTTCGCTCCTAGGTTGAACCTAGGAGCAAGGTTGGGATTTTCTACCTCCCTAGAAAGTTATTAAGAATTAGCAGCTGTTGCTCAAGAATTTTCGTTTCTTCAGGTGTTTCTCATGCCAAATCAAAAAGCAAGATTTCTCCACCAATGTTGGTGGTAATTTCCAGTTGCTCTTCGCCACTGATTTGCACCCCATCACCTGCTCTGAGCTCCTCACCATTCAGGTTTACGATACCTTGAGCTATTTGCAACCAAGCATAACGATTGGGTTTGACGTGATAATTTATAACGTCACCAGGTTGTAAAACAGATGTGTATAAATCCACATCTTGATGAATTGTTATAGCACCATCACGCCCATCTTTGGCACCAATTAAACGTAGTTTTCCATGCCTTTCTTCAAGTGAAAAAGCTTTTTGGTCATACCTTGGTTGCAATCCTTGTTTGTCAGGAAGAATCCAAATTTGCAGAAAGTGGACTGGCTCAGTATCAGAATGATTGTATTCGCTGTGCATGATACCAGTACCAGCGCTCATGATTTGCGCTTCACCAGGACGTATGACTGAACCAGTTCCCAAGCTGTCTTTATGTTCTATTGCTCCTTCCAATACATAGGTGAAAATTTCCATATCACGGTGTCCATGTGTCCCAAAACCAGCGCCGGGAACAACACGATCATCGTTAATCACTCGTAGAGCGCGAAATCCCATGCGGTTTGGATCCTGAAAACCACCAAAGGAAAATGTGTGGTAACTATCGAGCCAGCCTATCTTGGTACGACCGCGTGCATTTCTATCATGAATTAGGTGAGTTTTGGTATTGGAAGCCATAGATTTTCCCTCGATTTTGATGGTTTATTGCAGCAAAAACATTAAGCACCTTTATTCCCTACCAGTCATTGATTCTGGTTACAGCAGCCAGAACAAACTTTCTCTTTGGTAGCAATAGTGCAGGAATGATAATTTTGGAGTTGCTTGAAAACTAATAAATTTTGTGAAGAAATACTCAATGTAGGTATGGTTGAATACCAGGTTACAACGGCTATGTTTACAAAATCACTAAACAAACTTTTTCTTTATATTTATCTCATTGCACCTGCTTTTCAACTATCTCAATCTTAAAATATATACATATAAAATGAAAAGTACGCACTTGAAAGTGCGGTACTTACCAAAAGGATACTGCTATGTGATTTCCTTATCGCTCAACAATGACCATGACTTTAGGTTGGATTGAGCGTAACAGAAAATCAATAGATAAGCTGGGTTGAAGAACAAAACCCAGCCTATAATATATGACTAATAGCTATTAGGTATTAGCAACAACAGACTTATCTGACAGCAGGTTGTCTAACAACAGCTTGCTCTTCAGTTTTAATATTGGCTGCATTACCATTTCCATTTTGGGTGACAGCGGCTTGCAGGTGAGCTTCTAGGAACCACAGTCGCTTGTCAATGGTGCGAGACACTTCGGTGTAAAGGTCAGCGGTATCAGCATCGCCTAGGTCAGTCGTTTTGTCAATGGCTTCCCGCAACTGCTTTGCATAGGGTGCAAAACGGTCTGCCAAAGCTGTGACATGCTCCATACCCATTAAAATATCAGTAGGATATTCTGGCACGAATGAATTTGCAGCAGCCATACGAACTGTGCCACAAGCATAACCACCCAAGGCGGTGATGCGCTCAGCAAACATATCAATGTACTCTTCTAACTCAGCTGCAATTTCATCAAACAATTCGTGCAACTGGTAGAAGTCGGTGCCTTTAACGTTCCAGTGCGCTTGCTTGGCTTGGCTTTTCAGATCCGATGTTGCGGCTAGAGTTTGGTTGAGAATTCCAGCAATCTGCTTGCGCGCCTCGGCAGGAATGTCAATGCGGGTCGGGTACAGACGTGTTGATAGGTTATTGTCGCTCATGGTTCTGTCTCTGTGATCGGCGTGACAAGACCAGTCTACAAATAGTCCTATACTGTCGGAAACCCTCTACCGACAGATGGAGTTTTCACTTAAAGAATTATAACTTTTATTAATCAATTTGTTGTTGCTTCCGCTTCAGACGTGATGGTTCTTTATGGCACTGGATGTACCACTGTAAAGACGCTCGCGAATCACGTCATTTTGCAAAAATTCGTGGGGGAATCCAAGCTCTATCTGACTTCATATAAGCGTTGCAGATTTTCTGGAATCAGCATTTCATTCCCAATCCTAAAGATTTTCAGTATCCAGTATTGAAATTATTCAACATATATTCACGGCAAAAGAATGGTAACTTATTTACCACTGACGGTTAGCCATAATTAATAATTCTGCAGCTTCACTATCCAAGGGTGGAGAGAAAAAATATCCCTGAGCATATTCACATTTTAAATATTGAAGTAATGCCAGTTGCTCTACTGTTTCAACTCCTTCTGCTGTCACACTTATACCAAGTTTGTGTGCTAGAGTGACGATCGCCTCAGTAATTTCTGAATCTACTGACAAAGCACCCATGCCACTGATAAACGAACGGTCAATCTTCAACATACTAATAGGAAATTGGTGGAGACGACCTAATGAGGAATAGCCTGTTCCAAAATCATCAATTGATAGCCCAATTCCAAGTTCCTGCAGTTGTGAAAGTACAGCAGCCGCCTCATTTCCATTTTCCATGATCACGCTTTCAGTAATCTCTAGCATTAAGCGATCGGCGCTTAGACTTGTTTTCCTCAAAATGTCTACAATTTGCAGCACCAAATTAGGTTGCAAAAACTGCTTGACAGAGAGATTAACACTGATTTTCCCAGGCGCGTGATCACCAAATCGCATCTGCCAAGCTTGTAGTTGGCGGCAAGCCTCGTGTAGCACCCAATAGCCAAGTGCAACAATCAGTCCTGTTTCTTCTGCTATGGGTATGAACTCGGCTGGATTCACAATACCCCGTTCTGGATGCTGCCAGCGCACTAAAGCCTCAAACCCAGCTATCCGACCAGTATTAAGTGCCACAATTGGTTGGTAATACACGCGAAACTCTTGGCGCTCAAGGGCGTGGCGCAGATCTGTCTCCAACTGCAATCTAGCTACGGCTTGAGTATACATATTGGGATTGAATATCTCGCAACGTGCCTTACCCGAGGACTTAGCATGGTACATCGCTGTGTCCGCGTCGCGCAGCAAATCTTCTGGTCGATCATACCCAGTTGTACTTAGGGCGATGCCAATACTTACGCTAGTAAAAACTTCTTGCCCTTGGAGAATAAACGGCAACGACAGAACCTCTTGAATCCTGTTAGCAACGTAGAGGACATCACTGACATCCTGAAGCTTCTGTAGCAAAATTGTAAACTCGTCTCCTCCAAGTCGAGCCGCTGTGTCTGAGTGACGTAGACAGGTTTTAATCTGGTTGGCGATCGCGCATAACAATTCGTCGCCCACAAGATGTCCAAGGCTGTCATTGATCACTTTAAAGCGATCCAAGTCCAAAAATAGGACTGCGAACAGCTGATGATTCTCCTGGGATTGAGCCTCATCAAGTGCTTGCTTGAGGCGGTTCATAAAAAATGCTCTGTTGGGTAAACCCGTCAAGGCATCGTGAAGGGCAGCGTGCAGTAATTGCTCTTCTACCTGCTGGCGAACGGCAATTTCTTTTTCTAGCTCAAGTTTGGCAACCTCAGCCACCTTCGCTCGTAACAGAGCCTTCTCTGCTTGTTTACGCTCAGTGATGTCCCGAATGATAACTTGCGTTGCCCCTTTGCTGCGATAAGTCACGGGTATTCCTGTGATCTCCACATCAATAACCTCACCGTCAAGCCGAACCAACTTTCCCTCGTTGACAGCAGGTTGGTTTGCTTTCACCTGAAGAAGCCTCAGCTGCACCTCTGAGTTTTGCTGCTCATTTAAATAGATGAAATTCTCTATTGATTGACCGATCAGTTCTTCTGGATTTGCTGCACCAAACAGTTTGACACCAGTCGTATTTATGTAGTCTAATTTCCCTCTACTATAAACAGCGATAGATTCCGGAGAAAGTTCTATCAGGCGGCGATAGCGTTCTTCACTTTCTCTAAGCGCTGCTTCTGATTGGTGGCGCTGTATCATCGTCTCTTCTAAAGCTGCCAGATTCCGCCGTAACTCCAGTTGTGCGATCACCTGTCGTCCTAGAATCCGTAAAGCTTCTTGTTGTGCAGCACTCAAATTTCGTGGTACGTAATCAATGACGCATAAGCTGCCTAACGCTAGGTTCTCTGGGGTAATCAGCGGAATACCAGCATAAAACCGAATCTTAGGCTCTGAAGTTACCAAAGGATTGTGGCAGAAGCGAGCATCCTGGCAAGCATCCCCAACGATAAACAGGTGAGGCTGTAGAATTGTGTAGGCACAAAAGGCTACATCCCGGGGGGTTTCTGATGCGTTTAAACCGACTTTTGATTTGAACCATTGTCGGTTAGTATCAACCAGGCTGATGAGCGCCGTTGGCGTGCTGCAAATATGTGCAGCTAAGCGGGTAAGATCATCATATGCTTCTTCCGCAGAGGTATCGAGAATCTTGTACTGATGTAGCGCCTTAATCCTGGCCGCTTCATTACTTGGCAGTGGGAAGCTCACTATCTTAATTATTTCGGTTTTAGCTTAATGGACACTAGACAATTTTTTTAAATTAGGTAATACTAACTGAGATCCTGCAGCCAGCTAAACAAGAATTACCCATGTGCATAAAGCATCTGTTTGAATTAGTAAAAAAGCTGTGTTGTTTATCTCTAATTTCTTCATAATTGATTACCCTGCTCATGCAAGTTATAAAAATCTAAGAAATAGAAACGCCTAGTGGCTACCTCATTCCTGGAGCTTCATAGATTCTTGTTCTAAACATTACAGAAAGTACAAAAAACTCGTCTCAGTAATTTTCTCTCCAGGCTTAAAAATGGAAATGAAAACAAGGGGATAAATATCTTCCCGATTTAGAAGTAAAGTATATACATTTATACACGTTCCAAAAAAAAGATCAGGAACATTGATCTACAGTGACAGATTAGTGCCGTCGTAAAAAATAGTTGTCAGTCATCAAAAAGCTGAGTGTGGTTGAAAGCTAAGGGAGATGCTCCTAGCTCCTGTTTCTCATGTGTCTCAAGGGCATTGAGCCTTTGAATTCTGCATACTACGGAAATAGAGGCTCTTAAATCAGTTATCAGTCCTGAGTCCTGAGTCCTGAGTCAGTCAGGCGGGCGCTTTGGGGGATGCGCTCACCGCCACCAACGCCTATGCCTACGGCACGTCTGACGACGAACGGTGCTCTTGGTGTGGTGTTTCCCCCAAGGATTTAACTCGACACTGCGGCTGGTACTGTTCACTGTTAAAGCTTATCTTATATAGATTTCACCTTTTTACTTCTCTGTTTTAACCAAACAGGGGAAGAGATATCCCCGCGATTGCCTCCCTTCTGCCCCTTGGGCAATCGCCTCCCTTCTGCGCTGCGCGCGATTGCCTCCCTTCTGCCCCTTGGGCAATCGCATGATTGCGGGCACTCTGTGCCAATGCCCTTTGGGCACGCACTCGCGAACGCACATCCTCATATCCGCGTTGATTCGGCGACTTGCGCTTGGAGACAGCAGGCTCACTTTTTTCCGTTTTACCAACTTTTGGTGATTGGGGATCGGGTAAGGTATGAGCGTGCAGATATATGACGAAACTCGACGCAACAAAGGTTAGCGTTACCGCCAGTATGCCTGATTCTTATCGTTTTACCAAGATTCGGTTAAAAGTTGGTATTTACAAAATATCTTTCCTGCTTTAGACGTGTGTTCTACTTTTAAGCCCTAACGTGTAATGCCGTATCACTTATAAATCGAAACGATAGCTGACTATAAACTTTATTACGGAACCTGTACTAAAAACCATATGGTTTTTATCGTGGTATTAGCCATAGAACTAGCGAGGCTGTCACTAGGGGCAAACTAAACCGTATAGTTAAATGTCGGTGGAATCATAAGCTTGCCGTAATGGCAAGCTTATGATTCCATTTTTGGTTGACGGCAAGATTATGGTTCCAATTTTTCCAAAAAACAATAATCCTTGGTTCGCGAACATAATTCGCGAACCACTTTCTCTTTTCCACATCCCATCAAAAGTCAGATCTGTCTCAGATTTACACGCCCGCGTTTATCAACTTTCTGCTTGAATTGCTGTACTTTAGACTACTTTTAGTATTTCTTCAAATGGCATAAATAAACAGCAGCCTTTATTCTAATTTTGCTAGATCTTTGTTAATAAAGTTTACAATCGCTTAACGAAAGGAAATAGTTCTTATGGTAGTTGTACATGAGAATAATGCACCACATCACGTTGTAATCATTGGTGGAGGCTTTGGTGGACTGTATACAGCAAAGACTCTTGCCAAAGCGAATGTCAATGTTACTCTCATCGATAAACGTAACTTTCATTTATTTCAGCCGCTTTTATATCAAGTTGCGACAGGTACGCTATCACCTGCTGATATCTCCTCACCATTACGAGCTGTATTCAGGAAAAGCAAGAATACAAAAGTGTTGTTGGGAGAAGTAAATGATATTGATCCAGAAAGCAAAGAAGTTATTCTGCGTGATAGAACAATACCCTACGATACATTAGTTGTTGCTACAGGTGCTAACCATTCCTATTATGGTCACGATAACTGGAGACCATTGGCTCCAGGCTTGAAAATTGTTGAAGACGCCATAGAAATACGTCGCCGGATATTTTCGGCATTTGAAGCAGCAGAAAAAGAAACTGATGCCGAACTACGCCGTGCTTGGTTGACTTTTGTGATTGTCGGAGCGGGTCCCACTGGTGTAGAGTTAGCAGGTGCGATCTCAGAATTGGCATACAAAACTCTCAACGAAGATTTCCGCAACATCGACACCTCAGAAACTAAGATTTTATTATTGCAAGGTGGCGATCGCATCCTCCCTCATATGGCACCACAGTTATCAGAAGTAGCAAAAGTATCTTTGCAAAAGTTGGGTGTGGATACCCAAACTAATACCAGAGTGACAAATATTGAAAATGATATCGTTACTTTCAAGCAAGGTGATCAAGTTCAAGAAATTGCCTCAAAAACTATATTATGGGCAGCAGGTGTGAAAGGTTCCTCTTTGGGGCAAGTTTTAGCAAACCGCACAGGTGTAGAGTGCGATCGCTCCGGACGTGTGATTGTAGAACCAGACTTGACGATTAAGGGTTATAAAAACATCTTTGTCATCGGAGATTTAGGCAACTTCTCTCATCAAGATGGAAAACCCTTACCTGGTGTTGCACCCGTAGCCAAACAAGAAGGAGAGTATGTAGCTAAACTCATTAAAAAACGCCTTCAAGGTCAAACACTACCACAATTTCGTTACAATGACGTAGGTAGTTTGGCGATGATTGGCAAAAATTTAGCTGTTGTAGATTTAAGCTTTATCAAACTCCAAGGTTTCCTTGCTTGGATATTTTGGTTAGTCGTTCATATCTACTTCTTAATTGAGTTCGATACTAAATTACTAGTAGTATTTCAGTGGGCATGGAATTATCTCACTCGTAGTCGTCGCTCTAGATTGATTACAGGTCGAGAAGCTTTTGAAGAAGCGAAAACTGTTACCAACGATGTTCCTTCGACCACTATCAAAGTGCAAAAAGCTTACAAGGTAGGAGTCTGAAAAGATGGATAATTCACTAAAAATCTATACAAACTATTTTCATGTATAGGCTTTTTCTACTAATTTTACTATGTAACAGAACTATAAACCCTATCCCCTAATTTTGGCTAGGACAAGGAGAAGCGGTAGGTTGAGATGATGGGGTAGCAACAGGTGCATGAGCAACAAAATAGATTTGACCATCGGGGTTTGTACTATACCTTGCGCTTCAACAATTAAAGGGATTATTTTGTTTTTCTTGTTGTTCCTTTCAACTTTATTGCTGTGTTCCTGCTCATGCTCCTCCTTGTTTTTTTGTTCAGTAGCTCATGTCTTAATTAAATTAGTCGACAAACTGCCAAAAGTTTTACCTGAAGCCCTTTGTGCTGTTAATAAAATTCAGGACGAGTGGTTACACCCATTTCGGGATATTAAGTACAGATATCGTGTCGATGATTGGAAAGTTTTAGTTTTCTATCTCTTACATATACCAACATCTCAACGTTTCATTCTCTTGCAAGATATGCTGAAAGTATTCATTACTCGTGATTGTGAGCGGCGTCACTACCAACCTTGGTGTTTTACCAACATTGGGTCAAAAGTTGGTATTTGAGTTCTAACTGTTTTAGTTAGTAACTATGTACTAAAATGTGTCTGCTTGTAGCCTTCCCCTGTTTGGTTAAAACAGACAAGTAAAAAGGTGAAACCTATATAGGATTAACCCAAGTTGCTAGTTATTTGAGAAGGCGATCGCAAAGATAATAAAATCCCCTCCAGTAAGAAAAACGGAGGGGAATTATGTTAAATGAAACAATTGCTGTCTATGCTATCATTGACGACTTG
>JAHHIB010000007.1 GCA_019359075.1 Kalymmatonema hyalinum WJT4-NPBG1
AGACTCTTCATTGGAACTAACTCTGAGTGACGGTTGCGCTCTGCGCAACCGCTAAATTGGCATTGGCGATCGCATTAATCTCAGACTGCGAAGCGCTCGAACTCAGATAACCCGCAACTTGGGTTAGAAATATTACAGAAGATTTAGGAATAACAGTAACTAAAAAAAATTTTAAAAATCCAATACAATATCGATATCAACAGCATTCAGCAAAAGTTTTTTCTTCCCAAGAGCCTCTTGTAAACCAGACTACTCAAGCAGAACAGGAGACATTAAACCCAACTGAGCAATTACAGTTGTCCCCTAATGTAAGCGGACGTGAAAATGTAATTGCTAACCCCTTCATTCCCCAGCATGGCAGAGTAGAAGATACGCAATTATTTTTTGGACGGGAGCGAGAAATCCAACGGGTGTTTGAGGTGCTTAATAGCGGTAGTAGTGTGGCTTTAATAGGAGAAGAGGGTATGGGCAAATCCTCGCTGCTATGGGCGATTTGCCAACAAGCGAAAAATCGCCTGCAACCGCCGCGTCAGTCAGTTTTTCTAGATTTGAATTATATAGATAATGAAGAGGACTTTTACAGCGCGTTGTGTGACGAGGTTGGTATCGCGGAATGTACAGGGTATTTATTAACCCGGAATTTGAAAGCACATAAAAATAAAGTGCTGCTGGCTTTAGACAATGTAGGAAAGATGACTTGGCAGGGGTTTACCCGTGGAGTCAGGGATAAGTTGCGCGGGTTAGCTGAGGGAAGCAATGCGCCGCTGAAGTTGATTTTAGCTGCGACTGAACCACTTAACAACTTGTTTAACGATAGTCACGATGATGGTAAGACATCGCCGCTGGAAGGGATTTGCCAAGAGGAATACATTCAGCTTTGGGATGAAACCACCATGCGTGCTTTTATTACCAATCGTCTGGCTGGGACTTCTGTGAGTTTTACTGAGGAGGAGATTGTGCAACTGGTGGCGGAAAGCAGCGGACATCCTCGGAAACTCATGCAGCTATGCTATCAAATTTATGCGCGGTATACCGGAGGTGTGGAATGAGTTATTTTGTCCTTAGCAAACGTAGGGGTGGGGTCAAAATGCCGGATTCCATTCGCCCACAATTGTCGCTGAACCCCACCCCGGTTTTGTCTTGCGCCAAAACCTCCCCTCCCCTTGCTAAGGGGAGGGGATTGAGGGGTGGGGTTAAACCAACGTGGAATAAAAGCTTGAAGGTTAAATTGACACCAATGCCCCTACCGGGCGGGATTTGCGGCTTACTGAAAATGGCGGAGAACCTGCAATGAACCAACACCCACCCGTACCCCGCCTAGACTTAGCCCCCAAACTCAAGCGCCCCCTCTCGCTGTCGAACCCCCTGGATTACCTGCGCCTGTTGTACTGGGTGTTTTACTTCCCCCAAGCTTTGCGGTGGTATTTGGACACTTTTGGGGGTGGGTATATTCCTAAAAAGGAAATGAATTGGCGCAAGGGATGGGAGTTGCTGCGACAAAATAGCACTCAACGAAATTTGCTTTTCCAAGGGTTGGTGTTGACAGTTGTTACACCTCTAGCTTTGAGTAGACTTATTCAATACATAGGCGTTCCTGTTGCTTGGTTAGGCGTGGCGTTTGGCGTCGCGTTAGGCGTTGCGTTAGGCGTGCAGTATGGCGTGCAGTATGGCGTGGCGTTAGGCGTGGTGTTTGGCGTGGGGAGTGGCGTGGCGTTTGGCGTGGGGAGTGGCGTGGCGTTTGGCGTGGCGTTAGGCGTGGCGGGTGGCGTGGCGTTAGGCGTGGCGTTTGGTGTGGGGTTAGGCGTGGCGGATGGCGTGACGAGTGGCCTGACGAGTGGCGTGGCGAGTGGCGTGGCGTTAGGCGTGGCGTTAGGCGTGGCGTTAGCCGTGACGAGTGGCGTCACTTTAGGCGTGGCGGGTGGCGTCGCGTTAGGCGTGGCGGGTGGCGTCGCGTTAGGCGTGGCAGGTGGCGTCGCGTTAGGCGTGGCGATACTCCGTCCAGAAAATTGGCTTTTGGGTTTACCTCTTGTTCTGCTATCACCCCACAGACAATGGCAAATTCCCCATGTTACTCCACTTCCCCTTTACTCCCTGTCTTCTCGGTTGAAAAATTGGCTGCGTCGAGACTGGGAGACTGGTTTGCATAATGCTAACCAACTGCTGGCTTACACTCTTCAATTCATCCCCATGATTCAAGCTGTCAATCTGGTGCTGGCGCAAACCCTTCCAGAGCAAGTCGTCTTTCGTGTCGTTCAGCTAGCTGAAGCACCTTTTGATTGGCAACTCGTGCGTTTTGCCTCGGCTTCTCTCAATGAAACGCTCAAGTCAAAATTTGTCGAAGGTTTCTTTCTCTTACCTCGTCGTTGGAAAGAACAACTCCAATCTCGTTTTTTCACAGATACTCGCTTAGACACTCCCGCCCGTGCTACAGCAGCTGGTTTCTGGTATCTGCACGAAAAAGAACCAGCGAAAGCAATGCAGGCTTTTGCAGTAGTCCGTTCTCTTCTCTACGGTGAAGAAATGTTCACCCTCGCCCAAACTCTAGCATTCTTTGAGGTTCCAAAGAAACCAGACACGATCGCTACAGTTAAAATTCCTCCCTTTCCACAAGAACCCCTGCTGCGTCCAGTCACCTGGCAAACTCTCACATCTCTACGTTCTGTCGTTGAGAATGCCGAGATTATACAGCGCAGTCAGTCTGCTTATCAACGTTCCTTAGCCCTCAACCGTGCCTTAGGGGAACTCACAGAAATTCTAGATAATGCTGATACTCTGCCGCAAGCAGAACGCGGGTTAATTGTGGACATTGCCCAGACTTGGAGAAAAGCCTTGGAGAGGATAGCCAAGGAAGTCGGGGAAATTTCCATCACCAAGCCTGTGAGTAATCCTTACATCATTGGCGATCCAGTTGTAGGCGATCGCTTCGTTGGACGGGAAGACGTGATCAGACAGTTGCAGGAGTTGTGGATGAGGGGTTCTCAACTCCAATCTGTCGTTATCTACGGTCACAGGCGGATGGGCAAAACTTCTATCCTGCGGAACGTCGCCAGTTTTGTAGAAGCAGGTGTACAGGTAGCGTATGTCAACCTTCTAGAAGTTGCAGATGCTCCCCAAGGAGTTGTAGAAGTGCTGATGGCGATTTCTGATGCCATTTCTGAAGTGATGCAAATTCCACCTCCAAGCAATGAGGATTTGCTGAGTCTTCCGCAACCGACATTTAGAAGATACTTGACACAAGTGGAAGCAGAACTAGGGACTAAGGGTTTAATTATCGCTTTAGATGAGTTCGAGAAAATCGAGGAACTGATTTCGGCGGGAAAAATCCCTGTAAATTTTATGGGCTATCTCCGGGGGTTGACGCAGAAAAGCTCTAAAATCGCCTTTGTTCTGGCAGGTTTACACACCTTGGAGGAGATGACAGCAGATTACTTTCAACCTTTCTACGCCAGTGTCATCACAATCAAAGTTGGTTTCATGGAAGCTGGGGCTACTCACCAAATTCTTGCAAATCCATCTATTGAAGACTTTCCCCTCGACTACACGCCGGAAGCTTTAGATAAAATCTACGAACTCACCCACGGACAACCTTATTTAGTACAGCTTGTTGGTTTCCAACTCGTTCGCCGTTACAATGACCAAGTTTTTAACACAGGACGCGCCCGTGATCATATCTTCAAAATAGAGGAGGTCGATGCTGTTGTCAATGACCCTGAGTTCTTCCAGCGCGGACGCTACTACTTTGATGGCGTTTGGGGTCAAGCGGCGCGGGGTGCTGTTGGTCAACAAGCGGTACTCAGGGCGATCGCACCATCACCAGAAGGGCTAACTCTTGAAGCGTTATCTCAAAGTACAAATATAGAAATTGCCGCTTTACAAGAAGCGCTCAATACCCTAAAGCGTCATGATGTCGTTGAAGAAATTGAGGGACGCTGGCACATTATTGTAGAACTCTTTCGCCGCTGGGTCTTACAATTGTAGAATATGTTTTCTCTGAAACTGACATATTTTAGGGACAAAATAAACTCTAAGACCACAACTTGTAGGGTGGGCAGTGCCCTAAATGTATGTCGACATCAGGTTTTACTCAGCACTGCCCACCTTACAGTCGAGTCAATGCGTAAGTCCTAAATTATTGTAGAATATTTATTCTCTAAAACTAATATTTTTTAGGGACAAAATAGACCCAAAGTGTATTATTGATGGCAGAAGATCCATGACATGGACACCTCTAAGAAAACGGATTAATCAGCTGCCACTTGTTCTTGCTGGACCAATTCTCAGACGCGCTGACAAGAATGTCATAACTGTATGGGTAGCTTTGAAAGAAAGCCGTACTGTTACTCTAGAAATATTTGATACTAACAAAAGAAGACTATTTAGTGGTAGTAGACAAACAACTCAATTTGGTACTCACTTGCACATAGTTGCTGTCACTGCTAAAACTTCATCAAATATACTTTTACACGGCGAAAATTATCTTTACAATTTATATTTTGGTCATGGAGAAACCCTGAGTCAGCCTGGTGTATTAACTCCAGAAGGCTCAATGAAAGACATTACATATCCGACCTATGACTTGCCAAGTTTTGCACTGGTGCCAAGGCGTTTAGATGAATTACGCATTATTCACGGTTCTTGTCGCAAGCCACATGGTGAAAGTCTTGATGCGCTGGTGACAGTGGACAAAATGATTAGGGAAGCATTAGAACAAGACCCGAAAAAACGACCGCATCAACTCTTCCTCACAGGCGACCAAATCTATGTAGATGATGTGGCTGATGCGTTACTTTTCATGTTGATGGATGCCAGTCAGACACTTTTGGGATGGTCGGAAACATTACCAGATGTCAAAAATACTGAAGAGTTAAATCCGGGAAAACGTAATATTTTAGCAACACAGACTGCTGGGTTGACAGCAAGCTTTACCAAAATTAACACGCTCTGCTGCCTTGCCAAAAGTCATTTATTCACATTAGGTGAATTCTTGGCAATGTATTTATTTGCTTGGAGTGATGTGCTGTGGACTAAACCCGAAGATTTTCCAACATATGAAGATGTTCATCCCGACGCACCAAGATCTGGAAAGGATCGAACTTCATTTAAAGAAGAAATTGGCTATTTACAAGATTTTCAGACAACGCTGAAGGATGTCAGGCGTGCTTTGGCTAATATTCCCACGTACATGATATTTGATGACCATGAAATTACAGATGACTGGTTTTTGAATATGGCGTGGTGCGATCGCGTCCTCAATAAACCTCTTGGTAGGCGTATACTGCAAAATAGTTTACTTGCTTATGCTGTCTGCCAAGCTTGGGGAAATACACCAGAACAGTTTGAAGAAGGTAAACCAGGAGATGCATTGCTGAAAGCGGCTGAGGCGTGGTTAGCTTCCCTTGGCACAAATGCACAGCAGGAACAAGAAATTGCCCTGCGCGTTGGTTTGCCATGCGTGGCAGATATTAGAAAAAGTCAGCCCAAGCAAGTCACTCACACAAAAGCTTCTCTGAAATGGCACTACACTGTAATTGGTCCAGAATATGAAGTTTTAGTTCTGGATACGCGCACCTGGCGGGAATTCCCAGGCAAGGACTTTGATTTTCCTGCACTTTTAAGCGCTGAAGGTTGCGATGAACAAATATCAAAAGTCGTTCGCCCAGAAAATGCACGGGTGACTTTGGTGATAGCGCCCAGCCCAGTCATTGGCTTACCGTTTTTAGAAGCCGTACAAAAAACTGCTAAAAGTGTTGCAGAAACACTCGGTGCTGCGGCTTGGGCTTTTGACCCTGAAGCTTGGGGTTTGGAAGAAACAGCATTTGAAAGGCTGTTTGCCAGACTCGCACTACGGGCATTACCAGCAGGGCAAAGTCGTGTCATTATCTTATCTGGTGATGTTCACTACAGTTTTGCAGCTCGCTTGCAATACTCGGCAATATGTCCTTTCCAAAGTTCAAAAAATGTCAAAACTGAACTTGTTGTTGCCCAGTTTACGAGCAGTTCGCTTAAGAATGAAGTCAAGGGGTTAGGTGGGAGCCATTCATTACATACAAAGGGTTTTGTTCCTTTTAGGATTATCAAATATATACCAACAGCAGAGGTTTTAGGGTGGGAAAACAAAGGAGGAAAGGAACTAGAAATTGGTGTGTTTTATACTTTTGTAGACAACACAGTTCAACATCTTCCTTGGAGGCTCAAAGGTAGTCCGGCGAAAGTAAATTTAGTGCAAGAACGCGATTGCTTTAGAGCATTACAAATAACCAAAAAACCTGAATGGTGGTACCGCATTGATTTTTTATCAGGGAAGTCAGAAGAAATTAATAAACCGCAACGCTACCATTTTGAGCAATCATATTCTGTCAAAGCACCCTTACCAGGGCAAGACCGCAAGCAGCCTTTAGAACAATATCTATCAATGGCAAGAAACTATCGCGATTACCTAGGTAAAAACGGAAAAGGCAAAGAAGTTGTGGGATTAAATAATATCGGTGAAATCACTTTTGAGTTTGTTGATGGTAAAGAGATAGCTGTACAAACTCTTTGGTGGCGACTGGAAAGCTGGGAAAAGGGCAAGCTTTTGGAACCTTTCCCGTTAACAAGATGTGAAGTATCGCTAGTGTTTGATGACCAAGATTATCGAATGGATGAAGTGCTGAAGGAAATTAAACCGTGAGTCGTGAAATATTTTGGAAAAATCCAATTTAAGAGTATTTGGAACCTTAGATGCACGCAGACAAATGCATAAAAATTCTCTGTGTACATCTCTTGTTTATCTGTGATTTCATATTAGAAAATGAACTTTTGAAAGAGGTCTACCCCACATTTTAGATATTTAGGCATCAGTTTGTAACCAATTCTCTAAACTTAACCCTTCTACTCTCTGCAAATCAGAATCATTAGAAACTAAAATTAAACCACGTGTAATTGCTGTAGCAGCTATCAATATATCAGCATCTTGTATTGGTCTGCCTTTTACTTTTAAATCAGCATGAATTTTGCAGGCTTGTTCAATAATTTCTATATCGTCTAAAAATAAAACTTCATATTTTCGCAAAAAAATATTAAAGTCAGCTAGTTGTTTTGTAGCATTTACAGCAACTAAACCTCTTTTTATCTCGTAGTAAGTTATGCAACTAATAAAAACTTCTTCTCCTAGACTAGTTACTTCCTCCAGCTTTTGTTCTAGAGTAATATTTTTTTTCAAAATATAACTAACAATGTTTGTATCGAGTAAATGTGCCACTCTATTTATCTTCCTTCCACTGCCTCATCAAAAATTTTGATTTGTTCTGGAGTCAAATCGTTGAGGGTTCCGGAAACTGCTTCTAAAACTAAAAGCTTGTCAATTCTACGTGTTAATTCATCATCAGGGATAGCTCTAAATTCTTCAGGCGAAAACTTACCAAAAAGATTGACTAAGTGTTCAATCCTTTCTTGTTTTTTTAATCTCACCATGTAAAAGCTACTACCTTTAAATAAATTCTCCACAATTCGTGAGATGCGGTTTGTGACTTCTTGAGTATAATTAGAGACTTCTTGCATAAATTTATCCTTAGTTTAATTGTGAGTATTTATCTATTTTAGGCAAGCTGGAGGCATACAAGCTGTTCTTGATTCCGCAAGTGTGGTTCTGGGAAGACAGAGTGTTAGAGGTTTATCGCTTAGGGGGAGAGGGCAACACGCTTCACTATGAAAAGGTTCCCAGTAGTGAGGAGTTTAATTGTGCCAACCTAGCTTGAAAATAGAACTCCGCAGCTAGGAACACAGAAGAAAAAATAAATTTTCATCTGTCCTGCTGAAGCAGCGCTGCAGGAGGAGCCAGCACTGCAGGCGGGTCTCCCGCCGTAGGTGACTGGTGTTGGTTTCCCTCCGCAGGCGACTGCTGTTCGCGTAGCGTGTCCGAAGGACATACCCGAAGGGTGTACGCAGTTCATGAGGGGTACTTATTGCGTTAACTCTAAATAAATATGCTCTAACCGCACTAGCTGACAAGCAATGGAATCGAGAGGAACGCCATCAAAGCGAGATATAATTTCCTTTAATTCTAGTTGTTCTGGCACCGAAAAAGCCAAATCGTGACCATAACGCCGAGGCGTGAAACCATATTCAATTGCCCGTTATGCCAAAATCATTCCCTTGAGAATTAATATTGAGATTGGGAAAATACTCCAAAAAATTAGGCTGCGTCTTCTTCGTAACAATTCAATTAAAATGCGTTGAGTCACAGCCATTGTTTCACGCCAGTACTTCATATCAAAACCGCTGACCAGTGGTAATTTCAAATCTTATATCTCCCTGGTCGCTAATCCCCAAGTCACCCCGAATTAGCCCAAACGGTGATTTGACTCGCAGTCCTAACCCGTAACCAAACCCACTGCCAGGTTTACCTCGCAGTACACCCGGTTCCCCTAGCACCGTTTTGCCAGATCCAAAATCCGAGCCGAAGTCAGCAAAGACAACTCCTCCCACCGACTGAAGAATCGGGAAACGATATTCCATAGAAACCAAGCCATAACTACGTCCACTGGCGACTTTACCACCTCCGTAGCCTCGTACAGAATTCTGTCCACCCAAATCAAACGCTTCTGCTGGTGGAAACTCCCCAATATTTGTACCAGCTTGCAAATTAAAAGCCAACATTTCTGGATTTTCAGTTAAGCGACCATTACCTATCCACGTGACTGGCACATATAAAATATAGTTTGCCCGCAGTCGGTTGCTGGAAATCTTACCCAGTCCAATCGGAATTGCCTGCTCAGTGCTGAGGGTGAGGAGCGATCCTTGAGTTGGGTTGTCACGGCGATCGCGCTGATCTTTACTTATAGCAAACGATACGGTAACCAAATCATCTATGCCAGTACCGCTTACTGACAGAGGGCTTCCTAGTCTATCCACTCGTGCAAGATTATAATCGCGATCGCGAAGGCTAATCCTGCTGTAGTTAAGACCAAAAGCTGTATCCCAGTCATTGAAAGATTTTAAAACTGCTACAGAGCCGCCAAATCGTCCTTCCCGCGCTGTGCTACCGTTGGACAGCTTGATATCATCGTTGAAGGTGCGAGATAAATCTCGCTCACGAAAAACTCTGAAGCTGTAGCCTAGGCGGTTTGGTTGTCCACGACGATAAGGACTGGTGAACTGGCTATCAAACTGAACATCTTTACCGCTTACCTGAATGTTGGTCTCTAGCTGTTCGTTAAGACCGTTAATATTTGCATCTTCATAACCCACTTGACCATAAAGCCCAACATCACCGTTATCACCACCGCCGAAGCTTAGAGAAGGGAAGCGACGCTCTTTAATGTCGTAGATGATATTAACACCAGTATCATCTTCTTGTAGGGAAACATTGACTTCATCTAATGAGTTTAATCTCCGCAGTCGTTGCAAGTCTTTTTGAAGTAAATCCTCACGGAATACTTGACCTGGCTTTAGTTTCAGATTGTCGATGATAAAATTTCTCTGAGTCCGTCCCTCAATTGGTTGACCCTTATCATCGACAAACTTGCCTTTATCATTGATAAAACGGATCTGGATATCTTTGATAACTCTCTGGGCAATCTCATCAGTCTGGACACTTTTCCCTCTGAGTTTTTCTAGTAAACGAGGGGTTGGCGATGGGCTCAAACTATCTGTTTCTAAGACAGTAGATTCAGAGTTTGCCAGCGCTTGCTGATTTTCCTGAAACACCACCAGCCCCACAATAAAAATGACAACTATTTGAATACGCATAACTAAAACTTTGTCATTACCCACATTTTGGTAACAGTCAAATTCTCACATTACGACAGATCGCCAGGGATTTAAATCGCTCTGGGTTTCATATTATTGTCCGGTAGGATGGCAACAAAGCAATGCTGTTGCGTTGACTTCAGCCTAAAAAGTTCAGCAATTGAATTTGAATGTTGGTCTGTGGACCGGCAACTAGAACCGCACAATCGCCAAACTTGGGCGGACCTGTGAGAATTTTGGGGTTTTGAGAAAAGCCAAACTCTTCAGTGGGGATACCCAATAGATTGCGATTGAGGGTGCCGTCGTTGTTGGCATCATGATAGGCGGCGATCGCATAATTTCCTGATTTTAAGTTTTCAAATTTAACTGTCAGCGGAGCGTTTTCTAGTTTGACGCAACGGGCAGCCACCGCGCGATCGCTACTGGTAGGAAATCCTCGCCCACCAGAAAACAGGGTCAGGCAAACTTGCCCACGCTGGTTTTTCAACCCGTTAATGGTGACGGTGAGGCTACTGTTAGACTGTGCAAAAGCACTGGGTGAAGCTGTCAAGTTTATGACAGCGGTTAAAAGTAAAAAGCTCCATAAAGAACGTTGCATCGTCATTGACTCCTATGTAAAATACTACAAACTATTAGGGGAATTCAACAGCCAACGCGCCGTAGCCATGAGTGCGAAAAGACCTTCCCACACTAGCCCCACGACGTAGCCGGGTGGTTCAAAAGATGGCTTTGTTGCATAGTCAGTGGATCGATTCCAGCCCAACCCAAATATCAACCCGTTCATGACTAAAGCCGCACCGACAGCCAGAAGAACATTGAGAACCAGCCACAGAGCGCCAGGTTTGTTCAATGATGCAAACATGTTGAATTCTCTACATTAATTTGATTGCAATACGGTGACATTTGTTGCTCAAAACGTGCTTGCATCTTGCTATATTCAATTATCGGGCGATCATCGCTCTCAATCAACTTCTCACCAAATCTAGTCATTCCCAAAGGCTTGCTTAGCTTTACTTGTGTTGATTGCAGAATGGCATACCAGTAGTTATTGACATTCATGTAGTTTCCCTCGTCTGGATTTGTCTACCTATCATTTGTTAGGTAAATACAGTATAACCAGTAAATAATTTTTGTCTACCTACCATTCGCTAGGCAAAAATCAAAAAAATTATTCTGGTTCTCACGCTCTGCGCTCTAGTGGTTTATCGCATTAATTATGATGGTTGTATGATTTTGTAGTAACGACTTTAGTCCTAGCCTCCAAAAGCGCTCTTTGCGCTCACGTGCATTCCTATCAAAACTAACGCGGTTAACTACTAGTCCCTTTCTACCTGAGATTTTATTCCATCCAGCAAAACGGAAATTATTTCATTCACTATCACTTCATTAGAGGCAGTATCAGGAAAGTTGGTGACGTAGGGAACGCTCTCAATACAAGACAAAAAGAATCCAGCTAGCAGTTTCGGACGAGCGTCATCCCGAATCTCCCCTCGTTCTTGCGCTTCGGCAAATATCTGTCGAATTGGCTCAAAGACAGATTGTTGGGCACAAACCGACAGCTTTTTGAGATTCTCCTCGCCTAAGGAGGGCATATCAGTGTGGAACATACTCAAGAAATGGACGGGAGGCTGAGAGAGAAACCACTTAGCAGCTGCATGAAGTTGTAATTGCAGCTCACCTCCTGCATCGTGAATTCCCTGGTGTAAACCCGTTCGATGGCGCTCAAACATTTGCTCAGTAACTGCCACAAAAAGTTGCTCCTTGCTGGGAAAGTGATAGTACAACGATGCCTGACGAATTCCCACCTCACGAGCAATATCCCTCATGGTGACTGCATTATAGCCTCGCGTGCGAAATAACCGTTCTGCCTCATCGAGAATGCGTGAGCGTCCACTATGGGAGACTTCTTTTGGAGAGGGGGGGTTGTCTGGCAATTTTAAACCTACCTAACGTTTAGTAGTCAATAATCAAATATTATATTAAACTGGCAAATAAATAATGTTCTAGTTTGTTAACTCAATTCTTGTCATTTTCTGTTCCTTCGGCTATAAACTCGTCGGCTACTAAAGTTTATGATGCAGCATTCTCAACCAATGAAATTTTACATCGGGAGGGTTTGCAGAGGCGAACTCTTTTGTCAGTCAATCCACAGGGGCTATTGCAGATTTAAGATTGAACAAAGAAAAAGCCCAGGTGTTGAACCTGGGCTTGAATACTAGCTATCTGGCATGAATCAGGGATCGTACAAACTTGCAATGAACAATTAGGTTGTGCAAAAACCTAATTTAAGATTTCAAGAATTTAATTCGTGAATGGGTTTGAATGATTACTACACGTTAGTGTATCAAAACTATAAATTGCACGATATTCATTTCTTGCTGAAAATGTCTTAAGCTTGCGAAAAGTTGCTCAAGGTCATATTTTACAGCGTTAAAAGCAGAAAGCCCATGAGGATGTGACCGACTCTTGTCGTACACATCCGTCCTTTAGGTATGAGATGAATGCGTGGCAACGAAGGTTCCCGGATTTCTCACAAGTTGTGTGAGCACAATTGTCACAAGCTTTATCCAGACAAAGCTTCAGACATTTTTGATGCCTAAGAAATTTTGACATTTCTTTGTGATAGCTTGCGTGGCGTAGCCATAGCTGCGGCAAATTCTCTCTATATCTCCTCTGTTCGTGTTCTAGCCTGCGGCACGCCGAAGAGTGCGTCTAATGTGTATGAGTGTGGTTCGTTTTGATTTCTTATGCATAAGCGCATCTTCATACAGAATTGGTATTAGGCAAGTAGATAGGGGTGCAGTAGCGCAACCCATGCGGTTCTACGCATGAATCCCACGGCGTGTCTGCCCGTCGATGCGTCAAACGTTCTTGTTGGTAGTTCAATATTAGGCTGGGCCGGACAGCCCACCCCACAAAAACTGTAAACAAATTATTATATCGGAACCGTAGTAAGCAGCTAGAGCTGATCTCTGTATGCTTTTGGTGTCATTGACGTGAACTTGCGAAACAATGCTATGAAGTGGCTTGGGCTGCGAAAGCCAACATATTCACAAATCTCGGCAATTGACAATTTTTTCTCTGCCAACAGCATCTTTGCTCGCTCGATTCTGGAATTGATCAGATATTGATGAGGAGTAAAAGCCGTTGACTGCTTAAACAAGCGGGCAAAGTGATACGGACTCATTTCCACCACGCTTGCAAGTTCAGCAACTGTCAACTCGTTCTCCAGATTTTCATTAATGTACTCCAGGGTTCTACACAACTTGTACTTGGGTAAACCACCAGCAAAATCTTGAACGCGTTGCTTGGAGGTAGAATGTTGCTGTAGCAAATAACTCGCCAGCGCCGTTGCTAGTGATTCTCCATAAATACGCCCAGACAAGCATCCAGACTCAAGTTCTGTCTTAAGTGCCAAACCAATATGCTGGATTTGCGGACTAACGACTCCCAAGCTAGGTGCAATCTCAATATGATCTGGATAGTCCAACTCTTGTGCAACTTGAGTGACAATGTCAGGTTGAAGGCGTAGCACAAGGAAGTCACTATCCTCCAAACATGCCCCCTTGCAATTTAAACCGGGAGGAAGAATTGTTATTTCACCGTGTGTAAAGCGCTTGCTAAGAAGACGCCCATCCCACACCACCTCTGTCCGAGCTGGACGCTTGAAGTGTATGTTAATGATGTAGTCTGGTAACAATTGTGGAGGCAACTCGTGTGCCGGCATATGCCAGTACTCGACAAGAATGTTGTTCCACCCAGCTTTCTCACTCGAAAGAATCGGTGTAACTCTATTTAGACCAGCCTCACCGTTAGAACCCTGAATGTCTATAACTGTGTCTTGTGGCATTGATGTCGCCATTGGTACCCGTTTGAACCTGATAACTGCACAGATGGTCAGTGATGTACTCATGACCAAACAGCCCGACGCCCCTCACTTATGCCGCTTAGTCATAATCATATTAACACTTTATAATACTTTATAATCTGCTGTTTATACAGCCATTAGCTCAAGAAACTTGTATGCTGCTTTAGCACTGTTCGTAACTCACCCTGTAGCTCATCTCACTCTTATGTTGAGTTGCTGCTACACAATAGAGCTTTTTTCATGACCTCAACACAGTGCCATAATTGAAAAACTCCTTCTTGTGATCAAAACATCAGGTTTTTCTTTACACTTGGAATAGCTAAGTAGATAGCAAGTTGCCACCAAAGAAAGAGGAGTAATTCCTTCCTACAGAAGTGGCACAGCCCTGCAATTGATGAGTTAAGTTGAATTAGAAATTATCAAAAGGGAAAAAAGATGAATAAGACGTTGATAACAACTCTGATGTTTGCATTTTTACTGTTGTTTATCATCTCTCCCTTTGCTACTCTTGCAAGCCTGATGCTCCTGTTGTTAGGTGCAGCTTTTTTCTTTCTACTAGGGAATATCTTCCAGGCTATTATCGGTAGCAGTGATACGGACTCTAATTCTTCAGGTTAACTAGTACGCCATACTTTCCAGCTTTTAGGGTAGTACATTAGAGTACATTAAGTGGATTAAGCCTCGGCATTTGCCAAGGTTAATATTTCTAAGTTTTCTAATTACTTTACTTTTTATTATGACCACGACCATGAAATCGAGGGTGGATGTTCTGTTGCTGAGTATTAAGTTGTTGAATATCCTGATTAATTCGATTTCCATCACCTACAGTATCAGCTGATTGTGTCGCTCCTTGAGAAGAATTTTGTTGTGGTTGATGCTTTCCTTTCCAGTTTCCACGATTTTTCTGGACATTAACTTGAATAATATACTGGTTAATTTGGTTATTGTCACCTGTAATCGTCGCACTTTGGTTACTACCTTGAGTGCTTGTTTGTTCTGCTTTCACTGGTAAAGAAAAAACTCCTATAACTGCTACAGACATAAGACCAAAGACATAACTTTTTTTCAGCATTTTTAATTAACCTCTTTTTTGGAGACAATTCATAAATACTATCATCTTATAAAATTAAACTTATTTTGTAAGCAATCCATAAAATTTTGATGTAAAAATATTAAAGCCTCTTGTTTTTATGTAATTATATGGAAAATTAATCATTAAATATTTATTTATCATAAAAATAATGATTTGAGCTTTGAGCGATCTGTGTATCTACTGAACTTGTTAGAAACTTTTTAGAAATTTGATTTTTAATCAGTCTCAGAAGGTGCGTTATGCAGAGGCGTGACGTACCCTACTTAATCATATTTTATCTGTGAAATTTACTTAACAAGTATGCGGTAAAATACAATTCGAGTTTGCCGAACCAGAAAAATTACTGTTAACCGTACATTTTATAGTCATAATATCTTTTTCGGTAATCATCAATGATTAAGTGACAAAAACCGAATTTACACCCTTTATACTTGTCAATAAGATAAGAATCAAAGCAAAGATTAAAACCTGCAATTAGTTGGCAGTACAAATACGACTTATTCGAGGAATAATCATGACATTAGTTCGTTTGAACCCCTGGCAAGAATTTAACGCAATGCAACGTCAATTTAACCGCTTGTTTGATGAGGCTTTTGTACCAGCCAAAGAGTTGGATAAAAGCTTTATTAGAGTTCCCGCTGCTGAATTACAAGAAACATCTGATGCGATTCATCTTAAGCTGGAAATTCCAGGAATCGAAGCTAAAGACCTGGATGTGAAAGTCACAGAAAATGCTGTTTCGGTCAGTGGGGAGCGGAAGTCAGAAACTAAGACTGAAGACAAAGGTGTGACCAAGAGCGAATTCCACTATGGCAAATTCCAACGTGTCATTCCACTTCCGGCTCGCATTCAAAATACCAATGTCACCGCCGAATATAAAGACGGTATTCTCAATTTGACATTGCCAAAAACTGAAGCCGAGAAGAACAAAGTTGTCAAAGTTAACTTAGACCAATCTGCTGCGTAATGAAGGTAAGCAGGTTTGACTTAAAGCCCAGTTGCTCATTTGCAACCGGGCTTTTTTATTGATACGAGTACTTAGGAAAAGCTGTTCAAGCAGACTACTCTAGTAAAGGTAAAAATTTCCTAATTAGCCCAATAGTGACACCGGGAAGTTCCAGTTGGGGTGTAAAACCTACATCGTCGAGATGATAAAAGATGCGAATTGCTTGAGGGTTCATTTCGGCAAGACGGCGTCCTACTTCCGGTCCTGTAAATTCTGACTTTTGCCCCCAGATTATGGCTGTGGGGACGGTCAATTGAGTGATATATAGGGATAAGTCAAAAGATAAATCCCCACGTACGAAAGCAAGAGCAGCGTACTCAGCGTTAAACTGTTGGGCAGATTGCAAATATGCCTCAACAATTTCAGAATAAACTCGTTCTGCACGAGCGAATTGGCGTTGTTCTAAAAAGCTACGAATGCCAAAACTGCTAGCAACTCCAGTCATGTAAAGCAATCGATCCACACCTGGAATGTTGACAATTTGAGCAGAAAAGCTGCGGCTGTAGTCTTGTCCAAATTCAGCAAGACCTGCTGGTGTTATCAAAATTAAAGACTTGAACAAATCGGGGCGAAGAATCGCAGCGCGAATCGTGAAAGCAGCAGTGAGTCCAGAGGCGATCGCATTAATCGAACCATTGCCAGTCTTCTCTATGAACTCGATAATGCTCTTAATATAGTCATCAACATGATAAGTTCGATCTGGATGGTCAGAGCGTCCCCATCCAACCAAATCTGGCGCTACGATTCGATAGTCTGCAGCAAAAGCTGGATAAACTTTAGACCACTCGTAGGCAGAAGAACCGCCACCAAACGCGTGCAAAAAAACTAATGTCCTATCGCTTGATTGCTCAACATCTGTGTCAGACCACGGTTTTCCGACAGCAGTATAGTACACCATTCTTCCTAGCTCGGTCATCACATATTTCTCACCAAAACCAGGGGGTAAAAACATAGGAATACCTCATATGCTGCATGATCATTTCAATCGTGGAGACCATAACCAGAAATTTGCATCACTCTAAAGGTCAATTTAGTAGTAGTTCATGGGGGTAATTAAAGTTTTCAAATCATCTGTGTGTATCTGCGAGTCTGATCGACGACAATTAATTTGTTACCCCGCAGCTGTTCAACAAAGGATGAATATGTTTTCTGAAGAAGTCTTCGTCTTTGCTGCATCTTTTGCCCAACAGCGGCTGTGGTTCCTCGACCAGTTGATACCCGGTAATGCTCTTTATAATGTGCCGACAGTCATTCGTTTGACAGGGAGGCTCAACTTAGCTGCACTACAACAAACGTTTAACGAAATTGTGCGTCGCCACGAAGTTTTACGCACCACATTTAAAGTGCTAGAGGGGCAACTTGTGCAGGCGATAGCACCCTCCCTAACCATACCCCTTTCTCTATTAGACCTGCGGCAGTTACCGGTAGACGAACGGGAGGCGCAAGCAAAGCGCATTGTTACCGCAGAGGTAGAACGTCCTTTCGATTTGTCCTCTGGACCATTGCTGCGAGTCATGCTGCTACAGCGATCGCAGACAGAACATATTCTCGTCCTGAATATGCACCACATTATCTGCGACGATTGGTCTATTGGTGTAGTGATTCGGGAACTGGGAACGCTGTACACAGCTTTTGCACAAAACCAGGCTTCCCCCCTACCGGAACTGCCTCTCCAGTACGCTGACTTTGCCCAGTGGCAGCGCGAGTGGTTACAAGGAGAAGTGCTACAAACCCAGTTAGCTTATTGGCAGCAGCAATTAAATGGCATTTCTCTGCTGCATCTGCCTACAGACAGACCGAGACCAACTATACAAAGCTATCAAGGAGCAACACAATTTCTAGAGTTACCGAAAAAGTTATGTGATGCACTTGTGACGCTTTCGCAGCAAGAAGGCGTCACCTTATTTATGACGCTGCTGGCAGCATTTGAGACGTTACTTTACCGCTACACATACCAGGAAGATATTGCGGTGGGTTCGCCAATTGCTAACCGCAACCGTAGTGAGATTGAAGGACTTATTGGTTTTTTTGTCAATAGTTTGGTGCTACGTACTAACTTCTCTGGAAACCCGACTTTTCGGGAATTGCTAGGCAGAGTACGAGAGGTAACACTAGGAGCATATAGTCACCAAGATTTGCCTTTTGAAAAGCTCGTTGAGAAACTGCATCCAGAGCGAAATTTGAGCCACCATCCGCTATTTCAAGTGGTGTTTGGTTTCGAGAATGCACCAATGTCAGGGCTAGAATTGCCTGATTTAGTGCCTAGCTTGATAAATATTGACTTTAAAACAACGCGCTTTGATTTGGAGTTGCACCTGTGGAAGTGTTCTGAGGATTTCCGGAGCCTATGGGGCGCAAACTGGGAGCATTCCGAGGGTATTAGAGGTGTAATGGTGTACAACACCGATTTATTTAATAAAGCCACCATTAGCCGAATGCTGAAACATTTTAAAACATTGTTAGAAGGTATTGTTTCTCATCCAGAACAAGGCATCGCAAATCTACCGCTATTGAGCGAAGCTGAGCTACATCAGGTATTAGTGGAATGGAATGACACTCATGCCGATTATCCACAAGATAAGTGTATCCATCAGTTGTTTGAAAATCAGGTAAAGCAGAACCCTGATGCTATAGCAGTCATTTATGAAGATGTAGAGACGTTGCATCCGAGAGTTCTACATCTTACCTATCAGGAGTTGAATATTCGCAGTAATAAACTAGCGCACCATTTACAAAAGTTGGGTGTAGGCGCTGATGTTTTAGTCGCCATTTCTGTAGAGCCTTCACCAGAAATGATAGTTGGGTTGCTGGGCATCCTGAAAGCGGGGGGAGCCTATGTACCTTTAGACCCTAGCTATCCCCAAGAGCGCCTAAGTTTGATGTTAGAAGATGCACAGGTTCCAGTCTTGCTAACCCAGGAAAAGTTGCTTAAGCATTTTGAAGCTTTCTCAAACCGAATTCTTTACATAGATAAAGACTGGGAAATTATTGCCCAACAAAGCGAAGAAAATCTAACAAGCAGCTTAACTAGTGATAACTTAGCGTATGTCATTTATACTTCTGGCTCTACAGGAAAGCCTAAAGGAGTAGCTGTCACTCATAAAGCTGTGAATCGGCTGGTGTGCAACACAAACTATGTAAAATTGGAAAGAAGTGATAAAATTGCCCAAGCCTCAAACACTTCCTTTGATGCTGCCACTTTCGAGATTTGGGGAGCGCTCCTTAATGGCGCTCAACTGATTGGTATTAGCAAAAATGTGATCATTTCGCCTCACGAATTGGCATTACAACTACGACAAAAAGGCATTAGCGTTTTGTTTTTGACGACCGCGTTATTTCAACAAATTGCCAGAGATGTCCCGCAAGCTTTTGCTTCGTTACGATGCTTGCTATTTGGCGGCGAGACTGTTGATATAAGATGGGTTAATAAGGTTCTCAAACATGGTTCACCAAAGGAATTAATTCATCTTTATGGTCCTACAGAAAGTACAACATTTTCTTCTTCTTACTGTGTGGAAGAATTACCAGAATCATCCACATCTATTCCCATTGGTCGCCCGATTACGAACACACAAATTTATCTGCTGGGTGAACATTTACAACCTGTACCTGTTGGCGTTGTCGGCGAGTTGTACATCGGCGGTGATGGACTGGCGCGAGAATACCTCAATCGTCCTGAGTTAACTGCTGAACGCTTCATTCCCAATCCTTTTAGTAGTAAACCAGAAGCGCGTCTTTATCAGACGGGTGACTTAGGGCGCTATTTACCAGATGGCAATATTGAATTTTTAGGTCGTATCGACAGTCAAGTCAAGATTCGCGGCTTCCGCATCGAGTTGGGAGAAATTGAAGCGGTGCTGAGTCAACATCCAGCAGTGGAAGAAACAATCGTGATTGCTACAGAAGACATACCAGGTGATAAGCTTTTGGTGGCTTATATTGTTCCGAGTCCTGAGTGTCAAGTCCTGAGAGGAACATCTGACTCAGCACTGATGAATGACCTTAGCCAATTCCTGAAACAAAAGTTACCAGCTTACATGCTGCCAAGAGCGTATGTAGTGCTAGAATCTCTTCCGCTGACACCCAACGGCAAAGTGGATCGCCGCGGCTTAAGAGCACCCGATACACTCACTGTCGATATGAAAGAAGATTATGTGGCACCACGGACGTCGGTAGAAGAGGTGTTAGTGGAAATTTGGGCTAAGGTTTTGGGAAAAGAGCAGCTAGGTGTCCACGATAATTTCTTTGAATTGGGCGGTCATTCTCTACTAGCAACTCAACTGGTTTCTCGAATACGCGACGCCTTCCAAATAGATTTGTCTGTACGCAACTTGTTTGAAGCACCGACTGTGGGACAACTTGCTAGGTACGTTGAAACAATGTCTTGGGCAGCGAAAGGTTTGGATACGACTGGAACTACGGATCAGGAGCGAGAAGACGTGGAATTTTAAGGAGAAACGCCTTAGTTACCACAAGCAGAACAAAACGCGCTGACAGCTTGGGCAAATGGCTGGTTCTGCTCCATCAACACCATATGTCCACCGCGTTTGATGGTAACGAGTTCAGCTATTGGCAATTCTGCTTTCATGCGAGCGCTACCTTGTTGAGTGCCTTCTCATTCAGCTTCCTACCATAGTTCAAACAATCCAGAGTACGCAATCTCTCTAATGTTCGACATTTTCAACCCAAGGAATGATTTGCATGGAGTTGTGAATATGTTAAAACGTCTTGGTCAATTGACAACGAGCAACTAACAGCTGTTGCGAAGGGGCGTAATTTTGAACACAATTGAGTTTCTATCTTATCTTCGCAGCTTAGATATTCAAATTTTTCTTGAGGGCGAACGGTTGCGCTGTAACGCCCCTGAAGGAACGCTCACACCACAATTGCGTGCAGAAATTCAAGAGCGCAAAGCAGCAATTCTTGAATTTTTAAGAGCAGCTAATTATACTAATAACTACACTTCTACACCCTTCGTACCAATTTCGCGAAACAGGAATCTCCCCCTCTCCTTTGCTCAACAGCGGCTGTGGTTTGTTGACCAGTTAGTACCCAACAATCCTTTCTATAACGTTCCAGCAGCATTTCGTCTCACAGGTTCGCTTCATTTTGCAGCACTCGAACAAACATTTAACGAAATTGTGCGGCGTCATGAAGCTTTACGTACCACTTTTGCCATAGTGGAAGGGCAACCAATTCAGGTCATTGCACCCATTTTAAATTTATCCTTACCAATAAGAGATTTACGGGAACTGCCACAAATTGTTCGCGCAGCGGCTCCTCAAGAGCAACGTGAAACCCAAGCGCAACGGTTAATTACTCAGGAAGCTCAACGTCCTTTCAATTTATCAACTGATCCATTGCTACGAGTCACGCTACTGCGGTTGGATGAGGCAGAACATATCCTGCTGTTGAATATGCACCATATTGTCTCCGATGGGTGGTCTATCGGGGTGCTGATTCGAGAGATAGCAGTGCTTTACACAGCTTTTGCCAGCAATCAACCTTCCCCTCTGCCAGAACTACCCATCCAATATGCAGACTTTGCACACTGGCAGCGTCAATGGTTGCAAGGGGATGTGTTGGCAAAGCAACTTGGTTACTGGCAAAAGCAGTTGGAAGGCGTTTCCATGCTAAATCTGCCAACCGACAGAGCAAGACCAGCAACTCCAACTTACCAGGGTGCAAGGCAATTTCTGCAACTACCAAAAACCCTCAGCGAAGCCCTAGAAACTCTCTCGCAGCAGGAAGGGGTGAGTTTGTTCATGACAATGCTTGCAGCATTCCAGATTTTACTTTATCGCTACACGCAGCAAGAAGATATTGCTGTGGGTTCAGCGATCGCCAACCGCAATCGGGGTGAAATAGAAGGGTTAATTGGCTTTTTTGTCAATAGTTTAGTGCTGCGTACCGATTTATCAGGGAACCCAACTTTTCGCTCACTGTTGAGTCAAGTGCGAGACGTAGCTTTAGAAGCTTATGCTCACCAAGATTTGCCTTTTGAAAAGTTGGTGGAAGAACTGCATCCAGAACGCAACTTAAATCAAAATCCCCTGTTTCAGGTGGTGTTTGCGCTGCAAAATGCGCCAATGTCAGCGCTAGAGTTACCTGGGTTAACTCTTAGTCCCTTGCCATTTGATACTGAAACAACGCGGTTTGATTTGGAGTTTCACCTGTGGGAGCGAACACCTCAAAATGGATTATGGGTCAATAGCTCAGAAGGCATCAGCGGTTTTGTCATTTACAGCACCGATTTATTTGATGACAGCACCATAACTCGGATGCTGGGACATTTCCAAACGCTGCTAGAAAGTATTGTCGCTCATCCAGAACAACGAATTGCAGATTTACCGTTTTTAAGCGAAGCTGAACGACATCAGTTGTTAGTGGAATGGAACAATACCCGCGTAAGTTATCCTCAAGATAGATGCATTCATCAGCTATTTGAGGCTCAAGTAGAGCAAACTCCTGATGCATTTGCGTTGGTATTTGAAGAGAAAAAAATCACGTATCAAGAGTTAAATAAACGCAGTAACCAACTGGCACATTACCTACAAAAACTGGGTGTTGGTGAGGACGTTTTGGTAGGACTTTGTGTAGAGCGCTCTTTTGATATGGTCATTGGAATGTTGGGCATTCTAAAAGCGGGTGGAGCGTATGTGCCTTTAGATCCCACCTATCCCCCTGAACGCTTAAGCTTTATGCTTGGTGATGCTCAAGTTCCAGTTATATTAACTCAGCAACGATGGGTGAACCGTCTTGAAACGCAGAATTCACCTCTGATTTTTTTGGATAAAGATTGGGAGACAATTACTCAAGAAAGCGAAGAAAATCCTAATAGCAACGTTACAGCAAACAACCTCGCCTATGTCATTTACACCTCTGGCTCAACTGGAAAGCCGAAAGGGGTTGAAATTGAACATCGGGCATTGTTAAATCTTGTTTTTTGGCATCAAAAAACCTTTGCAGTTTCACCGCTTGACCGAGTCACGCAAATTGCCGGAGTTGCCTTCGACGCTTGCGGTTGGGAAATTTTCCCTTATCTTAGTGCTGGAGCAAGTATTTATTTTCCAGATGAGGAAACGAGGCTTTCTCCTGAAAAACTGCGAGATTGGCTAGTGTCAAAAGCGATAACAATTAGCTTTGTCCCAACACCTTTAGCAGAAAAACTTTTATTATTAGATTGGTCGAATCAAGCAGCTTTGCGAATATTACTCACAGGCGGAGACAAACTACATCAATATCCTTTAGCTGAGTCTCCTTTTCAAGTTATAAATAATTACGGACCAACCGAGAATACTGTTGTGACAACTTCCGGTCAGGTTTTTGTTACGAATCAAGCGGACATAGCACCTGCAATTGGTCGTCCCATTGCCAACACACAAGTTTATATACTAGATAAACATTTGCAACCTGTACCCATTGGCGTTCCGGGAGAACTGTACATTGCTGGTGATGGACTGGCGCGAGGCTATTTAAACTCTCCTGATTTAACTGCTGAAAAATTCATTGCTAATCCTTTTAGCAATCAGCCAAAAGCACGCCTTTATAAAACAGGTGATTTAGTTCGCTATCGACAAGATGGTAACATCGAATTTTTAGGTCGCCTCGACGAACAGGTGAAAATTCGTGGCTACCGCATTGAGTTGGGAGAAATTGAAGCGGTGCTGAATCAGCATCCAGCAGTGCTGCAAACAGTAGTCATGACTCGTGAGAATGAAGGGGAAAAGCGCTTAGTCGCTTATGTGGCGCTGAATGCTGAATACAACAGTCAACAAGAGCAAATCCAACAGACGCCATTGCAGGATGAGCAGGTTTTGCAATGGCAGATGCTCTATAACGAAACTTACAATACACCTGCTGCTGATTGTGATCCGACATTCAATATTATCGGTTGGAATAGCAGTTATACAAATCAGCCAATCCCAGTAGAACAGATGCGCGAGTGGGTGAATAACCAAGTTGATCAAATTCTGGCTTTGCAACCCAGCCGAGTGCTAGAAATTGGTTGTGGAACAGGTTTATTACTGTTTAGAATTGCGCCTCACTGCACTAAATATTGTGGAACAGACTTTTCCCCAGCTTCACTTAACTACATCCAAAAGCAGTTGGCACAAATGCCGCAGGTAACGCTGTTTGAAAAGATGGCTGCTGATTTTCAGGGAGTAGAAGCACAAGCTTTTGATGCCGTGATTCTTAACTCTGTTGTTCAATATTTTCCTAGTATTGAGTATCTTATTCGTGTATTAGAAGGTGCTGTCCAGGCAACTGCTCCTAGTGGCTTTATCTTCATAGGAGATATCCGGAGTTTACCGCTGTTGGAAGCTTTCCATGCATCGGTGCAACTGTATCAAACTGAACCTTCTCTCACACATGAACAATTGCAGCAACAGGTACAAATGCAAATTTTCCAAGAAACAGAGTTAGTCATTGACCCAGCTTTTTTCACTGCGTTAAAGCAGCGGCTTCCCCAAATTAGTCACGTACAAATTCAACTGATGCGGGGTCGCTATCACAATGAATTAACTCAGTTTCGTTACAATGTGATTCTTCATATTGGCGGTGAAACTGATCCCCCCAACCCCCCTTATCAAGGGGGGCTTGAGAAGGCAAGTTCTCAAAAGTCTTCTGACAAACAGGGGCTTGAGAACCCCCCTTTTCAAGGGGGGCAGGGGGGATCACAATGCCTGAACTGGCAAGACAATAACTTAACAGTCGCAACAGTTCGTCAGCTATTGATTGAGAATCAACTAGAAATCTTAGGCATTACTAATGTGCCTAATGCGCGGGTGATGGCAGCAGTTAAAACAGCAGAATGGTTGTCAGGTGCAGAAGAATTTAAAACTGTCGGTCAGATGCGTGAAGCTTTGCAACGATACCAGAATTTAGGAGTTGATCCAGAAGATTTTTATGCGCTGGCTAAACAATTACCTTACAACGTTGATATTAGCTGGTCAGATTCAGGTAGTGAAGGACGCTACAACGTGGTTTTTCTCAAGCAAGGTGCATCAAAGCAAAGAACTATTTTTCCACATAGCACTCACGCGCGTCCGTGGCAATCTTACGCCAATAATCCCCTACAAGCCAAAGCAGCGCGTAAGTTAGTGCCACAATTGCAGACTCATGTAGCAGAAAAGGTACCTGAGTACATGGTGCCTTCAGCTTTCGTGGTGCTGGAGTCACTACCTTTAACGCCTAATGGCAAAGTGGATCGTCGCGCCTTAAGAGTATTCGATCCAATTCAGCCACAATTGACAGGAGGTTATGTTGTGCCTCAAACTGCTGTTGAACAAGTGCTGGTGAAAATTTGGGCTGAGGTTTTGGGAGTTAAGCGGGTGGGTATTCATGATAATTTCTTTACCTTGGGAGGTCATTCGTTACTGGCAACTCAGCTTGTTTCTAGAGTGCGTGACGCCTTTAAAGTGGAGTTACCTTTGCGTAGTGTATTTGAGGCACCGACAATTGCAGAACTATCTAAGGTGGTTGAAAGTTTGAAAGATAGCAATGTTGAAAGTAAAGCTCCAGCTTTAGTGCCGCTTTCTCGTGAGAGCCGGCGGATGAAGTTATCATCGCTGAATAAAGAAAGCGAACAGAGATAACCAAGAGTCGCGCCACAATCAGATCACCATAGAATTAACTTTTCAATATGACGACAAGCGACAATACGATTAAACTCGACCAGTTTTTGAAGTTTGTAGGTATAGCCCCGACAGGTGGGCAAGCCAAGCTGATGATTCAACAAGGTGAGATAAAAGTCAATGGTACAATTGAAACCCGACGAGGACGGAAATTAGTATCGGGCGATAAAGTGACGGTGGGAGGACAAACTTTTGAGGTTGCTTTTTCATAGTCGTAGGGCAAGCTGTGCAGGCGATCGCCGGAGGCGGGGCTTTGCCCATCGCCCAAGGGGCAGTGGCAAAGCCAATCGCCCAAAGCGCACTGCCCCTTCAATCGCCATCTACTCTAAATCTAATTCCTGAGAATTTGCTGCAATCCAAGCTACTATAGAATCTTGCTCCTCTATCCCTTCTGCCAAATTGGTTATCTTGATCACTGCTTCTGCTTCTTGTGCAATCAACTCGTACCCATTTAAACGTAAAAAAACGTCGATGACAACAAGAGCAATTCGCTTATTGCCATCTATAAAAGCATGATTTTTTGCAAAACCGTAAGCATAAGCTGCTGCTAAATCAAACAAAGTTACGCGATCGCTATCAAAAGAAGGCGAGAGGGTGAGAACCCCTGAAGATGTAGTTTGACGCACGGAGGAAAACTACATCTGTGCTTTAAGCCAGGGGATGAAACCCGATTCGTAAGGCTTTAGCCCTTTGTTTCTCTTTCAATGTATTGCCTTACCGCTTCTGTGATTAAGTCATTCATTGACCTCTGTTTTCGTTTACTTAGTTTTACCAATTCTTCATACTCTTATGAGCGAAAATCTTGCACTAAATCTACTTTTGACATCATTTAGATGTTATACTGATGTTATGGTAACACAAGGATGAAAAACTCCAAAAAACAAACGTGATGCCATACCTACCCTCACAATTGAAGATATGGGGTTGTGTTGAAAAGTCTTTTCAGAGCCATCAACACGTAAAATCTTCATGGTTGGAACGAACACACAAGTAGCCGCACAGAGAAAGAGCTTGTCCAAGGGTCGAGGCGGGTAGGGCTGTCTTACCCTCGTCAACGTGTTTTACAAAAAACATGAGACAACGTTGCGGTGAGACAGCGCTCTTGGTAGGGTTTCCCGACAGCCAGGCGACTGCGTTCGTCGAAGACGTGCCGAAGGCATACCCGAAGGGAGTGTGGCTTTTAGCCCACGTAGCAACAACAGTCTAGAATCCTGGTTTTTCCAAAGCCAGGAGAGTTCAAAAGTAAATAAATGCTTTGCGCTAGCTTAGCTAGCGCAAAGTAGCCCAGAATCTCTTATGGCAGTAGCTCCTCCATGCTCTGCAATTAACTCTTCGTGCATGGCTATGACTGCTGATTCGCTCATCCAGCGCGGTTCCTTCATTTAGCCAATTCTCGAAGAGCGTTTCGGTAGTTCTTGCGAGTTTTCTCAAAAGCCTCCATTAGACCTCTCCAGAAATTAAACATTAACCCAGACAGCGCAAGGGTTTGAAATTAGTTTTCGGAGATGTCTATTGCTGCTTCAAACTCAGGATCGTATGGAGTCATCCGAACTCCATCAGGAGTTTCTGTGAGAAAAATATTATCCCCTTCTTGAATATTTAACTTTTGCAGTAACTCTTTAGGAAATACTGCTCCTAAAGAGTTACCAATCTTTCTAATCTTCAAATTGTAATGCATACTACCTCTAAACCTGATATTAGGTGTGGAATCGCTAACTAACGTAAATAAATTCTAGTTATTACAATTGTTACAACTAAGTGAAAATAAAATGTCAACACACTTAGAAAACCCGAATCACCAGCTTATGAGCCAGTATTTTTCTGAGAACTCCTCCCCAGCTGCTGAAAAAAAATTCAATATTCCTGAAGAAGCAGAAGCCTTTATCTTTCCCACATCATTCGCCCAAGCTAGGCTGTGGTTTCTCAACCAGTTGGTATCGGGCAATCCCTTCTATAATGTGTCAACAGCGCTTCGCCTGACAGGGAGGCTCAACTTAACTGCCTTAGAGGAGACATTCAACGAAATTGTACGCCGCCACGAAACTTTACGCACCACTTTTGTGTTGATGGAAGGGCAACCAATGCAGGCGATCGCCCCCACCTTAACCATACCCCTTCCCTTAATAGACCTACGTCATCTTTCAGCAACAGAACGCGAGACACAAGCGCGACAACTCACAACCGCAGAGGCTCAACGTCCTTTCAATCTAACCACTAGTCCATTACTGCGAGTGACGCTGCTACAACTGGATCAAGCAGAATATCTGCTGTTGATCAATCTACACCACATTGTTGCCGATGGCTGGTCTATAGGAGTACTCATTCGAGAACTGGGGGCATTATACACAGCTTTTCTTGAACAGAAGCCATTACTCCTGCCAGAACTACCCATCCAATATGCAGATTTCGCTCAATGGCAGCGCGAGTGGCTTGTGGGAGAAGTGCTCCAAACTCAATTAGCTTACTGGCAAAAGCAATTGAACGGCATCTCGGTGCTAAATCTCCCCACCGACAGATCAAGATCAGCAGTGCCAACATACAGAGGAGCAAGACAATTTCTAGAACTCCCGCCATCTTTGAGTCAAGCGCTAGTTGCCCTCAGCCATCAAGAAGGCGTTACCTTGTTCATGACTTTGCTAGGAGCATTCCAAACGTTGCTTTATCGCTACACGCAGCAAGAGGACATTGTAGTAGGTTCACCAATTGCCAATCGTAACCGCAGCGAAATAGAAGGGTTAATTGGTTTTTTTGTCAATAGCTTAGTGCTGCGAACTGATTTATCAGGCAACCCGACGTTTCGGGAACTGTTGAATCGAGTACGAGAAGTCACTTTGGGAGCGTATGCCCATCAGGATTTGCCTTTTGAAAAACTGGTGGAGGAACTGCATCCGCAGCGAGATTTAAGCCGTCATCCGCTGTTCCAAGTCGTGTTCAGCCTGCAAAACACTCCGATTGAAGCGCTAGAGTTACCTGGGCTAACGCTGTCGCTGTTGGAGTTCGACAGCAAAACCGCTAAGCTTGATTTGGAGTTCCACCTGTGGCAGGATTTGGAAAGTCTGAAAGGACAAGTGGTGTACAGCACCGATTTATTTGATGACACCACCATCACCCGGATGCTAAAACATTTCCAAACGCTGCTAGAAAGCATTGTTGCTCATCCAGAACAGCGCCTCTCAGATTTGCCTTTGCTGACTGCGCGAGAACGGCAGCAGTTATTGATTGATTGGAATAATACCAGGAGAGACTACCCGCAGAACAAGTGTTTTCATCAGTTGTTTGAAGCACTCTCAGAGCAAACTCCTGATGCCATAGCAGTAGTCTTTGAAAACCAACACTTAACCTACCGGGAACTGAACATCCGAGCTAACCAACTTGCACATCACCTGCAACAACTGGGGGTAGTCCCAGACACTTTAGTTGGGATCTGCGTAGAGCGTTCTTTTGAGATGATCATCGGAGTGTTGGGCATCCTCAAAGCGGGTGGAGCATATTTGCCTTTAGATCCCAGTTATCCTCAAGCGCGTCTTAACTTCATGCTGGAAGACGCTCAAGTGTCCATCTTACTAACTCATTCTTCATTAACCTCCTTGTTTCCTAGGGGCACTGCACAGAACAGCCCCTACACCCAGCAATCCAACAAAGATTCAGGGGATCAGCAACATGAATTGACTGTCATTTGCATAGATCAAGATTGGCAGACTATTACACAACAAAGCCAAGAAAACCCAAAGAACTGCGTAACATCTGACAACTTAGCTTATATCATCTACACCTCTGGCTCAACAGGAAAACCTAAAGGTGTTTTCATCGAACACCGAGGACTATCCAACTTAATACAAGCGCAGATTGAAAGTTTCAACTTACAACCAAATCATCGCATTCTACAATTTGCATCATTAAGTTTCGATGCCTCAATTTTTGAGATTGTCATGGCATTGGGAACAGGAGCGACTCTTTATTTAGCAAACAAAGAATCCCTTCTACCCGGACAAGCTTTGATCCAACTATTGCGCGAAAAAGCTATTACTCATGTCGCCCTTCCGCCTGCTGTTTTAGCAGTCCTACCAAAAGCAGAACTTCCCGCACTGCAAACTATTATTTGTGCAGGTGAATCCTGTTCCGAAGATATTGTAAAACGTTGGGCATCTGGTCGCCGATTTTTTAATGCTTACGGACCAACTGAAGCAACTGTTTGGTCAACTGTTGCAGAAATTAGCGCTACTGGTGAAAAACCGTCGATTGGTCGCCCTATTGCTAACACTCAAATATATATATTAGATAAGCATTTACAACCTTTACCAATTGGAATTCCTGGCGAATTATATATCAGTGGTGATGGGCTTGCCCGAGGCTACCTTAATCGCCCTGAATTAACAGAAACTCGCTTTATACAAGAAACCGAGTTTCTCCCAAGAACGCGACTTTACAAAACAGGTGATTTAGCTCGTTATCAACCAGACGGCAATATTGAATTTATCGATCGCATTGACAATCAGATAAAAATTCGCGGTTTCCGCATCGAATTGGGAGAGATTGAAACGGTGCTGAGACAACATCAAAGCGTGCAAGAAACGGTGGTCATTGCTCAAGAGAATGTCTCTGGTGAGAAGCACTTGGTAGCTTATATTGTTCTCCATCAAACACAAGCAGCAACAAATATTGAACTACGTAACTTTTTAAAAGAAAAATTGCCAGAATACATGGTGCCAAGAGCTTTTGTAGTGGTCAGATCTCTGCCGCTAACGCCTAATGGGAAAGTAGATATCCATGCTTTGCCTACACCCTATAGTCCTAATAGCCGCTCATTAGATAAAGCATTTGTTGCTCCTCGTAACTCAACCGAGTCAACACTTGCAAAAATCTGGGCTGAAGTTCTTAACCTTGAATCTGTTGGTATTCACGACAGCTTCTTCGACTTGGGAGGGAATTCTCTGCTAGCTGTACGCCTTGTAGAGCAAATCCACAAGCAATTTGAACGTGAGTTACCACTATCTTCCTTATTTTTAAATTCAACAATTGAAAGTTTAGCAAAATCTCTATCCTCAAAAAAATATTCTCTGCCTTGGTCTCCTTTAGTTGCCATTCAGCCTAGTGGTTCAAATCCTCCTTTCTTCTGTGTTCATCCCATTTTTGGTGTTGTTTTCCCTTATTACGAATTGGCTCAGCAGTTAGGTAAAAATCAACCATTTTACGGGCTACAACCTATGGGGCTTGACGGAGAAAGCTCGCCACTGACTCGCATCGAAGACATGGCGACTTACTATATTGAAGCATTGCGTACAGTGCAGCCAAGAGGTCCTTATTTTTTAGGAGGTTGGTCTTTTGGAGGTTTGGTTGCTTTTGAAATGGCTCAGCAACTGCAAGCAAGCGGTCATGAAGTGGCTCTACTTGCTTTGCTTGACACTGTAGCACCAGTTCCCAGGAATAAACCTTCTGTTGGCGATAGTTTGAGGTTTCTTTTCACTACAGTGGCGCGATATATATGGTCATTTTTCCTCGATTATTTTTATCTCATGACCGCGTCTAACAAGAATCAAGTTGACAGTTTGACTTCTCGTTTTCCTATTTTTAATCCTATTTTTAATAACTTTGTTCGGCGCATTGAAACCAATCTGTTCTCGCACTTTATACCTCAAGAGTCCAAGTCACGGATTTTGCGCGAGTTAACAATTCGCCCCATGCTTCGTGTTTTCCATGCCAACAGCCAAGCAACTCTCAACTATGTCCCACAAGTCTATCCGCAGCGAATAACTCTTTTTAGAACAAGCGTTCAGTCAAGCATTGCTGAGCGAGATCTAACTATCGGCTGGAGTGAGATCGCTCTTAAAGGAGTGGAAATTCATAACATTCCTGGCAATCACCTAACTATGCTGAGAAAACCCCATATCCAGGTTCTTGCCGAACAGCTAAAAGCTTGTATTGAGAAAACCCAGACTTTATAAAAGCAGTCGTCTGGTTATTTGTCTCCTAGCAGTATAACCCAACGAACCTCTGATATCTCCGGTTAAAGATTTATCATTAAGGCTGCTCTTGAGCAGGGGAACAGGGGCGCAGGGGAGAGGATTTTCACTCTTTTTGCACAGATGCATTGAATAATAACTAATTAACCGGACTTGATATGAATCGTCGGGTAGCTGCTGCTTTCATCTAGACGCTAAGAATTTCCCATTTATTGGAGAGAAATTTGTAATATTTCATACTATCAGAGCATTAAAAACAGAATTTCGCCTAATAGGTATAGATGTTTTGATACATTTTCTCATTCAATAGAAAGATGAATAATTTTTGAATATTTCTAATATGAAAAAGGAAGAAGCAATGCAGGAGAAAAATAGATGGCACTCGTAAAGCTTGGTGACTTCTACCCTGACTATCGTGAAGAACACTCCGATATAGATGACATCAAGAACTTTGATGTTTATACTCAAGGAGATAATAAAGTCGGCTCGGTTTACGATATCTTAGTCGATGAGCAAACAGGGAAATTCCGCTATTTCATTGTAGACACAGGCTTTTGGGTTTTTGGCAAGAAAGTTTTACTGCCTGTTGGTCTTGGCAACATTGATTATGGTGCAAGACGGATTTCTGTCAATGGTCTGAGCAAAGAGCAAGTCGAAAGCCTGCCTAATTACGATAACTTGGAAAAGGTTGATTTTGACTACGAAGAGCAGGTACGCGGTGCATACCGTCCAATCGCTGGTACTTCTGCAGCTACTACAGCTACAGCAGCTACAGCAGCTACAGCAGCTACAGCAGCGACTTCTGACGTGACTCAATCTACTTACGATCGCAATACTTACAACTACGAGCACGAACCGTCGCTATATAACCTTAATGACAGCAATGACAGCGAGGGGCAAACCTTGAAGCTGTATGAAGAGCGGTTGATTGCTGACAAACAGCGCCGTAAGACTGGAGAAGTGACGATCGGCAAACACGTGGAAACACAAACAGCTCGTGTTGCAGTACCCGTGGATAAAGAGCGCGTCGTCATTGAGCGTACAACTCCCACAGATGTTACAGCTGTAAATCCAGGCGAAGCCAACTTCCGTGAAGGTGAAGTTGCTCGTGTGGAGATTTACGAAGAAACGGCCGATATCCGCAAAGAGGCTGTTGTGCGCGAAGAAGTCCGAGTCAAGAAGGTTGTAGAACACGAGACAGCTGAAGCAACTGATACGATTCGACGTGAAGAGCTAGACGTGGATACCCAAGGTCGTCCTGTTATCGATAAGCAAGGCTAGCACTTTAAAGGCTCACAGGCAGATCAACTATACAGCCCTAGCTGTGAGCCTTTAAGGCTATTACCTCAAACTGATTATGTAGCGGTTGTCGCCAACGGCAAAGTAATTATTTATGATTTAGGTGACAACTTAACTTAACTTAATACTTGACTCATTCCTTTAGCAGACGTTAGAGAAATTAAAAGCGTTTTATAGTAAATCCTTTGTAAAAAGAAAAGCGATTTACGGGTTAAAATGCCAAATTTTTCTATTTTGACCATTATTGGACTGGTAATTGCAATAATTGGCGTCATTGCTTGGGTGGGTGGTAGCTTAAGAGTTGCAAATCTCGAAATAAATCTTGAAACACCAAAGGGGCGTGTTGTCTTCATTTTTTCTGTGTTACATATTTTGGTGGGTTTGCTAATTATCGTTATTAGTATGGTAAGTTGAGGATTCATGCAATCAAGGGCTTGCTTGCTCAGTTAAAAGCACAGATTCAAGCTTACTGACAGTAGTTAACTCTTGAGTTGCAGTGGAGGCAGAACCTTGAAGGCTGAGAGATTGCACCAAACTCAGCGGTAACGGTTCCTGACTGAGGGCATTAATGTAATCTGCACTTAAGTAGCGACGGTAACTCTGCTCATTGGCGACGTAGGTCTGGAAGTAGGGAACACTCAAAGCTCTGATATATCGCTGCGCTAAGGCAGGACTTGGACCAATCACCTGTTCGGGAACTGGTACGGTATCATTTGGTGATGCCCCAATTACCGAGAAGTGGGTTCCGCCATTAATTAATACTAAATATTTGTTTGGGGTTCTTAACCAGGTAAACGGTTGAATTTGTTCTGGAAGAGCCGGAGCAACGGTATCAAGACTACCAGCCACCATCATCACTGGGATTTTAATTTGGCTGAGACTGGCTTGCCCTAAAATACTACTATCAACAGGGTTAATGGCAATAACTGCCTTGACCCGTGGATCTGATAAGTTATATTTAGATTGCGGTAAATCGGTAGCTAAGCACTGAAGCAACAGCGAAACATTGAGTACATCTGGTGAAGGTGGGCAATTTTTTTCAAGTTGCTTAAAATCAATTGCTGCTCCTGCTAATGCCAAAGCCGTGTAACCACCAAAGGATTGACCCACCACGCCTACCTGTTCCAAATTCAAGCGCCCCCTGTAAGTAGGGTCGGATTGAGATAGGCTACTGAGTTGATCCAACAAATACTTTATGTCCAAAGGTCGGTCAATAAATTCTTTGGGGCTTGTGACTTCTGCCGCCCTACCTCCCAAGAGTGCTTGCAATTGTTGGGCGTTGCTACCTGGATGCTCTGGAACGGCGACGACAAAGCCATAAGAAGCAAGGTATTCAGCAAGGTAAGCAAAACTGTTGCGATCAGAGCCAAGTCCGTGGGAGATCACAATGACTGGACGAAGGCTGGATACATTTGGTAGGTAGATGTCAGCAGGAAAAATGCGTTCGCGAGAGGAATCGTTGAGTATGATAGTTCGCTTTTGCCAACTAAATTTTCCTGGTCGTGGCAGCTCAGTCACTGAAATATTATTTAATGTGGGAGGCGTGCCTGCATTCAATGAGGACTGCTTATTGATCAGTGCGATCGCCTGTTGAGTTTGATTCACCAGCCTTTGGAACGATCCTGCAATCTCCAAGCTGCGCACTAAATCTATCGAAATTGCTCTTGAGGGAAACTTACGTAGCACGTTTAATAACGTTAACCCTTGTGGATCAGCAGCCGCAAGAATCAGAGAGGCTCGAATTGCATAAAACCCATTAATGCGAGATCCCTGCTGTACAACTTCTCCCAAATTTTCTAACAATCTCTTGCCAATAGGCGTGTAGAGAAACTGCGAAACAGCTACGGCATTTAGGGGAATGGGAGTCAGCAAAAATTGCCGTAGCAGGTTGAGTTGCTCCTTGCCTGCATACTGAACATACGCAGCCAAATCATCGTCTATTTTGCCTGTTCTGGCATAAGTTTCGAGAGAATTAATAGCAATAGAGCGAGCCGCAATACCATAAGAGATGGTCAACCGCTCTGCACCCAAGCTAGGACGGGCGGCTAGGGTAGGGATGAACCCAATACTGAGACACCCCACCGCTATTTGTAGCCAAATTGACTGCTTGCTGACAACACGAGCGTGAGGACGCAACCGAACAACTCCAGGGATAGCAGGTGACATCGGTAGGCAATTCATGAGTATCACTGAGCGCTTATTTAGCAATTTTACCAAGAACCACCGATGTGATTCTATTCGCCTTGACACTGGTGTGGTTGATTATCCTTGTGCAACGATGATAGAAGAATGAGCAAGGGGAATTTGGAAAAAGGCAATGGACAATAACCGCTGGACATTGACAGGAAGAAAAGCCTTGATTACCGGAGCAACGAAGGGCATTGGATTAGCGATCGCCCAAGAATTCCTGTCCCTGGGTGCTGAGATTATGATTGTTGCCCGAAATGCAGAAGCAGTGAAGCAGCAGCTTGAGAACTGGCAATTGCAAGGATGGAAAGCTCATGGAATTGCCGCAGACGTTGCCACACCTAAGGGTCGTCAGGCAATCATTGAACAAGTCAATCAAACTTTAGGAGGATTAGATACTCTTGTCAACAATGTTGGCACCAACATTCGCAAAAAGGCGCTGGAATACACAGAACAAGAGTATGAGTCTATATTTCAAACCAATTTAACTTCTATATTTGAAATGTGCCGACTGGCTTACCCTTTGCTGAAAGCTGGAAACAACAGTAGCATCGTTAATATAGGTTCTGTTGCTGGGTTAACCGCAGTTCGCACAGGCGCACCTTATGGGATGACAAAAGCGGCGCTTGTACAACTGACCCGTTCTTTGGCTGTAGAATGGGCAGGAAATCAAATTCGGGTAAACACTGTTGCTCCCTGGTTTATTCTCACCCCTTTAACGGAACCTTTGTTGAGCAATTCAGATGTATTGAACTCTGTTGTATCGCGCACGCCGATGGGGCGAGTTGGTACACCAGAAGAAGTCGCAGGTTTAGTGGCGTTTTTGTGTATGCCAACAGCTACTTACATTACTGGACAGTGTATCGCGGTTGATGGTGGCTTTTTAGCCTTTGGTTTCTAGAAACTAGGGCGATATCTTCTCATGACTCTCGATGCAACCAGCTAAAAAGCCCCAAAGAAGCGGTTGTTCCAATAAAATGAGCGGCAATACCAGTCATATTTGCCATTGCGACAAAGATATCAAGCGAGCGAATAATACGACTTGGATCGTAAATTGCGACGCCTTGAGGTTGGGCAATGGATTTTAACAGCAGTACTCCTAAACCAGATCCACCTCCCAAAATGAACAGCAGCATTCCCACTAAACCAGCAATCACACCAATTCGCAGCAATTGGATCACCTGTGCTTTTTTAGGATGTAAATCTGGGTTTGGATTGCGAAGCCGTCTGGCAAAGCGAGTTAGACGAAAAGCTAAATAAATACTAAAAAGTAATGCCAAATTTCCACAAACTGCCCAAAAGATGCTGATACCAATTCCTGGTGTTGTTCCTTGAGTGTAAGTAGCTACTCCTACTCCTGGCGTAGGTGGCGTCAGTGCTTGAGAGAAGTTGCGACCGGAAATAGTGAATATCACCATCAAACCAGCAGCAGCCCCTAATCCCAGCTGCAACCACAAGCTCACCCAACCAACAAGGCGCAAAAGGTTGGCAATTCTTTCTAATTTGGGATTAAGTGTCCGTTCTTCTGATTGGGTTTGCATGGTTATTTGATAAAGATCGAACTTCATTAAATCCTTCCTCTTTCAACCATACGTAGAGCAACAGGAAATTACGACCTTCTGAAGTATGAATCACCAGTACTCAAACTAATATTAAGTCTCAATGCCAACAGTATTGTATGCAGGCAGATAAAGTCAGGGCTACCAAGACGGTTATCTTTCTGGTGAAGTAGACATGAATCACAAAGCTTGATCTAGAATTTATCAGGATACTCATGTCTACGTACATTTGCCATCCGTTTATCGGTTGGGTTAACAATTCGGTTATGAATATCGGATATTTTAACAGGGTTCCTTTGCAACCTTTAGTGTTACTCTGGCTGGCTTATACTTGGCTGGGATGGTATTTGTCTGTTAATCACATTATTTGGCTAGTGGGAGCTTTTGTAGCAGCATTAGTGTTAGCTGTGGTTTGGAGGAGTCTTTCTTGGTTAGAGCGTTTGATTAAATTTGGTTCTAAGACTTTAGTTGTCGTCTTGGTTTTAAGTGCATCAGTTGCTTTAATCGCCACTTGGTCGCTTTTTTCGACCTTCATTGTTATGCCCTTAGCAACTACACTTTTGGCTGTAATGGAACTGCGTTTTGCTGGCTTTAGCAAAAGAGATAGGCTTTTGCTACTTACTGTACTTGCTGGATTTGGTTTAACGGTGGGCGAAGCCATAGATATTGTTCTTTTACCTAGTGGTAGGTACTAATTCTTTGAACTATATTTGTTGTCTTGGCTCAATGTCCAACGGGAAGAAGTTCAAAAACCCCAAGGGCTTTCATGTAGTATCTGTATTATGGTTGGGATAACTGAGCTATGACAGTACCCTTGAGGGTGCCTTTTTAGATACAAAACAAAGAAACCCGATTTCTCAGAGAAACCGGGTTTTTTTACCCTTTAATTGTGACAAACTACTTTACTGGAGTTTTTGGTTCTTCTTGGGGTAGTTGCTGACTTTCTGTTGGTTTCAGCCGTTCCCACAAAGCCGGTGGCGTTGCTTGACGGAAAGCGCCACAATAGTGCATCGTCATCACGGCTTTGAAAGCCCAGTGATCCGGTGAAACATCGCTAAAGGGTACAGGCAACGTTTCTGCCTGGTTCTGGATGCAGGCATTGAGAACTTGATTTGGTTTGGCTGGGTTAGCAGTAGGGGCGTCTTGAGATCTCACAGGAGTCACTAAGCCAGTAGTGGTTAGTACTACAGCAGTGACTAGAATTCTAAAGTTCATGCTGCATTTGTCAATTCTAGGTGGTAGAAAACATTGTAACTATCGTTAGTAGTACAACTAATCCAGCAACCCACAACATTAAAGCCCCCCAACTCACAGAGTCTTGTTGTAATTTCTGCCACAAATTTGTGACAAAATTATTACGTATTGCCATTTTTACCCTCCGATTTTGACGCTCGCTAGTACCAGACGCCACTAATCAAGCTTGAACTCAGTTATGTTAAATTTGTCCTTAGAACTACCAAGGATTAAGCAACTGAGATGAAAGTAAGTTAATGGAGCACACGCAAATGCGTGGCTCTAGGCGCACTTTCTTGTTTAAAAAAGAAAATTTTACAAAAAGACATTTGTTGTCTCTAGAATGTATTTTCGCATACGCTAAGTGTTTACACTTCCAAATTTTGCAATTTTGAGAAAATTCTTAATGCTTGCTTGCCGTTGTTGAAACCAGAAATTTAGAATCTCCAACCTTATAGAAATTACACAAAAGCACGAGAATTCCACGGATTCACTCTCATAGTTTAATATCTGGAATTATGAGTATATTGAGAATAGACGGCTATTATCGGTTCAAATATGTGAGCAAAAAATGGTGCAACAAATAAGACCAGGTGAACCACAATATATCTGCGTAATTCCAGTTGAGAGCATAACAGGAAATCAAGAGGAAGAAATAATGACATTTGGTGTGTCTGCTGATGAGGCAAAACATCAAGCCGAGGAATTGCTAGCAAATAATTACGGATGCAAGGGATCGCAAATCGTGGAATTGATCCAGCAGGCGATCTGCGAACCAATAGGTCAGTGGTGTTCCGCCAATAGTCACCAAGAATAGTACTTAGATACATCTATAATTTTTGTACGGTCACAATACCTTGCGCCCTGACTCGTTATTGATAATTTCTGACTCATTTCACCCATGCAAATATTCAAAACGCTACTGCGGGTTCGGCACTACGAAATGGACGCTTTGGGACACGTCAACAATGCAGTTTACCAAAACTATCTAGAACAGGCAGCCATTGAACACTCTGAACACCTGGGTTTAACTTTCGATCTCTACCGAGAACTGGGTGGTGTATTTGTCATGCGACGCGTGGAAATTGACTACCTGCGTCCAGCAGTAGCAGGCGATACGCTAGAAGTCACGACTTGGTTAAGAGAAATGCGTGGTACTCGTGCGTATCGGCAGTATGAGATTCGCAAACAAAATCAAGAAGATCTGTTAGTCACCGCTGAGGCTTTATGGGTATGGGTAGACCCCAAAACAATGCGCCCGCGACCAATTCCCGATATATTGCTAGAGAAATTCTTGCAGACGCAACAGGCAAAATTGTGAATTATGAATTATGAATTCTAATTTTTTCTTATTCATAATTTTTATTCATAATTTTTCTGCCTTTGGGCTTCGTACAACATTAAAGCAGCGGTAATTGCCACGTTTAAGGATTCTACCCCTGGACTTAGGGGAATTTTCACTTGCAAATCTGTCATTGCCGTCAACTCTGGCGACAAACCAGCACCTTCATTGCCCAACAAAATTAAACTGGGTTTGCGCCAGTCTACCTCCCAATAAGTCAAAGTCGCACTCGGTAAGGTTGCGACAACCTGCATTCCTGCTTGTTTACTTTGCTGTACTGTCGCTTTTAAATCAGAAGTCACTGCCATTGCTTGGCGAAACCACTGTCCTGCGGAAGCACGTAAGACTTTTGGGTTCTCTAAATCCACACTATCTTCACTCAGCCACAATCCAGAAGCTCCAGCAGCAGCAGCAGTGCGAATCATTGTACCCAAGTTCCCTGGATCTTGCACGGTCTCCAATGCTAGCACGATACCAGTAAATGGCACTTCGCCAACACGATAACCTCGTTTTGCCGTCGCGACTACGCCATCCGGTTGCATGGTGGTGGCGATCGCCTTTAAAATTTCCTCGCTGACAATTTCTGCCCGTTCGCAAAGACCACACGCTTTTTCCCACAGCAAAGGATGGGCGTTTTGCCATTCTGCAGTGCTACAGACTGCTTCTAACGGGTAATTCACTGCACAAGCTTCCTCTAACAGGTGCGTTCCTTCCACTAAAAACAATTGCTGCTTGTGGCGTTCCTTTGGGGAGTGCAGTTTCCGGATTTCCTTGACTAGAGGATTTTGTGTACTTGTTAGCATTAAATTTCTGAATTTTGAGTGCTAAGTTTTTTTACTTAACACTCACTACTGAAATGCGGAACCCGGGACTTGAACCCGGAAGCCTTGCGGCACTAGAACCTGAATCTAGCGCGTCTGCCAATTCCGCCAGTTCCGCGAATGTCACTATTTCTTGACCGTCTTTAATTATCACCTAATTATTTAATTGTGTCAAGTAATTATTCTTTTTATCACAATATTCTTTGGTTATGCCACAAATCACTTGTTCACCAAGTCACTTTAGGAAAACGAGGCAGGGCAAATAAATTCAGTCAGGGAAAATTTTTTTTGTACTGCTCATTTTCCCATAACGCATATACTATGTGTTATTAAAAGTCCAGGCAAACGATATAGCGAGGGTTTCGCTTGTCAAGCCTAGCGGCAGGGCAATTTGTTAACTCTAAATGTATGTCGTGCAAAAATGTAGACAATCAAAAACTATCGTGTAGAATCGAAACCAACTTTAAACGTATGAAATCAGTAAATTTTTTTGGAGGATAGGGTTATTATTCCTTCTAGCGGCTTACCAGATGCTAAATCTTCTCCTACAGCAGACTCCTCAGTCTTGCAAATATGGGGTGGGCATCGTTTGCAAGGTCATGTCAAAATTAGCGGCGCAAAGAATTCAGCACTGGTGATCATGGCTGGAGCCTTGCTGTGTTCAGGCGAATGTCGCATCCGCAACGTGCCGTTATTGGCAGACGTCACACGGATCGGTCAGATTTTATCGGCTTTAGGCGTTCCCTTAACGCAAACTGGAGACATTTTAGACATTGATGCCAGAGAAATCAAAACATCAAAGGCTCCCTACGAACTGGTTACGCAGTTGAGAGCGAGTTTCTTTGCCATCGGTCCGATTCTGGCTAGACTGGGAGTCGCGCAGATGCCGTTACCAGGAGGCTGTGCCATTGGAGCAAGACCAGTGGATCTGCATGTCCGAGGACTGCAAGCAATGGGAGCTGAAGTGCAGATTGAGCATGGCATTTGTAATGCCTATGTTCCTGGTCGCGATCGCCGATTAAAGGGAGCTAAGATTTATTTGGACATTGCCAGCGTCGGGGCAACGGAAACGTTGATGATGGCGGCTACTCTTGCGGATGGCGAAACCATCATCGAAAATGCTGCACGTGAGCCGGAAGTCGTCGATTTGGCGAACTTCTGTATTGCAATGGGAGCAAAAATCTACGGTGCAGGAACCAGTACAATTACAATAGTCGGCGTGCCAAAGTTGCACTCTACTGACTATAGTATCATTCCTGATCGCATTGAAGCAGGGACGTTTTTGGTAGCAGCAGCAATGACTCGTTCAGAGCTTACCCTCTCGCCAGTCGTTCCAGAGCATTTGATACCAGTCATTGCCAAGCTGCGAGATATTGGAGTGCCGATCATTGAGGAAGCGCCTGACTGCTTACGCACCTTGGCAGCAGAAACCCTCAGGGCAACTGATATTGAAACTTACCCCCATCCAGGCTTTCCTACAGATATGCAAGCGCCATTTATGGCATTGCTGACACTGGCTGAAGGCGACAGCGTGATTAACGAATCTGTATTTGAGAATCGTTTGCGTCATGCCTCAGAGTTGAATCGCTTGGGGGCAGATATTCGCGTCAAAGGCAACACTGCCTTTGTTCGGGGAGTACCGATGTTGTCAGGCGCACCTGTATTAGGAACGGATTTGCGGGCATCAGCAGCGTTAGTTATAGCAGGACTAGCGGCAGATGGAAAAACCACCATTCAGGGATTGCATCACCTAGATCGGGGCTACGATAGACTTGATACAAAGTTGCGCCAATTGGGAGCAAGAATCGAGCGTGTGCCAGCGACACAGGCAAATAGAGAAGTTGCTAAGAGCACCATCGAGCCTCAAGCGTCAAAGTCCCTTTAGCTAAAACGCCCATAGGTACAAAAGACCACAAAAGCAGCAGAACAAGGAAGAATTACCTTCCTTGTTCGTTTTGCTATAGCTATACTATTTGTGTGGGGCTGTTCAACAGACCAGTTCTAAGTTTGACAACTCCCTTATTTCCCCAAGCTCGATGCAGCCATGTTACCCCAAAACACTCAACTGATTGGTCTCAAAGCAGATTCATTTCGTCATCCCCTCGACCTAGAAGCAACCAAAGCACTCAAGCAGATACCTGGCTTGGATATGATGGTGCGGAATGTTTTGGGACCATTAGCAGAGCAGGTTTTCTATGTGGAAAACATCGCTTCCAGCGTTCTTGTGGGTGAAAAACAACTGCCCCATCTGCATCAGCTCTTGTTGTCAGCCTGTAAAACACTGGATATAGATCCACCCCAGCTCTATATTAGGCAGCATCCTGCTCCCAATGCCTACACCTTTGCGATGCGGGGAAAACAACCTTTTATTGTGGTGCACACTTCCCTGATTGATATGCTGGAACCAGAAGAAATTCAGGCGGTGATTGCCCATGAATTGGGACACCTCAAGTGTGACCACAGCGTTTACCTGACTCCAGTCAATATATTAATATTAGCTGCGGCAGCGGTGCCCACTGTCGGAACAATTCTAGCTCAAGCAATACAAGCGCAACTTTTGGAATGGGTACGTTGTGCAGAATTTACGTGCGATCGCGCAGCATTGTTAGCAACCCAAAACCCCAAAGTTGTGATGTCGGTGTTGATGAAACTTGCTGGAGGTTCACCCACCATCGCACCGCAACTCAACCTCGATGCTTTTATTGCCCAGGCTCGTGCTTATGATGATATTAGCAAGACCGAACTGGGTGAAATGGTCAAAGAAGCGCGGACGGCTCAGTTGACTCACCCAGTGCCAGTCCTGCGTGCAAGAGAAATTGACCGCTGGGCAAGCAGCCAAGAATATCAAAAGTTGTTGCAAAATCACAAAATAGAGTATAATAATGAAGTTGCACCCAAGGGCGGGTGGCGAAATTGGTAGACGCACCACACTCAAAATGTGGCGACCTTGCGGTCATAGGAGTTCGATTCTCCTCCTGCCCACTTGAATAAAGAAGAAAGAAGAAAGAAGAACGAAAAAAAGTTTTCATTCTTCTTTCTTTATTTTTGGTTTTTGTGTCGCACCAACAGCAGTTATGGCGGTTTTCATTCGCGGCAGATCAGGACGACTGCTGAGAGAGTAAATACATCAAATTATCGTGTCGTTACGACAACATATTGCGCTGTCACAACGGCTTGTTAGGATCTAACGACAGCTTGTGCATTCCTAACCACAGCATATTGCGATCTAACGACAGCTTGTTGTGGAATTGCGATTGGCTTTGCCACTGCCCCGAATTGCAATCGCACTCCTAGCGCAGCGGCCTTTGCAGTGGTATGTGTCGGCTTCGCCGATCGCGCCGTAGGCGGGCAACTCCGTGCCATCGCACTATACCTCATCTTTAGAACCAATTTTGATGCGTTACAGCTATTGTGACATACTCCCGACGCTCATGAGTCGCGCATAGAGCGCGGGCAACGAGCGTGACTCCTGCTACTGCATCGGACGTTGCCTGAGCTTTATTGACGGAATGCCCTACCGCCAAGTATCTGATATTGATTGCTGCATTGTGGTCACGGTTTAGCGTCAGTCCACATTCAGGGCAGACGTGAAGCCTGTCCGAAAGCGTTTTTGGAACTTTCGCACCGCATCCAGAGCAGTTCTGACTTGTACCGTTTGGGTTCACAGCAATTGCCAGCAATCCGGCTCTTTCAGCCTTGATTGAGAGAATTTGCAGGAATTGACCCACCCTCCTCACCTCGCTCGCAACTCGATCCGACGCTCACCCTTCGGGTAGAGCGCGGGGCTGCTGCTGCAAAAGCTCAGTTAATTGAACCACAGATTTTCCTAGAGGCACGGCACACAACAGCCCCTACCCCGTGGTTTATTTACTTGAAAAGCGCTGTAACAATCGATTTCCCATCATAATCTCTTCATATAGCAATCCTCCGCACATTTGTGTGAAAGTGCCTGCGCTTCGCGCATATTCAGATTCCCGGCAACTTTGGCGAAGTCGGGAATTTTGTTATATCAAGTCCGGTTAATTAGTTATTATTCCGTGGCTCTGTGCAAAAACTTTAAAATCTTCTCCCCTGCCCCTGTGCCCCTGTGCCCCTCTGCTGCCTTAATGATAAGTCTTCAACCGGGCATGATATTATTCGGCGTTGTTTCTGGCTAGCTTACCTGGAGGCAAAACCGCACTGGCAACTTTACGGTATGCACAGTTAAAACCTTTTCTGCTGAGGATGATCTTGATTAGATATCATTATGTATTTTTTTGATGGATTTATACATCTCATTCCGGATAATCGTTGAGACATGATGAATAGTTATAAAGAGTGTAAAGAGTTTGTAAATTCAGAGGTCATCACCCATGCAAAAGATTCAGGTCACAGACGTTAGAAGCTGCAATATCCCCAAGTATAAAGGCTAGAGGTTTTAAAAATGAACAAGACTTTTGCTTTTGAGAAATGAACCCTTGATTGTCTGGTTCCTCAACTCTGACTTAAGGAGTACATGGTAACTCTTCATGTAGGAAAGTCTGTCCTATGAGTGTTTTTATGTATTTAGGCATACAGCTTGGAGAATGCACATGAAAGCTGCACAATATCAATATTTGTCCTTATCGGGTTCTAGTTTTATAATTTGACGACAAAATAACTAGGAACTATAATAGAGATAGAAAATATAGCTGAAAAGCAAAAGAAAAGCAAAAGTCTATCTGCATCTTTGCATTAACAGAAGTTTGCTTATCTAACTATTGTTTGATTTGTGAAGTTAAGGAAGGACTATCACTATGCGATTGAAAAGATGGGAATCTCCCCGGCGAGAAGGTCGAAATGACAAGGGTAGAGGTGGTTCTGCAAGGCAGCGACAACTTAAGAAACAACAGCAAAGGCTCCGGCAGAAACTTAAGGAAGGCAACAAACCCGAAAAAGACAACAAACCAGATAGTAGAAAACTAAATAAGAGTAAAAAGCAAAGACAGGGGGCAGAGAATTTAATCTTCCCCCTGTTTTTTTGTTTTGTTTTAAAACAAAAACAAAGTTTGTGATAGCATCTCACACAAATCGTGAAACTTATATAAAGAGTGCCATTCGCTTCATAAAGCAATTGTTTTGCATATTCATTTAAGAAAATAAGTATCTTCAATTACAGTTTTCATTATCAATTTTCAAATATCACAGTTCGTCAGTTTTATTGTCTGTAATTTTGATTAAGAGACTTAAATTTTTGGCTGATTCAATATATGTTAATTTTTACAAAAAAGTATATAAAGTAAATATAAATTGAATATAAAGGTTTCGTAAATCTTAACAATTAACTACTAATCTGGCTGATTTTTACAGTAAATTACTATACAGGTAAAAAGAAACGAATTAATACCAGGGAATTCGGCGATTGACTGTAAAAGCTACTGCATCTCCATGTGTTAACTTTCGACCATGCTTCAAGAGTTGAAAGAGTCAGACAGGGATATAACCTGACACTTTCAATGTTTGGAATGGTTTCGTATATGTTCTGTTCTCTGTTAGACACAAGGAGTGACCTTATGGTAGGAAGAGCTTTTCTACCTGTTCAAAGAGTGCTAGATTTTCCGATTACTGCCTTACGCTTTAACGATCAAATACAAACACTGTTGCGATGGGCTCTAGCTCGCGAGAGTAAGACTGTATGTATCGCCAATGTACATATGGTAATGGAGGCTTATTGGAATCCAGACTTTGGTACTGTGCTTAAGAATGCAGACCTAGTCACTCCTGATGGTATGCCTCTAGTGTGGATGATGAAGCTATTGGGAGCAAAATACCAAGACCGCGTAGCCGGGATGGATGTTTTACAAGCATCGTGTGCGCTGGCTGAAAAACTGAATGTCAGCGTTTATTTCGTGGGTTCTCAAACAGAAATTCTCGCTCGCATGAAGAGCAGGTTAGAGGAGGAATGCCCTAATCTGAAAATAGCAGCGATGGAACCGTTGCCTTTCCGTCCCCTGACTTCATCTGAAGACGAAGCACTGATTTCAAGAATCAATTCCAGTGGCGCTGGTTTAGTATTTGTATCTTTAGGGTGTCCAAAACAAGAAAATTGGATGGCTCAGCACAAAGATAAAATACACGCAGTCATGCTTGGGCTAGGTGGTGCTTTCCCAGTTTATGCAGGAATCCATAAAAGAGCACCGCGCATGGTGCGAGATTTAGGTTTGGAATGGCTATATCGGTGGTTACAAGAACCCCGTCGCCTGTGGGGTCGTTATACTAAGACGATCCCAGCGTTTCTTTGGTTGGCTTTTAAACAACTGTTAACATCAACTTCTTTTATCAGTACGCCATTCCATATTCGCGAACGCTACTTGGGATGGAGAGATTAGTTGATTGGTGACTGTAGTGATTTAAGCGTTCCCACTTTCGGACAAAAAAGTTCAGTAGCAACAGATGCTACGTGACTTAATCAAACTCAACAGTTAGTGTTTCATTGCCATCAAGATGTACTGCGCACAAATTGTACCGCAAATTTCCTCGGAAAAATCTAGAGCACTATCAGTAGATTTTCTGATGAAAATGTCCTGAACATAAAAAAATCTCTGAAAGGATATGACAGTATGTCCTCGGAGGAAATACCAAGAACCTTTGTTATCAGGGAAGCATTTAACTACACGCATCAACAAATGTTTTGTTGGTGCGTGTAGGGGTTTAAGTTGTCTAAAGTAAACTCAAGCTTAGGCACAGTGGTACATCGAGTTGTACCGTCAGATTTTAGACAAACAAGGACGATCGCCCCTGTCACTGGTGTTCATTCAAAGGTGGGGCGATCGCTCTATACCCCAAGAATCGCTACCTTAAAGCTAACCAGTCAATCTACAAAGTCCTTCAAATTCCATTTTTAAGATTAGATGAAGATATAAATCAAGATACAAATATCCCCTGATATCAGAATTACTGAAGGAAATATTTATACAGATAACAAAACCAGTATTTTTTCTGAAATGGTAAATGTTTTGGCTGCAAACTAGCGGGCGTTGTCTAATTGATGGAACATATGGACTAAGTAGATGAAGACAAAAAACTCATCATCAAGGCAGGTTGGACTCAAAGGTAGTATTGGCGTGACCTGTGGACATACCGGGAGCAGTATACTGCCCCAAAAGTGGCGGTTGGTGTATTCACTCTACCCAATGGTAGAGCCGCAGGTATATTTACCTGGGTTTGTGCTGTCTCTGGTTTTGGTGATTTTACTCCTCTGGAGTGGTATTTGCTACTTCCGCAACATGGAACGCACTTTTGCTGATGTGATTTAGACGTGTGGTTGAGGTAGGAATTAGGCTGATGTCAGATACTGTAATCTCTGTTGAAAGCTTAGCTAAGAAGTACGTCCTTTCACATCAAGAAGAGGGAAGTATTCGTTACAAAACATTTCGTAGCGCAATCACTGATGCGGCGAAGTCCCTTGGTAGTGCGCTAAACCCCGTTGCTAAGAAGGAAGTGAACCCAAGCCGCGAGGAGTTTTGGGCACTGAAGGACGTTTCGTTTGAGATTAAGCAAGGCGACAGGGTTGGCATTATTGGGCGTAATGGTGCAGGTAAGTCAACGCTGCTAAAAATCTTGAGCCGTATTGTAGAACCGACAAAAGGAAGAATTCGGATTAAGGGACGAGTCGCTAGTTTGTTGGAGGTAGGAACGGGTTTTCACCCGGAACTTACTGGCAGAGAGAATATCTTTCTCAATGGTGCAATTCTGGGTATGAGCAAGGCAGAAATTCAACGTAAGTTTGATGAAATCGTCGCTTTTGCTGAAGTTGAAAAGTTTTTAGATACGCCAGTTAAACGCTATTCCTCTGGGATGTATGTACGACTAGCGTTTGCGGTTGCGGCTCATTTGGAACCGGAGATTTTTATTGTAGATGAGGTATTGGCAGTAGGCGATCTTCAGTTTCAGAAGAAGTGTATTGGGAAGATGGAGGAAATAGGTAAACAAGGAAGAACAGTGCTTTTTGTAAGCCATACTATGACAACAGTTGAGAGGCTTTGCAAATCAGCAATTCTGTTAAATAAAGGACGAGTAAGTACCTGGGGACCATCTACAGAAGTTGTTAAAGCCTATCTTGATGAAGGCGTTACTTCTTCCCTATTCTGGGAACGTTCAGTATCACCAAAAAACAGCGTCTATTTTCAAAAAATTTATCTTAGTGATGAGACAGGGGAAGGGATTCAATATGTTACAACAGCGAGTTCACTTAGGATAGTTATGGAATATGTTGTTCAACGCAAATGCCATAATCTATATCTCAGTTTAGATCTCTTGGATAGTAAAGGAGAGCTAATATTTGCATCTAATTCCCAAGATGTAAGTATAGTTCCCCCAGAGCATCCTGGACAATATAACGCCATTGTGTCCTTACCTCCGGAAATTCTTTTAGTTAATACATACGGAATTAGAGCTAACCTTTGGTCTCCTCAGGAAGGAACCTTTGATAGTGTGGATAATTTTAGATTTACAGTTGTTGAAGTGGCTTCATCAAGTAATGCTAAATATCAGGGCAAACCAGGTCACCTTTTTATAAGGTGCGACTGGTTAATTAAAGAAATGACTCCTTTTCGGTAAATATGAAAAGTTAGACAAAAACATCCTAGTTGAAATTATAAATTTTGGTTGCATAAGCAAGATTATGCATAGTAAAATGCGTATTGGATTTGTTACTCCAGAATTCGTAACTGAAAGCACTACATACGGTTTTGGTGGCGGGTTAGCAAACTATGTCTATCGGGTTTCAAAAGCATTAGTTTCTTTAGAGCAAGAGGTTCATGTCATAACCTTCTCTGAAACTGACGAATCTGAATTCGAGCAAGACGGTATTCAGGTTCATCGGATAAGCAGCAGGAAAATCTGGTCAAGGCTCAATCGCTTGACTAGATATCGCTTCCTCGATACGACACATTGGCTTGACTTCAGCTTTCAGGCTTATCTCAAGTTAAAGAAACTCAACAAACAAAGGTCCTTCGATATTGTCCAATTTCCAGACTATACAGCCTGCGGCATCATCTCAAGTCTGTTTTTGCGTGTCCCTTTTGTGGTACGCTGTTCCGGCTATAGTCCTGTCTGGAATGATCTGACTGGAGTGGATCGCAATCTGGATGTCAGAACTGTAGAGTGGCTGGAGTGGCTTCAAATGCGCCTAAGTCCTCACATTTATGCACCAAGTTATACTCTCAAACAGATACTAGCACAAAGGTCCAAAATTACAAATGTTCAAGTTATCAGAACACCATTCTACTTGGAAACTCTTAATTGGGATTCATCTATCTACGATGAATACTTGAAGAACAAAAAATACCTCTTATTTTTCGGTCGCTTTCAGATCCACAAAGGTTTTCATATCCTAGCTCAAGCCCTGCCAAAGTTTCTCCAGGCATATCCAGACTCCTATGCTGTTTGCGTTGGAGAGGATATGGCAACTAAGATTGCTCCATCCATGAAAGAGTATGCCAGTTCACTCTGCGGTAAAAATGCAGATCGATTGATCTTCATTGATCGGCTACGACACGCACAGCTCTATCCTGTGATCGTTGGTGCTAGACTCATTGTCTTGCCCTCTTTGATTGATAACTTACCTAATGCCTGCCTAGAAGCTATGGGGTTGGGCAAACCTGTGATCGGAACACTTGGAGCTAGCTTTGACGAATTAATCACAGACGGGGAAACAGGCTTTCTTGTGCCTGTCGGTGACTTGGATGCACTGTCCGCCAAAATATATGAAGCATGGATGCACCCTAATTTGGATGACATTGGTCAAGCAGCAAAGTTTAAACTTCAAGAATTTGCAATTGAACGGACAGTGCAAGAACTTTTGAATTATTACGAGGCAATCTTAAGTAATTCATCTAAAACATCTTGAATCAGTGAAGTCAAATGAGATGAGTAGTAAAAAGATGAGTAGCAAGCCACTGGTCTCTGTCATCATAATCTTCTTCCAAGCTGAAAAGTTTTTTGAGGAAGCGATTGAGAGTGTACTAGCCCAAACTTATAACAATTGGGAACTATTATTAGTAGACGATGGCTCGACTGATAGTAGCACTGTAATTGCTCAAAAGTATGTCGAGCGATACCCACAAAAGGTGCGATATCTGGAGCATGAAGGTCACCAGAATCGCGGTATGAGTGCTACTCGTAACTTGGGCATTCGCAATGCCAAAGGTGAGTATATCGCTTTCTTAGACGCTGATGACGTTTGGTTGCCGCAAAAACTGGAACGGCAGGTGGCAATTATGGAATCACAGCTTGAGGCTGGCATGATCTATGGGCGTACTCAATATTGGTACAGTTGGACAGGCAACCCTGAAGATGTCGAACGCGACTTTATGCCAGAACTTAGTGTCCATCTCGATACTCTGGTGAGACCGCCAGCGCTGAGCACTCTCTTCTTAAAAGGGGCTGAACCTCCAAGTACTTGTAGCGTCCTCATACGACATCAGCTTATCAAACATGTCGGCGGATTTGAGGAATCCTTTCGGGGGATGTATGAGGATCAAGTTTTCTTTTACAAAGTCTGTCTTAAGGCTTCAGTATTTGTGGAGAGTGGATGTTGGGACAGGTATCGGCAGCACCAAAATAGTTGCTGTCACGTAGCGTTAAATCAGGGACAGTTCCATCCACAAAAGCCGAATCCTGTGTATCTAACTTTCTTAAACTGGCTAGAGAAGTATTTATCAGAACAAGGAGTCAACGATACCGAAGTTTGGCAAGCGCTCAGAATTGTGCAGTGGCCCTATCGTCATCCAACCTTATACCGCTTATCACAATATACTCAACATCTAAAGGGAGGTATCAAAGGACTAGTGAAGTTCCTCGTACGGCAGACCTTGCCTGTCCCTATCCGTCGTTGGCTACAAACTCAACTACAAGGTGCAACCAGATGAAGGTACAAATGTTGAGGGTTTGATTGAATTGTTAAGCATATTCCATCAGATTTCTTTGACTGCCTTGTTCAAGAATTTGCAATTGAACAGACAGTGCAAGAATTTCTGAATTACTACGAGAAAATACTTATTAATAAAGCTTAACATATATCTCCAACAAGTAAGTTCTTAGTAAGAATCTTTATACAATCGTGCAGAAAGAAAAAATTGTATTTAAAGTAGAGATTTTGAAATGAGTAGCAAACCACTGGTATCTGTCATCATGATCTTCTTGAACGCTGAGAAGTTCTTTGAACAGACGAGCAAAAATGTATTTAAAGAGGCGATCAAGAGTGTATTTGCCCAGACATATGACCACTGGGAACTGTTGCTAGTTGATGATGGTTCAAGTGACACTAGCACTAAGACTGCTTTGTGGTATGCTCAACAAAATCCCGGTAAAGTACGCTATCTCGAACACGAATATCATCAAAATCGCGGGATGAGTGCCTCGCGTAACCTGGGCATCCGCAACGCTAAAGGTAAATACGTTGCCTTACTGGATGCGGACGACATTTGGTTGCCGCAGAAACTGGACAAGCAAGTGGCAATCATGGAAGCACAGCCGGAAGCTGGTATGGTGTATGGTTCAACATACCAGTGGTTCAGTTGGACTGGTAATCCTGAAGCTGCTCAACTTGATTTCCAACGACCTTTGGGTGTCCAACCTGATACTCTGTTTAAACCGCCAAAGCTGCTCGCTCTCTACTTAGAAGGCACAGCTCTTACACCAGGCACTTGTAGTGTCCTCATACGACATGAGGTCATCAAAGATGTCGGCGGATTTGAGGAGTCCTTCCGGGGATTATATGAGGATCAAGTTTTCTTTTACAAAGTCTGTCTCAAATATCCTGTGTTTGTAGAAAGTGGTTGTTGGGACAGGTATCGGCAGCATCCAAGTAGCTGCTGTCAAGTGGCGCTAAGTCAGGGACAGTTCCAGCCACAAAAGCCGAATCCTTTTCATCTGACTGTCTTGAACTGGCTAGAGAAGTATTTGTCCGAACAAGGAGTCAAGGACACTGAGGTTTGGCAAGCGTTCAGAAAAGCGTTATGGCCCTATCATCATCCAACCTTATATCGGTTGTCACAATATACTCAATATTTAAAAGGACGTATGAAAGGACTAGTGAAGTTGATCGCACGGCAGACATTGCCTGCCCCCATCCGTGGTAGATTACGGGCTCAATGGAAAGGAACTGAATATTGCCCACCCGTAGGAACGGTAAAATTCGGTAATCTGCGACGGGTAACGCCCCTGAGTCGAGTATTTGGCTTTGACCGAGGTCTTCCTATTGACCGCTACTATGTCGAAAACTTTCTTACCAGCCAAGCTAATGATATTCAAGGGCGTGTACTGGAAATTGGGGATAACTTTTATACTCGGAAGTTCGGAGGCGATCGCGTTACGAAAAGCGATGTCCTTCACGTCATAGAAGGCAACCCAGATGCAACGATTGTTGGAGATCTAAGTAACGCTGACCATATTCCATCAGATACCTTTGACTGCCTTGTCCTCACACAAACACTCCACCTCATTTACGATGTGCAATCCGCCCTCAAAACAATCAACCGCATCCTGAAGCCTGGCGGAGTTGCGCTGATGACCTTTCCGGGAATCAGTCAAATTTGCATTGATGAATGGAAAGATTACTGGTATTGGGCATTTACTAACTTATCCGCACAACGGCTGTTTGAGGAAGTTTTCCCAAAGACAAATGTGACGATCAAAACTTATGGGAATGTGCTGACAGCAACTTCATTTCTACAAGGGGTGGCAACTGAGGAACTGCAGAAGAAAGAATTAGACCACTGTGATCCCAGCTATCAAGTTTTAATCACAGTCAGGGCGGTGAAACCATAGGTAAAGCTATGAAAATACGTGGAATTGGCAGATTGCGACGGGCAGCGGCGCGGCTTAAGAACCGATTCGCACCGGGGGGACTCATCCTACTCTACCATCGCGTGGCTGAAGTGCCATCGGACCCATTTGAGCTGTGCGTGAAGCCGCGCCACTTTGCTGAACACCTGGAAGTATTGAAAAAACATAGCTATCCAGTCCCACTGCAACAACTAGTCCAAGCGGTGCAGGATAGAAAGTCCCTCAATCGGTCGGTAGCAATTACCTTCGACGATGGTTACGCTGATAATCTCTATAACGCTAAACCATTGCTGGAGCAGCATAACATTCCTGCAACGGTTTTTGTATCGACTGGCTACCTTGAGCATGAACGGGAATCTTGGTGGGATGAATTGGAGCGACTGCTGTTGCAACCAGGCACATTACCGAAAACTCTTTGCCTGAGCATTAACGGCAACACCTACGAATGGGATTTAGGCGAAGCAGCCTACTACAGTGAGGATGCCTATCAGCGCCATTGCACTTGGACTTGGTGTACGCCCAAGGAGGCTGATCCCAGTCCACGCCAGAGTCTCTACCGCACACTTTATCAGCTACTGCGCCCTTTGGTGCCAAACGAGCGCCAAAAGCTGATGGATCAGATTATAACATGGTCTGGTGCTGAGAGTGGGAGCCGCTCGACACACCGCTTCCTTTCGCCAGAGGAAGTGTACGCACTGGACCAGGGTTCACTGATAGAGGTTGGTGCTCATACGGTAAGCCATCCGTTTCTCTCTACACTGTCAGTAGCTAAGCAGCAGTACGAACTTCAGCATAGTAAAACCCGATTAGAAGAAATTATAGAGCGTCCGGTAAATAGCTTTGCCTATCCCCATGGTGATTACACCGCAGAAACAGCCGCTCTTGCTCGTGAAGTCGGATTCGTTTGTGCTTGCTCCACTATTCCTAGCAAAGTACGGCGAAATATTGACTGTTTTGAGCTGCCTCGCCTTGTGGTACAGGATTGGGATGGTGAGGAGTTTGCTAGGCAACTGTCGAGATGGTTTTATTTTCAGACTTGAAAGTATGCATTTTATTGTCACTGGAGGAGCTGGTTTTATTGGTTCTCATCTCACAGAGCAGCTTTTAATAGAAGGATATGACAGCACCTCCACCGAGAAAATACTAAAAGATCCAGGATAATCAAGGTATTTTCTATACATTTGTGTTAAAAGTTTCGTTGGATTTCGTCACAATTTATGTTACCCAAAGTTAGAGTGGGTATACAGTTTAGAGTTTTTGAGCAAAAATTTTCACCTGTAATAAATACTTTTCGCCCCAGTAGCAGTTCGATTAAAGGTGGGATAAAGATGCAAAAGAATTTCCGAATATTTCCTGATACTAAAGATGACTAAAGTAAGTAAGTAGAGGAAGTATGTTTTTTCGGAGACTTGAGATACTTTGGCTGCAAACAATCACGCGTTGTCTAATGGATGCAACATACAGGTAAGTAGATGAGCACAAAAGAACTTACAATCGAGGCGGGTCGGGCTGAAAAACAGTATTGGAAAGACCTGTGGACATACAAGGAACTGTTCTACTTTCTGGCATGGCGTGACATTTTGGTGCGTTAATGGAAGAATGTTTGTCTGTTCCCTATGTTTTACAGTCAATCACAAACTAGGAATATGCAGACTTTTTTGGTAACCGGCGGAGCAGGTTTTATCGGTTCTAACTTCATTCTGAAGGCAAGAATTGAACAGTGGGCTAACATTATCAATCTAGATAAGTTGACATATGCCAGCAATCCTCAAAATCTAGCACAGTTGCAGGATGATTCTGGATATTGTTTTGTCCGTGGAGACATTGGTGATATTGAGCTGTTACGTAATCTTTTACAGCAGTACCAACCAGACGCAATTATCAACTTCGCAGCCGAGAGCCATGTTGATCGCTCAATTGTTTGCCCCCAGGATTTTATTCAAACAAACGTAGTGGGAACTTTCCAACTTTTGGAAGCTAGCAGAGCTTACTGGGAAAAATTATCCCCGCACAAGCAAGAGCAGTTTCGTTTCCTGCATGTGTCTACAGATGAAGTATACGGCTCGTTAGGTCCGACAGATTCAGCTTTTCGGGAAGATACCCCATATGCTCCCAATAGTCCCTATGCTGCATCAAAAGCAGGTTCTGACCATTTTGTACGAGCCTACTTTCACACATATGGTCTCCCCACTTTAATAACCAACTGCTCTAATAACTACGGTCCACGCCAGTTTCCCGAAAAACTGATTCCCCTAATTATTCTCAATGCTTTAAATGGTAAACCTTTACCAATATATGGGGATGGACATAATGTCCGAGATTGGCTGTATGTTGTGGATCACTGCGAAGCCCTTTACACAGTTTTACAACACAGCCGTATTGGAGAGACTTACAATATTGGTGGTAACAACGAGCAGAGAAACTTAACAGTCGTTGAAAAAATTTGTGCAATCCTAGATGAGTTGGCTCCTAAACCCGATTTCCGCCACTCCTCTCTCATCACTTTTGTGAAAGACCGCCCTGGACACGACCGAAGATATGCAATTGATTGTAGTAAAATTAGCTCAGATTTGGGCTGGCAACCAAAAGAGGACTTTGATAGCGGTTTGTTGAAAACCATTCACTGGTATCTCAGCAACCCAATCTGGGTTGAGCAAGTCCAATCAGGTGCCTACGCACACTGGATTAAGCAGAACTATGGAGATAGAGAGGCAGTATTATCAAGCTAACGAAACCCCAACCATCTGAGGAGTGAACCATGAAGGGCATTATTTTAGCTGGCGGTTCTGGTACAAGGTTGTACCCCCTGACTCAAGTGGTCAGCAAACAACTCATGCCTGTCTACGATAAGCCGATGATTTACTACCCCTTGTCCACTCTCATGTTGGCTGGGATTCGCGAAATCCTCATCATCTCTACACCCGCCCATCTGCCACTGTTTCAGCAACTTTTGCAAGATGGTAGCCAGTGGGGTCTCAAGTTTAGCTATGTTGAGCAACCGAAACCTGAAGGTATAGCACAGGCATTTATCTTAGCCAAAGATTTTATTGGTAACGACTCCGTATGCCTCATTTTAGGCGATAATCTCTTCTACGGGCATGGTCTAGTTGATGTGCTAACGCGTGCAACTCAGTTGCGTGAGGGGGCACTTATTTTTGGTTATCGAGTCGCTGAGCCTCAGCGATATGGAGTTGTTGAATTTGATAGAGCAGGTCAGGTAGTAAGTTTAGAGGAAAAGCCCAAGATTCCTAAGTCTAACTATGCTGTGCCTGGTATTTATTTCTACGATTATCAAGTTTGTGAAATTGCTGCCACTCTCAAACCCTCAGCCCGCAATGAACTAGAAATTACTGACTTAAGCCAGGTTTATCTGCGTCAGGGGCAACTGAAAGTCGAGATTTTAGGTCGAGGCTATGCTTGGTTGGATACGGGTACTCATGAATCGCTTCACCAAGCTGCTAGCTTTATTCAAACCTTGGAACAACGGCAGGGCTTAAAAATAGCTTGTATCGAAGAAATTGCCTACTGCCAAGGATATATTAATGCCGACCAACTGTACCAACTTGCTCAACCATTAGCTAAAAGTAGCTATGGGGGTTACCTGATGGACATCATCAATAATGATAGCCACGCCCAGCAGGTTCAGCAGATGAATCAAGTTCCATCAGCAAATGGCTTTAAGCAGGAATTGCCAGGAACAGAGAGGGTGACATTGTGAAAATTATACAAACTGGAATTCCTGATGTACTGCTCATTGAACCGCGATTTTTTGAAGATGAACGTGGCTTTTTTTACGAAAGCTACAATGAACGAGTTTTGCGAGAAAAGGCAAATATTCTAGAACACTTCGTTCAAGATAACCATTCTCGTTCAACGAAGAATGTACTACGCGGTCTGCATTACCAAATCAAGCAACCTCAAGGCAAATTGATTAAAGTTGTCATTGGTGAAGTCTTTGATGTAGCTGTGGATTTGAGAACTACTTCTAAGTACTTTGGTCAATGGGTGGGCATTCATTTGAGCGCCAAGAACAAGCAGCAACTATGGATACCACCAGGATTTGCTCACGGTTTCTTGGTGATTTCAGAATATGCTGAGACGCTTTACAAAACTACAGACTATTACGCACCAGAGTATGAACGTAGCATTTTGTGGAGCGATCCTGATTTGGCGATCGCCTGGCCCCTTGAAGTAGAACCCATTGTCTCTGCTAAAGATAGGGCGGGTAAGCGACTGAAAGAGGCGGAGGTGTTTGCCTGATGAGAATACTACTCACAGGTAGCACGGGTCAAGTTGGTTGGGAACTGCAACGAACTTTAATGACTCTTGGTGAAGTCATTCCTGTAGGACGTGAAATCTCCTCCCTTGGTTTACGCATAGATCTATCTCAGCCTGACACTATTCGTCATGTGATTCGTGAAGTTCAGCCTGACTTAATTGTAAATTCGGCGGCATACACTGCAGTGGATAAGGCAGAGACAGAACCTGAATTAGCAATGGCTATTAATGGGACTGCACCGGGTGTGATTGCAGAGGAAGCAAAGCTACTGGGTGCAGGAGTGATTCATTACTCCACAGATTATGTGTTTAACGGCAATTATACAACGCCATATACAGAGCAAGATGAACCTGATCCACAAAATGTATACGGAAAAACAAAATTAGCAGGTGAAAAGGCAATTCAAGCAGTTGGTGTACCTCATTTCATCTTAAGAACAAGTTGGGTCTATGGCTTGAGGGGTAAAAACTTTTTGCTGACAATGTTGAAATTAGCACGGGAGCGTGAAGAGATCACAGTTGTGGATGACCAAGTCGGATCTCCTACCTGGAGCCGGATGATTGCTGAATCTACAGCACAAATCTTGTCTCAAAGCAAAAAAGATTTGATTGGTTTTTTAAGCAATAACAGTGGGATGTACAATCTCACGGCTAGTGGTCAGACGAGTTGGTATGGCTTTGCAAAAGTGATATTTGAATATGACTCTAAACGCAGCGAACATAAGCTAGACAAATTGGTAGCAATCTCCTCACAGCAGTATCCAACCCCAGCGAAAAGACCAGCTTATTCCTCATTAGATACTCAGAAAATCTCTAGTACATTTGGGTTAGCTTTGCCTAGCTGGCAAAGAAATTTAGAGTTGGTGCTTGGTTCGTGACGTTCATAATCAATTTGATGATAATTAGCACTGTTGCTTGTTCTGAGTTGCTGTCAGATAAATACTAGTAATTTTATTTAATAAATTTTAAAGATTAGATGAAGGTGTAAAAAATATACAAATATTTCCTGATACTAAAGATTACCAAAGGAAATAAGTAGAAGAACAATGTTTTTTCTGAGACTTCAGATACTTTGGCTGCAAACAATCACGCGTTGTCTAATTAATGCAACATACAGGTAAGTAGATGAGCACAAAAGAACTCACAATCGAGGCAGGTGGGGCTGAGAAGCAGTATTGGAAAGACCTGTGGAAATACAGAGAGTTATTCTACTTTTTGGCTTGGCGTGATATTTTGGTGCGCTACAAGCAGACGGCTATTGGCATGGCATGGGCATTGATCCGACCATTTTTGACGATGGTGGTGTTCAGTGTTGTGTTTGGAAGTTTGGCGAAGCTACCCCCAGAGGGGAATGCGCCTTACCCCATTATGGTATTTTCCGCTTTGTTGCCTTGGCAGTTTTTCTCTGGTGCTCTTACAGAATGCAGCAACAGTTTAATTGCCAACTCCAACTTGCTTTCTAAAGTCTACTTTCCGCGTCTGATTGTGCCAACGAGTGCGGTGATTGTCAGCTTTGTAGACTTCTTAATATCTGGCATGATAATGCTGGGGTTGATGGCTTACTATAACTTTGTACCCGATTGGCGCATTTTGACTCTGCCACTGTTTATTCTGATTGCCTTTGCCGCGTCGATAGGTGTGGGATTGTGGCTAGCGGCTTTGACTGTGGAGTATCGGGATTTCCGCTATATCGTGGGGTTTCTAGTCCAGTTTGGTTTATACATTTCTCCTGTAGGTTTTAGTAGCAAGATAATTGCTGAACGGTATTCCGAACAGGTGCGGCTGCTGTATTCGCTCAACCCAATGGTAGGAGTCATCGACGGTTTCCGCTGGGCGATTTTGGGCGGCGAGTCGCAGATATATTTACCTGGGTTTGCACTATCTCTGGTTCTGGTGGTTGTGCTGCTGTTGAGCGGTATTTGGTACTTCCGCAGAATGGAACGCACTTTTGCAGACGTGATTTAGGCGTACCGATTTTGGAGCCATAGATTTTGGATTTTGGATTGGTCAGTTCAAGTAATGACAGCCTTGTCCACACCAGTACGTGTAGTTAGCCGAACAAAAGTGAAAGGGTATTAGGTAGGAGTGACGTAAATGTCAGATACTGTAATCCGGGTTGAGAATTTAGCTAAGAAGTACGTCCTTGGACATCAGGAAGAAGGGAGTAGTTACAAGACATTTCGTGGGGCAATGACCAATGCAGCGAAGTCTCTTGGTAATGCGCTAAATCCCCGTGCCAAGAAGGAAGCAAGACCCACCAAGGGGGAGTTCTGGGCACTGAAAGATGTGTCGTTTGAGATTAAGCAGGGCGACAGAGTAGGTATCATTGGACGTAATGGTGCAGGTAAATCAACACTACTAAAAGTTCTCAGCAGAATTACGGAACCAACCAGTGGATCTATTCGGATAAAGGGGCGAGTTGCCAGCTTATTAGAAGTGGGAACAGGTTTTCACCCAGAGTTAACCGGTAGGGAGAATATCTTTCTTAATGGTGCAATTCTAGGGATGAGCAAGGTAGAGATTCAACGCAAGTTTGATGAAATTGTCGATTTTGCAGAGATTGAGAAGTTTTTAGATACTCCTGTAAAGCGATACTCATCTGGAATGTATGTGCGGTTGGCATTTGCGGTGGCTGCTCATTTGGAGCCAGAGGTTTTGATTGTGGATGAGGTGTTGGCAGTAGGAGATGCCGAATTTCGCAAGAAATGTATGCGAAAAATGAAAGATATCTCCGAAAGAGAAGGAAGAACAATTTTATTTGTTAGCCATGATTTAGGAGTAATCCGATCATATTGCAATCAAGGAGTTATGCTAAATCGTGGTCAAGTTTATTGTCAGGGGAATATTGATGAAGTTACCAGTGCTTACCTATCAGTAACAAAAACTTCTAACTTCAGACCAGTGATGCGCTCTAAGTGTGGCAGATTTGAGCTTAAACGTCCTTTTTGGATTGATGATAAAGGTGAAGAAGTATCTGAATATGCATGGGGTTCAAGCTATAAGTTAAGATTTGAATTTAACTTCCTTGAACCAGTTAGTCAAGTTAATCCAGGTTTTTTCCTACTTGATGATGAAGGTAAAAGAATATTTACTTCCCATTTACTAGATGCTCATTTTAAATTTGAAACTCCCTTAAAAGGTCGGGTTATAATCGATAGTGACTTAGATTTACCATCATTATCTCCTGGTGAATATCATGTAGTATTTGGAGTTAGAGATGAGTCAGAAGAGGATGCAATATTTTATGATGATGAGCTAATAAAACTCAAAATACTTTATTTAGAATTGCCAAAAAATGGAGTAGGTGGATTTTTGTGGCATACAACCAAATGGTCTTTTGTAGAAAAAACTACCGTGTAAAGATTTATGTATATTAATTCCTTAAGGATGGTTAGTTTCGCTCTTAAATTGAAAGGGAGAACATACAATATTTTCAACAAAATAAAGAGAAAATTACGTTACCGATTGGGAACGTTATTGTATCAAATACTTCTCCAAAATAACAGTTATTCTGTAAAGTTTGCTTATTTTTTGCTTTGTCAGCTTAAGATGATCAGAACTTGGGATCCTTGGATTATGAAAAAGGGCAATGAGTATCATGCATTCTGTCTAGCAAGTTTGATAACTGAAGAACCATTTTGGATGACTGGTATAATTTTGCATTTAGTATCTAAAGATCTCGAAAAATGGTCATTTGCAGACGTAACTCTGCAACCAGATGATTGTCAATGGCGAAATGGTAGAATTCTTGCAGGCTCGTGTGTTGAAGAGAATAATAAATTTTATCTATTTTATTCAGCGTCTCCTCAAAAACCAAATATTCTAACGGAAAGAATTGGGCTTGCAGTTTCCAATGATTTGCGAAATTGGCAACAGCAACTAGATGTATTAATAGTTCTAGATTATAAAATTTATGCTAATTCGCGGCGTACTGATTCAATTTATGAACACTGTCAATGTCGAGACCCTTATGTTTTAAAATGTGACGTTACAAATCAGTATTATTTGATTTTTTCAACTGCTATCTCTGATGCACATGATCACTATCGTGGTTGTGTAGGTTTAGCGGTTTCCCAATCCATAGACGGTCCATACAAATTACTAAAGCCATTATTATTTCCTCATCTTCATGAGGAAATAAATAACGGAATATTTTATGAGCTTGAACGACCTCAACTAATTATAAAAAATGGCAAATATTATTTATTTTTCTCAGCATGGGGTCATACCATCAACCCAAATGCATTAGACTATTACAGTGAGCTAAACTTAGATAAATCTGCTCTATATTGCTACGTGTCTGATAGTCTTGATGGACTTTATAAGCATGTTTCTGAATTTAAAATTGTCCCTGGCAGTGAAAAAACAGGTATGTACGGGACCAACTTTCTACAAGATGAAAATGGAGAATGGTTTGCTTACGGTTGGTATCTTGAAAGATTTACTTGTGAAATAAGCCGTAAATTTCGGGTGAATTGGGATGCCGACATTCCACGCATTTTGATACCAAATCAAGATTAGTCATTATTTAGAATCTAAACTTGGTCTGTTTGATAAAAATAGGTTGTCTGTAGATTGAACATAGAGAAGATTCGTACTGAATTTACAAGAAACCTAATTTATAAAAGGTTCAAAATTTACTTGTTCAGTACGTAAGATTAAGCTATTTTGCCTCATGGTTTGAATATTTATTGTACATATGAAAATAGCTATTGTTAGCAAGTCTGATAGAAATGGGGGTGGGGCAAGTAGAGTTGCCGAAGAACTTGCTACCTGGTTAAATGATGCTGGACATCCAACTGACCATTTTGTTGCTTTTCACTGCAAAGAGCCTCTTTCATTCCAGCGTAATCTCTACGGAGAAGGTCGTAGATACAGGCTCTGTCAAAGGATTCATGAAAAGACTAAAGAATACGGTTTCCCAGAACTGTTGCCTGTTGAATACTGGTTAAACTTGAGCAGAATTCTCGATAATTACGATATTGTTCATTTTCATGATCTACATACCGCCATATCTCCGGTGACTCTAGCTCTAACTTCTCGACGCAAGCCCACTTTTTTCACAGTACATGACTGTTCTCCATTTACTGGCGGCTGTCTGTACCCAATGGGGTGTGAGAAGTTTACTACCCATTGTCACCAGTGTCCTCAATTACCTCCGGGTAAAAAGAAAGATAAAATACCTGATCGCACAAGAGAAATCCAGGCAATCAAACGATGGGTTTCTGGGCAATTCCATATTCGCTACATATATCCGAGTCACTGGATGGCTCAACAGGCTCAACAGGCTCTAAAATTTAAAATTTCACCTATAGTCATCCCCAATGGTCTTGATTTAAAACCTTTTCCCTTAGTCACAAAGGTAAATATAAAAATTAATCTAGGTATTCCGGAAAACCGTAAAGTAATTGTTATTTCAGCGCACGTACTTAATGATCCTCGTAAGGGTGTGAAGTATGCGATCGCAGCCCTTCAAAGTGTACGTGATTTGTCTCCATTCGTTCTAGTTGTAGGGTTTTGCAACAATGAGTTGAAGCAAGCATTGGAGGGACTTGAATTCAGAGAGATGGGTTATATTTCAGACCCTAACTTCTTGGCTAAAGTCTATTCTGCAGCAGATGTTATGCTCTTTTGCACCCTTGCCGATAACCTGCCACTCACTGTTATGGAAGCAATGGCTGCATCTACTCCAGTCGTTGGTTTTTCCACAGGGGGTGTTCCAGAGATGATAGAGACTGGACGCAACGGTATCCTAGTTGAGCCTACTAACCAGCAGGCATTAAACCAAGCCCTGCGCCAAGCATTACTATCCATCGATTTGGAGGCAATGGGTCAGCAGGCAAGAAAGGATGTTGAAAATAATTTTTCAAAGACTGTATTTCTTGAGAAGCATTTACAACTTTATCAGAATTTTGAGCATTCATTGTCGAAAATATCCAGACCGTCTGTTGTAGAGCCTGAACCTGTAATAAAGAGATAGGTCAAGCATTGCGTTACAGAAAACACATTTGAGGAATAATATGGTTTTCACTCCAACTCTAACACTTTCAACCACTACCTCAATTGCTTCTGAGAATAACCGTCTTTGCCTGATCTCTGGCTCAGCCAATGTCTCGCTATCTCAGGAAATTGCTCAATATCTTGGCATTGATCTAACTCCTACAATCCGTAAGCGGTTTGCCGATGGAGAGATTTATGTTCAAATTCTGGAATCAATCCGAGGTTGCGACGTTTATCTGATTCAACCCACATGCCGTCCAGTCAATGATCACCTCATGGAATTGATGATCATGATTGATGCGTGTCGTCGCGCTTCGGCAAGGCAAATCACAGCAGTGTTGCCCTACTCTGGCTATGCCAGAGCAGATCGTAAGACAGCTGGACGGGAATCGATTACAGCTAAACTAGTAGCAAACTTAATTACCAAAGCGGGTGCCGATCGCGTTCTAGCAATGGATCTGCACTCATTTCAAGTTCAAGGCTTCTTCGATGTTCCGCTGGATCATGTCTACGGCTCTCCCATCCTGCTAGATTATCTCCAAAGTAAGCAACTTTCTGATATCGTTGTCGTTTCCCCTGATGTGGGCGGAGTAGCGCGGGCACGGGCATTTGCCAAGAAACTCAACGATGCACCGCTTGCCATTGTCGATAAGCGTCGCCAAGCACACAATGTTGCTGAAGTCATGAATGTCATCGGTGACGTGCAAGGTAAAACCGCTGTTCTTGTGGATGACATGATCGACACCGCAGGCACCATCACCGAAGCGGCAAAAGTGCTTCGTCAGGAAGGTGCACGCCAAGTTTATGCTTGTGCAACCCATGCACTCTTTTCACCACCTGCAATTGAACGTCTATCAAGCGGTTACCTTGAAGAAGTCATCGTTACAAATACCATTCCCATTGTGGACGAAAACCGCTTTCCACAATTAACAGTATTATCTGTCGCTAATCTGATCGGTGAGACAATCTTCCGCATTCACAAAGAAAGTTCTGTTAGTAGTATGTTTCACAACTAAATCACAAATGCCCATACGTACACTCAGTTTTCCTGACTAAAACTGTCAACAAAAAAATAAATCAAACCTTGCACTTTTCGTTGAATACCCTAAAAACATCGGTTAAATTCCCATGCAAAAGACAGTTTACTCATTCGACGTATTTGAAACATCTTTAGTTCGGGTTTGGGCAAAACCAACAGACTTATTTTGGGAATTGGGAGAACAACTAAGGCAACAAAAACTTATTGACATATCAGCAGACACTTGGCTGCAGATGCGGATAAAAGCAGAAAGCGCAGCAAGAGAAGCATCGAAAACCGGAGAAGTGACTGTAGAACAAATCTACCAACAATTAGCTGGTTTTTTGGGTTGGTCAACAACTCAAGCCCAACAAGCTATGCATAAAGAAATTGCATTAGAGTTGGCTTCTTTGCGTCCAGTACCCGCCATTCAAAAAAGAATACAAGCACTACAGCAAGCAAATGAGCAGCTCATCTACATGTCTGATATGTATTTATCTGAGGAAACGATTCGGACTTTCCTCAAAGAAAATAATGTCTGGACACCGGGTAGCCGTTTGTATGTCTCATCGGAAGTAGGAATGAGCAAGTCAAATGGTAAATTATTTCCACATTGTCTGGGACAGGAGTCAGTCAAAGCTTCTCAGTTACATCATATTGGAGACAACTTCCACTCCGATGTAAAAATGGCAAAAAAACAGGGGGTTAAAGTCGAACCCATCACTCAAACTCACCTGAATCGCTACGAAGGAAAAATAGCGGACACCGCTCATCTGCCCTTAAAGTTTAGATCCTTACTAGCAGGCGCTAGCAGGCTCACCCGTTTGCAGTCTCAAGAAACGAGTCCTGATAAACAAGTTATTTGGGACACGACAGCAAGTGCAGTTGCTCCCATGTTGTTCGGTTTCGTTCACTGGTGCTTAGTAGAAGCGCAAAAAAGAGGGATTCAAAGGTTATACTTTGTTGCCAGAGATGGGCAGATATTGCAAAAAATAGCTCAAGTTATCTGCCAGAATTGGGGATTTACAATCGACTGCCGCTACTTATATGGTTCTCGTCAAGCATGGCACACACCTGCTCTCCAAGAGATTGGGGAAGATGAGCTTGTCTGGATCTTGGCTCACGCTGATAGTGACATCCGGTTTTTATCAATTCGTTCCGTTTGTGATCGGGTTAACATATCACCAGACCAAATTAAAGATGTTTTGAGTCGCTATGGTTTTCCAGCAGCCAAATGGGATCTTAATCTTCACCAGCACGAACGTGACTTACTAAAGCAGATTTTCACTGAGAAAGAGGTTACTGAACTTATCATCTCAACTGCTGCTACCTATCGTGAAAAGGTGATCGGCTATTTTCGCCAAGAAGGGCTAGACGATGGCGTTCCCTTTGGTTATGTTGATGTGGGCTGGAGTGGAAACACACAACGCTCTTTTAGTAAATTACTGGACATTGCTGGTTTCTATCCAGAATCTGGTGTGTGTGGTTTTTTCTTTGCCCTTGAGAGTCGGGTTAAGCCGTTTCAAAATGATAATTTATTAGCTTATTTTTATGATGTAGACAAACCGTGTGATCGCAATGTTATCACTAAGTACAGATGTTTGTTCGAGCTTTTCGTTGCAGCAGATCACGGTAGCACTATGAACTACGAGCGATGCGGTGAGCAGTATATTCCCGTACTTCGTTACCCAAAAAACGAACATGCGATCAATTGGGGATTACATACACTGCAAAGCGCTGCTATTAAATTTGCAGAGCAATTAACGACCAATCTAAGTGAGCAAGAATGTACAACTAATTCTTTCCTAGAGGCAGCTGAAATTTTGGCAAAAGAATTTCTGCGAAACCCTTCTCTTCAGGAAGCGGAAGTCTTTGGCTCCTTTGTAATGTCTGGAGATCAAACTGAAAATGACTTCTATGAGCTAGGACCCATTTACACTTTAGCTGACTGGTGGAGACTAGTGGTTTATGGTAAGCATCCACATGGAGATGTCTGGTTTCCTGGTTCAGTTACCAGAGCTAACGCCATTGCAAGAAAACTCTTTCAATTAAAAAACAACAGCAAAAACAGCATGATTTTAAAAATCAAAAAGATTTTGGGCGAATTTAGACGTAATTTTTTCCAAAAAGCCATGAAAACTACTTAACATCAACTTGTACTATCATCTTCATCGAGTGAGTTAGAACCTAACGAAAGCAGAAAATCTTCAGTCAAGTGTGAAAGTTCCAAACCTCTATTTACCCCTATTAAAGGAGAAATCGCGTGAAATAAGCTTGTGCAGGCACTATCTTACGGTCGTGCTTGCACCTCAACGAGCGTTGCTGTTTAAGCACTGCGTGAGATTGATAGGTAGCATTGTACTTGTGGTGGAACTATTGAGGATTTTGCAGCATTTATACACACGCTCTTGACTAACCCAAAATTAGGAATTTTATTATGTCATACAGAATCCTTTATTACAACTGGGATCCTTATTTTCAAAAGAAACTTGAAGGCGGCGGGGTATCCATATATTGTCGTAATTTGATTGATTATCTAGCTCAGTCAAAAGACTATCAAATCAATTTTCTTTATTCTGGGATCGATTATAGCTACTTTCCTAAACAACCTTATCTACGGAAAATTTCTAACAAGCGACATCCTCAAGTAGAAACTTTTTCAATAGTCAATTCTCCAATTCCTGCACCTTCTTCTCTAAGCTTTGACAATCCTTTAGGAAATGTCAAAAATTTACAGTTGGAGAAATGCTTTGAACAGGTGCTTACTGAACAACAGCCATACGATATTATTCACTTTCATAATTTAGAAGGATTAACTGCTAACTGCCTTAAGTTAGCAAAAGAAAGTGGAGCAAAGGTTGTGTTTAGTTTGCACAACTATTGGTCTGTTTGTCCTCAGGTAAATTTGTGGAGGTTAGAGAATAGTGCTTGTGACGATTATTTTGATGGAAGAGCTTGTGTTGCCTGCCTGCCGAGCGCAGATAAATTAGACATGCAATTGTCTTATAGACGAATGTCTCATTTAGGAAGTTTAATAGGTCTTGATGAGCAATCAACACTGCTACGTCTACCAAAAAAACTGTATTATGTCTGGTTTAAAGGTTGGAATTGGTTCAAACCAACTAAGTCTCCCCTTATCCAACCACTGAATATTACAGGCACAGAGCTTTCCCAAGAAGCAGATTTGTACCGCCATCGTAGACAAGAAATCGTTTCTCTCATTAACCGCTATGTTGATGTAGCGCTATCGGTTTCTGAGCGCACCGCTTCCATTTATCAGCAATATGGAATTGATCCTGTACGGTTGAAGACACAATACATAGGAAGCAAAGCAACTGAGTTCCAAGCGCCAGCCAATAACCCAGCATCCTACTCTGTAGGGCAGCCTTTTCGATTAATTTACATCGGACCAGCAAGAGCAGATAAGGGATTTTACTTTTTGTTAGAACAACTACGTTGTTTAACACAGGAGGAATTAAGGTCACTTGACTTAGTGGTGGCAGCTAAAATTACTGATGGAAGTGAGTTAAAAATGGCTACTCACAATAAAGGACGGTTACTATCTCTTGCTCAATCCCTTCATTCTTTACGTTACTCTCCTGGTTACACTTACGAAAATATTCCTAGCATTCTGGATGGAGTTCACTTAGGGGTTGTTCCACCGTTGTGGGAAGATAATATGCCACAGGTAACATTGGAGTTACTTGCTTGTCGCGTGCCTGTACTTTGCTCAAATCGAGGAGGCGCTCAGGAGTACGTTCGCCACCCTGCTTTCATTTTTGATCCTGATAAGGAAGGAGATTTTCAGAGCAAACTTCGGACTATTCGAGAAAACCCACACCTGCTAAGCGAGTTTTGGAAAGAGGCACGACCAGTAAAATCATTAAACCAACATTTTGAGGAATTAACTGAAATTTATCAAAGCAGTTATATAAAAGCTGAAAAAGCTGAATCAGTGATGTCATCTTAACATCCAAATTACGCACACCATACAAGGAGAAATCACATGAAATTTGATTGGCTAATCATAGGCGCTGGCTATTCTGCTTGTGTCATAGCGGAGCGAGTTGCTAATGAGCTTGGGCAAAGAGTGCTGATTGTAGAGAAACGGGATCACATCGGCGGTAATGCCTACGATTACTACAACGAGCATGGCATCCTGGTTCATAAATACGGTCCTCATATTTTCCACACCAAATCTAAAAAAGTTTGGGATTATCTCTCGCAATTTACTGAGTGGAGACATTACTATCACCATGTGCTGGGAGTGGTAGAAGGCAAGAAAGTACCCATCCCCTTTAATCTCAATTCCCTCTATGCTCTTTTTCCTCCAAAGTATGCAGAAAAGCTGGAGAACTTACTTCTAGAAAACTTCGGTTTTGGGGTCAAAGTACCCATCTTAAAACTGCGTGAAAGCGCTAGTGGTGACCTTACCTTTCTAGCTGAATACATTTATGAAAATGTCTTCCTCCGCTACACCATGAAGCAGTGGGGTGTGAAACCAGAGGAACTAGATCGGGGAGTCACAGGACGTGTTCCAGTATATATCAGTCGAGATAACCGTTACTTTCAAGACCCGTACCAAGCTATGCCCAAGCTTGGCTACACCGAAATGTTCCGCAAAATGCTGGCTCACCCCAACATTAAGGTCCTGCTGAACACAGATTACCGCGAGATTATCAACGAGGTTAAGTTTAACCGGATACTCTGCACCGGACCAATTGATACTTTCTTCGATTATATGTATGGCGAACTGCCCTACCGTAGCCTGCGCTTTCACTTCGAGACTTTGGATCAAGAGCAGTATCAAGAGGTAGGTACAGTCAACTACCCCAACGACTACGACATCACCCGCATCACTGAACAGAAGTATTTGTCAGGACAAACCTCACCCAAAACCACCTTGGTGATGGAATATCCCCAAGCTTATGTACCAGGGAAAAATGACCCCTATTACCCGATCCTCAATGAGGAGAACCGTGAGCGTCTAGAACTTTACCTCAAAGAAATAGAAAAACTCAACGGTTCAGTACTGTTTGCAGGGCGACTTGCAGATTACAAATACTACGACATGGATCAAGCAGTGGTTCGGGCGCTTGGGGTATTTGAGAAAGAGATAGCGAAGTCTGCATGAGTAAAAAATAACATCAGAAGAAGGCAGAAGCCTTCTTTGTTGTCAAAGAGCCGAGATTTGTCAGTAGTGAACAGCAGCAAATTACTGATACACAACGATATTAAATCTAGATGCTGTGTCTACCAAAAAACACGAATTGTGTAAAGAGCGAGCAGGAGCCAGATGAACGTAGTAAGCAGAATTCGATTTCCTCGTACACCTGAAACCTCTAGCTTGTACATGAAATGTAATGAGGGCGCTTCCCTTAATTTGCATACAGAACACGCAGAGGTTTCGTTAACTAGAAATGGTGTTTTATCCTTAAACACTTACTTTAATTCATTCTATGAAAAATTCTACGCTAAATATACAGAGCTTTACTCTCTGTATTACTTATTGAAGCTTGAGGGGGATTTTCAAGTATCTCTTTACAGAGAACAGTATGGCACAGAGAACAGAGAACTCATTCACATACAAAGCTTTGAGAACTGTCAACCTTTGGAGCCTGTGAAAATTGTGCTACCAGATTCTTGGCGGACTGAGGATGCTGGCAGAGTTTATCTTGAAATTAAGTGCTTGAGTGAGCACGGTTCATTTACAGGGGGATTCATTGCAACCGAGCAACCCAAACTTAGGGAAGTATCTTTGGGTATTGTTACTTGTACTTTTAAGAAAGAAATTTACGTAAAAAATACGGTAAGCGCCATTTTCAAAGATGATTTTTTGCGAGACAAAAATTTTAAGGTTTTTGTTGTTGATAATGGCAGAACTCTCAAAAAAGATGATTTCGACGACCAAAGGGTTCAATTGATTCCTAACAGAAATGTGGGTGGATCTGGAGGATTCACCCGTGGGTTGCTCGAAGCTCTCGAGGAGGATGTTCATACACATTTCCTGTTCATGGATGATGACATTGAGTTAGAGAGCGAATCTATCTACAGGCTTTTCCCCTTGTACGAATACGCAAATCAGGACTTTGCCATAGCTGGCAGTATGTTGGATTTGTATAAAAAGCATATATTGTATGAGGCAGGGGCAGTGTATGCTAAAGAATTAAATAATGATGGAGATTATCGATATCATCCACTCAAAGTTACTCCCTTAAAATATAAACTTAATTTGGAAAATCCCCAGATGACTAATCTTCTGCTGTCAGAAGATAGTCCTGATTATGGAGGTTTTTGGTTTTTCTCTTTCTCTAAAAGAACTATTAAAGCAATAGGGCTACCAATGCCCTTCTTTATAAAGGTAGATGACCTCGAGTTTGGACTAAGAATTAAAGAACATTTTGGTAATGTAATAGTACCTTTCCCAGGTATAGCTGTTTGGCATGAGCCTTTTTATGCGAAACATATTGTGTGGGCTACATATTATGAGATTCGGAATCGTCTGATAGCTCACTCTATTCGTGGAACACTAGGATATATAGAAGCAGTTAAGTTACTTACAAAAGAGCTTCTTTATAAGCTATTGGTGTTTGACTATAATTCTGCAGAAATGATTATAAATGGTGTTGAGGATTACCTACAAGGACCTCGATTTATTAAATGCAACGCTCCAGAGGTATTGCACTCTAAAATATTAGAGATTAGCAAAAAACACAAAAGTCAAACCATACAATTTAATCCTCAAGTTAACAAGCAGCTTCCAAAGGAACTAAGCATTGGAAAACTCAAAAAACTAATTGGCATATTGACTCTCAATGGTCATTTCCTACCAAACTTATTGGTTAGCGCTGATGGAGTACTGCTTTGGGTCCGTCCTGACTATGTTGACCCCTGGTACAAGTCATTTCCAAGGAAGCAAGTTGTTATTTTTAGGGAAGCGGATAACTGTCTTTGTGAAAATCAAATGAATAGAGCCGCCGGTATTGGAATCTTAATCAGATGGTTGCAACTCATCATTAAGAGTAGTACCAGATGGTCCTCTGTTAGCTTAGAGTGGAAAAATGCTTTCAACCATTTCACATCTCCTGAATTTTGGAGAGAGTATCTCCGGCTCAATGAGCAAACTTAAAAGCTTACATAAGATCTGATTTATAAAGGAAATTTAAAGACATCGCTTCGCGAAGAAGCACTCGCGTATGATGCCCTATGTAACGTGGTATTACAGGTGGCAGATGACCAGAAAAGAGTATAAAACGGATCTGAGCGACGCGCAGTGGCAAGTAATAAAATCACTGATTCCACCAGCAAAGACGGGTGGACGGCGACGAACCGTAGATATAAAGAGTAGCTCCGCTTTGGTAGTGGAGCTACTCTCTTATATTACTGACGAATGATGTTTTTTATCGACCGACATAGAGCGGCACGGCTCGTCCTTCACCGCGCCAGAGGAGTTTGTCTTGGATGAGGTCGCGAGTTTTGGAACCACGAGTCTCTTGAACGTGAATTTTGCTCTGGGTTACTCCGAAGCCTACCGTCCCGTAGGAGAGCGAGACGCGCGAGTTGTTGTTGATGAACGCCACGTCATTTGGTGAGACGTTTACGTTGTAGTAGAGAGCCCCTCCGAGAAGTTCAGTCGCGCCGCCTCCCGTCGTGTGGATGATCGTGTTAAGGTATCCTTCAGTCTTGAATCCTAATATCCAGAGCGCTCCGCCGTTGTTGAAGACCCTCGTTACGCTGCCTTCAGGATCGAACTGTCGTGCCCACACTTGTTGCGGATGCTCGAACTGCCACCCGATGGCGCTCACATCCTCAATAAAGAGCTTGCCCACGCCTTTGGTGTTGCGGAACGTGTACTTAAAAGACGGCGTGCCACATTGGATATCTTTGAGGAAGAGCGTTCGGGACGTCGCCTGCTCGAACCCTATGAATCCGGGGTGAGGAGAGTTCGAGGGGTCATTGATCCAGATATGCTCGATTGTCACGGCTTGAGGCGCTCCATTCTCAATGCGGAATAGTGGCTGCGGATTGTCTTTGTTCGCAAACGCCTCCCCGGTCGGAGCAAGCGTGGGATTGGCTCCGATAATTCTCCGCACATTCTTCCTTACATGTAACGTGCCTCGTATGGAGTACATACCGAGTGGGATGTATACGGTGGACTTGCCAGAGTCGAGCGCCTTTTGAAATGCATTCGTACTGTCAACGCTCTTGTCGTTGCCCACCTTTCGCGCGCCGAAATCCTCCACGTTCGCCCAGTTCGATAGGTTGTTGTCGTGGTAGGCTGGCGGCTCCTCAACAGGAAGGTTAAGTGAGGTTTTCGGTGAGTTGGGGAAGAGCGTAAACGGAGGGCTTGAAGTGTACTCGCTCACCGTCGTCTTTTTGACCACCTGACCGTTCTGCTTGATCGCTGATCGGTACCCGGACGTCCGAACATTTCTGACGAAGAGACGACCGTCGTTGTTGTTCTCAATAGCGCTTACTGAGGAGTTGCCGCCTTGGAGGTTGCCGTCAACAAGCGTAATCAAGCCGATTACGGTGTTGTTGCGAACTGCGGGGACGCTGTTGGTGCTTGAGAGGTCTCGTATTGCAAGGACGTTGCCTTGGTTCTCGATTCCGACCTTACGTTGGTTGTGAAGCGTAATGTGTTCAAGCGTCACGCCGTAGCTTGCTCCTGAATAGACCCGGATGCCGTAGTCAAAGCCTTTGACGAGAAGGTTCTTGATGAGACCTGGACCCATTAAGCCTCGACTCATGTCTAGCCCAACAACCCCTCGACCACGGATAATCACGTTGCGGACAGCGCCGAGGTTGCTCGCAAGGTAGTCAAGCGCGATCGCTCCACGATTATTCCCGGTATCGATTGTGATGTCCTCGACATAGTTTGCAAATGCCTGGTTTCCTTCGCCTCTTTCCAAATATTCCTTGCTTACATGGTTTCCGTCGTTTGACGATGCTGCATATACTACTGCTTTCGGATGGGTGGGGTCAGCGTAACCAGGGGCATTGTTCTTCAAGCGAATAGTCGTGGTAGCCCGATTCTGTCCCTGAAGCCACGTGAACGCCTCGAACTTTCCGCTGAGGTTCCGATACTCAAGGCGATCGCTGACAAGGTAGGTGCCGGCGGGAAAGTAGATGGGTCTTCTGTGGTTTTCCTGGATGGCTTTACGAATTGCCTTAGTGTCGTCGGTGACTCCGTCGCCTTTGGCTCCGTACTGAGTTTTGACATTGATGGCGATGGCTTTTGGGAAGAATTTATCGCTGGTGACGGAGTTCACACATTTAAAGAAGAAGAAGCAGGAAGTAAGAAGAACAAGACAAGCGAGGGCAAACCTCCATGTAATACCAGCGAAGGAAGAATAGGATTTTCTACGCATATTTATTAATTTGTAACATCTATAACACAAACTGCGCCTGTTTAGTTTACAGAAATCGCATTCCTAATTTAGATGATAGCTTCATGTAGACGGCGGTTAGGCTCTGGAGCTTCTATTTAGTTGTTGCTGTCAAAAAAGAGGTTCATTAGGATTTTGTATAAAAAATTGCTCAAAAGCGGAGACGCGTAGCGTCTCCCTTAGGAGAAGGGCTTGTCGTTAGACATCGCCTGGATAAAAATAACAAAGATTATGGCGGGGGACTTCCCGCCCGTCTAGTTAAATGTGAGGGGGTGAAGACTCTAGGCTGAAGCTAAGGGGAAAGCGGCGATCCATGCGGAGCAAACGGAGAACACGGTAAACTCCGGAGTCGAACAACCCTAAACCAAATCATGCCTATCATAATTTTTGTATAAATTTCGCGCTTAGCTATTTATAGAACATGATTCGCAAGGGACAAGTTTAGGGAGCTTCGCCCAGATAAAGAGTAGCTCCACTACCAAAGCGGAGCTACTCTCTTATAGTACTAAAACCGAACATTTCGGAAAACTGACTCTGGCTGAACAAGTGTTGAGCGACTTCGTCGGAAGGCAGAAGTAAAAAGACAGAGGTCAGAAGGTTTTATGAAGTTTTTCAGTAAAACTTTTGCCTTGCGACCGAAAAGGATATATGCGAACGCATTTATTCGTGGAAAAAATAAAAAATTTTTCCTTTCTGAATCCCCCGAATTTATTTGTGGGGTTCCCTTCAGCATAACTGCCTTTTGCCTTCTCAATGGTTCTTATGAATACCCTGTAAACAGCGGCACCAGAAGCGGGAGTTGGGTGGCTAAAAACTGACGCTTCTCTCCTTTGCGCGTCTCCTCGATTAGAATGTCGTAGGTATAGTCTGGATCGTAGTTGATATGGCGATAAACCAGCGAGGTGCTTGAGTCCTTGTTAATGAATGCTGGTTGCTGCTTCTCTTGAGCAGAAAACTTATGCGCCGGATTGATCACCCCTCCGAGCAATTCACTCTTCCCGCCGTTCCGCGTTTCGAGAACTGTGCCATCGTGTTCGGTCTTGAGTCCCAAAATCCAGATATTGCCACCGTTATTGGTGATCTTGGTTCCACCGTCGTATTCGTCATTGAGTTGTCGTGCCCAAACGTTCTGATTAGGCTGAACATAAAGGGGTTCAATATTTACGTCCTCAAGGAATAAGTCACCTGCACCAGGGCTTGAGGTGTATTGATAGTTCCCATGCTTAAGCGCTACCGGTCGCGATGATTTTTGCTCCACTTTCACTCCATAACCGAACTGCTCAATGATGAGCGGATCTGAACTATCACCCTCGACCACAAACTTAATGCCGCCGCCGTTTATGCCCTCGCCGGCCCCATTGACCACCGATGAAAACCCGATGATGCGCTTGACTGATGCGGGAACCGTTACCACGGTTTCGTTATAGGAGAAGTATACACCGTTCTTTTCTAGAATCGCACCATTTTCATATGCAGAGTGATCGAAGGGGAAGTAGATTGTGGACTTACCAGAGTTGAGCACCGACTGCAACCTACTGGTATCGCCGTACGCCCCAGCGTCAAAACGTCCCCAGTTGTCCATATTGTTGTCCTGGTACTCCGGAGTCTCCTTGATTGGTAAGTTGAGAGACTTGTTCGGACTGTCGAATAACTCGGAGGTATTCGAGGCATATTCGGTCTGCGTTGCGCCAGGAACCACCACGCCTTGCAACTTAATCGCTGACTGGTAGCCACTGGTGGTGATGTTACGTGCGTAGAGTTGACCTTCGGTTTCAATGGCGCTAACATTGGCTGCGCCCCCTTGCAAGTTGGCATCCAGTAAGGTAACCATACCAGCCCAGCTGTTTTGCTTAATCACTGGTACGGAGTTGTTGCTGTGCAGTCCGCGAATCGTTAGCGCGCCGTCAACATTGTTAATAGCTGCTACCCGCTGGTTGTTTAGGGTAATGTTCTCGAAAGTCGGACCATACTCAGTAGGAGTAACCCGAATGCCATAATCAAAGCCGTCAATCTGGACATTTTTGATCAGACACGGACCTGGCCAATTGCGATCCATCCCGAGACCAACAAAACCTTTGCCGTCTTCGGATTTAATCGTCACATCCTTCATTGAGCCTACGTTGTTGGAAACGTAGTCGATGCCGATGGCAGCAGAATTGTTATTTCCAGTGTTAACGCTGAGGTTCCAGATGTTCTGGCGGAAAGCCATGTTGCCATCTTGGGTTTGAATAACTGCCTTGGGGGCAGCAGGGTTGCTGAAGCCTGCTGCATTATCCTTGAGTCGGATGACGGTCTTGCCACTGCCCTGACCTTGGAGGGTAACGTTACAACCGACCCAATCGATTGTATCGCTCACGTCATACGTACCAGCTGGCAAGTAAAGTGCTTTGGGCAGACCGTTATACTGATCGGGTACACTAAATAACGGGTTGCCGTTAGCATCACGCCGCCCATCGTCAAGCGCTTTCTGGATAGCAGCAGTATCGTCGATGCCATCGTCAGGCTTAGCACCGTAGTCAAGGATGCTCTTCATGAAGCCGTCTGGAAAATTAATCGGATTTTCCAGAGTCGTATTGTAGGTTTGCCCAGAGTCGGGCACAGTTGAATCTGATCCAATGGAGGCAGCTCTGCTTTGGGGAAAGCTATTGTCACTCAAATTGCCGATTAGGCTATCGCTGCTGCCGGAATCATAGAGGAGAGAAGCACTCTGAGGAAGAGGATCAGCCGCACTGGATACGGTAGTGTCTTTAACTGCTGGGTCAAAGGGCGGATTGAGGTTGCTGCTCTGCATTAGTCCATTGCTAATGTCAGTCCCAGTCGATAGCGGTGATGCACCCATGGTTCTGTACACATCCTGAGATTTCAGGAATCCCCCCCCCTCAAATACAGATCTGAGATGTAGCGAAATCTGGTCTGAAGCTTGGGGAGATTTTTGCAGCGGCATTGTAACGCCTTCCATGGGTTATTATTCTCCTTCGCTAGTATGATCTTATACTATGCTGGTTGATACAAAGCTGTCAAGGTTTGGGAACAAATATGGAAAAAAGGTGTTTATGTAGACATTGCGGTTAGAGCCACAGGAAAGTTTGACTTCAGCACACCTAAAGGCAATTGCAGACAGAGTATCAATTGCAAACACTGCCGTCCAGTTTATAGACGAGAGGGGTATTCTTTTGCAGAATTTCTCTACTTTTGTCCAGCAAATCAAGGTTTAGAACTGTACTGACCGCCTCAGGGGCTCGCCCTTCTGGTCGTTAAACAGTTCTGTACCACCAGTCTTTACAAAAGCTTTACAAAATTAGATAACAATTTCTTCCGATTAATCCTGATTCTTCTAGAGGTTACAGAAGAATCCAGTAGTAACACGGTAATTATCTACCTACCTTTATCGCCATTCTATTAAAAAATGATCCTACAATCCGAAACAAGCCAAGCATGATTAGTGTAATGACCCCAGTTTACAACGGCGAGAAATTCATTGAGTCTTGTAGCAAAGTCATAATCAAATAGTCTGAATACTAAAATAACTTACACTCAGAATCAAGGATTAATTGAAGTACAAGGAGCAACGTATGCAAGAACTGCAAACTGAAAAACTGCAACCCATTAAACTGCCCCAACTTCCTGATAATCCATTGGTTTCAGTGTTGGTTGCCAACTACAACTATGCCAAATATATCAGTGAAACTTTAGAAAGTGTTCTTTGTCAAACCTACCTACATTTTGAAGTAATCGTTTGTGATGATGGCTCTACCGACAACTCCTGTGAAATCATAGAAACCTATGTTCAGAAAGACCCCAGGATTAAGCTGATTCGCAAGCAAAATGGAGGGGTTGCTACCGCTATGAATACAGCATATCGGCAAAGTAAGGGGCAGATTGTCTGTATATTAGATGCGGATGATCTCTGGATGCCTAACAAGTTGGAAAGGGTAGTACAGAAATTTAGGTCTGAGCCACAGTGCGGTTTTGTAATTCACAATGTGATTCAAGTTGATGGGGATGGCAACTTTATAAAATCGACACCGATGTTTGAGAGTTTGGCTTCCGGATGGATGGCACCATTTGCTCTGCAAAATGGTGGACATGTTGGCAACATACCGCCAGCTTCTGCACTCAGTATTCGACGCGAAGTTGCTAACTACATATTTCCAATTAATGAAGCGTTTTTGCGTAATGCAGATTCTCTGATGATCTCTGTTGGTGTATTATTAACGGTAATCAAATCTGTACCGGAGGTGCTAACTAAGTTTCGTTTGCACGGAAAAAACACTTCCAGTCAATCGACTTCGACTGCAGATTTCTTTGAGCGGGAGCAAGCTTCTCATGCGCGTGTGCATCAAGAGCAGAAACGGCTGCTGACAGATGTTTATGGTTCAGAGATTGCACAGAAGCTAACAGATTTACAGTCCAGCATAGGAATCTGCCACGACCTCTACATAATTACCCGCCTGAAAGATGCATGCAAGGTTGAGCGCAGAAAGGCACATCAACAACTCATTACTCACCCCCAGTTTGATACCCAGTTTAACTGGTTTAATCCTAAGAGGTGGTTATTCCAATGGGATCTACCTGATGTACTTTTTACAATTCTATTTAATCAGGTGTATGGTGTAAGTCCCCTGAAACGCTTAGTGAGACGCTTGAACTGGCAATTCTTTAAGGCATCAACACAATAAGCAAAGAAATACACAATGCACTTTCGCTCGAGGTATTTATGTTTTTCAAGCGGCTGAAGCTAGTGCTTAAGCGTTCAGATTTCCAATCACCTATGTACCAAAGAGGAGAAAAGGTGTAATGACCACTTCATCCCTACGCGTACTTTTTATCAGTCACGCTTATGTAGTCGGTGTAAATCAGGGAAAGCTTCAGGCGATCGCTGAAACTGGAACTGAAGTAGGTTTGCTGGCTCCTAGCAACTGGAAAGCATTAGAGTGGAATCGCGTACTTCCACTAGAAACACCCTACCCCAATATCAAAACCTATTCAGCACCCGTCCTCTTTGCTGGTAAAGGGGGCGCTCACATCTATGCACCTTGGAAAATTTGGCACTTCCTCAACGACTTTCAACCAGATGTAGTGCAGGTTGAGGAAGAAGTATTCTCTCTTTGTGCCTTGGAGCTAGCGATTTGGAGCAGGCTTACAGGGAAGCCCCTAGTCATGTTTGGATGGGAAAACATGGATCGACAACTGCCGCTTCCACGCTACTGGGTTCGTCAATTCGTTATGAGTACGGCAAAGCTGATTATTGCTGGCAATCGTGACGGGGCGGATTTGCTGCGTCAATGGGGCTACAACGGGTTAATTGAAGTCATGCCCCAGATGGGAGTAGACACTCAGTTTTTTGCTGCTAGTATGCGCTCGCCTGAGCGGACAAATGATGAATTTCACATTGGTTTTTTAGGACGGTTAGTACCTGAAAAGGGTCTTGATATCATATTTGCAGCTGTCCGCCAACTCCAACAGCAAGGACTCAAGTGCCGGGTTACCCTCTGCGGTTCCGGTTCTGGTGAAGAAGCTTTGAGGCAGGAGGCGCAAAAGCAGCAAATTGCCGATTTGGTTACTTGGCGAGGAGGAGTACCCCACCACAAAGCCCCCGAAGAGATCAGCAAATTTGATGTCCTAGTTTTGCCCTCACGGACTGCCCCAACTTGGAAAGAGCAGTTTGGTCATGTGCTGATTGAAGCAATGGCAATGGGTGTGCCAGTGATTGGTTCTAGTTCTGGCGAAATTCCCAACGTAATTGGGCGACCCGATTTAGTGTTTCCAGAAGGAGATGCTCAGGGACTAGCGGCTATTTTGGAGCGCATGATCCGTGAACCAGAGTGGTGGGAAGAAGCTGGACGCTACTGCATGACTAGAGTGTATCAGGATTACACACACGAACGGATTGCGGAGCGGTTGCTTAGCCTGTGGCAAACACTGCTCAATCGCAAAAGTAGGCAGTATGCCATGAGTTAGGAAAAGTTGACACAGCACTGCTCAAGGTGGTTTTGATGTTGTTTGAATTGTGAGAAATTAGCAATGCGTGTAGCGATCGTGCGTACAATGCCCGAACCTAGCATAGATGCCCATACAGAAGGTATTATTGCAGGGCTAAAAGTTGTTCGACCAAATTGGCAGATTGTTGAGTTCAGACCAGTACCTGTTGATAGAAGCAGTAGTTCTTTGTCTGTCAGAATCAGGAAAAACTACGAGCGTTTCTGGCGCTTTCCAAGGATGGTAGAGCGGCAAGCAGCCGACATCTTTCACATCATCGAACCCTGCGAAGCTCATATTGTTTATGGCTTGAGGAAGAGAGCTAAACCCGTTATCGTAACCTGTCATGACTTAATCAACTTTTCCTACCCCAGTAATCTCCAAACTTCAGTGCAACTGCCAATCATCAGTACAGCTTTCTGGAAACACTCTGTCAAAGGTATGCAGTATGCTGACCATATTGTTGCTGTCTCTTCTGCTACAGCCAAAGATACAACTCAAATATTGAATATTGAGCCAGCACGTATTTCGGTAATTCCTAACGCTGTTGATGCTATATTTCAACCATCGCCCAAAACAGAAGTTGAGGCTGTACGTCAAAAATATGGCATTTCCCCTGAAACAATTTGCTTACTTAATGTTGGTGCAATTCATCCACGTAAAAATATTTCTAATATTCTCATAGCAATACAAACATTGCAGCAGCGAGACCTGCCTTTCCATTTATGGAAGGTAGGTGCGGACTTTACCGATGAGCAAAAAAAAATCATAAACAATCAAGGTCTTGAAAAGCATATTAGTTACTTAGGTAAACCAGATAAATCTACTTTGATTCAAATCTATAGTGCTGCAGATATGCTATTAGCACCTTCACTTTATGAAGGATTTGGCATGACTATTCTGGAGGCCATGGCTTGTGGAACTCCAGTCATCACCTCGAATGTTTCAGCTATGCCTGAAGTAGCAGGAGATGCTGGTGTTCTAGTAGATCCAACTAATTATCAAGCAATAGCCGATGCAGTGTGTCATCTTCATAAAAACCCTGTTTACTATCAGGAGTTGGTAGAAAAGGGACTGGCAAGAGTTAAGTCATTTACTTGGGAAAGAAGTGCAGAGAAAATTGCTGAAATATATGAAAAAATTTTATATAAAAAACAATTACAAGTAGTTGCTAAGACTTAAAGTAGCAAATACTTAAAACTAAATTGCTACAAAATTCTTGCACGAATGTATTTCTGTTAAAGCTTAATGCTTCTGGTTGTTTTATCTATTTTGGAGAGGCGCTCTAAGTATGAAAATCCTAATGTCCGCCTACTCGTGCGAACCAGGTAAAGGTTCTGAACCTGGAGTAGGCTGGAATTTTGTTCGGGCAGTCGCCAAGTATCATGAGGTTTGGGTACTAACTCGACCTGATGAAGGAAGAGAAGTTATTGAAGCAGAACTAGCCCGTAACCCAATCCCTAACTTGCACTTTGTTTACTTCACCTTGCCAATTTGGGGTGGTGGGTGGAAGTGGAGGTTTGGAGCAATGCAACTGCATTACTACCTGTGGCAAATTCAAGCTTATTTTGTAGCTCGTCGCCTCCACCGTCAAATAGGCTTCGACCTCGTCCACCATGTAACTTTTGTAAAGTATTCAAGACCTAGCTTTTTATGCCTACTTCCTATTCCATTCATCTGGGGTCCGGTGGGTGGGGGTGAATTCGCGCCAAGGGCTTTTTGGCAAGATTTCAGCCTAAGTAATAAAATTCACGAAACTGTACGTATGCTTGCCTGTTGGGTATTTGAATCTGACCCCTTCGCCCGCCTTACCGCTCAGCGAAGCGTTTTAGCTAAGGCAACCACCGAGGACACGGCAGCACGAGTTCGCAAAATGGGTGCCAGGAATGTACAGGTTTATTCAGAGTCAGGTTTACCTAGAGAAGAAATTGCTCGTCTTGCCCAGTGCAGTGTGTCTAGCGATTCACCAGTGAGGTTTGCTAGTGTTGGCAGGCTTTTGCACTGGAAAGGATTCCACTTGGGGCTACGTGCATTTGCTCAAGCCAAGTTGCCTGATGCTGAGTATTGGGTTTTTGGGGATGGACCTGAGAAGAAAAGACTTCAATGTCTAGCTGACAAGCTAGGCATCGCACAGCAAGTCAAGTTTTGGAACAAGCTACCACGGGAAGAAACTCTGCGTAAGCTAGGCGAGTGTACTGCACTGGTTCATCCAAGCTTACATGACTCTGGAGGATGGGTTTGCTTGGAAGCAATGGCAGCAGGTCGTCCAGTACTCTGCTTGGATTTGGGAGGACCAGCTGTTCAGGTAACAGAGCAAACTGGCTTTAAAGTTCCTGCCCACACTCCTGAGCAAGCGGTGCGGGATCTCTCCGAGGGGATGGTAAGTCTGGCTAAGGACTTAGATCTGCGTGTAAGAATGGGTGAGGCAGGGCGTAGAAGGGTAAGTGAAATGTTTGACTGGGAAGTCAAAGCGAGTCATCTAGCACAGCTGTATGAAGAAATTTATAATCAACAACAGGTTTTCAAGTTGAAAGAATTTGATACGGCTGCACTCAGTTCCAGTGAGTCAAAATAACCTTTTATTAGCAAAACTGCAAGCTAGCATATGAACGAGAAAGTAAAACTTGCAGCATTGATTGACTGCCAAAAATATCCGGACTTCACAGGTTACCTCTGAAAATGTAGTAAGAGTTGATACTTCTAGATTCCAGATAAAACTACAGAATAAGGTTTTCAGGCTTTTTCTATGAACCAAAGCGTAGCAGGTACGAAAAATATCTAGTCGCGACTCATCTAGAGTTGCTTCTTAGTAAACAAAAAAATAGTGTTCATTAATTGAAGAAGGAGAAATTTCAGATGGATACCCAATCATACTATGAAGAGAATGGCTACGTTGTTTTTCGTAATTTGATACCCCAGCAATTAATTGAGAAATTGCTAGATTTGTATGTTCATAAAATTCTTCCATCAACCTATCCGTTTTTTAGACAGAGTACCAGCCAATATGAAGTGAATCAGCTTAATGAATTTGGCTACGTCAAACAGTCTTTTTTAGATATTCATGACTATGAAAAGTATCCTGAATTTAGCGATACTGCTAAGGAAATATATTGCAGTGACCAGATTCAGGATGCACTGAAACAGGTAACTGGTTCTGACTCCTTTAATTTGATGCAAACGATGCTGTTTGACGCAAACACCGAAACACAACCACATCAAGACTGGTGGTATTTAGACACCGTACCTAATGGACATTTAATTGCTGCCTGGATAGCGTTGGAAGATATCGATGAAAGGGCTGGTCGGTTCTATGTACTGCCAAAATCAAACAAAAATCCTGATTTTCACAGTGACAAACCTAATCTATCTCATAGTGAGTGGTTGGATCGAATCAAAGAATATGTAGATGCTCATCAACAAGATATCAAAGCCCCTGATTTGAAGAAAGGGGATGTTCTCTTTTGGAATTCAAAAACGATTCATGGTGCTTTACCAACAATTGATACCCGCTTTTCTAGAAAGTCTTTGACTGCACACTACATTCCATCAGGGTATCAATTTGGTAATCTTTTTAAAGCTAAAAATTATATTAGCTACAAAACTTACAAAGAAGTGAATTTCTATCGAAACCAGCCAGACTATTCTTTGGGTAATAAACTTAAATCATCTATCAAAAACACAGTATATGATAACCCATTATTACTCAAAGCAATGCGCCAATTTCAAGGTAAGTGATGAAGTGGTGCAGTTAGCATGAATATTGCTGGAAGCTATGTGATGCCTAGCTAAACAGCACTACAAAATGAGTGTAGCTAATGTGCAAGTTCTACCTGTAGTAAGGTTAGTAGAGGAAGTCAATCTAACTATGATGCTTGGAAAACAGTTTCTCAGAAGGTTATTACCTCCCTCGGTAGTTATCCGTTTGATGTCCATAATGCATTACCGAAAGGGAGAACCTGAGCTTAGAATCCTCAAATCTCTCGTTGATCCCAAGAAGAACAGTATCGATATTGGTGCAAATAAGGGTGTATATACATATTTTCTATCTCGACTCTCACGTCAGGTATTTGCCTACGAACCCAATCCGGAACTTGCAAAGTTTATTGCGCAATCTGGTTGCTCCAATGTAACTAGCTATTCTATAGCTTTGTCCGATAGGGAAGGGCAAGCAACTTTATCAATACCAGTTATTGATAATTTTGCATACGACCAACTTGGATCTCTGCAACAACAGATTACCACAGGACCAGTCAGGACATTTGAGGTTCCACTCAAACGGCTCGACGGCCAAGAACACACTAATGTTGGCTTCGTAAAAATCGATGTTGAGGGACACGAAGAACTAGTGATTGCAGGAGCAACTAATTTATTAAAGCAGCAACAACCGAATCTTCTGATTGAAATTGAGCAAAGACATATCAATAAGGATATATCTGAAGTATTTTCCCAGATTCAGGCTTTGGGCTATGAAGGTTACTTTCTTCTGGACGGAAAACTCAGGAGCTTGGATGAATTTTCTGTCAAAGAACACCAAGACAGAAAAAATTATGTAGGTCTCTCCTCCTTAGGAAAGACATATGTTTGTAACTTTATCTTCAAGCCTAGATTAGCCTAATAAAAAGACTGCACATTTAAGTTACATATTTTCGCTTTTCGATAGAAACGATTTTGGCAAAGGAAGTATAACTGTATGTGTGTAGCTCAGCTTTCCAATCAATTTTTTATCTGTGGACAGCAAACACCTTTGAATCCAATTCCTTGGAATATCCCTGATGCTGATGAAAAAGTTAATGCTGATTGTATTTATTTCGGCAAAGTTTTTGAGGCGATGGAAAGTAGTTTGAAGGAAAGAGGTTTAATATTCTATCTTACTTGGAGTATCGATGAACTTCCATCGTATGGGCAAAATGTTGTTGCCGTTGTGCTGGGAGATGAATGGTGTCGTATACCAAAATACTTTCATAAAGTACGAGCTGTATTCAAGTCCTATGGTATCTCTCCAGAACTCGGATTTAACCCTCTCCTCAGACCCTCTTTCCTTAACTTGCTAACCCTGCTTCAATTTCTGAAGAACTGGTTTATTCGCTTACCAAGCTTACTTAATTACAGGTTTCAGCAATTTAGATACTCAAAGTCGAACGACAACTTGCCATGTATATATGATATTCCTTTGGGATACTTCAATCAATTAGATTTACCAATTAAGGATATAGAAGAACGATCAAATGATGTGTTTTTTGCTGGAAGTGTAGCCTTCAAGTCATATCCTCTGTGGTCTATAAGGCATTGGCTTCAAACTCCAAAAATTATGGCTCGAAAACAAATGGTTTCGAGTGTCTATAAAATTCAAGAAAAACATCCAGAGGTTAAAGTTGAATTATCACTTACGCCTAGCTTCGGTTATCAAGGAGCAAGGAACATAGCAGCAAAAACATACTCGCAAAAGCTGATGGATGCCAAAATATGCCTAGTTCCCAGAGGGAGTTCTTTTGAAACATTTCGTTTTTTTGAGGCATTGAGGTATGGCTGCGTTGTCATAGCAGAGACATTACCTTCGCGATGGTTTTATGATGGTTCACCTGCTATTCAGATAGAGGATTGGAATAAACTTGAGGAAATAGTAGAGAATTTGAGTAAAGACAGTTATTTGATGAAAAAACTACACAAAGAATCATTAGATTGGTGGAAAAATAAATGTTCAGAGACTGCGGTTGGGAGCTATATAGCAGAAAAGTTAAATAAAATAAAAAATGTCATTAATTGATTATTTCCCATATGCATATCCTGATTTCTGCTCTACACAGGCCTTCAAAACCAACTGGTGTTTGTAGACATGCTGTAAATCTCGCTCAATGTCTTGCCGATACTGACCAAGTTATCAAAGTTACCTTAGTTGTAGGAGCATGGCAAAAAGATTACTTTGAAAAATCTTTTACTCTGGATCCAAAAAAAATTAAATTATTTAGCGTAGACATTAAAAATAACTCAGTTTCTAGAAATATTTGGTTTTTATTCAATTTACCAAAACTTGCCAAACAACTCCATTGTGATATCGTCCATCTTTCATTTCCACTTCCATTTGTTCGCTCACTTTTTCCCTGCCCAGTCGTTTCCACCATTCATGACCTGTATCCCTATGAGTGTCCAGAAAATTTTGGTTATCCAAATGTTATATTTAATCAATTATTTTTGAAACAATGTATCAACAATAGCGACGGATTATCATGCGTCTCAAAACGTACATTGGAATATCTAAAAAATTATTTTCCAGGTATTGAACAGCGAAAAAAAACTACTGTAGTTTATAACTATGTAGATTTCAGTCATCTTGAACCAAGAATTCCTAATGGTATAGAGAGTAGTATTAATGCTCCTTTCTTACTTTCTGTTGCTCAGCATCGCAAGAACAAGAATCTAGATATTTTAATACAGGCATATTCTCTACTGCTAAAAAATAATCAGCTAAAAGGTTCAACTAAGCTTATTCTTGTTGGTAGCTCAGGACCTGAAACGGAAAATATTTGTCAACAAATACGGGCACTTTCTCTACAAGATCGCGTGCTAATGCTTTCATCAATAGATGATGATGAACTGTGTTGGCTGTATCAAAACAGTGAACTTTTAGTAGTGCCTTCTTCATCAGAAGGCTTTTGCCTACCACTAGCTGAGGCACTATATCTTTCGTGTAAAGTAGTCTGCTCAGATATTCCTATCTTTAGAGAAATTGGCTCATCTAACTGCACTTATTTTGAACTACAAGGCGATCGCGTCCAAAATCTTTCACAAGCTATTATTTGCTCCCTAGCTCAGCCTCATGATGATAAGATTTATCCTGATTCTCGTTTTTCAAAAGAAAAAATAGCACATCAATATCTAATTTTTTACTCTATATTAAAATAATTTTATAAAATACTTAATTTTTATATTTTTTTTGAATTATGACTATTATAGTCTAAAAATAAATTCAAACTAACAAGCTTGTCAAAGCATGTACAATAGCAACTCCGTGAACAAACCGTTTTTCAAACCAAAAAACAAAGTATATCTTACCAGTTTAACGTTAATAATAACAGCCTTTGCTACTGCTTTCTTTCCCCGCATTATTAGTGCAGCAGGTGCTCCTAAACCCATCAATTTTGTACATTTTTTGCTTGTTCCATTTGCTTTCCTGGTTGCGATAACTAAGACCCCAACCAAGGATAGGAAGCAAATTGCAATTTCGTGGGAACTTATAACTGCTTGTTTGCTCTTTTTTGGGATCATGATCGCCAGTGCGCTTTTGAATAAGGCAGGTGTGATTAATGTATTCTTGGGTTTCATGATACTTATTGAGCCTTTCCTGCTGCTGCTGGCGATAGTTTGTATCCCCCTAACGACAGCAAGTTTTCAAAAATTGAGAGCTTGGCTACTAGGTTCTGCCCTGATTAATTTATTAGTAGCTTTGGTTCAGAAACCTCTTATAGACGCTGGTAAGCTTAATATTGCTCAATACACTCCGCAGGATGCTATTCAGGGGGTATTCTATTTGTCAGGAGCTGGCGGTTATGTATCTTGTTCCGTTTCAATAGCCGTTGCTTTGTACTATTTGCTAAACGCTAAGTCGGTTTCTATTTGGATGCGTGTATTTTGGTTACTCGCTGCGTTTTATCAGATGTTAATTTCCGACTCCAAGCAGGTATTGGTTGTATTTGTGGTAGCCTGGGTACTTTTGTCATTTACTAAAATCCACAATTTTGGCAAGGTGCTAATGTATTTTATAGGCATAGTTATCTTTCTTTTAGGTTTTTATTGGGCTGTGCAAAACCTAGACATACCAGGCTTAGATGGTTTTAAAGTGTGGTTTTCTAAGACAGATATTTACGGTCCTGATGGTGAGGCTGTTAATCTTAAATTGGCAGGAATTCGCCTTATCCTTTCTTACTATAAGTCACCCTTAAATTGGTTGTTAGGTCTTGGACCCGGTCATACCGTTGGACGGTTAGGAGGGTGGTTTTTCCGGGATTATTGGGATCTGCTGGCTCCGCTAGGGGCTACAACTCATCCTGTAAGCATGGAAAGCTGGAACGTTGTAAACGCTAGTTGGCTTGCTCTTTCGTCCTCAATGTTCATGCCTTTATTCAGCTGGGCTGGCATCTGGGGAGACTTAGGGTTTTTAGGTCTAGGGGCTTATCTGTATCTTGGCTATATCCTATGGAGTCGTCTAGCCCAAGATGACTTTTCCCGGCTGTTGATACTCACTATCTTTGTCTTCGGTCTAATTTTTACTCAGATGGAAGAGGCTGGTCAAACTCTTACTGTGGCTATTTTGATTGGCCTGCAATGGCAGGAGCGACAGATTGCTCGTCAAGCACGCCAGCGCTCCTTACACCTGAATGCAGATGCAAACAGTTCCCTAGAATTCACCTGAGGTGTGAGCAGTCATCAACCAGTAAAAGAAAGATTGGAAATACAAAACTTTGTCCTGCAAGCGTTCCCTGATTTGTATGTGGTACAAAGTTGTGCCGAGAAATCTATTTGAAGTTTCGATCTCATGAAAAAGTTGATTGTACACTTGGGGTAGGAGAGTAGTTACCCTAGGCTCAGCTTTCACCTGCTGCCAAATTTCCTCTGGCAAAACGACTTCCAAAAGATGATGCGCCAAAAAAAGCCCCAGAAAGAGTATCCGTCTACAGCCCCAGGCGCTAGCTTGTTTCAGCACTTTCTCCCAATTCAGGTTAGGGTTATTTTGAATAAGTGTAGCAATATCGCACAGGCATGCTAAACGTGTCCAGATGTGTCTAGATGCGTGTACACATAGAATTGGTAACCAGTCTTCGTTAGGTAGGTTAGATACAGTTGTACCCGCTAAGGAGAATGGTTCCAAGTCTTTCCATAAGTGTTGAGGTTCGATGGGAGAAACATATTTTGGTGCAATTCGCCAATGAATTTCTATAAAAATTTGTTTATCATCATGAATAAAGTCATAGGTATGCTCAGTTTTAGATTGCAGATAGGCAATTTCCTCTGCATGAGTCATATTAACTTTGCATCGATATCCTTGAGCCAGCAGCAGTTTCTTGACTGCAAAAATATCTTTCTGTTGAACGATAATGTCTAAGTCTCCGAACTGTCGCAGAGCGACGTTACCGTATATTAAGGACGCTAAAACTGGACCTTTGTAAGGCACTGCCACAATGCCTTGTTCTTGCATTAAACTTAGGAGTTTGATGAGTTCTCCTGTTAAAAACAAGTTGCGCTGAGCGATCGCACCAAAGAAGCTGCGGAGTTGATTTAGGATACTTTCTGGTACAAACTCTGGGCAAATGGTGTTGAGACGCGTGTAAAGAAGGGACACAACACAATAGCTACGCGCTTTTTGAACTAATATTTGCCAGTCGATGTTACTTTCTTTGACCAAGCTTTTGATACGTGCAGTAGTAGCATCATCAACTTGTGGACGAACACAACACAAAATAAGCTCTATCTCGGGGACAGCATGAATTGCCTGATTTTTTATATTAAGTTTAGATAAAGTTTTCATCCGAAATTAGGAATAAGTTTATTTGATTTTGACCGATTTGAAATGAGTATGCCTACCTAAACAACTCTACTCTCTACACTTGAACTTTCACTAGTCATTTGCATTTGGTCGAACCAAGATTTGGCATAAAAACCATCCAAAGCAAGTAATTCGTCATGGTTTCCAGATTCCACAATCTCGCCAGCACGCATTACGTGAATGATGTCTGCTTGCATTGCCAAGGTAAAGCGGTGAGTAATGACAATTGCAGTGCGATCGCTTGCCAATGTGCGGAATCTTTCTAGCCAGTCGTGTTCAGCCCAAGGATCCATTGCACTTGTAGGTTCATCCAAAATAATAATTTGGGCGCGTCTAAAAAATGCCCGTGCTAGCGCTAAACGCTGCCATTGACCACCGCTTAACTCACTTCCCTCAGGGAACAATTTACCCAACATAGTATTGTAACCTTGGGGCAAGCGCAGAATTTTATCGTGAATACCTGAGGCTTGAGCTGCTGCTTCAATCTCTGCCTGATTTGATGGTGCCCATATATCGCCCAAAGCAATATTTTCTCCAGCTGTGGTGTAGTAGGGAATGTGAGACTGGAACAAAACAGTAATTAACCTCCGGAATTTCTTTACTGGGAACTCGCGTATATTTGTGCCGTCTAGTTCAATGCTTCCTGAGTCAGGGTCATAGAAGCGGCATAAGAGCTTGATGAGCGTACTTTTTCCAGCACCGTTATCACCAACAATCGCCACAATTTTGCCAGCAGGCAGCACCAGGTTAAAGTTATCTAATACTGGTTCTTCTGTGCCAGGATAGCGGAAGGTGACTTGCCGAAATTCAATTCCCTGCATGAGTATTGACGGTACGGGGACGGGATTGGGCGGGTCTACAATTTTAGGCTTGATTTGTAAAAAGTCAAACAAGTTACTAATAAACAAGCTATTGCGGTAAATTTGCCCCAGATTGCCTAACAATGTCTTAATAACGCCTTGTGCCTCACCAAGCGCCTGTAAAAATACGGCTAAATCCCCTAAAGTTAAAACACCCAGCAATACCAGCCGTCCCATCCAGAGTACGGCAAAACCCAAAATAGCCAGTGCTATGATGGTAGCTCCGAAGCGACCCAAAGTTTGCTGCCTCAAGAGCCTGAGTTGTTCCTGTCGGAGTTGCCGACGCAATTTCTTATAAGACGACTCGAAGTAATCTCCAAAGTCAAACAACCGCACTTCCGCCGCCGTGGAGTTATTAGTCAATAGCCAATCATAGTACCCTAGCCAGCGGCGACCAGTCGTAGTCCGCTGCGACCATTGATACTGAACTTTATTTAAATACATCAATATATAGAATGCAGGGAAGGCACTGATGACCAAAGTAAGCGGCAGCCAAAAACCGTAGGGAAGCAAGATTGCTGCTACAGCAAATAAAGTCACGCTGTTTTGCAATAAACTGCCAGTACTTTCTAATAAGGCAAGCGATCGCCCACTCGCTCCCTCCCTGGCGCGGTTAAGCTTGTCATTAAACTCTGAGTATTCATAAAAGCCATAATCGACGGCAACTGATTGTTTATGAATCAAACCACTTATGTAGTCGTGTACTAATTCTGACTGAGCCGTACGAATCCATTCACCACAAGCATTGAAAAACTCCCCTAGAAGCAAGATACTCGCCATCAACCCTATTGGCATCAAAATCTTCTCAAGACTTTCCCAAGAAAAGCCACCTCCAGCAACTACTACCAAATTATTAACCAACTGTCGGGTTAGGGTAATAGAGATTGCTGGCAGCAATCCTTGAACCAGCAGCATAGCCATCCAAGCTACAGTCCAGTAGTGTGACGCTGCCCAGACCAAGCTGAAAGTTTTGTGTAGATGAGATAGTATCGTATTTGCGCCACGGAGTTTCCTAAACAACCTAAAACCCCCCGAGTTAGAGATAGTGAATAGAGTTCGATTTTATTTGACGGATAACAGATAACTAAATGTTGTAGCTAGGGAACTCTCGCTATCATTTTTTGGTCTAAATCTTTAGTGTTGATTTGTGCCAGGTCATCCTCAATTAACTTTACAAGTTCTGGTAAGTCTGTCAGGGAGGGTTTACGAGTGAAGCGACAAAAAGTTACATTATTAATAAGTTCAGAACAAAGACGCATATGGGAAGTCACAAATTGTGGATTTGTCACTAAGCTAATGGCACGAGTATGACGCACTAACTCGAGAAAGGCTTCTTGGGGTTGTAACTTAGTAATCTTGTGAGCGCTTCCTTTATCCAGGACATAAATCCGCTGAAGCGGTAAGGGAGTTTGTTGGAAACCACGAGCAAATTTGTAGGAAAGTTTGGGTGAATTTTGCGAAACTGGAGATAAGCTTTCACTATCTTGTCCCAAAGAAGCTAGTGCCTCTGGAAAAAGTTTGAACTGAGGATAGGCAGGAAAGACAATGGGACAATCTGCAACAATTTCCACAGGCATAACGTCATCTGTTAATATGTCATATCCCTTAGTGTAAAAAGCTGCTGCCAAAGTTGACTTACCCCAGCCTGATCCACCTATAAATGCCACAGCCTTGTTGTTGATGTCAACACAGCTAGCATGGAGAACTAGCAGTCCCCGTTGCCGAAGCAGTATAGATAGTATAGGACCCAAAACTATAGTCCGCAGGAGAGCTTCTTCGACTCCCAAAACAGGATCAATGACAACTTCACGTCCCTTGCGAATGAAAAACTTGCCTACTTCTGCCACTTCTCCCTGAAAAGTGTTACCGCCATCATGTTGCGTCTCGCCTGTATCATTAACTTTGCCGAACCGCACAATCACGTCTGGCTTGCCTTCGCTCTCAAGAAGCTCCGGCAAGAGCAGTTCTGAAGCAATGCATATGTTGTAGGCTTGATAAATTTTCATATCTTGAGTGTCTTTGGGCAATGTGGGGACGGAAGCTTAACCTGTAGTGCAAAATCTCTGCGTCAGACCTATTGAATTGCCACAGGGACAAACCAGAAATGTGGTGTTGCCCCTGTAGCGATCGACATAGTCAAATAGTTTTTACAGATCCAATCCGAAGATATTTTCTGTAGAACTATTTTTCTTCAGCGCTTTTAAAACTTGGACTTACGGTGTGGTTTGGTAGCCGGGAAGAGCCCAATAACCAAAACCACAACCAGCCAAGCTGTTGAACTTACCGCATCAGTTGGTTGTCGTTAAACCTCAAACCAAGATGACTGCTCAAGCAGCAGAGAAACTGATTTGCTCCTTGCAGTAAGTTGCAACTAATGCATCCAGAGTTGTATTCAATGCAGTTTTTGAATAGAACTCTAGGTCTTGGGTACAACAATCCCGTCTATAGAACCATCGGTATTTATGTCTATTGGCGTGTTAGCTGGGACACCAGCATTATTGCCTGCGCTGAAAAAGAGGAAATCCTTCTGTGAAGTGTTGCCAAACATTTGGGTAATTGTTTCCACACTTCCATGATTGGTCAGTTTAGGTGCGTTGTAAGTTTTTTTCATGAGTTGAACTCCTTGTTGTCTATCCACTGTGACGACTTGTTGGTTGTGGTAGTGCTCCCTGCTCATTGGACTTACGGTGTGTCTTGGTCTTATAAATGATTTATTAAGCCAATCTACAACCTGCCAAGAGGTTGGACTTACGGCATCAGTTGGTTGTAGTCGAACCACAAAGCCAAAATAACTGCCTGCCAAACTGCCATGCTGTCTTCATCACTGGCTTTGTTACCATCGCAGAGCAATCGCTGATATGCTCCTTGCAAAACATCTAAATTAATGTAATTTTCAAGACTGCCTAATTTGTCGCGCACGATCTCTTCCAAAAGTTGGCGATCGCGGTTGAGGAGTCCGTCAGTGAAATTTGGCGATAGATCCGCTTTTCCCGCACGCCATTGAACTTCTTTTGGCAAGATCCCCTCTAAGGCGCGCCTCATCACTATCCGACCCCATCCTTGGTACAGCTTGTGCTCTGAGGGCAATGCCAGACAAAATTCAATGAGTCGTTTGTCCATGAATGGATGACGGGCTTCCAGAGAAAACATTGCCGCATATTGATCCATCAGTTCTAAGGTGTAACCCAGTAATCCATGGTTGAGAGTAAGCCATTGCTCCTCTCTAACGGTAAGGGGTTGTTTAGGGGAGCTTTCCAATTTCTGGATACGCTCATCTAGTCCAATACGCTTTGCAAAGTTACGATTGACTAAGGGAGTCTGGCAGGCTACAGAACTGAGAGATTTTTCTTGTTTATACTGCCGCTGCCACCATTGCCACATTGCTTCTGGGACCAGATATTTGAGTCCGTGCTGCAAAATCAACTTTTTGCGCGAAACACCAAAATGCTTGTGGATTTGCTGCACCGCCTTGGCAAACGCTATCCAACGCCACCCCTTTGCCAAATCCTTGAGGTATGGCAGACCATGACTCACAAGTATAGTATAACATGAGACATTAAAGTTTTTCGCAACAGCTTTGGCTTCCTGTATAAAACTTTGCCAATTTCCTTGGCGTGCCAGTTCAGTGAGTCTCATAGAACCGTGACTGACTGTGGTGTCGCCATCAAAACCATCGAGGCTAATTCGCAGTCCCAGTTTTTTAATAGTTTTGTTCAAATGCCAAGGATAAAAATGACTGGGTCCTAGTAGAGCTTCATCTTCGTACTGGAAAATCTCATCTAGGTTAGATAATGGACCAAACTCGTCTCCATGAACGTAGTGAGAAATGAACCCCCCCTGCTCCAACACTGCGTTAATGTAGGGGCGTTCGTCGCACTCTGTTATTTTATCAAAAATACTTGATATTGTGTGTAAATTGGTACTATTTTGCGTCAGTAAATCCCGAGCTACACAGGTCACCGCAGAAGAATCTAATCCACCGCTCAAGTGGCTGACGATGGGAAAGGCGCTCCGCATGCGACAACTTACAGCCTCTGTGAAGATTTTGCGAAATTCCTCTGCATAAGCTTCATGAGAAGCTAACCGGATTTCATGATCGGGGTTAAGTGACCAGTAAGACCATGACCTGATACCAGACTGGTTTACCACCATACTGTGGGCAGGGGGAAGCCGCATAATGTCTTGGTAAATCGTGATGGCTTTGTCTTCCATCATCAATGCCAAGTAGTCGGCAATCCTGACCTCATTCAAGCGGCGTGGTACTTGCGGCAAACTAACGAGTGCTTTTATTTCAGAGGCAAAGAGAAAGGCTTTACCTGCTTGATGATAGTAGTAAAAGGGCTTGACTCCAAAATGGTCTCTAGCACAAAAAAGTTTCTGCTTGCGCTTATCCCAAATGGTGAAGGCAAAGTCACCTAAAAGATGTTCTGGACATTGCTCGCCCCATCTTTCATAAGCCGTCAAAATCAACTGGCTATCTGTGATTTTTTCGGGTGGACAGTTATCAAACTGTAAAGCAGAGATAAGTTCATCGCGATTATCTATGCGTGCATCGCACGTCATAACTATATCGCAAGTTAGATTGACGAGAGGTAACTTTTCTATGAGGGATTCGGGTGTTGTCCATAGCATCCGATGTCCAAAACCAACAGATCCATCAACCCAAATGTCTGAAACATCAGGTCCCCGATGCGCCAAAATATCAATCATCTGCCCCAAGTCTGCACTGTCTACAGGGCGACTATCAAGGTAATATATACCGATAATGCCGCTCATAATTTGACTCCTTCAAGAGATGGCAGTGGGATAAACCGAGAAAGGTCTGGAAGATAGCCGATCGCAACCCTTCCCTGATACTCTATCCAAGCGTGAGCCTCTAGCTTTCCTCCCTCTCCTTTAGCAACACCTATGCGAAGTTCAGGAGTATGACCGTGGTAATTCATCAGTACTTGAGCCGTCAAAGCACGGGCTAGACACTTAACACCACCTGGCATATAGCGGCTGGTTGCGTTCACAGCCCAGACAATCTTGCTTGCGGAAATTTGGCTTTTATCCTCAGGAGAAAGCAGAAAATTTGGTTTGCTAATCTTTTGCAGAAGCTTCAGTAAATTCCGAAAGGGTAAAAGCCATAGCCCCAGCCTCATTGCTGCCAGTAAAACAAAGGTGATAGCTAAAAGCTGGCGATCCCCCTTAGAAAGCTTGAAAAAGCTACGCAGCCGTCTCATTCTTAACCTCTATTAGCCCTGCATCTTTCAAATTGTCTAGCAGTGCCAACAGATCGTTCATGCAAACTTCTGGTTCAACTTCATACTCTTCCAGAAGCACCTGCTTAAGATCTTTCACAAACTTGGGTTGCTCAATCAAATTCCAAATTCGCGCTCCCGCTTCATTCAGACCGTGGTATACACCTGATTTGAGATTCAGGATGACCGCTTCGCCGCCGAGATCGGAAGATATTTGCTCTACAGCAGCTACTACTATAGACGATTCTGAAATTTCGTACTTTAGTTGTTTTGAAATCATCATAGCTGAAGTCTATTATCGATGTGTAATTCTGCTATGGCTACCCAAATAGCACCTTGCCTAAACAAGGCACACTGCCAATATTTGAAGGTTTCTACCGATATAAGTGATGCAACGGATGCATCCACTTATAAAACTTCCCTGAAATTAAAGTATTTGCAATTCTGAATGTATAGCTGCGTTTACTATTACGCAGTGGTAGATTCCTACTTAAATAACCAAGCCTGTGTATAAACTTTGGAGATGCTTCTTTTCCTACCTATCCTAGTACAGGATACATTTTTTTACTCAACTTATCCGCAAGTTTATCAAAACAACACATTGAAATTAATTTTGTCTAAATTTTAATGTAGAACCTTGATTATAGGAAGTCTGCTTATTCTTCGAGACAAATATTAAGTTGCTGCTAGCCGAAAGATTCTTTGAGCGGGTAAAGCTAGGCCAGAGAAAAGTTCTACGTACACTATGAATGCCAATTGTTATAAACTATGGTATCTGGCTGTATGAAGGTAAAGTTATGATAAGTCAGTTCTTATTGAGAGCTTACATCATTAAGTAAAGCTATCCACATATCTGGTGGCTCAGAGTAGTAATCAATTTCCTCGACTTGATAGCGGCAAGATTGAGACCCGTTATATAAGATGATGTAATCGCCGCGTTTGATACCTTTACCCTGTCCTGTCATGTAACCTTTCGCCTGGTTATCAGCTAGTTCAAAAACATAGTCACGTCCACCGAGGTATTGGGTATAGTCGTAGGTCTTAGTTTGAGAGTGTTTGGTTTTCTTTAGTAGAAACTTATATAACGATAAGAAAATAATATTAAGGTTGATCCCTGACCTGATATATGGCATAAGTGATTGGCAAAAAAATAGTGTTGACACTAAAGAATTTTTTCTGTAAAAAGCGGGAAATATCAAACGATGGGGTTCATCACAATAATTCTCGGTCAAAGCTAAATAGTACGATAGATATTTTAATCTAATGTTTGCAATGAACAAACAGTTGAACTACTTAAAATACCAAGGCAAACACATGAAAATTGCAGCAGGATTTAACGTGGTCTAGGGTGTAAGCGTGCTGCTAGCAACCAAAATCTATTGCATACCGCCAAAATCGATACTCCCTCTTGTTGTCCCTAAACCCTTACTACCCCCTGTGTGCTTGATACTCGCTGCAATATTTCAATTTTCAAGTGGGATTTCTGGTATTTGCCGGAAAACATTTGTCAAAGTACTTGACACTACCCCAGGAGTCGCTGCTATATTATGTAAGGATGAAATCGTTGGGGCGTAGCCAAGTGGTAAGGCAGCGGGTTTTGGTCCCGCCATCCCTAGGTTCGAATCCTAGCGCCCCAGTGTCATAAAGGGTAGGCTGTGAAGTCTACCCTTTTGCTTTTTCCATTCTTCCTTACTCAGCAGTCAACATGAAATTGATGTGTAAGTGTCATCTGTAGTGAAGGCTGTCTTGCCTGCGGCACGCAAGAGCGGCTGTACCGTGCGACGTCCGTAGGAGGCACGCTAAAACGCTCACTAGGAAACCGTCAAGTCAATGTTGACAAACCCCCCATAGGAACTTCTACAGGCGATCGCTCGTATACTCCCAAAAAATCGCCCTTGTGGCAACCCCTCCCCCGTTTCACAAACGAACGGGGCAGCTGATCTTCAAGCTGTTGGGCAGTAGGATACCTTATACACGCGTTGCACTCAAAGATAGTACTTTCCTCACCCCTCTCGCAAGTTGGGAGACGGGAAGGGGTGAGGGGAGGGTCCTACTTCGCCAATGCAACGCGCGTATTACTTGATGGCAGCAACTACCCACATAAAGGCGATGGCGAAGCGCCATCGCCTTTAAACAAGAGCCTAATGTATTCAGTAGCACTAGAATTTCTGGTGTATACCTATGATAAGAAAGTCAAATCGATACCACTGGGTTTTATCCGGAAAAGTCTCAAGTGCATAAGAAGAATGTACTAAACAAGATAAATGTCAAACAAGTACTATTCGACACATATCTAAACAGAGGTTTGTGCCTGATTAAGTATTTCAACATTGAGTTTCTTAAATTTATTATGAACAGATTAACCCTTATACCAACAGCATGGTCACTCTATATAAAATCTTCATATTATGTACTTGAAATATAAATAACTTACAAAATTTTTCAATGTAATGGTACTGTATCTATAAATGCATCGCTCCAGTCTTATCAGTATTTTTTTTAGACTTCAGACAGGGTAACGTATCTATCACTTGGTTTATGACAAAGCTCAATTTGCCCTCTTAAGTGTCAAAACTATGTGATTCGCTAACATGTTCATTAACCTTTGTGCGTGTGTTGAATAACTTGGCAATCGAACACACTTAATTATGTATGCCAGGATTGAATCGAGGCGTGCAACCACGTAAAACCATAAGTTAGACAAGTTACTAAGCCTATGCTGAAGTCAGACAGACATCCTCACCCGTTGTCACAAGCCTACACAGCCCAGTCGAATGAAGAAGGTGGATTGAATCTGGGTCAAGTTGGAGCAACTCTACGCCGTCGCGCCTTGTTGATTGCTGGTGTAACAGGCGTGGTGGCTACAGCTGCGGTGTTGAAGGCAGAAACAGATCCTCCAGTGTATCAAGGCAAGTTTGAGATTCTCACTAAGCCTGTGACTGGTGAAAGTCGGGCAGTATCCAATGTCCCTCAAACCCTAGGCTCACAAGAAGGGATAGCACCTCCTGAGCAAGTCGTACAGACAACGATCAAAGTTTTAGAGAGTCGTGCGATACTAGACCCGGTGATCAAGAAGCTTCAGGAGAAATATCAGACAAAATATCCAAAGCTGGACTACGACTTAATCGCTAGTATTTTACAAATACAAGCCCAACAGCAAAATATTTTAGAAGTCGGATTTAAAAGTCCAGATCCGGAACTAGTAAGCGATGTTTTAACATTAGTGAAAGATGCCTATGTGCAATATAGCCTGGAAGAGCGTCAAGACGAAGTTAAGCAGGCAATAAAGTTTGTTGATGAACAAAAACAGCCTTTAGACGAGCGCGTTAAAGCCTGGCAACAAAGACTGCGAATCATTCGACAAAAGAATAATTTGGTAGAACCAGCACAAAAAGCTCAAGAAATATCTAATCAGGTTGCTACTTTAACGCAACAGCGAGCAGAAAATCGTGTGCAGCTAGAGCAAATGCGAGCAACCTATGAGGACTTGAAACGGGAGTTAGCGCAACAGCCAGGTGAAAGGGCTGGAAATTCAGTGCTGAGCGAAAATCCTCGCTATCAAAAGATACTCGATCAAATTCAAACAGTGGACATTGAGGTTAAAAAAGGTGCAGCAAAATTAACAAATGACAACCCCAGTCTGCAGTTTTTGCAGGAGCAGAAAGCAAACTTACTGCCAATGTTGACTGGGGAAGAGAACCGCGTGAAAAGAGATTATGAAAGTCGTATCCGGACACTGGAAGCACGTGATAAATCTTTGGGGGAAAAAATTGATTCTTTCAATAAGTATCTTAGAGAGTTAGCAGTCACGATCCGTGAATACGATGACATTCAGCGGGAATTAAAGATTGCCACGGATGGTCTGACTCAATTTTCAACTAAAAAACAAGCATTGCAGATTGAGCAAGCTCAAAGGTTACCATCTTGGAAATTACTCGACCCCCAACTCCAGGAAGTGAAAGAACCAAAGGCTGTCGCAGACAGTACCAAACGTAACTTAGCTTTGGGGACAATGTTAGGTTTGCTGTTGGGTACAGGTGCAGCTTTAGTTGCGGATAAACTCAGTAATGTCCTATATTCTTCTAAAGACCTCAAGGAAGCGACAGGATTACCACTATTAGGAGTCGTTCCCTTAAGAAAAGAACTTGGAACATTAGCTTGGCAAGAAGCAGCTGGTGGATTACAACAAGCAGCTCGAGCCTCGTTTTTTGAAGTATTTCGCTCTCTTTACACTAATATTCTTCTTCTTGGCTCGGATACACCGATCCGTTCACTGGTTATTAGTTCGGCGGCAGAAGAAGATGGTAAGACGACTGTGGCAATACACCTAGCGCTTGCAGCTGCAGCAATGGGGCAACGAGTTCTACTGGTAGATGCTAATCTCCGCTCTCCCACAGTCCACAATCGCGTAGGTCTGATGAATATTCAGGGATTGACCGATGTCATTTCACAAGACCTAGACTGGAACAACGTGATTGAGCGATCGCCCTTAGAGGACAACCTGTTTGTCCTCAGTGCTGGTCCAATTCCCCCTGATCCAATCAGGTTGGTTGCGTCTCAGAAAATGCAGGATCTGATGAGCGAGTTACAAGGCGCTTTTGATTTAGTGATTTATGACACACCGCCTCTCGTAGGATTTGCTGATGCTAACCTGCTGGCTGCTAATACCAATGGACTTATACTAGTCGCTGGATTGGGCAATCTCAAACGTACTATCTTCCAGCAAGCATTAGAAGAACTCCAAGTATCTGGCACACCGATTTTAGGGGTGATCGCTAATAAATCCAAAGATGCCACGCCAGCCTCATATAGCTATTACCAGCAGTATTACAAGCACAGCACGAGCGGCGAAAGAAGTAGAGACGATAGCATTAACGTCAGTCATTCCACATCAAACTCATCTTCTTTTAGAAACAGTGGAAGAAACTCATAAGCAATAAGTTCGTAGTTGCGCTTGGGCGCAACTACAATTCCATTGATACTTCATAAGTGCTAGAAGCGTGCGGATTTTTGCCTCATTGTTGGGTTCGGTGGGTAATACCGCCGCTTTGCTCGTTATCAGACCGCTAAGTCTTGGCAAAAAGATGGAGAAAGCTAGTTGCAACACGTAGTACTCTATTGAGAGCGTCAATATTAGACTCATAGTTATGACAACCGCGCGAATTCATTCTTGGGTGACGTGTCCTCAACCGAATCCTCAAGCTTCCCTGCGTTTATTCTGTTTCCCCTACGCAGGTGGTAGTTCTCTGATTTTTCGTACATGGTCTCACAGTCTACCCACGACTGTTGAAGTGTGTCCCATCGAATTGCCAGGACGCGGAACACAGATGAAATTGCCTGCATTCACGCAGCTACAACCTCTAGTCCAAGCCATTGCTCCTGTTCTCCTACCACATTTAGACAAACCGTTTGCCTTTTTCGGTCACAGTATGGGTGCGCTCGTTAGCTTTGAGCTTGCCCGTCTACTGCGTAAAGAATATAATATTAGTCCAGTTCACCTGTTTGTGTCTGGTCGGCATGCCCCTCAAATCCCTGACACAAAGCCACCCGTCCACGCCCTTCCAGAACCTGAGTTCAAAGAGGAATTGCGCCGTCTCAATGGTACTCCGGAAGCGGTGCTGCAAAACGCCGAACTGATGCAACTTCTTGTCCCAATTTTACGAGCAGACTTTGCAGTTCTGGAAACCTATGTTTACACTACCGAGCCACCGCTGAACTGTCCTATCACTGCTTATGGTGGCTCAGAGGATGAAGAAGCGAGTTACGATGAACTCCAAGCCTGGCAGAAGCAAACAAATGCTGCATTTTCACTACAGATGTTCACAGGCGATCATTTCTTCCTGCACTCAGCCCAATCACTGCTGCTGCAATCTCTTTCACAAGAACTACACAGGATTACCAGTTGAATAAACCGCTTGAGGCAAGGTTTATTAAAAAGCCCTTTTGATTCGATTTTAGATGGCTGGTATTTTGCTTTTTTAGGGTTTTAAAACCTTAACCTCATTGAATTATTAACACGAAAAATAATCTTTTATTCAACATCTTTACCTAAATTCACACTCTTTTATGATTTTTGCGAGAGTATAATTAGGCAAGAAAACTGGAAAGAAGTTTATAGTAAAAAATCCTCCAAAAGGAGGAAAATAAGCGCTTGTGGTAGTTTACAGCGGCATAGGAACTAGATGACTACAATATTTATATCAATATGGCGGCTCAGGTTTTCCTTGCTTATAATTAAGGAAAAAGGTGTAAAACAAAAGCACCAACATCTAAAAAAAACCACAAATAACTAAGTTAAATAAATCTGAAAATTATCGGGCATAGAAAAAATTTAACTGTGGCAGATTAGCATCAATAATTTGAGCCTTCTAGCTGCTAGCAAAAATTGAGCATAGCTCAAGGGTATTTTTTGGGCTAAGGAAATTTTTGATTGGCAGTAGATGGTTCATGTTTTAACAGAAATTTTTCATATTGGGTTCGACCATATAGCCAACCCAAATTTTTTCCAGTGTCAGCATGGCTAGATTTGGTCAACCCGGGGAGAATAGTAAAATGTTGGAATTACGAAAAAAAGATTTTAATTGTATTACCAGTTATGCTTTGGAAAGCATATCTTCTGTAAATGTAGATAAGCTGAAGCCTTTCTTTACCAAACTTCCTGCAGACCCATATTTGGCAGGCAACTATCGTTTCAGACGACTATCCCATTTTAAAATTACTGGCGATAGCATAGTCAAGCTGCCACATAGACCTTTCTATCAACCTAGACAATATAATCCTTTACTGGGTAATCTAGTCAGGGAGTATTCAGAACTAGATGACGAACTGATACAATTGGAAGATTTTAAGAGAATGATTTTAGAATTTTTCGAGTTTTGTAAACTGTGCTCAACCAACAAAGAAATTGCAGTTCATCAGATTAGAATTACCGCTTCCCCAGAACAAACAGGCGAACCAGCCCCTGAGGGAATCCATAAAGATGGAGTAGACATGATTTGTATATTCTCTGTAAATAGAGAAAGAATTGAAGGGGGAGAAACTCATCTCTATAAATCTCAGGATGACAGCCCAGTTTTGAATAAAATTCTCAATCCTGGGGAAATGTTAGTATTCAGCGACAAGGATTTTTTCCATTTTACGTCTGCTATCAATGCAATAGCCTCAGAGGGCGGTGTGAGAGATGTGTTTGTGTTAACTTGTCCAGGATTGATTCCGTCAAAAGATAATTGAAGAAGAACAAGAGAACACAGAACTCAGAATGCAATTATTTGACGGTACAACCGACGGGAGCATCCCAAATGTTTAAATTGCCTGTCGTTCTGACAACTGAGTTATGCGTTCTCTGTTAGTAAAAAAACTAAATTAAATATTCAGACGTTAAGCTATATCAAAAATAAAGGAGTTTTTTATGGTTGACCTTGACCTAGGGTGGATACGCAATCAGTTTCCAGCACTTTCACAACAAATCAATGGTCAACCTGTGATTTTCTTTGATGGACCTGGTGGTACTCAGGTACCAAGTAGTGTGATAGATGCGATCGCTCAATACCTAGTAAAGTCAAACGCCAATGCTCACGGGGCTTTTGCCACAAGTCAGCGGACAGATGCGCTCATAACTTCAGCTCGTGCAGCCATAGCTGATTTATTAGGCTGCAATTCCGACGAAGTGGTCTTTGGTGCCAATATGACCACGCTGACCTATACTTTGAGTCGAGCGATCGCCCGCGAACTCCAACCCGGTGATGAAATTATTGTCACCAAGCTAGACCATTATGCCAACGTTTCACCTTGGTATGCACTTTCCGAACGCGGTGTTGTGATTCGTGAAGTTGATATCAACGTAGAAGACTGCACGCTAAACATGAACCATCTCCAGCAGCAAATTAATGAGCGGACGCGATTAGTTGCAGTGGGGTATGCGTCCAACGCTGTCGGCACAATTAACGACGTGGCAACAGTTGTAAAATTAGCTCATGCTGTTGGGGCGATGGTTTTTGTTGATGCGGTTCATTACGTTGCTCATGCTCCAATTGACGTACATATGCTTGAGTGCGACTTTCTCGCTTGCTCGGCTTATAAATTCTTTGGACCCCATGTTGGAGTACTGTATGCAAAGCGTGAGCATCTTGAACGGCTGCGTCCTTACAAAGTCCAGCCAGCCCCAGAAGAACTTCCATCTCGTTGGGAAACTGGAACCCAGAACTACGAGGGGCTAGCGGGGTTAGTGGCGACAATCAACTACTTAACCCAAATAGGTCACCAAGTGTTACCAGGTGTTAAGAACCGCCGAGAAGCCTTGTTAGCAGCGATGATTGCAATTAAGCAATACGAAAGAGATTTGTGCGAAAAGTTGGTTACAGGATTGTTACAAATTCCTGGTCTAACTTTATACGGCATCACCGATCCAACCCGCTTTGACTGGCGGACACCAACCGTTGGAATCCGACTTGCTGAGCAAGCACCTCACGCTATTGCCAAAGCCTTGGGTGAGCAGGGTATCTTTACTTGGAACGGCAACTTTTATGCGCTCGGTCTTACCGAGAAGTTAGGAGTTGAGTCAAGCGGGGGATTTCTGCGGATTGGGGTTGTACACTATAACACCATTGAAGAGATTCAGCGTTTGTTGAAAGCACTCTCCGAGAGGGTGTAGAGCAATACCCTATGTGTAAAGACGTTGCACTGGAACGTCGGCGTTGCTCAAGTATGAATCCGGATGTAGAGACGTGCCATGGCACGTCTCTACAAGGATTTTGGTATTATGGAAAATCATTTTCATACATGGAATCAGCAACGCCGGAACGTTTTTACACCCCTTTGCTGGATATTCACTCCAATAAATCGGGTTGCTGGCGGACAATCATGTCATACAGTGACTGGAAACTGAACCAACCCATGAAATGTGATCCAACAAGCATCCTGGGTAAGTGGGTCGAGAAGGCGTCCCAAAGTTGACCAGGTTTTGCCATAAAGGGAATGTGCGTGAGCAGCGGCTACTACATCTGGTCGCGCTTTATGGATTTGCGAGTGTATGGCGAAAGCAGCAGCATTTACTGGCTTGTCACCCTCAACCACCTCACCCTTATGGTTGACCAGCACAAGGTCTGAAACTCGGATGTGACCAAAGTACAGCCCAAAAGGGTTAACCCAAAAATGGTCATGCAACTCAGGATCGCGAGCAGTGATGTGTCCGGCGATGCCTTCATCGAATCCGTAACGAGCGAACAAACGAAAGGCATAATTAATTTCTGGAGATGTCTAGAACAGACTGCTTTGCGCTCACGCAGTTCATGGTGTCTGTTGCAAAAGATTTTTGATGGGTAGTGACTTCTGCTCGTTCTGTTTTTCCACCAGGTAGGACAATAAAAGATTTGTAATTTCTTGCTCAAGCTGCCCATCGCTGAGCAATTCCGGACATTCAATGACTGCTGCATGGGTTAAAGATTCAACAGTGCGCCCTAAAATGAACACTGTCAAATCGAGATTTTGTGGTTTAACTTGATCTCGCCATCTCTCTAAATAAGACCGAAGCAAAGCGTTAATTTGTTCTTCTGCGTTGCCGACTTGCTTAAGCCGACCAATTCGAGGGACTTCCTCATCCAGCACTTTATGCAGTTTTGGATTAACTGCGTGAGCTGCGATCGCCGCTTTTACTAATTCCGGCAAGGCAACTTCTATCGGAGCATTGAACAAATCTTTTAGTTTCGATTCGACCAACGAAATCATCTCATTGGCATGATGTTCGATGAGTGAGGCGACTAAGGCTTCTTTGTTGGGGAAGTACTGATACAGCGATCCAATGCTCACTCCAGCTAGCTCTGCAATCCGATTTGTACTCGCTTTGTCGTAGCCTTCTTCGGTCAAAATACGAGCAGTTGCACTCAGAATGGCATCAACTGTCACTTTAGAACGGTCTTGCTGCGGTAATTTACGCGGTGTTGTGGGAATTTTGCGAGGCATCGGAATCACCAGATGAAATGCGAGTTGCTAAAAGTGAGTTATCACTCGTAACATATGAGCTATTGCTCACATCTTACCAGGCAGTCATGAAGAAATTTACTCTTGCGGCAGAATTGAACCAAGTTTTAGGTGTCAATCCCCGCCTCTTTGGAGTTTTCAATGACTCACACCTTCTGGGAGTTGTCAAAGTCAAGGATGCACAGGGATTTTGGGAAACTCACCATCAGGGCGAGGAACTACTGGTTATTCTGTCAGGAAGAGCGCGTTTCACCGCGTTAATCGATGGGCAGAAACAGGTTGTAGAAATTGGTGCAGGAGAAATTGTCTGGATTCCCAAAGATGCCGAACATTCTGCGGAAATTATAGAGGAACTACATATCCTCTTTGTCTCACCCAAAGATGGCAATTCAGCACGGGTTGAGGATGGCGTCAAATCGCAAACTGAAAGACTGACAGCGCATCAACAACATTTAGAGCAACCACAACTCACAACCACAGTTACAGCAGTTTTCAATTGAATGGATTACAGTACTGATGTTTATGAGTGGAATGGGTGTCTCGCCAGTTCTAGATTCAAGGGCGGGCAGGATGCCCACTCCACAAGAACTGTATTCAATGCAGTTGCAAACAGGTATATGTATTGCATGCAATTGAAAATTGCTATAAGTAAGCGTAATAGAGGAACGAGAAATTATGAATTCACCCAAATATCGTGTATTTGTCTGTACAAAACAACGTGATGCCAACGATCCAGAGGGTTGCTGTCATAACTGTGGAGCGCTGGAAATTTATCAAGCCTTTCAGGAGGAAATTTCACAGCGACAACTAGAAAATCAGGTGGAAATTCGTCGCTCTGGTTGTTTAGACCATTGTGAAGCAGGAGCCGTTGCTATGATTTCTCAACCTAAGCTTCATGAAGTGTCGTGGTTACCTACAAAAATTCAGAAAAAAATTGCCTCTAACAAACATTATTACGGTCGCCTCAAGCGTGCAGATATTGCCGAACTGGTCGAGAGTCATTTTGTCAATGGACAGCCACTGAAACGGTGTCAGATTTAGAATATGGTAAAAGCGGCACAATGAACATCGCTTACCAAAGCTTTTTGATAAGAGCAATGTTCTTACCGTTAGCAAAAAGATCATGAAATCAGACATCATTCTCATTGGTCCTATTAGTGCTGGCAAAAGTACTGTCGGAGCACTACTAGCTGATAGGCTCGGTCTTCCACAATGCTCTATGGATAGCTTACGGTGGGACTACTACAAAGAAATCGGCTATGACGAGGAGCTAGCAAAACATAAGCGGGAAACTGAAGGTTTTTCGAGTCTCCTTCAGTATTGGAAGCCATTTGAAGCTTACGCTGTTGAAAGGCTACTGTCGGAACACGAGCAGTGCGTCATTGATTTTGGGGCTGGTCATTCCGTATATGAGGATGTTGCCTTATTCCAACGAGTTCAGCAAGCCTTAGCACCATATCCCAATGTTGTTCTTGTGCTTCCATCACCGGATTTAGATGAGTCAGTGCAAATTCTTAATGAGCGAAACGAGTACGTGCCAGATGGCAAACCAAATGTCAATGAGCACTTCGTTAGACACTCTTCAAATTATGAGCTTGCGAAATTTACCGTGTATACAAAAGGCAAGACACCGTCCGAAACTTGTGACGAGATTCTGTACTTGATACCGATCTAACTCCCGGTGCAGTGGACAGTTGGTTCAGACTTGGGCTATGACCTCTCGGTCATCTGCCGAGGTCTGAACTTTGCTGTTAAAAGATTTGGTAAAGTATTCATAAAAATTCTATAAAATAGCTCTGAATCGAGTGCTATTTGAATTTGTCCTACATTACACTTAAAGCGAGTACTTAAAATTATCTAAAGACAGTTGCAAAGTAAAGAGTTTGTGCATATAGTGCAACTCTGAATTAGAGCCTCAGAAGTTATTCCTATGATCAGACCAGGTTTTATTCCATCAACCCTCCAGGCTCACATCCACCAAACACTGTTAAAAGGTTCTCTTTTCCTGGGATATAATCCCGTTGTTCAAAGAGTCTCTGCTGTACGAATTCCTGGTGGTTTGACTCCACCTTAAGTTGAAAAATTTGAATTGCTCTCGTGGTAGATATCAGAGGCATGGGCTTAATGCTGTCCAGCCTTGCGAGAGATAAGCTAAATCCAGTTAGTGTTTTTGTTTTTTAGCTAACAAGATTCAGAAGGTTTCTGAAACGGTAATTTTATAGTAGACGTTGTTACTTGAGTTTTTAAAGTAGCTACAAAAACTTGCTAACACTGCTACAGTATCTGCGACTTTAGCCTGTTCTCCTAAATATGGAAGAACTTAAGCCAAGGCTTTGTCGAGATGATTTTAGGTGAAATCTGTTGACTTTGAATTCCTGGCTTTTTAAGGAATTAACCTTTGATTAAATACTCCAATAAGTCTTTTTTGCTTGGCAAGAATTACTTCTTTAAACTACATTTTCCCACTTATGCGAGAGTTTTAAGGTGTGGAAACGGAGTATTAGCTTAATCTCCTCAATTTTGAAGGCAGGTTAGTAATTGCTCTGCTGAGTTACACTGCTATTTCAGTAAGAACTGTAAGTTTTGACTGAATATGCCTTTTTTGGCGTTGTTCCGGTACGGAACCTTGTCAGATAGTACACCTCAACAACGGTTGTTCCCAAATCTTTTAAGGCTTAATTTACTGCATTATTATCTAAAGGAAATACTCATGACTACCGAATATTTTTTTTCAAAAGGGATACGTTTACAAGAAATTTTAGTAACTACTTTCTTAAGAGACATTTCAATAATTGATTTAGGACCAAAGCTGCGAAATCTGGTATATCGTAGTATCTTTTCAAGGATAGGTCGCTCGGTTTATATTCAAGAGGGAGTTGAATTTACCGGGACTTCTTCTATTGAAATTGGAAACGGGGTGTGTATTTTCAAAGGTGTTTGTATAGATGCACGAGGACACAAAAATAATAAAATTTATTTAGAAAATGGAGTTACCATTGAGCGTAACGTTAATATCCGGTGTTTGGAGAACACTTACATACATATTGAACAAGATACTTTCATCGGTTCTGGTGTTTGTATTGCTGGACCTGGAGACATCAAAATTGGCAAGCGATGTCTGATTGCAGCAAACTCTGGAATATATGCAAATAATTATAATTTTTCAAATCCCATAGAGTCAATTAAATACCAAGGTATTTCTCGTAAGGGAATTGTGATTGAGGATGATTGTTGGCTGGGTCATGGAGTGACGATATTAAACGGAGTAACTATTGGTGAAGGTAGTGTCATTAGTACAGGAGCGGTTGTGACCAAAGATGTTCCTCCCTACTCCGTCGTTGTCGGTGTACCTGCACGAGTTATCGAAAGCCGAACTAGCAAGCAACGGGTGAACACTAGAGACTAACGCTGCTGCATAATCTTTCCTAAGTACGTGGGCTGAATTAAATATAAAACCACTGTAGGATGCGTTAGCCAAGAGTACAGCATCCAATTGGCGGGGTTGGTGCGTTACGGCTTCGCCTAACTCACCCGAAGCTATCTTCAATTTGTTTTCGCCTACCTACTTACAATAAATATTATCAGTTACATCAAATTCTGATTCTTTGTTTTCACTCGCTGATATAACTCCTCCATTGCTTCAATAAAAGAACTATCCTTTTGCCAAAAAGCTGGAAAATCTCCCTGTTTCTTAATCAAAATTGCTGAAACTGCGCTGGGAGTTCCAACTTCAATTGTTTGAGGTAATCGCTTTGTTCCTAACCAAAATTCCCTTGCGCTAGGCTTTTGGTCTATCTGCTGTTTAGAAAGCTTTGTATACAAAGAAGTCGAAGCTTCTATCTCAATTTCTTTGGCATCGAGTTCCTGAGAAAGTGCTTTCCCCAAAGGGGATTCAGCTAGTTTTGCCTGAAGTTCTGCTTTCGATAATCCCCGTAGTTCAAATAGCAAAAATGGGTTCTGATCCAGTTGGGAAGCAACTAGATAGTAAACTCCGGCAATATGTTTGCAGGGATTGGCATAATCTGGACAAGAACATGAAGTTTTGAAGTCTTTTCTACTATGAGGTAATAGGTGTAATCCTGATTCAGAAAAAGAGTCTTCAATGTTTTCTGGGACTTCATTAAGTAGCAGCCGAGAAACAATACTGGCTTTCGATGAAAGTTGTTGAATAATTTCCTTCCAACGTGCTTTAACAATGGGTGTAATTTCTATTGAAATGTTGTATGTTGGTTCTTTGTAAACTCCAAAATAGGGATTAACTGACCCTTTTACCATAGCCGTGATGTGATTTTGCTCAATTTCAAAGCTCAACACTTTACCACCACGAGCATAGGAACGTCCGCGTTGTAGTCTGGCTTCATCGCTAAAAGCTTCTAGTGCTTTAATAAAGCGATCGCCCCACCAACTTCGACTAAATTTAGCCATACATCACTCCAAAATCGCGCTTTTATTTAATGCGATAAGCTCCTTAAAAGCTTCGTTATCCAATTCTGTTAACCAAGATTCATCAGCACCAACGACAGCAGCGGAGAGTTTTTTCTTATCTTCAATCATCTGGTCAATCCTCTCTTCTAAAGTACCGATGGCAACAAATTTATGCACAAAAACGTTCTTCTTTTGACCAATACGAAAAGCGCGGTCAGTTGCTTGATTCTCTACTGCTGGATTCCACCAACGGTCAAAGTGGAAAACATGGTTAGCTTTCGTAAGGGTAATACCAACACCACCTGCTTTAAGCGAAAGTATAAAAACAGATGATTCTGTTTCTGGGTCTTGGAATTCTGCAATCATGTTTTCCCGACGTTGGCGGCTGGTACCTCCATGTAGGTAATAAGTATTGCAGTGCAAAGTATGTTTGAGATATTTCTCTAGACTTTCGCAAATTTCAGTAAATTGACTAAAAATAAGCAGGCTTTCTCCTTCTGATAAAGCTTCCTCTACCATCTCTGCTATCCGGCTCAATTTATGCGATCGCTCAGGTAAAAATTCGCTACCATCTTGTAAAAATTGTGCTGGATGGTTGCAAATCTGCTTCAATTTCATCAGCGTTGAGAGAATTAATCCTTTGCGTTGAATTCCCTCTGCTGTTTGCAGTTTTTCCTCCACATCCTTGACAACAACTTCGTAGAGTGATGCCTGTTCTTTCGTTAAATTTGTGTATAGTTTTTGTTCAATTTTATCAGGCAAATCATTGATGATAGATTGGTCAGTCTTCACCCGCCGTAAAATCAATGGTTCAACTAACTTTTTGAGAGTCGTTGATTTTATTTTGTCATTTTCTTTTTGAATTGGAATCTCAAAAGACTTGCGAAACTGCGCTTCTTTCCCCAAGTAACCGGGATTGAGAAAGTTAAAAATTGACCACAAATCCAGCAAACGGTTTTCTACAGGAGTTCCAGTTAAGGCAAGTTTGTGTTTTGCTGAGAGTTTCAAAATTGCTTTGGTCTGTGCAGCTTTGGGATTTTTAATATTTTGCGCTTCATCCAGTACCACCCGCTGCCAGTTGACACTACCGAGTAGTTTTTCATCTTTGCGAGCTAGGGTAAAGGAACTAATCACCACATCATGCTGTAGACTGGCTGCTTTAAAGTCTGCCTGTTGCTGAATACGGTTACTGCCATGATGCACCATCGTTTTAAGATGAGGTGCAAATTTGACGATTTCTTTCTGCCAGTTTCCCACAACTGAAGTCGGGGCGATTAATAGTGTAGGCATTACGGAGGATGTTACTCCCTCATCTCCCTCATCTCTCTCCTGCACGAGTCTCGCAATCACCTGCACCGACTTACCCAAGCCCATATCGTCCGCCAGACAGCCATTCAATCCCAATCTTTCCAGGTATTGCAACCATGAGACGCCGCGCTTTTGATACTCACGGAGATTTCCTTGCAACTGTCGCAGTTCAGAAATGGGTTCCAGGCGGCTTTTGTCTTGCAACTTTGCCATTGTTTCAGACAAGAATTCGTCATATTCAAATTCCCACTCGTCACCCGCTTCGGCACTACGTTGCAGGAACTCTAGCATTGTCATTTCTGATTTTTCATCAGCGTGTGACTGCCAAAATTCCAGGAACTGTTGCATTTTATCCCGGTCTAATTCCATCCATTGACCGCGAAAATGCACTAGGGGAGTCTTAGCGTTGATGAGTTGTTCCCATTCTTGTTGAGTTACGACTTGGTCACCAATTGCCAGTTCATACTGATACTCTACTAGTGAGTTAAGACTGAAATAGCTTTTTGTCTTGCTTTTCGTTGCAGATAGTTTACTACCAGATGCCTTGAGGCGAATTTTTGCTCGACGGCGACCTGCAGGTGTATACCAAGCAGGTACAATGACTTTGAAACCAGCATCTTCCAGCACCCAAGCACTTTCTCTCAGGAAGTCAAAAGCTTCTTCTAGAGTCAGTTGCAGTCCACTGGGGTGTTGTGTTTCCAATCCCTGCCATAGCTGAGGATACATCCGTGCTGCGTAGCCCAAATTAAGCAGCAAATGCGTTTCAAAGTCCTTGCCAAACTGCTTGTGTACCCCTGTTTTGGTCTTTTGACTCATTGTCCAGTAGTCAGCCAGCGCTAGTTTCAGGGAGGGGTCTTGTTTACTGGCTACGAGGAATTGAATCTGCCAATTGTCTATTGTCTCTGGGGGAGGAGAGTGCAACTGAAAGCAGAGATGAAAGGGGGAGTCACTTTGGGTACGGGTAATTTTGGTTTTCCATGTCAACCATTGCTTGTATTCTTCTAAAGCAGCATCCGTTGTTTGTGGGTTGTAACTGTTTGGATGTAAGCAATGATGAATGAGGGAATCATCAATTTGTTTGTCAAAAGCAGCCGTTGAGGGTGTGTGGGTGACTATATCGTGAAGGAGAAACTCACTGAAGTGACGTAAAAGCTTTTCTTTATCAAAGAACTCCACCGGATCACTAGGTGATACCGAACCCGCCACACAAATTAGCGGCATATATTCGATATACTTTTTCAGGTTTGATTCGTATTGTTCAGAAATAATTTCCCAAGTGGCGTAGATTTCATATGGTGGTGTTTGGGCAGCTTTTGTCTTGCCCTTTTTACTAGTCTTAGTAACGGTAGCTTCTAACTCACGGTATTTTAAGGCTGGAATATATTGGTCTTTGAGAATAACTTGTTTAAAGGCTTGAGTGTAGTGATACCAAAACAACAGGTCTGAGCCAAGTTGAATTTCGCCGGAACTGTATAATGCTAAAAAGTGGATTTCGTTGAGGAGTTTGATAGCATTGATGGCTTTCGAGGTTCGATAAGAATCAGTTTTTACAGATGTCACAGCCTCATAACAATCTACCTGCCAGTATTGAAACCCTTCATATTCTTCAGGAATTTCAATTTCCAGATACTTAATTAATTCTGGTGAAGGAAGCGGCTGATTATTAGCAGTCGGTAGGGCAAAGTATTTGGGGGATATGCGTTGGTTTAAGGTAGCTACTGGTTCTTTGATGCCTAACTCTTGCGCTAAAAAGGCTACCAATTCATCCTGTACGAGATGTCCGGGGTGAATTTGCTGATTTTTATTACGGCGTTTTTTGAGTTCAGGGGTTTCTACCCACAGATAAAAAGACCCAGGCTGAATAAAGTCAGCCACTGCATTGGGTATCCATGTACCATGAATTACTTTCATGAGTCCAGGTTTTGGATTGTCTAGAACTTCTAGAGGCTCAAGATTACTTTACCAAAAGTAGGTATGAGCTGTTACACAATTATGCAAAGAATTTAGAATTTGGCGTTGCACGTCCGTTGCTTTGAGATCATCAACTCAAAATACAAGGTTGCGGATACCTTGTATTTTGAGGATTTACCAAGGAACAGGCTTGCGGGAATTAAAGAAACCACCAGTTGAACCATCCGCAGGAAGTGTAGCGAGCCAAACTGCGGTGTCAGCACCTTCCTCTACTGAAAGCACTCCTCGCTTGGGGTTTTGGTCTGTCTTTACGGGACCAGGACACGCTGAATTGACCTTGATTTTGGTACTCTCCAGTTCTTTTGCAAACAAAACAGTTAAAGCATTCAATGCAGTCTTAGAGGCTTGATAAGCTGGTGATACTACTTGCGACAATGGTGAATACTTGTCAAGAATACTACTTAAAGATCCTACTGAACTCGACAGATTGACAATACGTCCTGCTGGACTTTCACGTAATAGGGGCAGTAGACTTTGAGTAACTAAGAACACACCAAAGAAATTGGTCTCAAAAGTTTGTCGGAGAACCTGCATATCGGTATCACTTGGGCGAGGTCCGTCGTAGTCAAGTAGAATTGCTGCGTTGTTGACAAGCACATCAAGTCGCCCGAATTTTGAGCGAATAAAGTTAGGCAACTTGTTGATTGAATCTGAGTTCGTTACGTCTAATTCAACGAAATCAGCATCTATCCCTTCGCTTTTCAACGCTTCAACGGCTGAAGTCCCTCGTTCAATACTCCTTGCTCCAACAATGACATGATAATCTAACTTTCCAAGTTGACGGGCAATCTCGAATCCAATCCCTTTGTTAGCACCTGTGATTAAAGCAAGTGGTTTCATACTACAACCCTCATAAGATTTCCTCTCTAGAAGCAAAACTTTATACTTTAAGTTGCTCCTGCTTTATTAATCAACAAAAACTTTAGAGGTTGAAATTTCTGAGTTACTAACGTCGCTGCCATATAGCAATTAAGTTGCCATTGTTATCACGGAAATTAGTAACTGATGTCCCAATTTCTGGAATAAAGCGACTTTCCCAAATAAGCTTGACACCTTTGGCTTTAAGTTGAGTGTCCGTTGTCTTGAGGTCATCAACCCAAAACACAAGATTGCGGATACCTTGCGCTTTCAAATGTGCTGGAGGGTCTTGCGGTTTAGATTCAAGGTTCTTTGAGTCTGCAATTTCAATTAAATCGATGAAAAAGCCATTTTTCTCGATAAGTGCAATTTCAATTCCGGTCGAAACTTTTCTTCGCTCTTTAAGCTGAAATCCCAGTTTATCTGAGTACCAAGCAATTGATTCATCTATGTTTGGTACCGATAACGCCACATTGAAAATTGCCAGAGTGTTTAATCCTTTATCCTGGTTATTCACTGGTTTCGGACTCTGTGCTTGTACAGAGCTAACTAAGCTGAAGCTCATGAATGTTGCAGTCACGATCGCCTGAAAAATTTTCATTTGTTTCCTCTACAGCAGTTTATCTGGCGTGATCGGCAAATCCCGAATACGCTTGCCAGTTGCATGATAAATTGCGTTGGCGATCGCTGCAGCGACGCCGTTCATGGATAACTCGCCGATGCCGCGTGCGCCGAAGGAGTTGATGTGGGGATCGGGAATGCCCAAGAACTGCACGTCGATGTCGGGCACGTCAGCGTTGACGGGAACGTGATAATCCGCGAGGCTGCGCACGACGGGGCGTCCATTACGATTGTCGTAAACGGTTTCCTCCGTCAGTGCCATGCCGATTCCCCAAACGACTCCGCCGTGCGCCTGAGACCGCGCGGTCTTCTCGTTTATCACGCGCCCGATGTCGAACACGTTGGTAAAGCGCCTGACCCGCACTGTGCCCAAGTCCTCGTCAACACCGACTTCGCAGAACTGCGCGCCGAAGGATTGAAAGGCGTAGCGGTCTTGGTTCATGTCCACATCGGGGTCGGCTCTGACGGTCACGCATGCCGAACCGGCGGCACCGCTCCGCCCTTCGGGCGAACCCCCAGCAGTCGTGTTGCTCTCTTCGGTTACTGCTTCCTCGTTAACGGGCGGGGTCGTCGTGGCGAGCGGGGTCGTCGCGCAGCTTTCCACCATCGGCAGTTGCGCGCGGCGCAAAACGTCCGCGTAAGCTTCTCCGCGCGACGGCTCATCACGCAGGAAGAGACGACCCTGCCCGAAGGCGATTTCTTCTTCGCGCCGCCCTGAGAGCGGCGATTGGCTGTCGGCTAAAGCCGCGCGCACGATTTGCCCACGCGCCATCTTGCACGCGGCTTTGACAGCCGGACCGACGCTCGCGACCGTGCGCGCGCCGCCGCCGACGGGTGCGTGCGGAAGCCTTGAATCGCCGAGTTCGACGCGCACGCGCTCGACGGGCAAGCCCAGCGTGTCGGCGGCGATTTGCGCCATTATCGTGTAAGTGCCCACGCCCATGTCGTGCGTCGCGCTTTGCATGATCGCGGACCCGTCCGCCATAATGCGCGCGCGGACGGTCGCAGGCGAGCGGACGCCGGGGAAAGTCGAGGTCGCCATGCCGTAACCGATGAGGTAGTGCCCGTCGCGCATGGCGCGCGGCTGAGGATTGCGACGTGACCAACCGAAGCGTTCGGCTCCGATGCGGTAACACTCCTTGAGGTGCTTCGACGACCACGGCTTGTTGGTGTGCGGGTTCACCTCCGCGTGGTTGCGCAGACGCAGATCAATGGGGTCGATTCCGAGTTCGTAAGCGAGCTCGTCCATCGCGCATTCCAACACGAAGCAATCCGTCGACCCCTCCGTCCCGCGCAGCGCCATCGGCGTTCCAAGGTTCAGGCGCACGCCATTGTACGTGATTTCGAGATTAGGCACCGCGTACAGCAGGCGCGTTGACAACCCACACGGCTCTAGGAATTCGCCGACCTGCGAGGTGTGCGTCGTCGCGACTTGGCGCACGCTGGAAAGTTTGCCGTCGCGCGACGCGCCTAAAGACAGTTGGTGAACCGTTCTGGCGCGATGTCCGACGGAAGTGAACATCTGCTGACGGCGGAGCACGAGCTTGACAGGTCTTTTGATTTGTCGAGCGGTGACGGCAGTGAGGATGGTGTGTGCCCAGACGAACGCCTTGCAGCCGAAGCCGCCGCCAACGAACGGCGAAACGACGCGCACACGGTCTTGCGCCAGCCCCAAAATGGCGGCTACCATGTTGCGCGCGCCGATTGGCCACTGCGTTGGGTCATACAGTGTCAGGCGGTCCCCTTCCCAGACGGCAATTGTCGCGTGCGGCTCCATCGGGTTATGGTGCTCGATCTGCGTCGTGTAGGTCTGATCGACCTTCACTTCCGCCGCCGCGAAGGCTTCGCCCGCCCGCCCGCGCCTGATCTGCAAATCTTCGGTGCCGAAGAATTTCTGCGGCTGATACGCGCGCGGCATTTCTCGACTGAGTTCGACTGCCGGTTGCTGTTCGTCGTAGGCAACGCCCACGAGCGTGGCGGCGTGTTCGGCTTGCTCTAAAGTTTCGGCAACGACGACGGCGACGTGCTGCCCCGCATAGTGCACGCGGTCAGATTGCAGCGGCAACAGTTTCTCTTCGCTGAATGCGCCTTCCACCCTCTGCCCCAGTTCCTTCAGTTGCGGCGCGTTCCTGTGTGTCACCACGGCGAGCACGCCGGGCGCTCGTTCTGCATCTCGCGTGTCGATGTCACGGATGCGCCCGTTGGCGATCGCGCTCTGGACGAGCACGGCGTAGGCGAGATTCTCGATTTTCGGTTCGGCAGCGTAAGTCGCCGAACCCGTGACCTTCAGCCGCCCATCAACACGGTCAACCGGCGCTCCGACTGTTGCACTCACCACCTCGCTCATGCCGCCCCTTCCATTTGTTGTTCTGTCCTTCTCGCTCATACCGTTTCATTTCTTTCCTCTACAGCAGCTTATCTGGTGTGATAGGCAAATCGCGAATACGCTTGCCAGTTGCATGATAAATTGCGTTGGCGATCGCCGCACTCGCTCCAACCATTGCTAATTCACCAATTCCTTTCACCCCCAGCACATTAACATGGGGATCACGTTCATCAATAAACTCCACCTCTATGTCTCCTGGTATATCGGCATTTACAGGGACAAGATACTCGGCAAAATTGGCGTTAGTGTAGCGACCAAAGTTGACATCCATTGAAGTATGCTCTAATAAAGCCTGGGACATTCCCCAAACCATACCGCCAATCACCTGGCTGCGGGCAGTTTTTACGTTCAAGATGCGTCCAGCCCCGTAAACTCCTAGAAGCCGCCGAACTCGCACCAGACCTAAATCTGGGTCAACCGCTACCTCAGCAAAGTCAGCGCCGAAGGCGTGCATCGCGTATTTTTCGCTGGGTTGTTTGCCATCCCATTCGCCCATTGCTTCCACCTGCTTGTGTCCCAGACGAGTCAACAGTTGGCTGTAGGTTTCGCCTCGTGCAGAATTCTCTGCTAGGAACAGGCGACCATTCTCAACTTTCACTGCATCTTCCTTGGCACCATAGAGAGGAGAACGTTTGTTTTTAATCCCTAGCTGCACCACTTGACGACGCAGGTTAGTCGCTGCCAGATGTACCGCTGAAGCATTTGTCCCAGCCCCGGTAGAACCTCCAGATTGTCCGCCCTTTGGTTGTTGGGAATCACCAATTTCCACCTTTACTTGTTCCACTGGTAAGCCTAAAGCATCAGCGGCAACTTGAGTGAGGATAGTGTAAGTACCTGTACCGATGTCAGTGGCGCTCGTTTTTACCACGACTCGACCATCGGCAAATAACTGTGCCCGTGCCGAAGCACTCTCTGAATATACGGGATAAGTAGCACTTGCCATGCCATAGCCAATGAGGTAGCGTCCATCTCGCATTGAACGCGGTTTGGAATTCCGTTTTGCCCAACCAAAGCGTTCGGCTCCCACTTTGTAGCATTCTTTCAAAGACTTACTTGACCAAGGCAACCCATCTGCTGGATTGACATCGGCATGATTACGTAAGCGTAATTCAATCGGGTCAAGTCCCACTGTATACGCCAACTCATCCATTGCACATTCGAGCGCATACATCCCAGGCACTTCTCCTGGTCCACGCATGGGACAGCCCGAAATGATGTTGGTACGAACGAGGCGATAGGTAGCCTCGAAGTTCGGGCAGGCATACATCATGTTAATGACGTTGCCACTAGGTTCTGCCCATTCATCAAATGGGGAAGTGGGAGAGATTTTCGTGTGACTGATGGCGGTAAGTTTTCCATCACGAGTTGCACCCAAAGAAACTTGCAGTGCTTGCTCCTCCCGCGAACCAACCGAGGTATACATTTGCTCACGGGTAAGGACGAGTTTTACCGGACGCTTGAGATCACGAGCCGCAATGACAGCAAACGCTTCATGGGGCCAACTTGACGCTTTGCAGCCAAAGCCACCGCCAACATACTGTCCTATGACCCGAACTTTCTCGATAGGGATAGCGAGCATTTCAGAAATAAATTTTTGAGTCCCCGTAATCCCTTGTGTCGCATTGTATACGGTTACAGTGTCACCTTCCCATACGGCTGTTGTGGCACTGGGTTCTAAGGGGTTGTGGTGGTTCGTAGACAAGGTGTATGTCTCGCTAATTTTCACTGGCGCTTGAGCTAAAGCCTGGGATGGATTACCCCGCGCTGTGCGACCGGGAACAAAACCCCATAGCACCTTTTCAGGTTGGTATGCTTGCTTTAGATTCGGCTGTAGTGTGACCACTGGCGTTTCCTGGCGGTAGCGGACTTGCACCAATCTCGCAGCATGAGTGGCGCGTTCCAAAGTATCGGCGATCGCAATGGCAATTTGCTGTCCGCTGTAGTGAATCTCTGGTCCCTGCATGGGTGCAAAGCTCATCCCTGGTTGTTGCCTTCCACCTGCAACTAGCTGCTTTGCTAACTTGGGCATATTGAGATGCGTCAGCACTGATAGCACACCAGGAGACTGTTCTGCGGCACGAGTATCGATTTGTTCAATGCGACCTTTGGCAATTGTACTGGTTACAAACACTGCATGGACGAGACCTTTCAAGGGAATTTCAGCAGAGTAGCGTGCGCCGCCTGTCACCTTAAGCCGTCCATCGACGCGATTAACTGGTTTACCAATTGATTGACTCATCCGATTTCCCCCAGTGTTTCAAGTGCTCGTACCAGCGTCCGTTTCGCCATTTCTACCTTGAAGGCATTCTGCGTCAGGGGTCTAGCACCTTCTAATGCCACCTCCGCCGCTTGTCGAAACACGTCTGAGTTAACAGATTGACCTCGCAGCATTGCTTCTGCCTTCGGCACACGCCAGGGTTTTGTTCCTACGCCACCTAGCGCGATACGTGCAGCGTTGATTTTGCCGTTTTGCACATCCAACGCCACCGCAGCAGAAACGAGGGCGAATTCATAGGAGGAGCGATCGCGTACCTTGAGATAGTGCGACTTACGAGCATACGGTGCATCTGGCACATCCACAGCAACAATCAATTCCCCTGCTTCCAATGCCGTTTCTCGTTGCGGTGTATTGCCTGGTAACAAATGGAATTCTGTTATTGGAATACTGCGTTTTCCCCTTGGTCCTTGTACCTGTACAATGGCATCCAGCGCAACTAAAGCAACTGCCAAATCTGAAGGATGGGTGGAGAAGCACTGCTCACTAGTCCCCAAAATTGCGTGCATTCGGTGTTCTCCCTTAACTGCTGGACAACCAGAACCAGAGTTACGTTTATTGCAGGGAAACGCCGTATCTCGGAAATATGCACAACGGGTACGCTGCATTAGATTACCGCCAATCGATGCCATATTTCGCAGTTGAGGGGAGGCGCTGGCGAGTAATGCTTCGGAAATGACGGGGAAGCGCTCTTTTATAATGACAGCCGCTGCCACATCACTCATTCGTGCCAATGCCCCAATTCGCAGACCGTTAGGAATTGCTTCAACCTGAGACAATGGCAGTGCATTAATGTCTACCAATTGAGTGGGAGTTTCCACGTATATCTTCATCAAGTCCAGCATAGTGGTTCCACCTGCAATGAACTTGCTTTCGGTTTCGGAGGTGACAGTGGCAATGGCGCGATTCACATCATTTGCAGTGGAATAATCAAACTGACGCATTGCCACCTCCTTGCGCCACATCTTTAATAGCTGCAACAATATTGGGGTAAGCACCGCAGCGACAGATATTACCGCTCATCCATTCTTGAATTTCGGTATCTGAGCCAGTATGCCCTTCTTTCAGCAAAGCTACTGCTGACATAATCTGACCAGGGGTACAGTAGCCACACTGGAAACCATCGTGCTTAATAAAAGCTGTTTGGACGGGATGCAACTGATCTCCCTTCGCGAGTCCCTCAACGGTAGTAATTTCTTTGCCTACATTCATCACCGCCAATGTCAAGCAGGAGTTAACCCGCCGTCCATCTACTATGACCGTGCAAGCACCGCAAGCACCGTGATTGCAACCCTTTTTTGTTCCCGTTAACCCAATATTTTCTCGTAAGGCATCGAGGAGGGTTACTCGTGGTTCGAGTTTCAAATTATACTGTTTTCCATTAATACGAAAGGAGACATCATTGATGTCTCCTCTTGATGTTTGTGCAGTTGCTTTAGTGCTTTGCGTGGAAGTCATTTGGGAGAAAGCACAGTTTCCTAATGCTGTAGCTACCGTACTCACAATAGCCAGTTGACAGAATCGTCTACGTCTCAATCTAATTCTCATGCTCTCCGTCTCAAAATCACTCTTGTTTATCGTGACTATTAGGCGTAGAGAAGCAATTGCAATAGCTCATGTATACTTCTATTGCACTTCCTCAACTTATAGATAACTACTTGTTGATTCCTGCTTCAACGACTCTTGAGTTAAAAACCCATTAAAAGAACATACAATATCTCATTGCTTACATATTGTACGTTCTTGCTATTTTTGAGGAAGATATCTGCCTGGTGTGACCTGAGCAAAACGTTTGAAGTGCCGTGTTAAGTGGCTAACATCGGTAAAGCCAGATTCAGAAGCAACTAGTCGCAGTGGCAGACCTTTACGTATAAGAGCCTTAGCACGCTCAATACGTACCTGAGTTTGGTAATGATGGGGAGGAAGCCCTACCTCTTGACGGAAAACCCGATTTAGATGAAAAGGACTAAACCCCACTAATTGTGCAAGGCTTTCAAGAGAAACGTTTTCCGTGAGGTGTTCTTCTAAATACTCACGCACCATCTGCACCCGCTTGTGCTCTTGAAACATTGGTTTCGGTGAGATGGGAATGTCTGCATATCGTTGTAGGAGCAGACTCACAAAATCCAGTTTTAAGCATTCCACCTCTAACTGCGATCCCACCATCCCCACAACTGAGTGGAACTTGAGAAATCGTGAGGTCAGTTCACTATCGGTAATGACTGGATTTTGAAAGAAAGGTAAACTAGTAGAGCGTTCGGTCAATTCTTCTACTAACGCTTCAAACAACCTGGGTTTGATCAACAACATCCAAATTGTTCTATAAACCTCAAGCTGAGTTGTTTTGCGTGTTGTATTATGCACTTCACCAGTATGAATGACGCTAAAGCTGCCTGGGGGTACGGGGTAACTTGTTCCTCGGTAGAAATATCCACCTGTACAATCATAGGTGAAGCCAATCTGATATTCTTCATGGGAATGCTTGGGAATTAATTCTGCTGGACCAGGAACGTAAAGATAGAGTTCGACAAGCAGGTCTTTGAATTGCCAGGTCTTAACTGTATTTTGCTGTTGACTCGCAGTATTATTTGCTATCATAAAATAACTGGCAAGAACTGTTACATTTCGTCCCAGCCTAGCGCTTTACTAATTTCTTGTGGTAATTTTAATGGACGGAAGGGCTTGGCAAAAATAGCCGCAACCTGCAACCCAGCAAAGCTCTCTTGATCCGATTCTTGAACTTTTGCCGTCACTAAAATGATGGGGATTGGTTCGGTTGCAGCGTTAGCCTTAGCGCAGGGGCAATTTACATAGCCAAAAGGTAAGTGCGATACCAGCACTCAACAGTTGAATCCCTAATTGAAAAGGCTAGTTTCACCAAGCAACAGCCAGACCATCAGCACGAGGCTCACTGGCAGCAATGAGCACTTGATTCTGCTTCAAGATAATTTGACCTTTACCAAAAAATTCCTTTGGACTAGGCACCACATCGTGACCGCGCTTTTGTAGTCCCTGTACTATATTAGAGGCGACAGTTTGCTCTACAAGAACTGTAGAATCTTCGGTAAACTGCCATCTGGGAGCGTCCAAAGCGGCTTGGGGATTCATGCCATAATCCACCAAATTAACCACGACTTGCAGATGTCCCTGAGGTTGCATAGCTCTACCCATCACACCGAATGGTCCAATCGGTTGATCATCTTGAGTCAAAAAGCCAGGAATAATTGTATGCAGAGGGCGCTTTCCTGGTGCTAACTGGTTGGGATGCCCTGACTCTAAGGTAAATCCGCATCCCCGATTTTGCAGTGCAATCCCAGTGCCAGCAGGAAGAATGCCACTTCCAAAACCAAAGTAGTTCGATTGAATCAAAGATATCATCAATTCACCATCAGCCGCCGCGAGATACACAGTTCCACCTTTCGGTAATCCTGGGTTCGCTGTGGGAATTGCTTTTTCCCCAATTAAAGAGCGACGAGAAGCTGCATAATCCAAAGAGAGAAGCTGCGACGCAGAAACTTGTAGAAAAGGCTCGTCAGCAATGTACTTGTACAAATCAGCAAAGGCAAGTTTCAATGCCTCAATTTGCAAGTGGTAGCTTTCAGGTGATTCGCGTTTGATTTTGGACAAATCAAAGCCAGAGAGAATATTTAAAGCTATTAAAGTAGCGATGCCTTGGGTGTTGGGTGGCAATTCCCAAACGGTGATTCCTCGGTAGTTAGTTGAGATTGGTGTTACCCAGTCGGGTTGATGTGCAGCTAAGTCACTGGCAATTAAGTATCCGCCAGTGTCTGCGGCAAAGTTATCTATGCGTTCAGCAAGTCTACCTCGATAAAAGCTTTCGCCACCAGTGGCAGCTATTTCCCGCAGTGTATCAGCATGAGCTTGGGAATGCCAAATTTCTCCGGCGGCTGGTGCTCTATTGTGAGGGAAAAAAACTTCTTTAAACGGCGCAAATTCAGCACCTGTCAGGGAGAGGTAAATTTTTTCTGCTCGCTGCCAAAGAAGTGATGTGATTGGGGACACGGGGAAACCTTGTTCTGCATAGCGAATCGCTGGTGCAAATAACTGCTCAAAAGGCAGGCGTCCCCAACGTTGCCACAATGTCCGCCATGCAGAAACAGCGCCTGGTACGGTAACAGCACGCCAGTCAATTTGCGGCACGGCATTGAGTCCGGCAAACTGTTCTAAAGTCAGATTTTGCGGGCTTTTCCCAGAAGCATTTAAACCGTGCATTTGCCCGTCCCAAACTAAGGCAAATGCATCTGAACCAATACCGTTGCCCGTGGGTTCTACTACCGTCAGGGCGATCGCCATTGCCACAGCAGCATCCACCGCGTTTCCCCCAGCCCATAACATCTCCATCCCGGCGATCGCAGCCAACGGTTGACTTGTTGCGACAGCACCGCGAGTCCCCATAATGGCTCGTCGGGTACTTGGGTAGGGGTAGTCGGTGAGGTTTCGTAATAGCAAGGGCAATTTGGTAGTTGTCGCTATTTTTTAATGCTCATATAGCAATCCTATTTCATTTGTAAAAATTGAGTTTTTCAGATCCCCGACTTCTTTAAGAAGTCGGGGATCTTGTTTTTTCACGAATCATTACTGTTTAGGGCATTTAGCAGGAGTAGACCCTAAACTAGGGGTACGTGATGCATGGGAAATAAGTGTAACTTGACCTTTGCCGTTGAACACCCAACCAGTAGCAGGCACAATTGCACCTACATGACTGTCTGAGGGTGGGGGAGTGGTGATTTGGGAGCGCTGTGTCGTAATCTTAGGAAGGCGAGTATCAGACCAAACCACATCAGGGCTGAGGGGTTCGTAAGGGCTGGGGGGTAATCCGCCGCGTCCAGTGATGGTAAAACTATTACCTTGTGAATTAGCAAAGGCAGCACAGCCAGTGTTTACTAGTAGTGAGGTATCAACTAGAACTGTGGACAGTTCCGGCAAGGTTAAGTTCGGTTCAACATCTGGTCTGTTGATATTCACGCTACCCGCCAAGCCAAATTGTGAGCTGGCATTAATGTCATTGGTTATTGGTGTTTGCTCTCGCTCCTCAATTGCGAAGATGCCAGAGCTTGTGATATTAATTTCGCCACCTCGACCTTCAATGGCACTAGCAATAATGTTATTGTCTTGTCCAGGAACGGCAACCACAGAACCATTTGGAGCAAAGATATTGATGTTTCCCCCGTTGGCATTTTCAGAAGCTGCGGCGGAAATCAGGCTTTGATTTTGCATCAACAACAGGTTTAAGTTTTGTAGCGTGATATTTGCCCCCTCTCCGGCGTTGGTTGTTGCAGTGAGTCTTCCTCCGTTGAGGCGAAGGTCGTTAGCTGTAACAGTCAAGTTACCAGCAGAACCTAAACCTGTCCCGCTCACACTCACTTCTGCCCCATCTTGGACATTCAAACTAGGGGTTGTAATATTCAAGTTCCCAGCTTTTCCAGAGGATTGAGCTGCGGCAGACAAGCTACTGACTACTGGGAAAGAATTAATGCTTCCCGTGCCGATGACATCGACAGACTCGGCAGCGTTTACAGTCAAAATTCCGCCTGGACCTTCAGCAAAAGAGCCAGATTGTACCAACCCTCCATTTTGAATCGTTAACTGCCTAACCTCCAAGGTCAGGGTTCCCCCTTGACCACTGCCGCGATTATTAGCTGAGATTTTAGCCCCATTCTCGACCGTGAGCAGCCCACTAGTAATCTTGAGATTTCCGACATTACCTGTAGCTCCTGGTTCAGCAGAAACAAAAATGCCACTGCTACCCCTATCAGGAGTAGCGTCTGGTGAAGCGCCACTCAGTTTAATCGAATCTGAAGCGTTTATGGTTAAACTCCCCCCATTTCCCCCTTTCCGAGCAGCCGTGGATATTTGTGCTCCACCCTGGAGAGTTAGCCGCTGAGTTTCAATGGTTAGGGTTCCTGCATCGCCTGCATTGTCTATGGCGTTCTGTGCAACTTGAGCAGAAATGCCACTGCGAAAGGTTCCATTTGGTGTTGTCGCAAACCCCACCAATTCTACATCAGTTGCTCTCACTACCACATTCCCGGCTTGAGCCGCTCCACTAGTTTCAGCATTCACAACTGCCCCATCTCGGATTGTCAGTCGTCCAGTGTCAATCGTCAGGTTTCCACCCTTTCCTGTAGCGTTTGATGCGACTTGAGTAGACAAGCCACTGGGAAACTGACCATCAGTTGTTGTTCCCGATAGTTCTACAGCATCAGTGGCTCTCACGAGCAAATCCCCAGCTCGACCCTGACCAAAAGTAGGAGTTTGTATAAACGCACCCCCTTCAACTATTAGCTTCCTAGTTGTGATTGTCAAGTTGCCAGCAGATCCACTACCTAAAGCGTAAGTAGCTAATGCAGTGTTATCTCCACTCAATTTTACAGACTCAGCAGCGTTTACTGTCAGATTTCCGCCTGTACCTGCACCTAAGGTGACAGAATAAATTTGGGCACCACTGGTAAGGTTAACGTTCCTGCCCTGTACCTGAATACTACCGCCGCTCTCGCCGCTAGCATCAACATATGCGCTACCAGAGAGATCAATATCCTGAAAGTTCTGCACGTCCGAATATCCCAAAGCGTAGCCTTGTGGGATCTCAGTCAGATTAACCAAACCCGTCCCAACGCTACCTAGCTCAATTCTTCCATCTTCTGCGGTTAAATTGCCACCGTCCGCAGTTACATTACCGCCTACCAGCGCCAAGGTTTTCCCCTCAGGAACTTGCAAACCAGCCGGAGAGCCAGAAGGATTAACTGCTCCATTCAGACTTGCTTGTGATTGATTAACAATCCTTCCAGGATTTGAGCCAAATTGCAGCCCCAGAGGAACACTTACCGTTAACAGAGGGGGAGCTTGAGGATTGGTCGCGCTAAATTCTTTGCCACCCTCAAACTTCAGACTGTCTGCTGTACTCGCTACAAACGAACCCCCAATCTGCAAACTAGCATTTGGTCCAAAAACGATGCCACTGGGGTTGATAAGAAACAAATTGGCAGTGCCGTTGGCTCGGATTAAACCATCAATATTAGAGATAGAGCCACCCGTTACCCGGCTAATAATGTTCTGAATATTAAAAGTATTGTTAAAGAAAGCTTCGCTACCAGTGGGAATGGAAAACTCTCTGAAGCTGTGAAACAGGTTTCCTCCCGCAGAAGTTCCGCCAGTGATAGTGCTGGTGTTGCCAGAGGGTGTAACGATGGAATTGTTAGGAAGCGTTGTATCTGGGACGATATTCTGTGCTGATACGGGGTAGGAGGCTAACAGCCAAAACAAGGCACTTCCACTAAACGTCCAGAATCGGAATGAGCTGGGTTTAATAAGCTGAATTTTCACCATTCTTAAAACCTATGTTATTTAATCGCTTGAATAAATCCCTTATGCTTGTTAAGCTTCTGTCCATTGTGTAACCCAACCAGCACTCAACAAACAGTAGGTATTCAAGACAGGATCATCATTTTTGAGCAGCGGTTTCAGAGGTTATATTGTTGATAATCTTATGAAAATAATATATTATTCCTAGCCAATAATATTTATTGACATCACAGTCCTAAATCTACCATGATTTTGGATTATTCTTCATTGAAATTTATTACCATTAGCACTTCTGTAAAACCTCATCCCCCAGCCCAGATATAAAGCTAGGGGATGAGGTTTTAGAATTTTTGGGTAAGGCTTTTCAGACTTCCCGCTTTTGCTTGTAAAGTCACAGCAAGTTACACAGACTTCCTCAAACGCTTATTGCGGTTTAGCAGTGATACTGCACCTAAAGCTCCTACGCCAAGTAGACTAGCTGTAGCAGTAGGTTCGGGCACAGTGGCAACATTTGGATTTAAGGCTCGTCTCAGTGGGTCAGGGTTACTTGCCAAAATTTTTTCTATTCTACCAACATCGGGACGACTTACCACTGCTTGTATTGGACTTGAGCCTAAAACATCATTGAAACCGGATAGCGAATTAATCAGACTAGAATCATTAGATGGAATGAACAAAGTCAAGGTTTCAGACTCGTTGTCAAATGTAACATCGTACCTCAACCAGTCATTGTTAAAAGTACCACCAGGCGAGATGATATCGGAAACCTGAATGTTGTCGTTCTCTGTGTAGTCTCTAATTGTGGGTAATACTTCACTAGTAGTAGGATCAATCGTAAGTCGAGAAGTCCTCAGATTTCCAGACGGAAAAAATAGAGGACTGAGATTTGTGTTTGGATTGCCAGTATCTGTAAAGTTTTGAATAGCTCCTGGGAACTCTCCTACAGATTCTGAGTTGTTGATATCCTCAACAGACATATCCACAGAAAAGTCAATAATGACATCTGACGCGATATCCGAATTTCCAGAAAATTGCAGGAGCCTTCTGACTTGCGCTTGAGCGATCGCCGGAAATAGACAAGTTGCAATCCCGATAACTGCAGCAACGGCTGTAGTCTTTGTTAAGTTTTGTCTCATTTTATTCAAACTCATCGAAGACTTCTTTACATTGCATCCTTTACCAATAGCTTGGTACAAGCCAGTTGCTGTGATGACTTTCTTGGTAAACATTATGCCTTTGTAGGTTAGCACCCACACAGTAACTTCTCAGGGTAAATACTATGCTGTTGAGTCCATAAATTACAAGAATTGGCTGATTAACTTTATGAAAATATTATATTTAGTACGGTATATTTACTATATATACATATTTAATGTATACATAATTACATTATATTTATGCCAGCCGAATTCTCAATTAGTCCTCATACCAGGCAGAAACTTCTCATTTCTGGATCATAGCTGAAGCTTGATGGACTGAAATTTTAACGAATTCAGTCTCTAGACTGATGAATCAATACGCTCTTACCACATTCTAGAAAAAAGACCTTGCACTTCTCTGCTTTGCAAGAATGTTTTCTATTCTAGTCCTATTAGCGTAAATTTAGAAACTGGATATGCGAAATTTATTTCGTGGCTACTATAAACCTACGGCTGAAGAATTATCTGAAATTTGGAAAAATTGTATTTTTTCTTTTGATACTAATGTTTTATTACACATTTACTGTTATACGCCAGAAACGCGAGCCAGATTTTTTGAAATTCTGACTCGGCTACAAGAAAGAATTTGGATACCTTATCAAGTCGGTTATGAGTACCAAAAGAATCGAGTCTATGTTATAGAAAGGTATGTGAAAGCATATGAAAGAATCGAGAAAACTTTAAACGAAAAACTTCAAGACATCAGAAATGATTTTCAGGAATACAAACGGCATCCATTTATCAATACTCAGGAAATTTTAGAAGATATTGAACAAGTCATAGAAAAAGTGATATCTCAAATTAGGATAGGTCAAGACCATCACCCGAATTATCTTGAACATGACGAACTACGAGAACAGCTATCTGATTTGTTTGAGGGTAAAGTTGGTCAGCCTTACACTGAAGAAGAACTAGAAAATATTTACTATCAGAAAGCTGAGAAACGATTTCAATATCAAAAGCCCCCTGGATACAAAGATGCTAATAAACCTGTTCCCAGAAGCTATGGTGATGTTATTCTTTGGTTTCAATTAATAGATTATGCCAAAGTTCAACAAAAACCGCTCATATTTGTTACAGACGATAATAAAGAGGATTGGTGGTTAAAGTATAACGGAGAAACACTGGAACCAAGACCGGATTTAATTCAAGAAATTATATCTGAAGTTGGAAATGATAAATTTCAATTTTATATGTATCATAGCGACCAATTTTTAGATTATGCTGAAAAGTTTCTTGAGTTACCAGTTCAGCCGAAAGTTGTTCAAGAAGTTAGAGAGATAGTACTTCAGAAAACAGTTAATAAGCGAATAGCAGTAGAGTCAGAGTACCTGCGTAGTGTCGGATATGATGAGTTAAATCAAGTTCTGGAAATTGAGTTTCAAAAAGGAGAAATATATCAGTATAAAGACGTTCCTCCTACAGTTTACGCAGGCTTAATGAGTGCTCCATCACATGGCAAGTATTTCAATGCCAATATCAAAGATGTTTACCCCTACCATAAGGTAAGTTAGCAATACATAAATTAGCAATAGAATAGATAAGCTATGGGAGTCCTCTTTAAAATGAACCGCCAAGGACACGGAGGACGCCAAGGAATGAGAGGAGAACGGAAAAAGTGAAACCTTTACGGGTAGTCGTCGTCGGTGGTGGCGCAGCTGGTTTTTTTGGTGCGATCGCAGCAGCTGAAGCCAACCCCCACACAAAAGTTACAATACTCGAAGCCAGTCGTGAAGTCCTGGCAAAAGTCCGCATTTCTGGTGGCGGACGCTGCAACGTTACTCAAGCTTGTTTTAACCCATCAGAGTTGGTACAAAATTATCCCAGAGGCGGGAAAGCTTTGCTAGGTGCGTTCACTCGCTTTCAAGCTAAGGATACAATAGCCTGGTTTGCTCAGCACGGAGTACCGCTGAAAACGGAAGCTGATGGCAGGATGTTTCCCATCACTGATAATTCCGAAACTATCGTGAACTGTCTGATAAATACAGCAAAAGCGGCTGGGGTAGAAATACGTACTGGAATATTTGTTGCTTCAGTGAAAATAGTTAGAAAGCAGGACTCGGAACACAGCACTGTGTTTGAAATTCTTCTTAAGTCGGGAGAGACTTTGGAGTGCGATCGCCTACTCGTTGCTACGGGCAGCAATCCTGTTGGGTATAAAATAGCTCAGGCGTTGGGACATACAATTGAACCACCAGTTCCCTCTTTATTTACCTTCAACATTCGTGATGAAAAAGTTTTGAAGTTGGCTGGTGTGAGTGTCAACTCTGTGCGGTTACGCTTAAGCATACCAGGAAAACCGCAACTAGAGCAAACCGGACCATTGCTCATTACCCATTGGGGTTTCAGTGGTCCAGCTGTGCTAAAACTATCTGCTTGGGCTGCGAGAGTGTTGCATTCAAGCAATTATCAAGCAACTTTACTGATGAATTGGCTAGGCGATCTTAAGCCAGAAGAAGTCCGGGAAAAATTGTTAGCAGTCAAAAATGAATGGGCGAAGCGGGCGATCGCATTGCATCGCGGCGTTGACTTACCCCACCGCCTCTGGCAGTATATTATTTTTCGTGCAGGTATCACTCCAGAAGACCGTTGGGCAGAACTATCTAACAAAACACTCAATCAGTTGGTACAAGAACTGACTCAAGGACAATACCAAATCAAGGGCAAAGGAGTTTTTAAGGAAGAATTTGTCACCTGTGGCGGTGTTACCCTCAAGGAAGTCAATTTTAAAACAATGGAAAGTAAGTTAGTTCCAGGGCTTCACTTTGCTGGAGAAATTTTGGATATCGATGGTGTCACTGGCGGCTTTAACTTCCAAAGTGCTTGGACAACCGGATATTTAGCAGGGTTAGCAATGTGCGGCAAGAAAACTTAAGTATTTGAGCCCCTTCAATCGCATTTTCGCTTGATAGCGTGTAAGCTTAACCTCAATAACCATGACGGACATCATTTTCAGACGGGCATCAGCAGCTGATTATCCTGACATTCTCGTTCTGCATAGAAAGAATCTCTTTTCCAACTTGTCTGATCAGTCGCGGCAGAATGGCTTTGTATCAATTGATATGGACGATTCTCAGCTTGCAGCAATAAACGAAGACTTGGCAGTCATTGTCGCTGTGCAGGAGAAGTTAGTGGTTGGATATGTTTGCGGAACAACTCAAGAATACTCTGTGCAGTTTCCGTTGCTCAAACATATGATGAGCTTGTATCAGGAAACCTTATTTCAGGGGCAGCCTTTGAGCAATTATCATTCCTTTTTGTATGGTCCGGTGTGTATTGCGACTGCTTACCGTGGGACTGGTGTCTTACAAGGTTTGTTTCAAGCACTTCTAGCTCAAATAGCAACACGATTCAATGCTGGCGTTGCTTTTGTGGCAAAGGACAATCCGCGCTCATTACGGGCGCATACTCAAAAACTTGGTATGGAGTTGCTCACAGACTTTGAGTTTAACGGCAAATCCTACGTCATGCTTGGATTCACAGTGCCGCCTTACATCCCCACCGTATAGACGGATGGGGAATTACGGCGATAAGTTAACGATATTGCGGAAGTCCCCACCTTCAATGTACTCTAATGGTAGGTATAGGGAGCGGGCAATAATGAAGACATCCTCAACCGAATTAAACCGTAGGTTTGACAGGGCGGAGGATGGTTGAAGAATTGCCAATCTTCGTATCAGGGAGAGACTTAATGTAGTCTTGAATGACCTCAGACATGGACACACCAAGATCAACCGCGTAATTCTCTAGCCTTTCTTTTTCTTTGTCTGTCAACCGCACAATAATTTTATTTGTTCTAGCAATTCTAACCATATTTCCGGAATCTCTGTTACTCTTTTTGTAATTACATATAGACTAACGTAAGGAAGGTAAAAACAAGTAGTGGCGACAAGACGAATGACTTTTCGGTTATACCCAACCAAACAAATAGAACAGTCTTTGCGGTATCACCGGAAACTTCATAAAGACTTGTTCAACGCTGCTGTATACAACAGATTTACGCAATACGAAAAGTTCAAGCATTCTGTTAGCTATATAGAGCAGCAGAATAGTTTGCCAGCATTCAAAGAGGTTTGGACAGAGTACAAAGAGGTTAACTCTCAAGCCTTACAAGCTACTCTCAAAAGAGTGGATTTTGCATTTGAACGGTGGTTCAAGGGATTGGGCAAACGTCCAAAATACAAATCAATTCGCCATTATTCGGGATGGACGTATCCAGCTAAAACTGGCTACTCTGTTGAGTCAAGTGGCGAAAACGGATATATTGTTTTGTCCAAGATTGGACGCATTCAGATGCGTGGTAAGGCTAAGTATTGGGGATCTCCAACTACTTGCACAATTGTTTATCGCAATGGGAAGTGGTACGCATCTATTACTATTGATGTCTTGGAGCAGGTCTTAAACAGTAATGTTTTACCAGTTGGTGCAATTGGTATTGATTTGGGTTGCAAGTCAGCTTTGTCTATGACTGATGGAACCAATCATCAACAGATTGACGCCCCTAAGTTTCTACGGAATGCCGAACGCAGAATAAAACAAGCGTCTAAAGAGAAAAGACGCAAACAAGCACCAAACAGAAAGAAGAAAGTTAAGGCTTCTAGACGATGGAAGAAAGCCCAAACGAAGGTTGGCAAACTAACTCGTAAAGTTGCTAACCAACGACAAGATTGGGTACATCAAGTTGCAGCAGAGATTGTAAGCGGTAATAGCTTCGTTGCAACTGAAAAGCTAGAAGTCACCAAGATGACCAGTAAGGCGCATATTGGCAAACGTAAAAAACAAAAGGCTGGCTTGAATAAGTCAATACTTGACGTTGGATTTGGGATGCTCAAAAGCACTATCAAGTACAAAGTAGAACAGATTGGCGGTGTGTTCATTGAAGTTCCAACCAAGAAAGTAAAACCAAGTCAAACCTGTCCTAAATGCGGACACCAGCACAAAAAGACTCTGGATGTGCGCGTCCATGAGTGCAGTGTCTGTGGATATGTACAAGACAGAGATGTTGCTGCCGCAGAAGTGATGCTTTACTGGGCTAAAGGAACTCTACCGGGGTTTGGAACGAGCCTCGAAGACGCCGATGTCGCTAGCTCTACTTCACGCACCCGCAAAACTGCGGGAAGTATGAAGCAACTACGACGCGCGAAGCGTCAAAAATCTACTCTTACTGGGCTGGATGTAGAAACCCGCCCTTCTACGAAGTAAGGGCGGGTAGTTCATACGAGAGCGAGACTGTCACGAGCCCCACTCAGTTTAATCAATATTTATTGATTGTAATTTTTTAACACTCCTGGTTCTTGCTGTATGGGCAAGACATCTAAAATATCAGTTTGAGAACAATATTTCAGGTCTTCATCACAGTTCAGACGCAGTAGACGTTTGCCATGACTGGCAAGATGGAAAAGTCCCAATAAGTTGTCTTGCCATTGGGAGTAAAGAGCGATCGCATCTATAACTTCATCGTTACCAGCCAAGTCGTCGAGTGGGAAGTTGGTTTGCTGGACAACACTGTGGGCGATCGCACCTGCACAAGCTGTATCTTCTAAGGAAAAACTTCCTTCCCAACCTGAACCGACTATCCAAACTGTTTCTGGTTGCTTTTGCAACAGATATTGCACGACTGCCGCACGGTTGACAAAAGCACCAGCTAGTACATTTTTGGCGTATTGTATTCTTTGTAAAGCACGAGTGCCATTCGTGGTACTGATAAATAAACGCCGTCCTTGCACGAGTTCTTTTGTACAGTCGAGAGGAGAATTCCCCAATTCAAAGCCAGAAACTTTTGCACCGCCGCGTTCTCCAGCTCGCAGGCGTTTTTCAGCAGACCATTTTTCGCTCTCCTCCATGAGTTTATCCAAATCACTGAAGACTTGGACTGCTTCGCCGCCAGCTGCTAAGACTGTCGCCATTGTTGTAGTAGCTCGTAATACATCGACTGCGATCGCGCAATCTGGCACTTTATCTGTTGGAGTCAATTCCGGAGTGTGGTAAACGAATAGCTTCACGCGCTGGATTCACCTAATTTAATAGTATTTAATACTCACGAGATAACATTTTAACCAGTTAGCGTCACCAAGCATCGTATCTACTGGCACTCTGCTTCACGCTGCATAAGTAGCCAAAGCGCTTCGACGTGATCGTGTTCGGTGAGTTCAGCCCCAATAGATACACGCACCATCCAGCGACCCTTGAGTTTTGCGGGTGTTAAGAAAGCCTTGCCAGAACGATTTATCCGCGAAACCCAATCAAGGGTGTGAGCGTCTACCTCGTCAGGAGTCATACCAGGCGGGACGTGACGCACGCACACAGTTTGCAAGGGTACAGGCGCGACGCGTTCCCAGTTCGGGGTAGCGTCCACCTGCTCGCGCAACCACTGTGCGTTCTTGAGGTCGCGGCGCAAGCGATCGCGCAACCCCTCGGCACCAGAAGAACGAATGAGCAGCCACAGCTTCAAAGCGCGGAACCTCCTCCCAAGCGGAATGCCCCAGTCGCGGAAGTTGTTCACTTGACCGTCAGCTGCCGTCTGGAGGTAACTGGCGTTCGTAGACATCACGCGGATCAGGTGTTCGGGGTCACGCACGTAGTACAGCGAGCAGTCGAACGCCGCACCCAGCCACTTGTGGGGGTTCCAAACGAGCGAGTCAGCATACTCGATACCTGCCCACATAGAACGGCATTCTGGTAAAATCATCGCCGCACCAGCGAGTGCAGCGTCTACATGCAACCATAAGGCATGCGCTCTAGCAATCTTAGCTATCTTGTCAAGGGGATCAAGGGCGGTGGTGGGGGTTGTGCCGATTGTGACAACAACAGCACAGGGACGCAATCCGCGCTCAATATCAAAATTGATAGCCCGCTCAAGCGCGATCGCATCCATCGCGTGTTCGTCGTCTGTTTCAATTGCCCGCACATTCACCCGACCGAACCCTGCAAGCAACGCAGCTTTCTCCACCGAGCTGTGAGACTCGCTGGAGGTGTACACGGTGAGCGGAGCTTGTTCTGCTTGCAAACCGCTTCGAGTCTGAGCATAATTTGTAATCCGCTCTCTGGCACACAAAAGCGCCACCAGGTTTGCAGTAGACGCAGTATCGTGAATCACGCCGACAAAATTCTCGCTTAAGCCGACGAGTTGCCGCAACCAGTCAACAACGACTTCTTCAAGTTCGGTGGCGGCGGGGCTTGTTTGCCAAAGCATCCCCTGTGCGCCAAGACCGGTACTTAAGAGGTCGCCTAGAACTGCGCTAAGGCTGGCATTTGACGGGAAGTACGCGAAAAAGCTCGGATGGTTCCAGTGAGTTATGCCTGGTAAGATAATACGTTCGAGGTCGTCGATAAAGTTGGCGTCGAGAGATTCACCAACCTCCGGGGGTGTGGCGCTGAAGCGGGCGCGAATCGAGCCTGGCTCGACTTGAGACATGACGGGAAATTCATCGACTCGAGCGCGGTACTCAGCGATCCAGTCGATTAACTGATGACCTATGCGGCGAAATTCCTCTGGCGTCACAGCAATCCTCAACAAAATTGCAAAACTTCCTGCTCAATTGTCCACCAAATCCGCAGTATAACGCAGCGTTTACGTCCAGATGCAGGCTGTCTATCGCGAGTTTTGGCGCTGTTGGCTTATTCAAGGTGTAATCTGAGAAAAGAACTAGATGTCTACAGGCTGTGTTTTGCGTTCATCTTTCCCTCCACGACTCAACTGAGGCTATCTCTGCTGGTATGGTGACTAGTTAGTAGTTAGTGGTGCTTTTTGACAACTTACAACTAACCACTCACAACCAACAATCCCCAACCCAAAATCCAAAATCCTAAATTCCAAATCTATATGGCACCTTTACCTAACTATCGCCCTAAACAACTGTCCGTAGGTCCGTTGGAAGCAGAAATTTTGAATATTATCTGGGAACTGGGTTCCGTTACAGTTAAAGATGTACACGATCGCATTCTCACTGACCCCAACCGGGAACTCGCTTATACATCTGTGACCACCGTGCTGCGTCGCCTTACTGAAAAAGGTTGGCTAGCCTGTAACACAAAAGGGCGAGCATACTATTGGCGACCATTGGTGACAAAGCAGCAAGCAGACGTCATCAGAGCACACGAACAGTTGCAGCGATTTCTGGCGGTGGGTAATCCTGATGTGATCGCTGCTTTTGCAGATAGTCTCGATGAAACTGCTTCCGAGCAAATACAAGCGATCGCCAAACGCATTCAAGCCGCACGCCAAGCCAGGGAGGAAAAATAATGCATCTCATCATGATTGTGGCTGCTTTCTTCATTGCTTACTCGACAAGATGCCAATGGACACCACCCCAAGGCTCTTGGAGTCAGCGATGGCAAACAGTGCTATTTTCATTTCTCTTTCCCCCGTTGCTCATTTTCATGACGGCGATCGCTCTTATATGCATGGGACCCCAAGGTAAAATGAGCGGGTTGCAGACAGGTTGGTTTAGCTATGTACTAGCATTAAGCTCTCTTGCATTTTTTGCCCTTTTGTGTGTCAAACTGGCATGGGGAGGATGGCAGTCCGTGAAATCTACCCGCAACTGTCCCTTAGTGAATCTTACAGGAAAACAAGCCCGGCTTTTGGACACAAAGGCGCTGTTTGCGGGTCAAATCGGTTTTTGGCAACCCGAACTCGTCCTTAGCCAGGGACTGCTGCAAACTCTTTCACCAGAACAATTGGAAACTGTCTTAGCCCATGAACAAGGGCATTACCATTACCGAGACACATTCTGGTTTTTTTGGTTGGGTTGGATGCGTTCCTGCACCGCGTGGTTGCCTTATACAGAAGCTTTGTGGCAAGAGTTGTTAGTCTTGCGCGAACTACGAGCCGACGCACACGCAGCTTCACAAGTAGATCCCCTGCTGCTTGCAGAATCTCTTTTATTGGTAGTCAGCAGTTCACCTGTATCCTCAGAAATTTTTTGTGCAGCTTTAGGTTCCAGTGGGGTAGAACGTTTAGAACAGAGGATAGAAGCATTGTTAGGACAGCCAGAACCAATTCCAGAAGTTCAATTACAGTCTTGGAATCGTTTCCTCTTGGCGTTTCTGCCAATGCTCGCTGTCATGTTTCATACCTAGTTCCTTCTTTCTTTTTATCTAAAGTAGAGTGCGTTAACAAAGTAATGCACTCTATTTTTGTGGTGCATAAGCTACTGCTAACACCCGATGTAGTTCTTGCAAAGATAGCGCTTCTCACTCAGATAAAATACATACAGCACCTTGTTCGTGCATGAAGTACAACGCTGTTGTCTAAAAGCCAGACATAAAGCCCTTTTTACTTCTGAGTTCCTAGCTGCGGTTTCTGAATTCTGCTATATTTTGTGAGGTGGGCAGAGGATTGTCCGCCCTGAATTTAAGACGGGCACCAATCCCATCCCACAACCCAAGGTTGTATTGCACTCAATTCCCGAACCGCTATATCATCCGCAGAAATTTACCTAAAATAACGCGGGAGCATGAAAGCTCCGAAGTTTGATTGTCAAGAAATGAAATGAATTGACAATCAAACGTTATTTATATCGGAGATGAAATGCGACACGCGCTCATTTATTCAGCGTCAAAACTTCTTGCCCAAATTTCAATCATTTCACTTACGCTAACACCTTGCTGTTTAGCCTTATTCTGTAATTTTTGCCATGCCGTAGGAGTAAACATTAGTTCATGAACTTTTTTCATCTCGTCGTAGAAAACTGGTGAATTTCTAACTCTTTTTTGACCTTTTCCAGTTGCCATTCCAGAAGTGCCGGGATATACTAAGCAAAGACTAGCAAAGAAACAGGGGGTGATGTCAAGTGGCTCGGAGTAGAACTCCATCGTTCATAACAGAAATACCTTTAATTGTGAACAGCAAGCAGGAAGCAGAGTTACTCTCTCGCTTTCAAGCGGGAAGACAGCTATATAATGCCTGCTTAAATGAAGCAATGAAGCGGCTAGAGCTAGTACGCAACTCCGAGCTACATAAGGCTGCTAGAAAAATTCCTAGAACTAAAAAGAAAGAACGGACTGAAGCTTTTAAGAAAGTCCGTGAACAATACAGATACTCTGAATATGATTTGCACGCTTTCGCCAGCATAACTAGCAAGAATGCCAAGTGGATAGCTGAAAAAATAGACTCTACGGCTCAACAAAAACTTGCTACACGAGCATTTAAGGCAAGCGAAAGAGTTCTGTTAGGTATGGCGTCGGATGTGCGCTACAAAGTGCCAAGTCGCTTTCGTTCAATGGAAGGTAAATCGAACAAAACTGGTATTAGATGGAAAGACGATTGCTTGGTATGGGGCAAACTCATATTGAAACCAATTATCGATTTAGTTAACCCAGTCATTCAGCATGGGCTTGAATCCCCAGTTAAGTATGTTCGCTTGTTGTGGCGCATTTTGAATGGTAAACGTCGTTGGTATGCACAGCTTGTCAACGAAGGTTTACCTTACCAAAAACCCCAGAACTATGTTTCTAGCGGTGTTGTTGGTCTAGACCTTAATGTTTCTAATATTGCCTTTGTTGGTGATAATCATGCTGACTTGCTACCCTTTGCTGAAAATGTCCCCACTTTTCAAAAAGAGATAGCGGCACTACAAAGAAAAATGCAGCGCTCTCAACGTGCCAATAACCCAGACAACTTTGAACCAAACTTCAAGGCAAGGAAGGGACGTAAGACTGTTGTCAAGAAAGGTAAGGTCAAAAAAGGTAAGGCTCAATGGAAGAAATCTAGCAACTACCTCAAAGTAATTGCTAAGAAGCGTGAATTAGAACGCAGAAAAACTGCTTATGCCAAGACTCAGAATCGTCATGTCATTAACGAGATTCTGAGGCATGGCAAGCATATCAAAACTGAAAACATTTCAGTGAAGGGATGGCAGAAACGCTATGGAAAAGCCATCTCTGCTAAATCTCCAGGTTTTGTACAATCAGAATTGAAGCTCAGGGCTGAGAGAGCCGGAGGTTCGTTCACAAAGTTTTCTACTTCATCGACCGCGCTAAGTCAAACTCACTTGGACGGTAGTCGCATCAAGAAAACACTGTCCCAACGAGTTCACCGAGATGTCACTGGCATCCCAGAGCATCACCGGGACTTATTTAGCGCTTTTTTGAGTAGGTCAATCAATCAGGACAAGTTGGTGCTGCAAGATGCTCAAGCCGAGTATTTGGGGTTGGAACCAATCCTGTTGGAGGCGCACCAACGTTATTTAACTCGCAAGCAAGTAGGCAAGTCCGAAAACAGGAAGCCTGGTTCTCCCTCAGAGCGAGTCTCCAATGAGCCACTAATCGCTGACCAGATAGCCGAATTGGGCAAAAAGTTAGTTGAGGATGTGGCGTGAATCCCCGCACCTTCAGGTCGGGGAGGGTTCAACAGAAGAATATTCTATTGTAGGAGAGAGCCTATTGCAAGCAATGAAGGATGTATTGGGGCAAACAGCTACTGAAGAAGTAATGACAGCTTGGACAGAGGCTTATCAGGCATTATCTGAAGTCTTTGTGAAAAGAGAACATCAGATTTATAAAGAACAAGTGGTTATTTAGCTGTAATAGCTTGCAAACAAAAACACTTTGACTCAAAGGCTCAACAAGAAGCTTTACCCCGCTTTTTCTCTAGGTTCAGGACGGCTTTTTGAGTCATAAGGAATGACACTAATGCTCCCGTCAGCTTCCATATATGCCCTTTTCACATCAGCAATACACTCTACACCCTGCTGACGCAACTGACTCATCAACTCATCCTTGGTGAGCAGTTCTCGTTGCATATGGCGTTCAATAATTCGACCTTTTTTTACAAGTAGTAGTGGCGGAGGGTTCAGAAACCGTTGAAACCGTGGATATTTATAGCCTAACCAGTTAAGGGAGTAACTCCAGAAAATAACGGTTCCTACTAAAATTGCTCCTTCAGTAATCGATGAATAACTACTTGCCATGGCATTTTGGGCGGCTTCAGCAAACAACACAACTACAAGCAAATCAGCAATTCCTAGCGTTCCTACTTGTCTGCTGGGCATAAGGCGTAGAACCGAAAACAGTGACAGGTACACAAGCGTTCCGCGCAGAATCAGCTCAACGATGGAAATGCTGGGAACAAATAGCTCTTGCCAATTTATGTAGAACAATTTTTCCATGAGCGCTTTTTTCTCCCTATTTCCTGCCTGCAATTTCATCAATAAAATCAAAGACAAAATTTGTGAATTTATCTACCAAGAAAATGCTCCATTCATGATAAGCACCTGGCACTATTATTAATTGAGAGCCTTTAATAAGTTGTGAAAATTCTTGTGCAGCGCTTATCGGAGTTGTGAAGTCATTTGCGCCCCACATAAGCAGACAGGGAGATTCTATTTTTGGTAAAATTGGTTTTAAGTCTTTCTTTAATGACATCAATAGAATCTGAATAGTATTATAAGTTCTGAATAAAAAATTGTAAGAATATGCTTGAAAAATCTGAAGAATTTGCGGAAACTTTATTTGCGGTGCTTGTGCCGTCATTTCTATTGGTCTATGCAAAAATACCAGTGGTAAAGGCTTTACGGGTATTCCTGTACTGTCCACTAATATGAGGCTTTCTACAAAATCCGGCATTAAGGCTGCTATATTAGCAGCGATTCCTCCTCCTAATGAATGTCCAATGAAATGCGCTTTTTTAATGTTAAGGCGCTGCATAAAAGCAATTATACATTTAGCATAGTCGTTGTAATCCCAATTTAATTTAGAGCCGCTTGATTTGTTAAAGCCGGGTAATTCCGGCGCTATAACTTGATAACGTTTGCATAAAACATTCAACACTTCTTGGTAGGGCTGAATGCCTACACCCCATCCATGTAGAAACAATATCGGTTCAGAATTTGATGCTTTTCCACCTTCTAAATAGAAAATTTTTTGTTCATTTACATAAACTTGTTTTTTTGTAAATTGATAGTTCATGACATTTTGGATGGTGAAAACCTTGCAACTAAGCAGCTTTAGAAACTTCCTTTAGTTAAAGTAATGCTTATCTTGCAGTTGTTACAAAACTCTACAGACGGATTTATCTACATTGCTTAAGTCGTAAATTGAGTACAGACAGCAGCGAACGCGCACCTGGCCGTCTTTACAAAAGTGGAAATGCGCGTTGCTGAAATGAGTACAGCCACAAGGCAGTTTATAAGCTCCAAGACCGGGCTTGGTCGCTAAAATCACCCTCTATTTTGTCGTAACCTGGGATTGGATCAAAGAGATTGTCAGGTGCGTTTTCTGACTTCGGCTCATTCGTCCGCTGTCCATTAAATGCTGTAGCCCGCATATAAGCGTCTACCAGACCCGGTGAAATACGTTGAGCTAAAAGAATCGCCTTGCCAGCATCGCCAACAACCACATCGCGTTTTGGATTCTCCGCAGCTTCAACAATCGCTTTAGCAACAAGACTAGGCTGGTAAAGTGGCGGTACTCCCACCGGCTTAACACCCAACTTAGTACGAGCTTTGTTGAACAGGGGTGTATTGATTGAGGCAGGCATGACATTTGTGACGCTAATCGACAGCTTCTCATGCATCAGCTCAACTCGGAGAGCTTCTAAAAAGCCATCAATACCGTGCTTAGCCGCTGCATAGGCGCTTTGCAACGGCAGACTGCGCCTCGCCTCAATTGAAGAAACATGAATCAAGGCTCCGCGTCCTTCACGCTTAAGATGGGGTAGTGCCGCCATCGCACCGTGTACCTGCCCCATCAAGTTAACATCAACGATGCGTTTAAATTCTTCCGGCGTTGTCACCTCAAAGGCGGCGTAGAGTTCTACAGCAGCGTTGTGTACCCAGGTATCGAGTCGTCCGTATACCTCAACGGCTTTGTCGGCGATCGCCTTCACTTGATCAAACACCGTCACATCAGCAACGACAGCAGTTGCTTCGCCACCCAAACCCCGGATCTCCTCTACTAAAGACTCTAATCCAGGCTGGCTGCGAGCGACGACAACCACCTTTGCCCCTCGACTGGCAAACTGGAGAGCTGCATTACGCCCAATTCCACTCGAAGCCCCAACTAACGCAACAACCTGCTGATTTATCGGCTTCAGTTGCATTGCTTTTACTCCTTCAAAATAACTCTTCTACCAATCAGATAAGTTAAGAGCCACAGCTTCATCAGTCGCAGGGTTTATCACGAGTTCAGCTTTCCGTCTGAAGTTTCACCAAAACAGTTGTATGAAACTTTTCAATTCAAATAATGTACCTATTGATGTAGAGACGTACCACGCTACGTCTCTACAACGAGGTGTGCCTTGCAAGGCTTAAAAGTTTTTCCTTTGGTTTTGAATACACCGCAGACTTGCAACATTTGTCCAGATGCAAATAAAGTATCTGAGAATAACGGATCATCACACTGGGATGGAGTAAGCAGGTGAAACCAGATTTAGAAATGAGTGAACTATCAAGCGCTTTTGTTGCAAAAGGCATGGCTCATCCTCAAGTTATCGTTATTGGCGAGGCGATCTTAGATTGTTATTTGCAAGGGGAAAGCCTCAGCAGCCTTGAATCACCTGTACCAATTGTAAAGGTAAATGACCGCAAACAAATTCCGGGTGGTGCAGCGGATACTGCTTTCTATCTCAAAAGTCTTGGCACTCAGGTTATATTCCTCTCGGTTATTGGTGAAGACTGGGAGGGTAACTTACTGCGGCAAACCCTAGAAGAAAGCGGAATAACAACAAGCTATTTGCTGACTCATACAGCTAGGCAAACACTCACCAGGCAAAGGATCATGCTAGGGTCAGAATTATTGATGAAAATTGATTCTGGCAGCACTGATGCGATCGATTCCTGCACAGAACAAGCTCTAATTAATCAACTTAAGAACTGTTTTCCACAGTGCCATGCTGTTATTGTCTGCGATTATGGTTATGGAATCGTGACACAAAATGTAAAGTACATTTTAGCACAACTTCAGTACAGCTTTCCCCATGTTCTTATTATTGATCAAAACAAGACAACGGAAGTAGCACAAGAAATTTCTCCCTCATCCCCCTCATCCCCCATTTCCAACAAACACATCCCCAACTCCAACCAACTCCTCACCCTTGTCAACTCTTATCGCATCGCAAGACGTAAAATTGTTTTCACCAATGGCTGTTTTGATATACTCCACGCAGGACACGTTTCTTATCTCCAACGCGCCAAAGCATTAGGGGACATTCTGATTATTGGTGTTAACTCCGACAATAGTATTCGCCGTCTCAAAGGATCAACTCGCCCGATAAACCCTTTGGAAGATCGCATTCAAGTTCTCGCCGCACTCGGTTGTGTTGATCATCTCATTGCTTTTGAAGAAGATAGCCCTAGTCATCTCATTCGCCAGCTGCGCCCCGATATCTACGTCAAAGGCGGCGACTACACGAAAGAAACATTGCCAGAAACACCTGTGGTAGAAGAATACGGCGGAGTCATTGAATTTTTGCCGTTTGTTGAAAATCGTTCAACAACTAAGATCATTGAGCGGATTTCGCAAGGTAAAAATTAAGTAGGGCGAGGGCGATCGCATGATTGCGCTGCGCTTCGCGCGATCGCTTGCGTTCATGCCATGCTGAGCGTAACGGTAGTGAAGCATCTCGCGAGATTCTTCCCTCCGGTCAGAATGACATGTTTGAACGCAACTTGGTATCAGGCTTGGTACTGAGTGTCATATTTTTATCAATTTTTCTTGGTGCAAGATGTGAGTTAGGGCATAACAATATTCAAAATACAGTTTAGTACACCAAACTGAATCCCAAAAGGTTTGAGAAATTTCAATATTATTAGTTAGTCCAACATATTGGACTAACTTATTTACCAAACGAACGCACAGTGGTGACTACAGCCAAGTTTCAGCCATAATACAAATATTCGGTTTTTAGTATAGGTTATAACCAATGGCTAAGTGTTGGATTTGTGGGTTGCCTGCAAATAGCGCAGAACATAGAACTAAAAAAAGTGATTTAGTTACTCTATACGGTCCTGGCCCCTATAAAGGGAATAATGCCCTACTTCTTATAAAATCAGGAGAGAAGATTCCTATTCAAGGACCTAATTCCAAATATGTAAAGTATGATAAGATTCTTTGCTATAAATGTAACAATCAATTTACTCAGCCTTTTGACAAAGCGTATGAGAATTTTATAAGTTACATACGTGACAATAAAAGTTTGATTTTAAATAAGAGATTTATAGATTTCCAAGACGTATATGGTGACGAATTTGAAGTTTGTCAGCGTAATTTATTTAAATATTTTGTGAAAAGCTTTTGTTGCAGATTGATTGATGCAAATTATCCTGTTCCAAAAGACCTCAAGGTTCTTTTATTTAGAAAGTCATTTTTAACTCGTTTAAGAATAAACTTTTCAATCAATGATGACCCACCCGTACTACGAGACCTCGTTGTAGGGAAAGGTAATTTATGGGCAAGACCGCAAAAAAATCCACCTCCAGACTCCAGGTGGAGCAAAGCTTTTGAGTGGATAAAAGCTATAACAAGACCGCCAATATATGAGTGGAGCGAATTTTTTGAGTGGATAACTGTTTGGTACTGGTATAATACGGTACCAGATGGCAGGTTGGGATCAGTTTGGATTGCTAATTCACAGTTTATTTACTTTGGTAGTCATACCGTACTTTCTATAGAAGAACGTGAAAAATTAATAGAAAAATCCAACATTGACGTTTCTGAATGAGCATTTAAATATTTGCAATCAAACAACAAAAGCCCCTAATTAAAAAGGGCTTTTGTTATGAAAATTAAACTGCTTAATTCCAAAACGTGTACTGCGATATGCATACAGTCTTTAACAATGTATACATGAAAACCTAACTTGCACAAAATACGTGTAAAGAACACCGCTTTTCTGTTCACGAGAAACAAATGGTTTTCATGGACAGGCATCCCTGAATGACAGCATTTTTCTTTAAGATTTTTGTAGCCAAGCTTTTTATGAGGGGGTAGTCTTCTCTTAAAGCTAGGTTGTTCGCCACACGCGGGAAATGTAGTAATTGTCGTGCGATCGCCTGGTGACATCCTCCTACGCTGAATCATAGATTACAGCGTAGGCGTATCCATTGAATCACTTCTTCGGTTTCCTGGTTGTTCTCTTGCGAGATTTCGCCACTTGCCTAGACTGACTTTCATCAGTCCCCGGTAGATCGGCTGCACAGGCGCTTTCGATTCCCGTCTGCCCAACGGTACTAATGAGTTTAATTCCTCTGTTTCTAATATTTTGACCTGCTGCTACGTCCCTATCAGTTTTGTATCCACAATGAGGACAATCGTGAACTCTCACACTCAGGTCTTTTTTGACTTCACCACTACATTCGGGACACTCCTGAGAAGTCCCCCTCGCATCAACTTCAGCGAAGAACTTTCCACGCTTCCAACACACATACTTAACAATGCCCCTGAATTGTCCAAACGCAGCATCAAGCATATGTTTCCCAAACATCCCTTTAGCACTGGTTCGATAATCCAAGTCTTCCATGAAGACCATATCACCAGCATCACAAAGGGCGTGGGCTTGTTTGTAATGAAAGTCCTTCCTCGTGTTGTCGATTTGGTGGTGAAGCCTAGCAACCTTAATCTGTTGTTTCTCGTAGTTTTTCGACCGCTTCTTTTTCCTAGAGAGTCTGCGTTGCAGCAATTTCAGCTTGCCTTGCAATTCTTTAAAAAACTTCGGTGGTCTTACGAGAACACCATCACTGGTTGCCAGGAATTTCTCCAAGCCTACGTCAACCCCTATTGGGTGACCATGAGGAATTGGGTCGGGAACGCTGACATCGCATTGCAGCGAGATAGAGGCATACCATCTATCAGCTTTCCTCAAGATTCGCACCTGTTTGACCACAAATCCTGTAGGAATGGGTCGGTACAAGTTGATAGGGATGGCTCCAATCTTGGGCAGCTTAATATGCAAGTTCGTTACTGGGTTTTCCTTGAACTGAGGAAACAGCAACGACTTGAACTGCCCATATTTCTTGAAACGAGGATTGCCAAATCCTCTCTCTTGAAAGTATTTCCACGCTATATGCAACTGCTTAATAGTCTGCTGGAGAACCTGAGAAGGAACTTCACCCAATCTGGGAAACTCCTTCTTAGCTTTGGGTAGGTTGTTAAGCTGTTGAATTTCGTTGGGAAACTTCAGATCAGGAGGGAGGATGTACTCTTTTTCAAGAGAGCATCTATCTACCAAACACTTACGACTATCGCACCAATCTTTTATCTCTCGAAGCGCATAGTTGTAAGCGCCACGACAGATGTCCATCCACTCAATGAGTATCTGTTCTTGAGCGGTATCGGGATAGATACGATAGCGGTAATTAAGCGTCAGCATTCCAGTATTATACTGGGTTTACTAACTACCAAGCAACCTTTAATTGTTAATTTAAGGGGCATCGAACCCCTTAAATTAACCTGGGGGAGTCCATGTATCCCACGCCAAATTGAAAATTATGGCGTGGGTCTTATAGCTCCCCCAGACCCCCACGAGAAGATAAAAATTTTCTTCACGATGACACTGCACATTCTGAAGCGACAGGTAAATCACTACATAGCGGTTGGGATCGCTGACTCGTTGCTCCCATGTTTGGAAAAAGTGATACAGTAACGAAGATTTCCCAATGCGCTTTTCACCAACAAGATTAATACTTGTTGGCTGTACACCACTCATGCGAGAGGCGATCGCCCGCAATTCATCCTTACGACCCACAAATAGTTTAGGGTCTTCAATCATTCCCGCAGCCACAAAAGGGTTGGAAGGAAGCGATCCGGAAGTCATGTAAAGATTTTCTGCCAGTGCTGGCGCTGTAGGTGGAATTAATTACTTAAAACGCTACCACCAGTCCAAAAATAGCTTTGCGATCTGAGTCACTATGAGATGACTTTGAAATTATGGATTTTTCCTGCTCTTATAATTCTCGCTCTACCCCACCCCAGTTTTGTCTGACGCCAAAACCGCCCCTCCCCTTGGTAAGGCTATGCATTACCCGGATCTTTCTTAACATTGCTGTAAAACAGGCAGGATAAGAATGGTGGCGGTGAGGGTAGTTGTGGGGGTTGACAGGGGGAATCAAAGATGAGTATGAGGAGAAAATTA
>JAHHIB010000162.1 GCA_019359075.1 Kalymmatonema hyalinum WJT4-NPBG1
AGTCGTCAATGATAGCATAGACAGCAATTGTTTCATTTAACATAATTCCCCTCCGTTTTTCTTACTGGAGGGGATTTTATTATCTTTGCGATCGCCTTCTCAAATAACTAGCAACTTGGGTTAGTACTCGATTTCTGCTGTGCAGGAACCGCAGGTGTTAGCTTGCTAGAGACAACTCCCAATGGGGAAGAAATCTTTCGCTGGAATGTATTAGCAGGCGCATTGGCACAGTACGTCGGCGGCACCACACCCCGCAACTTTAGCCCCTGTGGAGTCTGCTTGGAGCGCGGCACACCTGTGCTTTTTTCCCATCCCGAACGGTATTTTACCTACTTTCAAGCCGCCAACACGCCGATCGTTGAAGAGTTGGTATTACCCCTGGTTGCCGATCGCCATGTCCTCGGCACAATCTGGATTCTGTCGCACGATCAGCAGCGGCATTTTGACTCCGAAGACCTGCGGGTGATGACGAGTCTGGCAGAGTTTACAGCCGCAGCCCTGCTCTTAGACCAGCGGCAAACTCAGGAATTACGGTTGGCAAATACTCAACTGGCAACGCTAGAAGAGCGGCATCGGGTGGCACTGGAAGCCGCAGAACTGGGAACATGGGATTGGCATATTCCCGCCAATCGCGTGATCTGGAACGAGCAACACTATCGGTTATTAGGGCTAGAACCCAGGCAGGGCGAAGAAACTGCCACCTCATTCACCCAATATATTCATCCCGAAGACCTGCCACTGGTGAACGAACAGCTTGAGCATGCGATCGCCACTAACGGAATTTACCAGGCAGACTTTCGCATTGTTCGTGCCGATACAGGAGAAATCCGCTGGATGAGCGGCTATGGGCGGGTGATTGAAACAAACGACGGACAGGCAACCCGCATGACGGGAGTGATGCATGACTCGACCCACCGCCACCAAATTGAGCAGGCATTACGCGAAAGCGAGGAACAACTGGCGGTAGATCTGGCTGATACAAAACAGTTAGAGCAGATCAGCAGTCAGTGGATTCAGGAAGAAGACATCAACGCCCTTTATCAGCAGATTCTCGATGCGGCGATCGCCTTAATGCGATCGGATATGGGCAGTATGCAAATGCTCTACCCCGAAAGAAATGAGCTGCGGCTACTGGCATGGAAGGGATTTGACCCCGCATCGGCAGCCTTTTGGGAGTGGGTGCAGATTGATTCGGGCAGCACGTGCGGCGTGGCTCTAGACACGGGTAAACGGGTGATCGCCCCCGATGTGGAAACCTGCGAGTTTATGGCGGGCACCGAAGATCTCGACGCTTACCGCCTTTCGGGGATCAAAGCCGTACAGTCTACCCCCCTGATCTCGCGTAGTGGTCGTGTGATCGGCATGATTTCCAATCATTGGCGTGAACCCTATCAGCCATTAGAACGGGAGTTGGGGCTGCTCGATGTGCTAGCGCGGCAGGCTGCCGACCTGATTGAGCAGCGACAAGCCGCAGCGACTCTGCGCGAATCGGAAGAAAAATATCGATCGCTGTTCAGTTCGATCGACGAAGGATATTTTCTGTGCGACATGATTTTCGACGAAAACGATTTGCCGATCGACATCTTATATCTAGATGCAAATCGAGCGGCGATCGAAATGGTCGGGCAAGATTTCACTGGACGACGGCTCCGCGACATTAACCCGAATTATGAACCCTACTGGTATGAGATCTTTGGTCGCGTTGCCCGCACCGGCGAAGGTGAGCGACTAGAGCGATATGCCGCGCCGGATGACAAATGGTATAGCTTCTACGTGGTTAAAGTCAGTGACGACAACAGCCGCATTGCGGTCGTTTTTCAAGACATCACCGAACGTAAACGCCGTGAAGCGAATCTAGCTTTCTTAGCCGACATCACCGATGAATTATCGCGTCTCTCGACCGTTGACGAAATTATGCAGGCGGCGGGCGCGAAAATCGCCCGGTATCTGAATCTCGCCGCCGTCAACTTTCTCGACATTGACGACGCGGGCGGCTGGCTGCACGTCAATTACGGCTGGGCAAAACCGAACCTGCCGAGCGTTTTGGGAACGCACCGCATCGAACATTTTCTGAACGAAGAATGGAAATGCGACTGCCGCGCCGGAAAAATAACGGTCATCCGCGACACGCAGACCGATCCGCGCACCAATGCGGCATCATACGCCCCGCTTCGCATCGGCGCGTTCGTCAACGTGCCGTTTAATCGCGGCGACGAATGGAAATTTATCCTCTCCGTCTATGACACACAGGCGCGCGATTGGCGCGACGACGAAATCGAGCTTTTCCGCGAACTCTCGAACTGCATTTTCCCGCGTCTCGAACGCGCCCGCGCCGAGGAAGTCCTGCGCGAATCCGAAGCGCGAATGCAAAAGGCGTTTTCGGCTGAAACCGTCGGCGTGCTTTTCTTCAGTCTTGACGGCGGCATACAAGACGCGAACGAGGCATTTACAGGAATGAGCGGTTACACCCGCGACGAGCTTCAAAACGCAGTGCATTGGGAGACGCTGACACCGCCGGAATTTAGGGACGTAACCGTGCGAGCCGCCGCAGAACTCGCCGAAAAGGGAGAAACCGCGCCGTATGAAAAGCAGCTTTTCCGCAAAAACGGTTCGCGGTGGTGGGGACTTTTCGCGCCTACGCGGCTTTCGGGCAGCGGTCTCGAATCTCAATGTGTCGAGTTCATCATTGACATCACCGATCGCAAACAGACGGAAGAAGCCCTGCGCGAAAGCAAAGCACGAATCGCGGCAGACCTCGCGGGGATGCGTCGGCTTTATGAGTTGCAGTCGAAGCTGGCAGACCAAAACGATGTCAAGGCGGCGCTCCAGGATGTGCTCACAGTGGCGTGTGAGTTCACTGGCACCGATCGTGGCTGCGTGCAGCTCCTCAGCGGTGACGGTAAGCGGCTGGAAATGGCTGTCTGGCAGGGATATGCGGATGACGGCCCCTTTATCTCCTTCTTTCGCTACGAAGGACTGAAGACGGGGTGCGAGGTGGCGCGCGTCTATCGGCAACGCATGATCATCGAAGACACGGTGGGTTTCCCAGGTTTGGAAGGCACCGATGCTGGCGCTGCCTCCCACGCCGACGGAATTCGCGCCAGCCAGTCTACCCCGATGGCGGGTCGATCGGGAGAGACCATCGGCGTGATCAGCACTCAGTTTCGCCAGCCGCATCGTTCAAGCGACCACGAGCTGCGGCTGATGGACATGCTTGCCTGGACAGCGGGGGAATTTCTTGAGCGCCACCGAGCGAATGCGGCGCTGCGCGAATCGGAAGCGAAATACCGCACGCTCTTCAACTCCATTGACGAAGGCTACTACCTGCTGGAGGTGATTTTTGACGAGCGCGGAGAGGCGACGGACGTCCTTTTTCTGGATGCGAACCCGACCTCCATGCGCATGAGCGGCGGAGACCGGCGAGGGAAACGCCTGCGCGAGGTTGGCAATTACGAGGCTTACTGGTATGAGCTTTACGGCCGCGTAGCCCGCACCGGAGTGAGCGAACGCACGGAGCAGTTTTCCAGTCCGGCGGGGATTTGGGTGGACACCTACACCTTCAAAGTAGGCGAAGAGGGAAATCGGGTTGCGACCGTATTTCAGGATGTCACTGAACGCAAACGCCGCGAAGCGAACGCGGCTTTTCTCGCCGACCTCACCAACGAGTTCACCAGCTCCGCCAGCATCGACGACATCATGCAAAACGTCGGCGCGAAAATAGGCGCTTATATGAAGGTCGTCTCGGTCGTTTTCACCGACGTTGACGAAACGCTGGAGCAGGTGACGGTAAGCCACGGCTGGATGGAAACCGGAACTCTATCCATTGTCGGCAACAGCTACCGCCTCGAAGAATATGTCACGCCGGAATTTGGACGCTTGTCCCGCGCCGGTGAAATGTTCGTGGTGAGCGACACGCAGACAGACCCGCGCACTGACGCGGCGCTTTACGCAGCCTTGCAGATTCATTCATGGGTTGTGGTGCCATTTCACCGCGACGGCGAGTGGCGGTATTATCTCACCGTTTACGACGCGAAGGCGCGCGATTGGCGCGAAGACGAAATTGAGCTTTTCCGCGAAATCGCCAACCGCGTTTTCCCGAGCCTCGATCGCGCCCGCGCCGAAGATGCCCTGCGCGAATCGGAAGTGAAATATCGATCGCTGTTTGAGTCGATCAACGATGGTTTTTGCGTCATCGAAATGATTTTTGATGAGAACGAGAAGCCGGTTGACTATCGCTTTGTGGAAATCAGTCCATCCTTTGAGCGACAGACAGGAATGGTAAACGCGCTGGGTAAACGGATGCGCGAACTGGCTCCAGACCACGAAGCGTATTGGTTTGGAACTTATGGCAACGTTGCTTTGACGGGTCAACCCACTCGCTTTGAGAACAGTGCTGGGCAGTTGCACCACTGGTTTGACATTTATGCCTTCCCCGTTGGCGAACCGGAAAACCGACGGGTTGCGATTGTTTTCAACGACATTACCAATCGCAAACAAGCCGAAGAAAATCGGATTCAACTGATTCAAGAACAAGCCGCCCGCGAAGAAGAACGCCAACGCGCCGAAGCCTTGGCAGAACTCGATCGCGCCAAGACCATCTTCTTCAGCAACGTCAGCCACGAGTTCCGCACCCCGCTGACGCTCCTGCTGGCTCCCCTGCAAGATGCCTTGAGCGATCGCGTCAATCCCCTTGCTCCCCCTCACCGGGAACGGCTGCAACTGGCATATCGCAACAGCTTACGCCTGCTCAAACTGGTCAATACCCTGCTCGACTTCTCCCGCATTGAAGCCGGACGTATGGAAGCGGTATACGAGGCAACAGACTTAGCACTGTTGACAACTGAGCTAGCAAGTGTATTTCGTTCCGCGATTGAGCGCGCAGGGCTGCGGCTGATTGTCGATTGTCCACCGTTGCCAGAACCTGTCTATGTAGACCGGGAGATGTGGGAAAAAATTGTCCTCAACCTGCTCTCCAACGCCTTTAAGTTCACCTTTGCAGGCGAAATTGCCATAAGGCTGCATCCTGCTGATGACTATTATGTGACGCTACAAGTGCAAGATACCGGCACAGGGATTCCGCCTGAAGAACTGCCCCATTTGTTTGAGCGATTTTACCAGGTACGAGGAGCAAAAGCAAGGACTCATGAAGGGTCTGGGATTGGTCTAGCGCTGGTGCATGAACTGATTCGACTGCATGGTGGCACCGTAGACGTGAGCAGCACCGTAGGACAGGGAACTTGCTTCACCGTCACTATTCCTTTGGGCACAGTTCACCTGCCAAATGACCGTATCCAAGCAGCACGCACCCTAGTATCAACGGCACTTGGTGCTGCTCCTTATGTTGAGGAGGCAGAGCGTTGGTTGCCCCAAGAGGAGGGAGGGAGCGAAGAAGAGAAGGAGGGAAGGAGGGAAGGAGGAAAATTGTCTTTCACTCCCTCACTCCCTCACTCCCTCACTCCCTCACTCCCTCACTCCCCTTCTGCTACCCGTATTCTCCTGGTTGATGACAACGCCGATATGCGAGATTACCTGACGCGGATACTCAGCGAACACGTGCAAGTGGAAGCGGTTGCGGATGGAGCAGCGGCGCTGGCAGCGGCACAAGAGCGAGTGCCGGATCTAATACTGAGTGATGTGATGATGCCCGGGCTAGACGGTTTTGAGTTGCTCAAAGCATTGCGGGCTGATCCATGCACAAGAGAAGTTCCCATCATCCTGCTGTCTGCCCGTGCAGGAGAAGAATCGGTGGTAGAAGGACTCCAAGCGGGGGCGGACGACTACCTGATCAAACCCTTCTCTGCCACCGAACTTGTGACCCGTGTCTTAGCCCATCTCCAGATAGCGCACCTGCGCCTTGAAGCACTCCGCCAGGAAAGAACTACCAGCCGTAGAAAGGACGAGATGCTGTCAACCGTTTCCCACGAACTGAATACCCCCCTGGTTGCCATTCTCGGTTGGACGCGATTACTCCGTACCAGTCCACTCAATCAATCCATGCTAATGAAATCGCTGGAGACGATTGAGCGCAATGCCACTCTGCAAGCCAAACTCATCTCCGACTTGCTGGATATCTCGCGGATTACCGCAGGCAAACTGCGTCTCAATCTCGAGCCTGTCGAATTGCAATCGGTGATTTCAATGGCGATCGCTACAGTGCATCAAAGCCTACAAACCAAAGACATTCAGCTAAGTAGTCTGCTTGAGCCTTTACCAACAATAATTCAAGGCGATCCAGACCGTTTGCAGCAGATTGTCTTGAATTTACTGACCAACGCCATAAAGTTTACGCCTAAAGGAGGAATAATTGATATCCGTCTGGAAACTACGGAAACTCAGGCTCAGATCAAGGTGAGTGACACTGGCTGCGGAATAGCTGCCGAGTTTCTGCCCTATGTCTTTGACCATTTTCGTCAAGCAGAAAATTCAAGATCTACTAAAGGACTAGGGCTGGGACTGGCGATCGCCCTTCACCTAGTAGAACTCCACGGCGGCACCATCGAAGCCGAAAGTTTTGGAGTTGGGCAAGGTGCAACCTTTACTGTCAATTTTCCTGTGATTGGTGTTAGTGTTGAATAAAAATATTAATATTAATAGACTATTAAACTTTTATTTGAAAAACAGCGCCTCACTCACGTAAACTGCCTTGTTTTCAAACCTTTCACTCGCTCTTGCTGACAATACAGCTTTCTCTGAAGTTGGCATTGAGCGACTAATACCATGCAATAATACTAAAAGCCCGATATTATACCATGAGTAGATCAAATTTCAACCCAGAGTTTGAAGCTTTATTGGACTACATCAAGCAAAACTGTGGTTGCGATTTGACTGTTTACAAGCGTCCTAGTTTGATGCGTCGGTCCCAACACCGGATGCAGAAGTTAAAGATTGAGAACTATGCTCACTACTTGCAATATCTACAAGAGCATCCCCAAGAGTGCAGTTCGCTACTTGACACGATCTTAATCAACTACTCTGGCTTTTTCCGCGATCGCCCCTCCGGGGTGGGCGCTTCGCGCCATCACGATTGTTGGGATTATTTAGCTAACCAAATTATTCCCCAAATCATCACACGCAAGCAGCCGCATGAAAAAATCCGAGTTTGGAGTGCTGGTTGTGCTTCTGGACAGGAAGTTTATACACTGGCTATGTTGCTGGCTGAGAGCTTAGGCATTGAGCAATATTTGCAGCGAGTGCAAATTTTCGCTACGGATTTAGATGAAGATGCGCTCAAGCAGGCGCGGCGAGCTAGTTATAGCAATCTGCAAGTAGCAGACATTCCGAGTGGGCTACTGTCCAAATACTTTGAGCAAATAGAGCAGCGCTATGTTTTTCACCCCAAGCTGCGGCGCACAATCTTGTTTGGTCGCCATGACTTGGCTCTTGATGCGCCCATGTCCAAAATTGACCTGCTTGTGTGCCGCAACGTCCTGATATACTTCCAACCTGAAACTCAAGCAACTGTTCTGGTTCGGTTTCATTTTGCCTTGACTGATAACGGCTTTCTCTTCCTGGGCAACTCAGAAAGCATGACCAACAATAAACAAATCTTCACCCCTGTCAGTCTAAAGCATCGTATTTTTGCTAAAGGGCAGAAACTCACTTTGCAGGATCACTTGCTGATCCGACCCCAGACTCGCAACAAGAAAACAGTTGACCTTCTGACTATGCAAAACCACATCTGGCAAACTGCCTTCGTTGGTAGTCCATTTGCCCAGATCGCACTGGATAGCAGTGGTCGCCTGATTCTAGCTAACAATCAGGCTTATGCCTTGTTTAGGTTGAATAACAACGATTTAGGTGCGGGACTGCAAGATCTAGAGATAGGGCGAGTTGTAAATTCATCGGCTTTGCTCAGGCAGCTAAAGTACGATTGGGCAAAGAACAGTCCTCAAGGCGATTGGGCAAAGCTCAGTGCCGTAAGTCCTGCGGACAGGCTGCGCCTTAGCGTAAGCTCCTCGCGGAGCGAGGCACGCGTAGCGTCTGCGTTAGCAGAAGGCAATCGCCAGCCGATAAGCTTGAAGAATGTAAAGTGGACAACCGACCATAATACAATTTATCTAGACATCCACATAACACCAATATCAGATCCGAGTGGTAGCCTGATTGGCGCGATCCTCACTTTTGTTGATGTCACCCACTATACAAAGCTAGAGGATGAACTGGAACAGACAAAGTCAAATCTGGTAAAGGTTTCGCTAGAACTACAGTCTAAAAAAGATGTATTAGAAAAGACCACATTACAGCTAAATTTTACTCAAAATGAGGTAGAAACTGTACATCAGGAAATGCAACTAATCAGCCATGAGTTGCATAACATCAAAGATTGAATCACCGAAAGAAATTGTCTCGCAAGCCGCGCGCTTGCATGTCTTGCTTTTCTACTTATTGAGTGAGTTTCGCTAAGATGGTGTAGCCTAAGCATTAGCGACCCTTTTTTTACTCACTTTATAGCTAGGCGATACCTGCTGCTCAGTTCTACGCACTCCTCACGCCCATGACAACAACCACAGACTTCCTCAGTCACCTCAACCCCAGTCAACGCCGTGCTGTTGAACATCACTGCGGTCCCTTACTAGTTGTTGCTGGTGCGGGTTCCGGCAAAACACGAGCGCTGATTTATCGCATTGCTAACCTTATTTTGCAACACCGCGTCGATCCAGAAAATATCCTGGCGGTGACGTTCACCAACAAAGCCGCACGCGAGATGAAAGAACGTATTCAAAAGTTATTTGCCGATCGCCTGGCAATGACAGAATACAATGAACGGTTTGATTTGTTGCCAGAATACGACCAAACCAAGCTGAAGTCGAAAGTCTGGAGAACCTTTATCAAAGATATGTGGTGCGGTACTTTCCACAGTCTCCTTTCTCGCGTTCTCCGCTTTGATATCGAAAAATACCAAGACGAAAAAGGACGCCAGTGGACGCGGAATTTTTCCATTTTTGACGAGTCCGACGCCCAAAGCCTTGTGAAAGAAATCGTTACAAAACAGCTTAACCTCGATGATAAGAAGTTTGAACCCCGTTCTGTCCGCTACGCCATCAGTAACGTCAAAAACCAAGGCTTATCACCTAAAGAATTTGAAAGAGAACAGCCGAATTATCGTGGCAGGGTGATTGCGGAAGTTTACAATCACTATCAAAGCCGACTTGCAGAAAACAACGCCTTGGACTTTGATGATCTCATCCTCGTTCCTGTAAGATTGTTTCAGCAAAACGAGCAAGTCTTGGGGTATTGGCACAACAAGTTTCGCCATATTCTGGTAGATGAATATCAGGATACTAACCGCACTCAATACGAACTCATCCGCCTGTTGACGACAAATGGCGAAACCAAAAAGAGTGAATGGGACTGGACAGACCGTTCTGTTTTGGTGGTTGGTGATGCTGATCAATCAATTTATTCGTTTAGAATGGCTGACTTCACCATTTTGTTGGACTTTCAGCATGATTTTGGCGACGGTTTACCCGACGAAGATACCCGCACAATGGTGAAGTTGGAGGAGAATTACCGTTCTTGCGAAAATATTCTGCAAGCGGCAAACCATCTCATTGAAAACAACACCCAACGCATTGACAAAATCCTCAAAGCAACAAGAGGCGCAGGTGAGGAGATTTTTTCTCACAAAGCAGATGATGAAATTGCAGAAGCAGATTTTGTCATCAATCAAATTCGCTCTTTAGAGAACCAGCATCCTGAGTTGAACTGGGGAAGTTTTGCCATACTTTATCGTACCAACGCCCAATCTCGACCGTTTGAAGAATTATTGGTGCGATTGGGAATTCCCTACACAGTTGTGGGAGGGATAAAGTTTTACGATCGCAAAGAAATTAAAGATATCCTGGCTTACTTGCGAGCGATCGCCAACCCTGCTGATACACTGAGTTTATCACGAGTCATAAATACTCCCCGGCGCGGTATTGGTAAAGCTACCATTGAGGCACTAAATAACGCCGCTAGAGAATTAGGTACAACTCTGTGGGAAATCATAAGTGATGAAACATCAGTAAATACATTAGCAGGACGTTCTGCGAAAGCTGTCAATAACTTTGCCCAGATGATTCGTAACTTGCAAGAACAAATGGAGACAGTTCCAGTTTCTGAACTTGTGCAAGGGGTGTTGGAAGACTCTGGATACCTTAAAGACTTGCAAACACAGGGAACGGAAGAAGCAGAAGACAGGGTGCAAAACGTCCAAGAATTATTTAACGCGGTGCTGCAATTTGAAGAAGAAAGCGAGGATGTCACCCTGCAAGCCTTCCTTAGCAGTACCGCCCTCAGTTCCGATTTGGATAATTTAAAAGAAGGAGAAACAGCAGTTTCACTGTTAACCTTACACGCTTCCAAGGGGCTGGAGTTTCCTGTTGTGTTTTTGGTAGGGATGGAACAGGGACTATTTCCCAACTACCGTTCCATGAACGATCCAGCGTCTCTGGAAGAAGAACGCCGCCTGTGCTACGTGGGGATTACTCGCGCCCAAGAACGGTTGTACATAAGCCATGCCCGTGAACGCCGCCTTTATGGTTCTCGGGAACCAGCCATGCGATCGCAATTTCTCGACGAATTACCCGAAGAATTATTAATGACTCGGCATAGAAGCGTTGCTTATACCAAAGGTGCTGGTGGGAGTTCATCCCAGCGTGTCACCCAAGCAAAGCAAGGGAATGCACATTGGCAAGTCGGCGAAAAAGTTCTGCACAAAATCTTTGGCGTTGGAGAAATTACTCACATTTTTGGTTCGGGAAATAAAATCTCGCTGGCGATTAAATTTGACAGTATGGGACAAAAAATTATTGATCCAAGGGTGGCACAGTTACAACGAGTGGATTGATAGGCATCCAAAACCAAGATTCTCCGTCAGTTGCCTAGACTTTGGCTGCCGGTGACTGCGCCTATGCAAAGCATGGATTAAGAATGCGCGGCAGATGGTTCTTCAATTCTTTCCCATCCCAATACCTCTGCGACTTGCATCGCTAGTTTTAACGGAGCAAAAGGTTTGGCAATGACTCCCGCAATGCTTAACTGTGCATATTGTTTTAAATCTTGCATTTGCGCCTTAGCAGTCAGCAAAATAACTGGAATTTTTTGAGTAAGCGGATGACTTTGCAGCGCACTCAGCACCGTTAGTGCGCTCATATTCGGCATCATTATATCCAGCAAAATCGCATTGGGGAGTTCAGTAGAAGCCAATAACAGTCCATAGCTGGCTTCAGTAGATGTCAGCACTTGCCAGCCCCCTAAGTATTCCAAGCAAGTTTTAATAATGGTACACAAATTTTTCTCGTCATCAATTACCAAAATGCGCTTTGTTGACATAGCTTACTTGCGGGTTAGTCTTTTAACAAGTTAGCTACCTTTGTTTCTCTTCACCATCTGCTAAAGGAATTAATGAAGACTAAGCTTTCATGTATTGATTGCTACATTTTTTCTGACTTTGTCTAGTTACTAATAGAATTTATTACTTAAAAAAGAAAATTATTTACTTGTTCAAAATTTTGTAAAGTAATTTATGAGACAAAGAAATCCCATTTGATTCTAAGAGAATTATTAGCTTGGAAAACCAAAAGAAGCCTCTGCCATACGACCTATGTAGGCAATGCCTCTACATTGCCTCCTGAGAATGAGGAAACTACAGTGGTGGCTTTATAAAGTGATACCTATACGCTATGTTGATGTAGTAACGGAGTTGACACTATGGCTAGTCAAGCAGAAAGTAAAGGTAAGCACACTGCTGCTCATAACGAAACTGCAGGCAAGAAAGCGGCTGATAAGAGTCAACAACCCAGGTCTAAAGACGCTGGGCTTCTAGCCTAAGTCCAAGGACAGTAGTTGACCCGACTAAGTACCTCGTGTACTACGTTATTGGCAAGTGTTCAAGTTCCTACCTACAGATGCGAAG
>JAHHIB010000163.1 GCA_019359075.1 Kalymmatonema hyalinum WJT4-NPBG1
TCTCAATCATTTGACATTACCACATAGTGGTTTTTTTCCTGAACCGTGGCCCACATTTACTCCACAACTCAATGTTTCCCAAATCACCCTCTCTAGTGCCTAATTTTTAAACACCTACCCTTGAAAGATGAGGGGGCATAGGTGTCAACTTAAGGTGAAAACCAGTATGGAACAAGCTTTAAGAGATTGCCTCGTTCCTAGCTTCAGGCTGGGAATGCAGCCTTAGGAGGCTCTGCCTCCCTTAAGAGCGGCAGAGCCGCTTCAATTGCCTTTCCAGGTGAAACCTGGAAACGAGATTTTAGAAGGGTTTTAGCTTAAGTTGACACCAATGATGAGGGGTGCACCTAGATAAATAATTACTTTATTCAAACGAGAAGCGATCTCTTACCTTATGTTTTTTTACTTGATACTGCGTAATTAGCGAAAGATACTTAGCAATATAAAAACAATATTTTACGTTGCTTTTCACTCATAATACTATATTTTATATAAAAGTATTCAAATAAAATTTCCATAAATCTGCAATATATTTTTTTGGCAATCTTTGACTTAAATTTATCACAAAAGCATAAAACAATAATATAGACTGACTTTTCCCACCTTTCTTACTTTTGAAATCACAAGAATGATATACAAAAACTACTTTTCCTACTTTTCCTACTTTTCCTACTTTTCGTAATCTCACTAAAATTATGATAAATAACTGATGGTTTTGCTTGGCAAGTTGGTGTTAAGTCCGTAATGTTCACCTCCTAGCTAAAATACCTCTTTTGGTATAGTTAGTTTTTGCCAAACTCCTTTGTGACTTAGGTTAGCATCGTCAGTAAGCTCAAATTTGATGTCCTCAAATGTTATCGCAAGCAATTCCACATTCAAGCAAGCTATGTTGACTATATTAATTTTTTAAGACGAGAAATAATCTCTTATTCAACGCCACTATGACAACAGCATAAAATACAAGTAATGTTGTTTATTTTTTTTGGTTAATACCTGTCCACTTTAGAAGTTTCATTAAAAAAACATAAAAAAAAACAGAACATAAATTTTCCATATTTTTAGGGTTAGTTCATCAAATAGAAGTTTTGTTCAATGCATATAATAGTGTTAAGTTGCCATAAGCGCTTGTAAAACTTTTTATACAGGCGTTAGCAAAATTACGTGTGTTCCTAAAGACAGATTTTTTCACATCAAAGAGTTAGATTTTACAGATATGTCACACTACCAAGAGAAATTTGATACCAATAACTCGAAAATTCCTCATGGTAAGTTTTTGACATTGTTTCAACGCAAACTTCTGCAAAAAAATTTACATGAGGATTTACCTGAGTCATACCGCCAGCGTATCCAAATTATGTTGCTGGCAGATGAGGGGAAATCGCAAACCGAAATTTGTCGAACCTTGGGGTGCTCACCAGCCACAGCACGACATTGGATGCACATAGCCCGTACTGGGATGGCGCACCAATGGCAGGATTGTCCCATTGGTCGTCCAATGGCTGTGAATGAGGAATATTTAGAGCGTTTGCAGCAACTCGTGACGCATAATCCGCGTGATTATGGCTATTCTTTTGGACGTTGGACTGCAAACTGGCTGAGGAAACACTTGGCAAAAGAATTTGGAGTTGAGATCAGCGATCGCCATATCCATCGCTTGCTCAAACAGATGGGGTTATCTACCAAACCAAAATCCAAAAACGCCGATCAAGACACGAATAAGAATGACTTGGCTAGGAGTTCAAAAATCTTAATTCGTGACCTCAATTCGGCAAATCCGCCGGATAGCACTGAATTACTGCCTATTAATCTCGCCAAGTTAGGGACTGATTCAGACATCTATGGCGCACAATCCACAAATCGCGCAGTTGCTTTCTTTACAACAGTTGAACAATGCTTTAGGGCATTCTCTTTCTGAGGATGAATTTCAGCGTTGCCTTAAACACGCTAAAATCCTCAATCCAAAAGTAGGAAAGTTCTGGCAAGGAACTAACGTTGAACCTGGCATCTACATTGTTGTTGCTGGGAAGGTGAGGCTATTGAATGACGCGGAGGAGTTGATTGCCTCCCTAGAGGCAGGTGCGTCGTTTGGTGAATTCACCTTATTTCCTGATGCTAAATTTCCGCCTTACAAAGCTAGGGCTGCATTGAATTTACAAGTGTGCTTCATCTCAAGTGAGGTGTTATTGCCACTGATGGCTAAACATCGGCTGATTCGCGAACACTTGTGGAACGAAGCACAAAAGCGCAATTCCTTACTTTTGGGGGCTTATGACTCTCAAATTACACTTGTCAATGATTTAAAGACCTATCCTAAGACAGATGTTTCGCCAACATCTGCGGTAAAACTAGAGCAAGGGAAAAAGATAAACAAAGCTTACTTCCCCAATCCTCAGCAGCGCGTTGGGCATTTCTGGCAACGGATGATTCGGCGCTATCCGTTTTTTGCCCAACAAAGTGCATCAGACTGTGGTGCGGCTTGTTTGGTGATGGTATCTCGCTATTGGGGGAAACGCTTTAGTATCAATCGCTTGCGCGATATTGCCAACGTTGACCGCAGTGGCGCATCGTTGCGGGGATTATCGGCGGCTGCGGAAACTATTGGCTTTAGCACCAGACCTGTAAAAGCCAGTCTTGACCAGTTGGCGAAGCAGAAATTACCTGCTATTGTCCACTGGGAAGGGAAGCACTACATCGTTCTCTATGAAATCAACAAGAGAAATGTCATAGTAGCAGACCCCGCGATTGGTCAACGCACCCTTACCCACGCGGAATTTAAAGCAAAATGGACTGGCTACACGCTGCTGGTGCAACCCACGGTCCTATTGAAGAATGCCAAAGAAACCACAACTCCCTTTTGGCAATTCTTTGAGTTGATCAAGCCCCACTCTGTTGTCATGCTAGAAGTGGTTGTCGCTTCTATATTTATCCAGATATTTGGACTCGTCACCCCCTTATTCACCCAGTTAATTTTAGACCGAGTGGTGGTGCAGCGTTCGGAACTCACCTTAACAGCGGTGGGGTTGGGGTTGCTGATCTTTAGCCTGTTTCGTGTGGCGATCGTCGGTTTGCGGCAATATCTGCTATTTCACACAGCAAATAAGTTGGATTTGGCATTAATTGTGGGGTTTATTCGCCACACCTTGCGACTTCCCATGAGTTTCTTTGAGTCCCGCTATGTTGGGGATATTATCTCTCGCGTGCAGGAAAACCGCAAAATCCAACGCTTCCTCTCTGGTGATGCTTTATCTATCCTGCTGGATGTACTTACAGTTTTTATCTATCTAGGATTGATGTTTTGGTACAGCTGGAAAATGGCGTTGCTGGCGCTGGTAATTGTACCGCCTTTTTTCTTGCTGGCGTTGATTGCGACACCTTTTTTACAAAGAGTTTCCAGGGAAATATTTCATGCTGTTGCTAATGAAAGTAGTTACCTGATTGAAGCCCTAACTGGTGTGCGGACAGTAAAATCCACGGCGGTAGAACAAACAGTTCGTTGGCATTGGGAGGAGTTATTACAAAAGGAGGTAAAAACTAACTTTTCTGCCCAAGTTATCAGCAATGGTTTGCAAATATTTAGCAACACCATTCAAGCAGTGGCTAGTACCGCTTTGCTGTGGTTTGGAGCATCTTTGGTGATTCAAAACGAATTAACAATTGGGCAATTGGTTGCCTTTAATATGCTGGTGGGAAATATTATTTCGCCCTTTCAACGATTAACGGTGTTGTGGAATCAATTGCAGGAAGTGGTGATTGCGACCGAACGTATTAATGATGTGTTGGATGCGGAACCTGAAGAGGATTTGCAGCATCAAGTGCGGCAATTATTACCAGAACTTCAGGGACACATTCGCTTTGAGAAAGTGACATTTCGGTATCACAAAGAAAGCGATGTCAATATTCTAGAAAATCTCAGTTTTGAAATACAACCAGGACAAATGGTGGCGTTGGTGGGACGCAGTGGTTCAGGAAAAACGACGATTTCCAAGTTGGTTTTAGGGTTGTACCCTCCAACAGATGGTAACCTGTTCATTGATGGACTGGATATTACCAGTATTTCCTTGCGTTCCTTACGTCAGCAAGTTGGAGTCGTTGACCAAGACACCTTTTTGTTTGGTAGCACGATTCGAGAAAATATCAGTTTAGGACATCCAGGGGCAACTTTGGAAGAGGTTATGGAGGCGGCGCAGTTAGCGGGTGCTGATGAGTTTATTAAAAAGTTACCGATGGGTTATGAAACTCAGATTGGTGAAGGTGGGGGTTTGTTGTCTGGTGGACAACGCCAAAGGATTGCGATCGCCAGAGCATTATTAGGGAATCCCCGGTTATTAATTTTTGACGAAGCGACTTCTCATTTGGATACAGAGTCAGAACGGATTATTCAAAGGAATTTGAACACAATCCTTAAGGGACGAACCGCCTTGGTTATTGCTCATCGCCTCTCAACTGTGCGGAATGCAGATTTGATTTTGGTTTTAGACAAAGGCGTGTTGATTGAGAGTGGAACTCACGAAGCGTTAATGGCAAAGCGGGGGCATTATTTTTATCTCAATCAACAGCAGCAGTTGAATATGGCGGCGTAAACAGGACAAGGGAGAGCAGGGGAGGCAGGGGCAATACGGTTCGGTTAAACTCTCCCCCACCCCCTCTCCTAAAAGGAAAGGGGAGAAATACTCCCCCCTTCCCTTGTAGGGAAGGGGGGTTGGGGGGGGTTAGGTTTGCCTTATCTGAACCGTATTGGGAGTAGGGGGAGAATATAGTTTCTGCACTTCCCCTCCTCCCCACTTCCTGCTGCGAAAATCCAAAATTTTGTAAGGAGAAATCATGACGAATACGTTGAATGGAAAGGTTCACACTCAAATTCAAGAAAATGAAAAATCTCCCCAAATTTTAAACTCTCAAATCTCATTTCCAGTTCAGCCAACAGATGATTGGTCTGAAGTCACTCAGGATTTAGTTGATAGCTTACCTGAAGTTTGGACGAGGGGATTACTCTATTTTCTCTTGGCTTTTACGTCTATCGCTTTACCTTGGGCAATGCTGTTTAAAGTCGATGAAACAGGCAGTGCCAGGGGAAGACTTGAGCCTAAAGGTAAGACAGTTAAGTTAGATACTCTTGTCGCCGGAACTGTTGCCAAAATTCCGGTCAAAGAAGGTGACTCAGTCAAACCAGGAGAGCCTGTGTTGATACTCGATTCGGAACTAGTTCATAGCGAATTGCGTGAAGGAAAGGATAAATTAGAAGGGCAATTAAATCGAGTGTCGCAGTTGAATGTCTTGAAAAAACAGTTAGTCATAGGTTTGACAACTCAGCAACAACAAAAACAAGCACAAGAGTTAGAAAAACAGGCTCAAGTTGAGCAGGCGCAGCAGAATCTAACTGCTCTTAAGAATTCCTATGAACTACAAAAAGAAGAAAAAATTACCCAAGTCAATCAGGCAAAGCAAACTCTTCAGTATAGTCAAACTGCCACTAATTTCGTAAAGAGTAGTTTAACGAGTGCCCAGCAGGAAGTTGAGCGCTATCGCGAGTTAAGCCAGGAAGGGATTGTTGCACTACACCGTAGCCTCATAGGGAAGGGGTTGGGGGAGAGGTTCTTCTGTGGATGACTGAATTGGTGTTCTAAGGGGTTGCTTCTATTCAAAAATCGGCTGCAAATCTAAAACAAATCCTGGTAAAACATCTTCACCTTGAAGAGTGCGAGGAGATTGTAAAATTTCAACTTCTTGGTTAGGGCGATAAATTTCTACTTGCTTATCTTTAGGATTAATCAACCAGCCCAAACGCAACCCATTGGCAATATACTCCTGCATTTTTTCCTGAACATCTTCTAGCTCATCGCTTTCTGAAACGAGTTCTACCGCAAAGTCGGGACATAAAGGCAAGAATTTCTTTTTTTGCGCCGCAGTGAGAGCATCCCACCGTTCCATCTTTACCCAAGAAGCATCAGGGGAACGAGTTGCACCGTTAGGTAACCGAAAACCTGTAGAGGAATCAAAAGCTTTTCCCAATAGATTTTGACGGTTCCAAATGCCCAAATCAATGTAAACTTCAAAATTACGGTTTCCTGTCTCTCCGCCAGTGGGTGGCATGATAATTAGTTCTCCTTTGGCAGTAACTTCGAGTTGCAAATCTCGGTTAGCAGCGGCGAGTTGTTCAAATTGCTCATCAGTGAGTTTAAGAACTGGGGGTAATTGTAGGGTTACATTCATAATTCATTCCTTTTGCGATCGCGTTCGCGTAGCGTGTCCGGAGGACTCAGCGGGCACTCCGTGCCATCGCCTTTATGCGGGGCTTTGCCCATCGCACATCCTGAAATTCTGGTAATGGGGCATTATCGGCATAGTGGCGAATATTGCAGTTGATATAGGAATCATGGCATCACTAAACCTTATCTATCCTCTATCGCGTTCCCAATCACCAATGACTTTTTGCAAATACCATTCCTCTGACATTCCTGGATAGTCGTACTTCGCCTGATCAATCAATCTTTGGGCTATTTCCCAATATCCTCCAACCAGTCTCAGCAGGCGCTGTCGTAGTAACTTATACCTGGCGTTTCCTGAGTTAGAGCTAGGGGAGTTGATTTTGTTTAGGCTATCTAAGACTTCTTGGTAATTTCCCCAGTCTTCTTTTTCACAAAAGATACTTGCAGCACGCTGATAATCTTCAACAGCGCGTTCCATTTCTTCTAGGCAAGTGTAGGCAATGCCACGATTGTAGTAAGCTGTTGCATCATCGGGATTTATTTGCAGTGCTTGGGTATAGTCGTTAATTGCACCAAGATAATTCCCCATGACTCGATAGGCATTCCCTCTAGCAACATACAGCATTGCATCTTGGGGTTGCATCTGGAGTGCAGAGTTGAAATCAGCGATCGCCCCTTGATGATCCCCTATTTGAGAACGCGCTTTTCCTCGGTTGCGGTAAACTATCGCATCATCAAAATTCAGTCGCAGCGCTTGGTTAAAGTCTGAGATAGCCTCCCGATAATTTCCCTGTTTGCAACGCACCACCCCTCGACAGCAGTACGCTTGTGCATCTTGTGGATCAACCCGCAATGCCCAGTTTAAATCCTCCATCGCCTCGCGGGTGTCTCCCTTTTCTGCTTTTTCCAGTAACTGCGCGAAATATTCTTTCTCAGATTTGATTGGCGCAATTGTGGGACTTGCTTGCACAATTGCCGCAGGCTGTTCCTTTGGTTGGATCTGTTTAATCTTTTCTAGACACTGGCGACAGTTCTCTGTGTCCTTTTGCTGTAAATATAATTCTGCTGCTTTTTTAAAGTTGGCGATCGCATCTTGAATATACCCTTGTTTACGGCACACCGTCCCCCGTAAATTATAAGCAGCGGCATAATTTACATTGAGACGAATCACCTGTTCCACATCTACAAGCGCCCCTGGCAGATTTTTCAGCGCTACTCGTGCCAAGGCGCGACAGTAATAAGCTTCCACACTTTGGGGATCTAGCTTCAGCGCTTCTGTGAAGTCAGAAACAGCACTGAGTATTTCTCCTAAATCATAATATGCTAAACCCCGTTGATAGTAAGCTTCAGCAAAGTAAGGTGCTCGCTGCAAAGCACGGGTAAATTCCTCAATCGCTCCAGCATAGTCTTTTTGCTTAGCTCTTTCCAATCCTTTATTGTAAAATTCATTATTCATGGCATTTGTTTGCAGGAGCAAGTCAGGATAAAGGTTGAAGGGGGAAATACTTCATACTTTACACTTCATACTTCAGCCTTGAGTTGACTCATTTCAAATTGTTCATAAAAATGACTAAATGACTAATGACTACCTTTACCGCTACCCAACCCTGTATCCTGGCGTGCTGCTAAGACGCTACAAGCGATTTTTTGCCGATGTTGAACTTGCTTCTGGGGAAATTGTAACAGCGCACTGCCCCAACACAGGACCAATGACAGGACTTTGTACTCCTGGTAGTGCAGTGCAGCTGTCTTATAGTGATAATCCTAACCGCAAACTTCTCTATACCTGGGAAATGATCCAGGTACATGATAATGAGCCATGTTGGGTAGGTATAAATACTAATCTACCCAATAGGATCATCAAATTAGCTTTAGAAAAATATCTTTTTCCAGAATTGGAATATAGCCAAATTCGCACTGAGGTACCCTACGGGGAAAATAAATCAAGTCGGGTGGACTTCTTCTTATTTCCTCATACAAACTTCAACATTCCATCTAGCGATTTGTTCCTCAAAAGTGGTAAATTGATTTTGGCTGAAAATAGTCGTCATATATATCTCGAAGTAAAAAATACAACTTGGGTGCAGGGTAAGTTAGCACTATTTCCAGACACAGAAACAACACGAGGACAAAAGCATTTGCGAGAGTTGACAGCACTCTTACCCCAAAGTCGTGCGGTCATGCTTTACTTTATAAATCGAGGTGATTGCACTGAGTTTGCTCCTGGCGATAGTGCTGACCCTGCGTATGGTAGACTGTTAAGGTCTGGCATCGACCTTGGTTTAGAAGTTTTACCTTGCCGTTTTGAAGTTAACCCAGAAGGTGTGCGTTATTTAGGTTTGGCAGAATGCAAGTTTTGAGCCTTAGGCTTTGCGTCTGGCGACACACATCAGAGATAATGCCGCTTCTGGTGAATTAGGATTGATGCCAGACAACCATTGACTGACACGATACTTTATCTCTGACTGACCATAAATGCCTTGTAATACTTCCGCTCCAAGTGTGTGGTTGTGAGGATATACTTTCACTGTAAAGCCAAGAGGCTCCAAAGTTTGGTAATAAAGTTCTGGCGTAACACCAGCACCGGGTTTGTGGTGGGTTTCGCTTGCAATCATGGCATCATGTTCTTTTTGTGACATAAATTTACCATCACTCATTAACCGATATATCGGTACCCGTATCTTATACAAAAGCATACCCAAACCTTTCCAATTCCAAGCAGTCTGTTGTGGATCATGATCGGTAATCAACAGTCCACCAGGACGAACCAAACGCGCTGCTTCTGCCAAAACCTGAGTCATATTGTCACAATGGTGTAGACTTGCATTGAGTGCAACGATATCTGCAAACCCATCGATAAATGGTAAGTTGTGGGCATCTGCAAGGATGGGTGTGTAGCCAATTGTTCGCGCCATTTCAAGAGACGTGCGAGAAATATCTACACCAATGAGTAGTTTTGGTGAACCACCCAACGACGCATATAAATTGCCAGGACCGCACCCTATATCAACGACAATTTTGTCGTTCCAACTACCCATTGCAGCGCGCCAGCATCCTTTGAATGCTTCGTCTCGGTGACACGCTTCAAAATAGCCTTTAGCCCATTGAGGATTGTCATAGTAATAACGATTTGCTTCCATTGCTGTAGTGAAATTGGCAATAAAGCTGGTAGAAATGTGTCCTGTTTGCCAAATTACATACGCATCTTGAGCAATATATTGCTCAAGAACATCAGCCAGGGATTTTTGCATATCTTATTCCTTCGCACAAATGCGTTTTTGGGTTTATTTGTGGTATTGCAATCCCTGTCTTCCCCAATATCAAGTAATTTTAGCTACTCAATCTATACAGCTAAAATACAGCTATAGGCTACTTAATCAAAGTGTAAAATCTCGTTTAACAAATAAAAGCAGTGAATTTACTTAGAAAGCTTGAAGAAAGCTTGAAGAAATGAAAATTGCAAAAAAATAGGCAAAATATTTTATAAAAGTATAAAAATTATGCATTTCGTCAAGTCATGTTCTAGCTGACTTTTCCCGTTAAGTCTCTCTAGCAAGCTGCCAACCTTCACTCTTGTCGTGCAATTTTAACCAGCCGCGCCACAAGACCTGGATGCCAATTGGTGTTTTGCTTCGATGTTCTAGATAGCCGCCAAGACGAGCGACAGCTTCCACGGCCCAACTAACTGTTAGCACCTTGGGGAGTTTGGGAGTGGGAGATTTAGCTTTTAAAATCCGAAGCTGAAGGGGATTAAGAATCTCAATGGCGGGGGCTGAAGGCAGGGTGCGGTGTAGATAAGTTAACTGCACTCATCTCAACAGCAATCACGCTCAAGAAACCAATTAAGGTCTTCATACCATCAGCAGCAAGTCTGTATCTTTCTACCTGACACCCCGAAAGTGAAAATTTTATGATACTCTTCTACTCGCCAACGGTAAGAATACCAACGTAAAATTCTAGAAGCCATCTGGATATCTGCGACAACTTCCGTGGTTAGCAACATCCACATCTCAAGGGGTTTCACCTTCTGGACAATCAACTTCCGTGGCATAAACAGCATATACGAGTATAGGGTCACGGTTGTCAAAACGATAGGGGGTACGGAGATTTACAGGACAAAATCGTACAGCAAGCTTTACTTTGCGGGCAGAACGCTTGCTCGTCTGGGGTAATTCGATTTCCTGTTCCAAACTGATAGGTTGTCCTTCCAGTTTTGACCAGAGACGCTGGCTATCAGAATCTAAACTGCGGTTATGAGCCGCGCGAACGAGAACTCCTGTGTGCTGAAGTTGACGAACTTTATGGAAAACTTCTGTGATATCACCTTCTCGGTCGAAAGCATGAACCACTCGTGTGTGCTTACTCACAAGCTTTTCTACAGTGGTGAGTGCTTCTACCCATCGGTAAGATTCTTTCTGTTCAAAAAGGCGGTTTCGTGCCGCTTTTCGGGCTGCTGCTTGTCGTTTTTTCTTCTGTGTCGGGGTTTCATCTTTTGGCGGCTTCTGTTTTGGCCAAGGGTTCCAAAGTTTTTGCCACAACAAACCTATCGATTGACCTTTTTCAGGTTCTATAGAAGACAGCGCTGTGTAATATTAAACCGTTACCTCCCTTACCAATCGGGCCGTAACCTTCTTTTTTACCCACAATGCTGCCATAATCAAGAAAAGTAATGTCTCCTACACACAGCACTACATCGTATTCTGCAACCGTTTCCGCCGTCATAAGACAGTGCGGCTCTATTATTTTGGCAAATTCCACCTTTGGGTTGGCAAAAACTCGTAAGCTCTCTTGAGTACAGTTGCTCCACTGAAGATTTCTGATAGCGCTTTCCCGAATCCTTGACTTAGAGCATAGCCAATTGACATTGCACGCTCATTCAATCGGCGATCCCCCAACTCACAGGGCGCAAAATTTTTCTCCCACCACTCCAGCATTGCTTCTCACTTCTAGCACCCGATTTCAATTACTGTACCGTATATGCTGTGTTTTATCCCGAGTCCTTTGTGAGTAAGCTTTTTGAGACTTAACGGGAAAAGTCAGATGTTCTAGACCCTACAGGTACTACCAAACCTGATGGTTCGTTTAATTGCTTATACTTATCTGCCGCAAAAGCCATCCGTCAATATTTATGCCAAAGGCTTACCAGCACTACCTGCCGCTATTTTTTAGTTTCGTCGAACTCACGTTACTTTATGGAAGGATGGGAAATTTAGCGGAATTCAGTTAAAAATCCGGTTGTCTGTTTGTCTGTCAAAAAGCTAACCATACAAATAAAGCCCCTGTGAATTTAATCAGAGAGGCTTTATTTTAAAAATAGTCCTGGCACCGAGCTATTGTCACAGGCAGCTACCCGCCAACTATCGTCGCCACAGCAGCGTTTCACAACTGAGTTCGGGATGGGGTCAGAGTGGTTCCACCGCGC
>JAHHIB010000164.1 GCA_019359075.1 Kalymmatonema hyalinum WJT4-NPBG1
CTCTTCATTGGAACTAACTCTGAGTGACGGTTGCGCTCTGCGCAACCGCTAAATTGGCATTGGCGATCGCATTAATCTCAGACTGCGAAGCGCTCGAACTCAGATAACCCGCAACTTGGGTTATTAGCTGGCCCTATAGCACCAAGGTTTTGCTAGGACCAGCGTCTCTATCGGTACAGACAGGTGATGTACACCAAAAGCGACGCAAACTGCTATCGCAAGCCTTTCAACCTAGGGCGCTGGCAGGGTATGTCTCCTCAATGGCGGACATCACCCGCAGCTATTTGCACAAATGGGAGCGCCTAGAGACGTTGAAGTGGTATCCAGAACTGAGAAAATATACCTTTGATGTTGCCTGCAAGTTACTTGTAGGAACGGATGCCGCTGCCGATAGCCATTTTGCAGAGTTGTTTGAGGAGTGGTGTGAGGGTCTATTTACCATTCCTGTACCGTTACCTTGGACGAAATTCGGTCGAGCGCTGCGTTGTCGCCAGCAGCTTCTGAAGCGTATTGAGGAGATAGTGCTAAAGCGTCAACAGCAGCCTTCTTCCAGTCAAGATGCCTTGGAACTACTGTTGCAAGCGCGTGATGAGGATGGGAATAGCTTAAGTGTGCAAGAGCTGAAAGACCAAGTGCTACTGTTACTGTTTGCAGGTCATGAGACTTTGACATCAGCACTTGCCTCTTTATGTCTGCTGTTAGCGCAGCATCCGGAAGTTCTAGCAAATGCCCGTGCAGAACAACAGCAACTGGGGTTTGAAGAACCGTTGACGCTGGAACACTTGAAGCAAATGACCTATTTGGAGCAAGTCCTTAAGGAAGTCTTGCGAGTTATTCCCCCGGTTGGTGGTGGCTTTCGGGAAGTCCTGAAGCCGTGTGAGTTTAATGGTTACTTAATTCCCCAAGGTTGGTCTGCCCTCTACCAAGTTGGTAGGACACATAAAGACAGCAGTGTATATACTCAGCCAGAACGCTTTGACCCCCAACGCTTTATCCCAGAACGATCTGAGGACAAAGCCAAACCCTTTAGCCACATACCCTTTGGTGGTGGCGTACGAGAATGTCTTGGTAAGGAGTTTGCCAAGCTAGAGATGAAGCTGTTTGCAGCGTTGTTGATACGGCAGTATGAGTGGGAACTATTGCCTGAACAAAACCTGGATATGATTATGATACCTACACCCCATCCTCGCGATGGTTTGCAGGTGAAGTTTCGTCGAACTGCTGCAACCACTGTTTATACCAATTCTCAAAAGTAGAACTACATATTGTTCCTAGTACGCACGCTATGTGCTTACTAAGAATACACGTCAGTGCAGTAGGGGCACAGCAATGCTGTGCCCCTACCATGTGTAGTTTATCTAAATGAAAAGCGCTGTATTATTTAGACAAACCGACCGCTAGACTCTTTGCGTCGAATCCCAATCACTGCTGAACGTGGTGGTCCCTCAGGATTGCCCTCAATATTACTGGGCCAGTTACTGCCACGCGGTACACTGCGTTGTTGAGTGAACAAGGTGCCATCCAAGTTCAACATCTCAATCTCTCGGCTGAGAGTGAGCTGAGGGGTAAATGGAACTTCTTCACCAGGGTGCTGCACAGAAATAATCAGTGTATCCCCAACAAAAGTGGGTCCGGTCAATTCGCAGCGCATTGGTCCATAAGCAAAAGGTATAACTTCCCCAGCATCAGGACCACTGGTAGGAATGAAGAAGAGGAAGTTATTTCCAAAAACTCCAATCAGGTCAGAAGTCCTGACATTGAAATTAGAATCATCGGCACTAGGTGTGTTAGCACCCACTACCCTATGATCTATCCGTAATTGTTCCGAGTTAGCACCTGTGTTAAAACCATTGTGGGCTTCAGTGGACATATCAGTGACGCCCCAAATATTACCTTGGCTATCAAATGCCAAGTTATCTACGTTAGCAAAGCCACTTCCAGGTTCTGCTGCTGCTTCTCCACCTTTAGCAAATCGCTCCCAACGGAAGGTTGTCCCTGTGCTATCTTGGCTATCTTCGATAATCTTAAAAAGTTCGCCTGAAGGTTGTGCGGCATTGACAGCAGCACTGTATTTGGAAACTACAAAGATTCGAGAATCAGGATATCCATCTCCTGATGCCGCACCGTCTGTGTAAGCGATAAAGACTTCTCTGGGATTTCTGGGGTTGATTTCAATATCTTCGGGACGAGCAGTCGGTGTTGCTCCAGCTAGATTGGCAGCTAAAAAAGCATCAACCAGCACTGCACCCTGACTAGTGTAGAAATCTGATAGCTTCTTACCTTGGTAAGCAGGCAGAGCTTCAGCCTCACCGTAAGAAGTCACAGCCCCAGTTGTTGAATTAGTCACCTGCGTTATTGTGACAGTGATTGACCCGCCTTCTGAAGTTTGTCCTGCAATACCTCTGCGTCTTGGGAAACGGGTATTACCTCCATTAGAAGCCCGACCTAATGCTGCAACTTCCACCGAGGCAAGAGTGGATGGTGGAATTGGATTGGTGGGGGTATTTAAGTTTAGGGGAATCCATTCACCCGTACCGTCAGCATTGTAACGAGCGACATACAGAGTGCCGTCTTCAAAGAGGCGGCTGTTGTTTTTATCTGTGGGAGAAGTGACTGTACCAGAACTGACGAACTTCCAGGTGTGACCCCCGCGTCGGTCATCACCCAAGTAGCCCACTAATGGTCTTCCAGATTCCGCACGCACAGCGATATTTTCGTGACGGTAGCGACCCAAAGCAGTGTGTTTGCGGGGGCGGAAACTCGGGTCAGCTGGGTCGAGTTCCACCATATAGCCGTATTTTTCCCCAACTAAACCAAACACAGCCCCTGTGGTACCTTCGATGTAGCTTGTTTGGGTACCGTTGGGGTTTACATTTTCTTGAACTCCAACGAAAGAGCTTGTACTTGCTTGGAAGTTCTCCTCAGCAGTCAAGATGGTTCCCCAAGGAGTTGTACCGCCAGAACAGTTGAATCCTGTGCCAATGATTTTGTTACCTAGTCCGTCAGAACTGAGATTGAAGACTTGGCTCGCAGCTGGTCCAGTACCAATAAGATAATTTTCGTCTCCTTTCTGGTAGCTTCTGGAACCCCAGGAGGTGACATTTTTATAATTATCACTGCGTTGGCTGTTGATTCCTAAACCGGAAAGTCCGTGGATGCGTCGGTTTTTGGGGTCACGCACAACAGCAAAGCGTCCACTGCGGTCTGGGCGGGCAATCCTTACCACAGAACCGCCTATGTTGTACATGAATTCACCCAAGAGTTCGATACTCTTTCTATCTTCAGGTAAATTTCGTCCAATAATTAGGGGGTAAGATGTGGGGAATTCTCCTAAACCACTATCAGTTGTGAAACCGGGTACAGTCGTAGAGAATGGGTAGGAAATGTATTCGTGATTGTTCCAAAGGTAGCCGTCGTTGGGGTTTCTGCCATCGACGGGAATAAAGCTTGTGTAATCGCTGTTGTAGCCAAAGTATTCTTCCTGGTTGGGGTAGACGCGATCGCCCCAACGTACAATCACATACCGTTCGTATTCTGGCGGTACCACAACGTCATCAAGGACGTTATAGCTACTTAAGCTTGCATTAGCAGAGGGTTCTAATACGCTTCCCTGCTCAATTCCTGTTGGTAAGTAGCTTTTTTGCTGTGTGTAAATTGGTAAAGGATGGGGCAGACGTACTGGGGTAAATTTCAGGGGTGTAACCGGATCAGCAGCGATCGCCCTATTGCCCCCAAAAAGCTTTTCCCCGAAAGCAGGAGCTAGCACCGTTGCACCAGCACTCGCTCCAAAGAAAGCTAGTAGCTGCCTACGTGTAAATTTGGACATTGAATTTCCTCTTAATACAAATAACTAGAACTATGACACTAAAAACCCTTTTTGCTATTCATCTCCTCAAGATGGATAGCAGCAAAGATGGCAATCTTTCGATTCTTATTAGCTAATTCATTAAATAATATTCAGAGATTAATTTGCATTAGAAACAACTATTCATTAGTCGAGTCAAGGATAGTTTATCACCTTTTTGTACTAAAAAATATCAATTTGATTTCTCAATATGTCCGTATAGCTTTTTCTTACACATCATCCAATAGATATATTTCTAAACTACTTCAAAATTCCTATTTTCTAAGCTTTACTGTTTCTTATCTATTCCTTAAAAACTTATTAATGCTTTGTTAACCTCCCCGTTATTCAACTTAAGATATATAGAAATGGAAAGGAGATTTTTTACAAAATTTCGCTATAAATACTCTTGGAAACAGCAGCATTAAAAATTTAAAGTAAAAACTAAGGAGTTACCGATGAAGAGAGTTTTTTCGACTGCTGTTACTATGTTGGTAAGTTTTACCTTACCTACTACCGCTGAAGCTGCAATTATCAATGGTGGGTTTGAAAATGGGTTAGAGAACTGGCAAATATTAGGTGAATCAAGAATAGAGACCTCAGCTTTTGGCAGCCCCTCAGTAGAAGGAAATTTTCAAGCTTTTTTATCAACAGCTTTCAATGAAGTCGTTGGCGTTGATGTAAATGGAAAAGAAATTCGAGGAGGAAATGCATCTCCTGCCACTTACATCACTGGCATTACTGAAAATTCCTTAGAAGGATTTTTGGGTGTATCTCAGTTCTTTGGAAATGACTTTCTAGCAGAAGCAATTGAGGGTTCTGCTATTAAGCAAACCTTCACAGCAAATGCAGGACAAACTCTATCATTTTCTTGGAACTTCCTCACCAATGAGTCGGTAGGCAATGATGCCAATTTAAATTTTAATGATTTTGCTTTCGCAACCTTGAGCGATAACTCTCAAAACTTGTTTTTCAGATTAGCTGATACCACCACAACATTTTTAGCTAACGGTTCCAATACCAACTTTTTTGAAGAAACGGGATTGAAAACTTTTTCCTACACCTTGCCAACTAATGGAGAATACACTTTAGGTATTGGGGTTGTGGATGTCGGTGAACCAACAGTTATTTCAGGGCTACTTATTGATGGGGTTGGAGTGCAAGCTATTCCTGAAAGAAGTTCAACAGTGGGTTTCCTGCTTTTAGGAGCTGTAGGAGCAGTTTCTGTCCTAAAGCGTAGCCGACAGAAAACTCTTAACGTATCCGTTGAGAGGGGGGTAAGTAGCAGGTAACATTTGGTCAAAGCCGAGGATAGTTCCTGGAGGCTTTCATCTGCGGCTTAAAAGGGTGGAGTTTTCAGCCATCCTTATAAACTGTCTACTCTTTAGCTTGCTCAAGCTCTCTTATCCATGCCTCATATTTAGCTGCTTCATCGGGTTTTCCTTGCTGACGCGAATCTTCTGCAGACATCCTCCATACATCTATCAACTCTCGTCTGTTTTGTGCAAAATTAATCGTGTCAATGTGCGCGATTTGATTCTGAACCTTCTCGGCTCCCGCTTGATCACCTTTTTTCACGTAGCATTCTTCAGCTTTTTTCAGGAGTTCCAACGCTTCTGACTTAGTAGGGGCGGTTTGTGCAAAGCCATAGAAAGCCTCTGGTTTATATGGAGTATTGCTACAATCTTTCTCAGTAATTCGAGAAATTCTGCGTTTATTCATGTTTTCTGAGGGATTGGCAAACGTGTTAGAGGAAATGCCAACAATCCCCACAAGTACTAGAATCGCAGCAACCATTACGTTCTTGTTCATATGTTTTTCACCTCAAATTAGGTAACTAAGTATGTACAGAAGCGGCAAAGCTACTACCTCGTGCCAAGATAATTCCAAAAACAGTCGTAGCTTATAAGATGTGCTTTTACCCATTTAGTGACTATTTTTGTATCAAAAAGTGCCTGACGAGCAACGTGGTTTAGCCGTATCCGAGACACGAATCGCAGGAAATATGTATAAATTATGACTTAAATTATGATTTGTGAACCATAATGCAAGCACAAGTTACTTCGCTCATTGTTCAAAAAACTTTTAACTAAGGGTGAATTCAGTAAATTGAAGCGGTTATGTAATATTTTGCTGATCATATAAACCGCCATAGGTATAAATCGAAGCATCAAACGGGAAAATTGTGTGGCGTCCTTCGCTGCACAAATACCCGTTATCTACCCCTTCTAACGTGCCTAAAATTTCGTGTCATAATGGTATTTGGGAATTATGGGCAATTTTTGCCACAACAATAAGGTGAACAACGCAACGTGACTTGCCAACGCACTACACTCAACGTATCACTGACGCCTGAACTCAACGAATTTATCGCCTCACTCGTACGATCAGGCAAGTACAAGTTGAAAAGCGAAGTCGTGCGCGAATGGCTGCTGCACTCCCATAAGCAAAAAGCACGACTATTCAGTGATGTGAAGGAGAAAGGGCACTAATGAAGGACGAGCATCAATCGAACCCCTTTCCTGGATCAGGTGAGATGAGGGCACGTATGCGTGCTTTCGACTGGGCAAGTACAAGAGTTGGTGGTGTGGAGGAGTGGCCGCAAAGCCTTAAAAGTAATGTCAAAACGCTTTTGGCATCACGATACCCAATGATCCTTATTTGGGGTCCCAATCTCATTCAGTTCTACAACGACGCCTATTCCAAGGTGATCGGCGACAAGCACCCCGCCGCTCTCGGCACCGATATCAGAATTACGCTAGCGGAGGCGTGGGAGACACTTGGTCCGATGATTGACGAGGTTATGGCAACCGGTGTAGCGAACTGGGTTCCGGCACAGATGCTTGTCTTGGAGCGAGCAGGATACCGTGAGGAGTCCTACTTTAGCCTCTCTCACGCTCCTGCTGAGGACGATTCGGGGCAGATTGTCGGTATGTTTTGCGTTTGCAGTGAGGTGACTCAGCAGATACTGGGCGAGCGGCGGTTACGACTACTTCGGGATCTTGCCTCAAAAGCAGGCGAGACGCGCAGTGTAGAGACAACCTGCCACGATGTCGCAGGGGCGATCGCAGAACACCCGCTTGATGTGCCGTTTGCGCTGATCTACCTGCGTGAGCCGGATGGGAAAACTCTCACACTGCGCTCTTCAGTACAGGTGCCAGAGGGAGAAATACTTAGCCCAGTTTCTGTAGATATTACAGCACCAGGAACAGATGTATGGTCGCTGGCACAAGCAGCAACAGGTGAAACTGTTCTTGTTGAGGGCGTGGAGCAGTATAGCTCGCTACTCGGCGGACCTTGGAATGAACCTACCCGTGCTGCTCTTGTGATGCCGATCGCTTCATCAAGTCAAACGGCACCCCTTGGCGTTCTGGTTGCTGGAGTCAGTCCTAACCGAGCGATCGACGAAGGCTACAGATCTTTCTACGAACTGCTTGCGGCTCAAGTATCGATTGCTGTGCGTAATGCGCAGGCATACGAAGAAGAACGGCAGCGGGCTGAAATGCTTGCCGAAATTGACCGGGCAAAAACTGTTTTCTTCTCCAACGTCAGTCACGAGTTCCGCACCCCACTCACCTTGATGGTGGGTCCCTTGGAAGACGCGCTTTACGACCCGCAACTACCATCACCTCAGCGAGAGCGCATTAGCGTTGCTCACCGCAACAGTCTGAGACTACTTAAACTTGTCAATACGCTTCTTGACTTCTCGCGTATCGAAGCGGGTCGGATGCAAGCCGTCTACGAGCCTACGGATCTGGCGGCGCTCACGACAGATCTTGCAAGTGTCTTTCGGTCAGCGATCGAGAAGGCAGGGTTACAATTGGTGGTTGATTGTCCGCCGTTGAGCGAGCCAGTTTATGTAGACCAGGACATGTGGGAAAAAATTGTCCTTAACCTACTCTCGAACGCTTTCAAATTCACGCAAAAAGGTCAGATTACGGTTCGCCAACGCATGGCTGGAGACAACATTGAGCTTCAAGTCGAAGACACAGGCACCGGTATTCCTGAGTCTGAGCTTGGCAACGTGTTTAAGCGGTTCCATCGCATTGAAGGAACGCAAGGTCGAACACATGAAGGCACCGGGATTGGTCTTGCCCTTGTGCAGGAACTCGCCAAACTCCACGGTGGTAGTTTGCGATTACAAAGCGTTTACGGTCAAGGAAGTACTTTTACTATCTCAATTCCTCGGGGCAAGCACCACCTCCCTGCCGACCGGATCGCAAGTGGACGCACATTTACCCCGACAAGCATTCGAGCCGACGCATTTGTTGAAGAAGCGCTGCGGTGGTTGCCGGAGGATCTGCATGACGTGGAATTATCGGAGATCCATGAAATAAAGGGACCGCGACCTCGGGTACTTCTGGCGGACGACAACGCAGATATGCGTCAGTATGTGCGAAAACTTCTCAATACACAATATGAAGTTGTTGCCGTGGCAGACGGCGAAGCAGCCCTAGCTGCAGTACACGAACAGGTGCCGGATCTAGTGCTGAGCGATGTCATGATGCCGAAGCTCGACGGATTCGGTCTTCTTGCCCACCTTCGCGCTGACGAGCGTACACGTTCTGTTCCAGTCCTGCTTCTTTCGGCTCGTGCGGGTGAAGAATCACGTGTCGAAGGACTTGAGGCGGGAGCCGATGACTACCTGGTGAAACCGTTTAGCGCTCGAGAACTCTTAGCTCGTGTAAAAGCAACCTTGGAAACAGCTCGGCTGCGCCAGGAAGCTGCTCGCTCCCGCATGGAAGTTGAAGCGGCTCAGGAACGGGCAACCATTCTCGAACGGGTAACTGACGCCTTCTATGGTCTTGACCTACAGTGGCGGTTTACGTATGTGAATCGGCGATGTGAGGACTACCTCGGCAAAACACGCGAAGAGTTGCTCGGAAAAGTCCTGTGGGAAGTATTCCCTATGGTAGTTGGCTCGCCGTTCGAAGAGCAGTATGATATAGCCCTGCGTGAGCAGGTAGCGGTACACTTTGAGGTGATCTCTCCTTTCTCGAATCAATGGGTGGAAGTGCATGCTTACCCCTCTGCTGACGGGCTTTCAGTGAACTTCCGAGACATTCGTGAGCGCAAGGAATTGGAGGAGCGACGTGAGGCGCTTTTGGAAAGCGAGCGAGCAGCTCGTGCAGAAGCAGAGCGAATTGCGCGTCTCAAGGATGAATTCTTAGCAACCGTTTCCCATGAGCTCAGGACACCGCTGAACGCAATCCTTGGTTGGTCTCAGGTTTTGCGTAAGAAAACAGTTGGTCCTGCGGAATTGAGGAAGGGGCTTGATACGATTGAGAGAAACTCTCGAGCGCAAGCACAGATTATCGAAGACCTTCTCGACATGAGCCGCATCATTTCGGGGAAGATTCAACTTAACGTTAAGAATGTCAATCTTCGCTCAGTGATTGAAGCGGCGATCGAATCTCTCCTTCCCACAGTGCAAGCGAAGGACATACGACTTCAAACAGTTTTTGATGTGCTTCCTAGTTCCATAACTGGTGACCCAGGGAGACTCCAACAAGTCGTGTGGAACCTCCTCTCTAATGCCATCAAATTTACCCCTAAGGGTGGAAGAGTACGGGTGTCACTCGAAAAGGTGAACTCACAGGTTGAGTTAATGGTAAGCGATACGGGTCAAGGCATAAAGTCTGAGTTTTTGCCGTACGTTTTCGACCGTTTTCGCCAAGCAGATTCTTCTACAACACGAAAGTTTGGCGGTTTGGGGTTAGGGCTTTCAATTGTTAAGCAACTCGTTGAGCTTCATGGAGGAAGCGTACAAGCAACAAGCCCTGGAGAGGGACAAGGAGCGACGTTTACAGTGATGCTTCCGCTCGCTTTAAAAGAAAGCGATAGTGATGAGCAAGCAGTTGAACACAGTTTTGATGATGAGCGCACAACAACCCAATGTGCCCAAAGGAACCTTGAATATATGAAGGTTCTTGTAGTCGATGACGAAATCGATGCTCAAGAATTGGTCAAGAGAGTCCTTGAGGAGTGCGGAGCTAACGTCCTTACTGCTTCCTCAGCAGATGAGGCGCTTGAGCTTGTACAAACCTATAAGCCTAATGTGGTAGTCAGTGACATTGGTATGCCCGGAAAAGACGGGTATGATTTTATCCGCACACTACGAGGGCTTCCATCAGATATGGGAGGAAATATTCCGGCTGCAGCAGTCACCGCCTTTGCTCGTTTTGAAGATCGAATTCGTGCTTTGCGCTGTGGCTATCAAACGCATGTTGCTAAGCCAATCGAGCCGGCAGAACTGATTGCGGTTGTTGCATCTCTGGCTGGTCGTCATGACTGATACATTTATGCGGCATAATTGCGATATAGAACCGGATAATGTAACAATCTTGCGGCGTTGCTGAATCCATGTATGAAAAAGATGTCGTGTGATTCCAAACCCTTGTAGAGACGTACCATGTGAGTCCAGCGCTGCGGGAGGGTTTCCCGACCCAGGCGACTGGCGTTGGCGCAGCCTCTCCGGAGGAGATACCCGAAGGGGTACGTCTCTACACACCCTAAGTTAGAGGTCTGGTTTTTGCAGCCATCTGGCGACCATACCCGCCAAAACTCCACCTAAAATTGGGAACACGATGAAAATCCAAAGTTCACCCAGCGCCCAACTGCGAGTGAAGATAGCGGTAGCTAACGAACGCACGGGATTGACACTTGCATTTGTTACGGGAATGAGGATAAGATGCGCTCCTGTGAGCGCTAAGCCTATGGGGATGGGTGCAAAAAGCTTAAGAGCGCGAGAAGATGTGACGCTCAAGATGACCAGGACAAAGCCAAAGGTCACGACAAATTCGGCTAATGCACAAGCCCACCAGCTATACTGACCAGGGGAGTGAATGCCAACCCCATTAGAACCAAAGTTCGCTGCTGTTGTAAACTCAGGTTTGCCCAAGCAAATCAAAAACAGGATAGTAGACCCCCAAATTGCGCCGACAACCTGACCCCCGATATATGGCAAAACGTCCCGCAAAGGAAACCGATTAGCTACCCAAAAACCAATTGTGACTGAAGGGTTGATGTGACATCCGCTGATATGACCAAAAGCATACGCAGCACTCAACAAGCTTAAGCCAAAAGCGATCGCCACCCCAGTCACTCCAACCCAAGGTACTGCACCAGAGATAACCGCAGTACCCACGCCCATTAGAACCAACCAAAGTGTACCTAGAGCTTCCACAAAACATCGTTTTGCTAACGAGTAATGATTCATCACAGACGTCCAGACCTGTTTCTACTACAGTTCACCATATCTGGCTCGACGCGATTGATAGTTGTGGACATATTAACCAGGCGTTCCAGGTTATCAAATACAAATTTACTAAGTCAAGAGTTTCCACGCCTGACGCTTAGAGTCAAGCTTTCGCCGCACCTGTGATGTATCTATTTGTGGCATATGCAACTCGACTAATTCCACTGTTTCCCGAACCAGTTCTTGAAGTGCATGAGCGGCAGAACCTGCGGGTGTATGAAACAGACTTTCAAGCCTTAAGGATAAGTTATCGGGAACAATATTCATTTTTTCGATAAATTTGCCCATTCTTTTAAACTGAAATGTGGAGTAATAACCCAAGTTGCGGGTTATCTGAGTTCGAGCGCTTCGCAGTCTGAGATTAATGCGATCACCAATGCCAATTTAGCGGTTGCGCAGAGCGCAACCGTCACTCAGAGTTAGTTCCAATGAAGAGTCTTAACTGGAGTTCAAGTATTAAATCTAACTTTTTATAAAAATGCTTGTCGGAGAGTAAAAGC
>JAHHIB010000165.1 GCA_019359075.1 Kalymmatonema hyalinum WJT4-NPBG1
CTCTTCATTGGAACTAACTCTGAGTGACGGTTGCGCTCTGCGCAACCGCTAAATTGGCATTGGCGATCGCATTAATCTCAGACTGCGAAGCGCTCGAACTCAGATAACCCGCAACTTGGGTTAGTAGAAATAGAACAAGCCGAACGCGATCGCTCTTTAGAAAACACTATCCAAATCGTCGGTGTCGGGTTAGGTGCAGGTGCGATCGTCTCTGGCGTTGTCACAGAACATATTGACAAAATCAACCAACCCCTAAGTGCCATATCTCCTAACAACCCGCCCCATCCCTTTTACGCATCCTTATTATTGAGTATTTTGGCTACTTTGTTTTTTGGCGCTTTAGCTTGGCTTGTGACTAAACTCAAGAAGTAGGTTTTGCTTTAGCCTGCGTAGGCAGAGAGAAGTCCTGCAGGCGGGTCTCCCGCCGTAGGGAACTTCGGAGCTTTGTCTGTATAGCCATAGACTTCCAGTCTATGGGCGCTCATTTGCAAGAGGATTAGTAAACCGTACACCCTCTATATTTTGCACCCGAATTAAAACCCTCACTGTAAACCTCTGAAATTTGGTTAAGCTTTGCCGTTGCCCAAATTTGAGCATCCCAAAATCCAAAGTTATGAGCTTCAACACCCCGATTTGCTTGTAAAATAATAAGTCTTGTCACATCGACTACATAATAATCACTCATGTAATTACGTATGCGATCGCCTCAGTGGAACTGACAAATTAGGGAGTATTCTCAAAAAAAGACTTTTCATCCCTAGGATAGATTTCCATAATCTATCTTTATCAAGGTGTTTTAAATTCGTTATAGTTTATACGACATCTCTTGTACAGCTAGCTGTGGAATTGCAAAGTTTCTTCTTGCGGAATATATTGGTGTATCTTTTGTGTCAAACAACGCAATTGGAACTGATAGCAAGCAGTAGCAGAGATAATTAATTGATAATAATTAATATAGATTTTAAAGCCCCGCCGCCATGCCCACTGAACAGTTAACGAGAGAAACCGATAATCTGGATTTAAGACAGCTATTGAAAACGCTGGCAGCCGTCAAGAAAGGAGACTTTTCTGCCCGTATGCCCTTAGATCAAACAGGCATGGCAGGAAAAATCTCTGATACGCTCAACGATATTATTGAACAAAATGAGCGGCTGACAGAAGAGCTACAGCGAATTAGTAATGTTGTTGGGAAAGACGGCAAAATCAGCGAACGTGCCTCTCTAGGAAAAGTTCAAGGATCTTGGTCAGAATGTGTTGATTCTGTCAACACCCTAGTGACAGATTTAGTCCAGCCGACAGCGGAAACAGCGCGTGTGATCCGGGCTGTGGCAAATGGTGACTTATCTCAAACGATCGCCCCAGAAATTGAAGGTAGACCCCTGAAAGGGGAATTTCTGCAAACTGCCCAAATGGTCAATACGATGGTGGGGCAGTTGAACTCGTTTGCATCTGAGGTGACACGAGTCGCCCGAGAGGTGGGAACCGATGGCAAACTGGGTGTACAAGCGGAAGTTCGGGGTGTTGCAGGAACTTGGAAGGATTTGACCGACAACGTCAACTTGATGGCGGGGAATTTGACGGCGCAGGTGCGGAACATTGCTGAAGTGACGACAGCAGTGGCAAACGGCGACCTTTCTAAGAAAATTACTGTTAATGTCAACGGTGAAATTTTGGAGTTGAAAAACACCATTAACACAATGGTGGATCAGCTCAATTCCTTTGCATCAGAAGTCACACGGGTTGCCCGTGGGGTGGGAACCGAAGGCAAACTGGGCGTACAAGCAGAAGTGAGTGGTGTTGCGGGGACTTGGAAGGACTTGACCGATAGCGTCAACTTGATGGCGGGGAACTTGACGGCACAATTACGCAACATTGCCGAAGTAACAACAGCAGTGGCAAATGGCGACCTTTCCAAGAAAATTACTGTTGATGTCAAAGGCGAAATTCTGGAGTTGAAGAACACCGTTAACATCATGGTGGATCAGCTCAATTCCTTCGCATCGGAAGTGACGCGGGTTGCCCGTGAGGTGGGTGCAGATGGTAAACTTGGCGGTCAAGCAGAAGTCCGCGGTGTTGCGGGGACTTGGAAGGACTTGACCGATAGTGTAAACTTCATGGCGGGTTCCTTGACTGCACAGGTGCGGAACATTGCCGAAGTGACGACAGCTGTGGCAAACGGTGACCTCTCGAAGAAAATCACCGTTGATGTGAAAGGCGAAATTCTTGAGTTGAAAAACACTATCAACACGATGGTGGATCAGCTCAATTCCTTTGCATCAGAAGTGACGCGGGTTGCCCGTGAAGTGGGAACCGAAGGGAAGCTGGGCGTACAAGCAGAAGTGCGAGGTGTTGCAGGAACTTGGAAGGATTTGACCGACAACGTCAACTTGATGGCGGGTTCCTTGACGGCGCAGGTGCGGAATATTGCCGAAGTCACCACAGCGATCGCCAATGGTGACCTCTCGAAGAAAATTACTGTCGATGTCAGAGGCGAAATTTGGGAGTTGAAGAACACCGTTAACATCATGGTGGATCAGCTCAACTCCTTCGCATCGGAGGTGACGCGGGTAGCCCGTGAGGTGGGTGCAGATGGTAAACTTGGCGGTCAAGCGGAAGTCCGGGGTGTTGCGGGAACTTGGAAGGACTTGACGGACAGCGTGAATTTCATGGCAGGTTCCTTGACAGCACAGGTGCGGAACATTGCGGAAGTGACAACGGCTGTGGCAACAGGTGACCTCTCGAAGAAAATTACTGTTGATGTCAAAGGCGAAATTTTGGAGTTGAAAGACACCATCAACACGATGGTGGATCAACTCAATTCCTTTGCTTCTGAGGTGACGCGGGTTGCCCGTGAAGTGGGAACCGAAGGGAAGTTGGGCGTACAAGCCGAAGTGCGAGGTGTTGCCGGGACTTGGAAGGACTTGACGGATAACGTGAACTTGATGGCGGGTTCGTTGACTTCACAAGTGCGGAACATCGCGGAAGTGACGACGGCGGTGGCAACAGGTGACCTCTCGAAGAAAATTACTGTTGATGTCAAAGGCGAAATTTTGGAGTTGAAAAACACCATCAACACGATGGTGGATCAACTGAGTTCCTTTGCCTCTGAAGTAACCCGAGTCGCGCGTGAGGTGGGCAGTGAAGGCAAGCTGGGTGTACAAGCCGATGTGAAAGGCGTTGCCGGAACTTGGAAGGACTTGACTGACTCGGTTAACTTCATGGCGGGTTCCTTGACGGCGCAGGTGCGAAACATTGCCGACGTGACGACAGCGATCGCCAACGGTGACCTTTCTAAGAAAATCACTGTGCAAGTCAAAGGCGAAATTTTGGAGTTGAAAAATACCATCAATATCATGGTGGATCAACTCAACTCGTTTGCATCGGAGGTGACGCGGGTTGCCCGTGAGGTGGGTAGTGAAGGTAAGCTGGGTGTGCAAGCAGATGTGCGCGGAGTTGCCGGAACTTGGAAAGATTTGACGGACAGTGTGAACTTCATGGCGGGTTCGTTGACGGCACAGGTGCGGAACATTGCCACAGTCACCACGGCGGTAGCGACTGGCGACCTTTCTAAGAAAATCACCGTTGATGTCAAAGGCGAAATTCTAGAACTCAAGAACACCATCAACACGATGGTGGATCAGCTGAACTCCTTCGCATCGGAGGTGACGCGGGTTGCGCGTGAAGTGGGAACCGAAGGTAAGCTGGGCGTGCAAGCGGAAGTCCGGGGAGTTGCCGGAACTTGGAAGGACTTAACCGACAGCGTAAATTCGATGGCGGGTTCGTTGACGGCACAGGTGCGGAACATTGCGGAAGTGACAACGGCGGTGGCAAACGGCGACCTTTCTAAGAAAATTACTGTTGATGTCAAAGGTGAAATTTTGGAGTTGAAGAACACCATCAACACGATGGTGGACCAACTCAACTCGTTTGCATCCGAGGTGACGCGAGTTGCCCGTGAGGTGGGAACTGAAGGTAAGTTAGGTGTGCAAGCTTATGTTAGAGGTGTTGCCGGTACGTGGAAAGATTTGACCGACAACTTCAACTTGATGGCAGGTAACTTGACGGCACAACTGCGGAACATTGCCGAAGTGACAAAGGCAGTGGCAACAGGTGACTTATCGAAGAAAATCACCGTTGATGTCAAAGGCGAAATTCTGGAACTCAAGAACACCATCAACACGATGGTGGATCAGCTGAGTTCCTTTGCATCAGAGGTGACGCGAGTTGCCCGTGAGGTGGGAACCGAAGGGAAGTTGGGCGGTCAAGCCCAAGTGCAAGGTGTAGCTGGGACTTGGAAAGATTTGACCGACAACGTGAACTCGATGGCAGGGAACTTGACGGCACAAGTGCGAGGCATTGCCAAAGTGGTGACGGCGGTTGCCAATGGTGACTTGAAGCGGAAACTGATGCTGGATGCCAAAGGAGAAATTGAAACTTTGGCAGAAACAATCAACGAAATGATTGACACGCTGGCGACGTTTGCCAACCAAGTCACCACCGTGGCGCGTGAGGTGGGTATTGAAGGTAAGTTAGGTGGACAAGCCAAAGTGCCTGGGGCGGCGGGAACTTGGAAAGATTTGACCGACAACGTTAACGAACTGGCTGCTACCCTCACCACTCAGTTGCGGGCGATCGCCGAAGTGGCAACTGCTGTGACCAAAGGCGACTTAACGCGTTCAATTGCCGTGGAAGCAGAAGGTGAGGTCGCCATCCTGAAAGACAACATCAACCAGATGATTGCCAACCTGCGGGAGACAACGCAGAAAAACACTGAACAAGACTGGTTGAAAACGAACCTCGCTAAGTTTACCAGGATGCTTCAGGGTCAGCGCGACCTAGAAACCGTATCTAAACTGATTCTCTCGGAGTTAGCACCGTTGGTCGGAGGTGCTCATGGTGTCTTCTATATCATGGATAGTACGGAAGAAAACCCGTATTTGAAGTTACTCAGCAGCTACGCTTACCGCGAGCGCAGGCATCTTGCCAACCGCTTCTACTTGGGTGAAGGTTTAGTGGGACAATCCGCTTTGGAAAAAGAACGCATTCTGCTGACAGAAGTACCGCACGACTATATCAAGATTAGTTCTGGCTTAGGCGAATTTACCCCGCTGAATGTCGTTGTCTTACCCGTACTGTTTGAAGGACAAGTCACAGCAGTTATTGAACTCGCTTCATTCCGCCGCTTCAGCGAAATTCATCTGTCATTCTTCGACCAACTCACCGAAAGTATCGCGATCGTGTTGAACACCATCGCTGCCAGTATGCGTACTGAAGAGTTACTCAAACAGTCGCAGTCTTTGGCACACGAGTTGCAAAGTCAACAAAACGAACTGCGGGAAACCAACCAGCGCTTAGAACAACAGGCTCACTCGCTCAAAGCCTCCGAGGATTTACTGAAGAAACAGCAAGAAGAGTTACAAGAAACCAACGCCGAACTCGAAGAAAGGTCAGAGTTATTAGCTTTGCAAAACAAAGAAGTCGAGCGCAAGAATCAAGAAATTGAACAGGCAAGCCGATCTTTGGAAGAAAAAGCCGAACAACTGGCGCTTTCATCAAAATACAAGTCTGAGTTTCTGGCGAACATGTCCCACGAATTGCGGACACCGCTGAACAGCTTGTTGATTTTGGCGAAATTGCTATCAGATAACGTCGAGAGCAACCTCACTCCTAAACAAGTCGAGTATAGCCGTACGATTTACTCAGCAGGCAACGACTTGTTGACGCTGATCAATGACATTTTAGACTTAGCAAAAATTGAATCTGGAACGATGTCAATTGACATAGACCAGATGCTGTTTACAGAATTGCAAGAACACATTGAGCGCACCTTTCGGCAACTCGCTGTTGACAAAGGACTCAATTTCAGCGTTGACTGTGCTCCTGAACTGCCCAGAAGCATCCACACAGATGCAAAGCGCTTACAACAAGTCTTGAAAAATCTGCTCGCCAATGCTTTTAAATTTACAGAGCGTGGAGAAGTCCGCTTGCACGTCTTCGTGGCAACGCAAGGGTGGAGCCCCGACTACGTAACTTTGAGTCGCGCTCAAACTGTAATCGCCTTCGCAGTCAGCGATACAGGGATTGGCATTGCCCCTGAAAAGCAAAGAATCATTTTCGAGGCGTTTCAACAAGCTGATGGCACCACGAGCCGCAAATATGGCGGTACGGGGTTAGGCTTATCAATTAGCCGCGAAATCACCCGTCTACTTGGTGGAGAAATTAAACTAACAAGCCGTCTTGGGGAAGGTAGTACGTTTACACTTTACTTACCCCAGTCGCTTTACTCTGATGAAGAGATCGGAAGATGGGAAGATGGGCAGAGGATTTCACCACATCACCCCACCACACCACTTCGTCAAACACCCCAGCCTTATTCTGTCCTTGGGACACGCTTGGCGCAAACCGCACCGCAAGCATACGTGAACGTGGACTCTAGCCCTGCATCTGGCGAACCTCCTATTACAATAAGCCCCAACAGCATATCACCCGACCAAATCACCACTTCCCTGGTTGATGACAGAGGCAATATCCAACAGGGCGATCGCATACTTCTGATCGTCGAAGATGACGTTAATTTTGCCCGTATCCTTTTAGACATGACGCGACAACAAGGATTTAAGGGCATTGTCGCCCACAGTGGCAGTACGGGTTTGGCATTGGCACAACAATTTCAGCCTTCAGCGATCATCTTGGATATCCGCTTACCTGGAATGGATGGTTGGGCAGTGCTGGATCGCCTCAAGCATGACCCAAGTACCCGTCATATCCCAGTCCATATTATGACAGTTGAGGAGGGACGACAGCGCGGATTGCAACTAGGCGCAATTGCTTATATCCAAAAGCCCGTTAGTAGTGAGGGGTTACATCAAGCATTGACCAAAATCAAAGGTTTCGTCGAACGCCGGGTGAAAAATCTACTCGTCGTGGAAGACGACGAGAATCAACGGCACAGTATTGTGGAATTGATTGGCAACACCGATGTTGCAACCACTGCTGTCCGTACGGGTGCTGAGGCGTTAGAAGCCATACAAAATGGGTATTTTGATTGTGTCGTTCTCGATTTGGGTTTGCCCGACATGAGCGGGTTTGAACTCATCGAAAAAATCAAACAACAACCCAATGGTGAAGCATTACCAATTATCGTTTACACTGCCAGAGAATTGAATAGAGCAGAAGACACTCAACTCAGGCGCTTGGCAGAGACGATTATTATTAAAGATGTGCGCTCTCCAGAACGTCTGCTTGATGAAACAGCCTTGTTCCTGCACAGAGTTCAGGCAAATATGCCTGCCCCCAAGCGAGAAATTCTGGAACAGTTGCATTCCACTGACTCAGTACTTGTGGGTAAAAAAGTTCTCATTGTAGATGACGATGTGCGTAATATTTTTGCCCTCACAAGTATGCTAGAGCGTTATCAAATGCAGGTCTTATACGCCGAAAATGGGAGAGATGGCATTGAAGTTTTGCAAAATACACCTGACATTAATGTGGTGTTGATGGATGTGATGATGCCAGAAATGGATGGTTATGAAACAACCCGCCAAATCCGACAGAACAATCAATTTAAATCCCTGCCGATTATTGCACTGACCGCAAAGGCAATGCAAGGCGACAGAGAAAAGTGTATTGAAGCAGGTGCATCGGACTACATCACCAAACCTGTAGATATCGAACAGTTGCTTTCACTGTTGCGCGTGTGGTTATTTCGGTAGGATTACGGTTCAGATAACATCGTTTGCAGCTTGCACCAGCTTATAACTTATGTAATGAAAGTGCATGCACTTTCATTACACCCATAGGATTCTCACAAATAATATAATAAGAAATCCGGGTTTAATCACTCCGTATTTACCGAGGCGCGGAAGGCTCCACCCTCAATGTACTCATAGGGTGGAGATTGAGAGCGGGCGGTGATGAGGGCATTTACGACGTATGCTCACCTAGGGTGAGCGCGTCCGTGAATGTCCGAAGAATCGCCAAATATTTACGAAAATTCACGAGCAAACAGCGTATAATAATAGTGGTTGGCTCCCTCACCACACGGCTGACCACAACACGAAGTAGCGGTTGTACGCTTGCGAAAGTAACTAGCGTGAGCAAGGGGGAAAGGTTCCGGTCACTGGTTCGCATTTTGACGCTCTGCGGTAAAAGATAAGCCATACAGGAATGTACGGAAAAAAAATTAACTGCCCTTGGTTGACGGGCGGCTGCCTGTGGACGCGGAGTAAGACCAAATCAAACACGGGAGCCAGTACTGCAGGAGGGTTTCCCGACCTAGGTATCTGGCGTGTTTGAAGAGGCGTCGGCGGATGAGACGGGAAACTCTAAAGACGAATAAGACCGTCGTTGCGGAACTGGAATTGGAAGCCCCTTTTTCAGCGAAGCAAAAAGGGGTACTTCACAATAGCGATCGCTCGTTTTTTCCCCACTCTATACAATTATTATTATCATTTATTGAATGTTTTATTTTTTGATAACCTTTTTACCAACATTTTTATCACCACCATAAATTTTATCAATATCAAAAGCTCTAGTATTAAACAGCAAGTAAGAGTACAATAAAATCTTAATGAAGGTTTAAGGTTTGTAGCACTTAGTGCTTCATTAACTTAAAATTTGACGATTATTAGGTCAGGTAAACCGAAAAGTTTAAGCTGTGTTTTCTTTAACTTTTCGCTTTATCCTGCCAAAGAAACTTGGCGAACTATTAGGTATCAAGGAATAATGTTGAAACGTCGCACAATACTAGCTGGTTTAACTGTGCTAGCCTTCACGCTGGCTGTGAGTACAAAAGTCTATGGACAATCCACAACTGGGCCAGAAGCTTGGGAGACTGTCTACAATGATGCAGTTGCTGGGGCAACAACGACAATTACAGTTCCGCTTTTGAGTCCTTTATTATCGCTTGTCTTAAACGTCTTCTACAATTTGGCAGGTTTTTGGGGCGGTTAATTCTTTGTCTCATACCTAAAAAAAGTCTAAATAGAGGCTGTTGCAGTGTAATTTGTTGGTAATTTCTACGCCTGCGATCGCGTTCCGCCCAGCATAGGTGATCACCTACGGTGGGACGTAACCCATCGCCTAGCTATATCTCTCATTCGTTAACGCAGATTTTCCCATAGCCAAATATTCCATAACTCGTGAGGAATTTTCTTTCTATGTTCAAACCTCGCACAATTTCTAGTGCCTTAACTGCTATTATCCTAGCGTTTGTCATCAGCACACAGATATATATACAACCCGCAGTAGCCGCTGGAACGTGTAATCCAACTGCGGGAAACCTACCTATATGTCCAAGTGCAGCACCGACAGAGTCAGCTAGTTTCATTGACCCAACTGCAACAATCATCAATCCCACAAATATTACCTTAGGGGAAAATGTCTACGTTGCACCATTTGCCGAGTTAAACGCTACTAATGCCCCCATTAGCATCGCGGCAGATTCTAACGTCCAAGACCAAGCGAAAATTACAGCTTCCGGAACAGGAGTGGAGGTTGGTGAGCGTGTGATTATGGCACACTTTGCCACAATCAAAGGTGCAGCTAAAATCGGTCTTCAAGGCTCAACAGGACCTTTTACCGACCCAGTTACCAATACTCAGTTTAGCAATACTATTCCAGAGACATTTCTCGCCTTCAACTGTGAAGTAGACGGTGCAACTATAGAAAGAAACTCAGTAGTCAACTTTCTCTCGCGGGTTGGCCCTGGTGTTACCTTACCGGCTGGTAAAGTTGTCTTGCCTGGTAAAAACGTCACAACCAACCTAGAAGCTAGTAGCGGCACCCTTGGAAAGGTTGCAAACCTGACACAAGCCGACGTTAGATTGATGGAAGGTGTCGTTGCAGTCAATGAAGCATTGGCCAAAGGTTACGCAGAATTAGCCAGAGCAGACTTGTCAAATGTAACAGGAATTAATTACGCTCCCGTCACCTCTTTTAACTCCGGAGGTCTGCCACAGATAGGTGGAACTGTTACCCGTGATCCGAACTATCGTAACCGCATCATCGGCAATGTGGTTCTGCAAGATTCTTTAGCAAACCTCAACAACAAACTAGCTAATAGAATTTCGCTGCGTGGTGATGAGGGTCAACCTCTTAATGTTGGTCGAATTGCTGGTATGGCAAACGATGTTGTCTTTCACGCGTTAGCATCAACTAACTTGACTCTTGGTGATGGTATTGGTTATGGGCCTCGCGTTCTAGTTCATGGCGGTAGGCAGGTTGTCAATGGTGTTGCTAATGGCCCTGAGACTAGCATAGGTAATGCTGTAGGGCTAGGGCCGAACTCTATTGTATACACTGCAGTTATCGGCAACAACTCAGCAGTTGGGCAAAAAAGCGCAGTCTTCAATTCTACAGTACCTCCCAGAACGCACATCCGTTCTCGAACAATCTATGTCAACAACGGCGACCTGATTTTACCTGTGGAGTGGTAAGCAACTGACTTTTGCATCATGATGAATTTGAAAAGATTGCCAGTAGTGCTATTACAATGCCTACGATTGATTCTGCTGTTCACTTTGATATTCGGACTGATACTAAGTGTTGATGACAGTTCATCTATAGCTGCTGACATCACCTCCAATCAGCCTCAGGCGGTACAACCTCCAGTCACCGGACTTGTTTCTACATTGTCGGATGAAGTCGAGGAATTACCAGCAGAGTTAATTCGCTGGTCAACTTACTGGCAACTTTGCTGGGAACCATATCCCGAAGCTAAAGAATACGAACTGCAAGCGGTGCTTATGCAAGGGAGATCTCCAAAGTTGGAACGTCAAAGCGATCGCTGCTTTCGTATACAAGCTGCATCTAATGAAAACCAAAAATCACAAGGATTACTCAACCGTGAAGTAATCTTGTTGATGCACAAAATTCAGCTTGGTTATCGAGTGCGAGCTGTCTTAGATGGCAACCGCGTCAGTGAATGGTCTCCAGTAATGGCAGTCGGTGCAACTACTGTGTCTCAATAGAATCGTACTAACCCAAGTTGCTAGTTATTTGAGAAGGCGATCGCAAAGATAATAAAATCCCCTCCAGTAAGAAAAACGGAGGGGAATTATGTTAAATGAAACAATTGCTGTCTATGCTATCATTGACGACT
>JAHHIB010000166.1 GCA_019359075.1 Kalymmatonema hyalinum WJT4-NPBG1
AGTCGTCAATGATAGCATAGACAGCAATTGTTTCATTTAACATAATTCCCCTCCGTTTTTCTTACTGGAGGGGATTTTATTATCTTTGCGATCGCCTTCTCAAATAACTAGCAACTTGGGTTAATAATTGCATATCTCTTTTAATAACTATTATCCCATCTTCGCAAAATGCTCTCGTAGCAAGTCGTGGATAAAGCGATAGCGCCCACGAACTTGCAGGATAAACCCTCGCTCAGATGCATAGCCAAGAAAATGTTTATAGCTGCGAGGACTAGAGCCACTTTGCCAGAGAATGAAGCGCAGAACGCAATGTTGGACGACAGGAACACCGCCAAAAACAAAGCCGGAAAATAATCCGATACCTAGTCCAAAAATTATTGCACTGACAGGCTCTACTGTTCTTTCCAGTGCCAGCGAATGTAGTATAAAAGCAAATGCCCATACTGCGGTAATAATCATGGCGATAATTACTCCATTTTTGGCTGATTCCAAAATACCTTGATTGGGAATTGTCCGATTTTTGACGTCAGTTTGTAGCCCTGCAATCAGCCCAGAAATCAGCCCAGAAATCAGCCCAGAAATCAGCCCATTTATTATTTATCTCCAATCATTTATTATTTTTTGCCATGATAAATTGAACGACTCAGTAAGTTCTATTTTATTAGATAGCCCTCCACTCAGCCCAAGAATCAGCCCAAAAATCAGCCCAGAAATCAGCCCAACAATCAGCCCAACAATCAGCCCAACAATCAGCCCAACAATCAGCCCAACAATCAGCCCAACGGCAACTCGATACAACCATTTTTGATAAGATTTTTCTAACCAAGTAGGCTGCATCTTTTCAATCAAAAATTCTGTCTGCTTTTTGTCTTTTAGCTTTTTTGCTAACCAAGCCAGCCAACGCTTAGTCTCTTCTGGTGTTGGCTCTTTTCCTCGTTCGTACCACTTGCTTTCCTTGCCTTCTTCTAGCTTATGCTTGATGTAAGCATCAAACAAATCGTCAAGATAAGCCTGACGACGGGCTTCAGGAGAACTAAAATTCTGCGATTTGCTAGCAGGACGTTGTTGATATGCCTGCACCATAATCTTTAAAATCAGTGGCGTCTCTGCCAATTCCAATAAATCAGCATCCCTGTTGATACCATTCCATAAATCTAAGCGATTGGCACGAGCAAAGTATGCTTGAATTTGAGTTTGATTAAGCGCTTGCACACACACCGCATTTAGCCGTAACACGGTATTACCATCGTCATATTCTTGGGAACGACAGCAAACAACTAAATGGAAAGGTTGAGTGTCTTGGTTAATATAATCATTGATAGCGTGAATACAATTTATTTGATTTTCTTTCAGTTCATCTAAACCATCTAGTAAAGGTAAGACTTGATTGGTCTTGAGCCACTCTTTAGCAATATCTTCTGGAATGTTGTACTGAAATTTGAGTTGCTCTATCAGCCAATTAGGAATTTGTTGATTATTTTTCCAGTTAGTTAATTCAAATATAACCGGGATAGGTTTATTATCATCCGCTTGGGCGTTGGCTGTTAAATCCTGCGCTAATTGCAGCAGTAACGTAGTTTTCCCTGAACCTGGAGAACCCAAAATCAGTAATTTCCCTTCTTGATGAAAAACATCAATAATCTTTGTTTGTGGAGGTAGAGGGGTATTTTGTCCGCTTCTTATCCAAGATACAATCGGTTTCAATAATTCAGCAGTAGCTACCAGAAAATTGGCTTGCTGCTTATTTGTATCTTCTGGTTGGGGAACCAGTGACTGTTTCCCCCATTCATCCATATCCAGAGGAATCAGCACTTGATTGTGCAATGATTTTTCTAGGCGTTCATCAACATCGCCTTTCACAACCCTCAACAACTTGCGTCGCCAATCTTGCAGCACTTAAGGAGAAATTGTTTTGTTTGGTGTTGTTCCACTGCTGAGATTATTCTGGAGTTTAACAGCCCACCAAGTAAGATAAGCAAACAGCACAGACAATATCAATGCCAGTAGCCAGATGACATGATTCGGAATAACATCTTTCCATTTGTATATGTCAGATAATTGATTGACAATAAAACTCAGACAATTACTGAGTATCACAGTTAGTAAACTACTGGTAACAAATAACCATATTAGACGGGGGTTAAGTGCTTGCATATTGACAATTGGTAGCCTTGGTATAAACTATACCGTGCCAAAAAATTTCCTGCTCAACTCTCCTCCGCGCCCTCTGCGCCCTCTGCGCCCTCTGCGGTTCAATAATCCAAACCCCCTCACCTTTTGAAAGCTTTATTGATACACTTGAACTTCATTAGCCCAGTTAACCAGCGCCTATGGTCTATGTAAAGCGCGTGGAACTCACCAACTTTAAATCCTTCGGCGGTACGACTTCTGTCCCCCTGCTGTCGGGGTTTACTGTCATTTCTGGTCCCAACGGTTCCGGTAAATCAAACATCCTTGACTCGCTGCTGTTTTGCCTGGGACTTTCCAGTTCTAAGGGCATGCGTGCAGATCGCCTACCCGATTTAGTCAACACCACCCAAACCAGCAAATCTCGTTCCGCCGTCGAAGCTAGCGTCACGGTAACGTTTGATTTGTCAGATCATCAGCCAGAGGATGAACTGGAAACCTTGCCTGTTGTATCGATTGTTGAAGATGAGGAAGTTGGGGAAGTAGAGGAAGCGCCAAAGGAAGAAAGCGAGCATGAAAAAAATCGTCAAGAAAAAATCCGCGCGACACCAGGTAGCGAGTGGAGTGTTACCAGAAGGTTGCGAGTCACTCCACAAGGAACTTACACATCGAATTACTACATTAACGGTATCTCCTGCACCCTGACAGAGTTACACCAAGAACTAGAAGAGCTACGTATTTACCCTGAAGGATACAATGTCGTACTACAGGGTGATGTCACCAGCATTATCTCGATGAATGTGCGAGAAAGACGGGAAATTATTGATGAATTGGCTGGGGTAGCGGCATTTGACCGTAAAATTAACCAAGCAAAAGAAACTTTAGATGAAGTTAAGGATAAGGAAGACAGTTGTCGCATTGTAGAGACAGAGTTAATTGCACAGCGCGATCGCCTGTCTCAAGATCGCGCCAAAGCGGAAAAATACCAAAGACTCAAGAGCGAATTTCAAGAAAAACAATCTTGGGAAGCGGTTTTATCATGGCGTTCCCTACAAGCACAACAAGAAAAGTTAGTTGCAAGCATTCAAGCAGGCGATCGCACCTCGGCTGAAATCACAAATCAACTCACAACCCTTAACACACAAATCGCCCAAAAAACCGTTGAACTAGAGCAACTCAACGCCCATGTGAAAGCATTGGGAGAAGAAGAACTTTTGGCGGTACAATCTACCCTTGCGACTCAAGAAGCCGAACGCAAACAACTTCAGCGTCAACAAAAGGAACTAGAAACAGCTTCCCAAGAAACCGCTAAGCGCCTGCAACAAACTCAAGAGGAAATTCAACAGCATCAGCAAACCATAGAACAACTCGCACAACAACAAATTGTAGAACTCTCGAATGCAACGTCTCTACAAACAGAACGAGATGAAGCACGACAAGCATTAGACATCTCGCGTGAAGCCGCAGCCCAAATTGCTTCTGCTTCGGAAGCGTGGGTACAGCAACAAACAGCCCTGAACCGCCAAATTGAAGCTGTGCTGCAAACGGTTGAACCTCAGCGCACAGAGCAAGCACAACTGAGAGAACGTAATAACCAACTCCAGCAGCAAATTCAGGAGCAAACCGAACTAGTTCAAACAATAGAACCAGAAATTGCTGAAAAACAATCTCAAATTGCTAATGTAGAACTTTCGGATACAACGTCTCTACAACAGGTTGAACAGCTAGCCGAAACGGTATCCGCCACAGAACAAGAACTGCAAATCCAGCAAGAAACCCAAAAGCGGCTGTTGCAGGAACAACGAGAGAAACAACGCCAATTAGATAAACTAGAGGCGCAACAAGCAGCCCAGCAGGAAGTTCAAGGAACCCAAGCAAGCAAAGTCATCCTACAATCAGGTATGCCTGGTGTCTGTGGGTTGGTTGTGCAGTTGGGACGCGTGGAACCCCGTCATCAATTAGCTTTGGAAATAGCTGCAGGGGCGCGTCTGGGGCATATTGTTGTGGAAGATGACAGCATAGCAGCCGCAGGAATTGAACTACTCAAACAAAAACGCGCAGGTAGAGCGACTTTCTTACCGCTGAATAAAATTCATGCTTCCAAATTTACCCAAGATTTTACGTTGCGTTATGCCAACGGCTTTGTCAACTATGCTGTGAACTTGATTGAGTGCGATCGCCGCTATAAGGATGTGTTTACCTACGTGTTTGGTAACACAGTAGTCTTTGAAACCATCAATCAAGCGCGTCAGCATTTGGGACTGTATCGCATCGTCACCTTAGACGGGGAATTGTTGGAAACCAGTGGTGCGATGACTGGTGGTAGCACAAATCAGCGTTCGTCGTTGCGGTTTGCGGGGGTGGAAGCTGCGGAATCTGAGGAAGTTTCTTCTTTGAAAAGTCGGTTGGCGGATATTGAACGGATTTTAGAACGTTGTAGCGAGGCAATAAGTACTTTATCTACCAGGACAAAACGACTCACGCAAGAACTGACGGAAGCACGACAGACGCGGCGAGAACAACAACTGCAATTGGAACAGTTGCACAAAGAAATTAAGAGTTTGACGGCGCAATTGGAAACAACGCGATCGCAGCTTTCGCAAAATCGTGAAAGACTAGCCACCGTCCAAGTCCGCCTAGAAGTTTTGGATCGGGGATTACCAGGTCAAGAGCAGCAATTACAACGATTGCGACAAGCTTTAACGGAGTTGGAACAGTCGCAAACTCCCCAAGAATGGCAACAAATCCAGGCAACAATAAAAATCCAAGAGCAACAATTGCAACAACGCGATTCAGCGTTAAGGGAAGGAGAGCAAAGATTAAAAAATTTGGAAAATCAGCAGCAGCGGTTGCAAGAAAAAATTGCTGTTGGGGAACAGCGTATTCAAGAATATGATCACGAGCAGATCAATCAGCAAACTCAACTCACAGCACTGAGTACTCAGCACTCAACACTCAGCAGTCAAATTGCTGAGACTCGCGCTGCTTTGAGTCAAATGGAACAAAATCTGGGGGAAGAGAAACAACAACGCGACGCCACAGAACAAGAATTGCGATCGCACACGATGCGTCAACAACACTTGGAATGGGAACTGCAAAAACTGCAAGAAACTCAGCAAACAAGGGCGGAGGAACTCACTGCATTGCAAACTCAAATGCAAACTATGGCGGCGGAATTACCCAATCCTTTGCCAGAAGTGCCAGATAAAGTCAATTTAGAAGAATTGCAAAAAGAATTGCGCTCTCTTGCCAAACGCCTGCAAGCAATGGAACCTGTGAATATGCTTGCCTTGGAACAATATGAGCGCACACAAAAACGTCTTGAAGAACTTAGCCAAAAATTACAGACTTTAGAAGCCGAACGCACTGAATTACTGCTGCGGATTGAAAATTTTACAACTTTGCGTCAACGCGCATTTAAAGAAGCCTTTGATGCCGTCAATGAAAACTTTCAAACAATTTTTGCCACCCTTTCCGAAGGCGACGGCTACTTGCAACTCGACAATCCAGAAGATCCGTTCAACAGCGGATTGAACTTGGTTGCACACCCGAAAGGCAAACCCGTGCAGCGGCTCGCTTCTATGTCTGGAGGGGAAAAATCTCTGACTGCATTGAGCTTTATTTTTGCTTTGCAACGCTACCGTCCGTCGCCATTTTATGCATTTGATGAAGTAGATATGTTTTTAGATGGGGCAAACGTAGAACGATTAGCTAAAATGATTAAGCAACAGGCGCAACAAGCACAATTTATCGTTGTCAGTTTGCGTCGTCCGATGATAGAATCAGCCGAACGCACAATTGGCGTGACTCAAGCAAGGGGAGCTTATACCCAAGTTTTGGGTATTAAGTTACAATCCAATCATAATTCTGCTTGAGTTTTTGTTAATAATAGTGTATAGATAAACCGGATTCGAGATCAGGACTCGGTATAGAATGACCTCTGAACAAAGTATTAGACGTTCCGATATTTTAAACACCCAGGTAATCACTCGCGACAACGGCAAGCGGTTAGGAATCGTAAGCCAAGTTTGGGTTGATGTAGATCAGCGAGAGGTTGTGGCTCTTGGCTTGCGAGACAGCCTGATCTCTATTTCTGGAGTGCCACGCTATATGTACCTCAACAGCATCAACCAAATCGGTGATGTCATTCTCGTGGATAACGAGGATGTTATTGACGATGTAGAAGTTGATCTCTACAGCAATCTGATGAACTGGGAGGTTATTACAGAGACTGGTGAAGTCTTAGGTAAGGTGCGAGGTTTCAAGTTTCATGGCGAAACAGGCAAGCTTTACTCAATTGTCATCGCCTCTTTGGGACTACCACAAATTCCCGACCAATTCTTGAGTACCTACGAGATTTCAGTGGAGGAAATTGTCAGCACAGGTCCTAACAGATTGATAGTTTTTGAGGGGGCTGAAGAGCGAGTCACCCAGTTAAGTGTTGGTTTGCTAGAACGCTTGGGTATCGGCAGAGCACCGTGGGATCGCGATGTTGAAGAAGAATACTCTACCTACACTCCTCGTACAGTGACACCAGACAAGCAACTGCCAAGTGGAGTGCCATTAGAGCAACCTAAGCCAAAAATCGTTCGTACACCCGAACCTGTAGCGCAGGAAGAATGGGATGAAGACTACTACGAAGAAGAACGTCCCCAGCGCCAGGTTATGAAGGCGCGACAGTATGAGCCTGTTCAATACGAAGAAGAAGAAGAAGATAACTGGAGCGAGGCAACAGGTAAAGACAGGTATCAAGCACAACCAAAGTATGACTCAGGTTCTTACAATAACAAGCCATACGCTGATCAATACGACGATTTAGACGACGATTTAGACCGCGATGCTTGGGATGATGAGCCACCAAAACCAGTGAATATTCCCAAGAAAGTCAAAGAGAGACAGCCAGAGTACGAAGAAGAAGGCGGTTATTAATTTCACCCCTCCCCTACCCCTCTGGCTGTAAGGGCAGACGGGCAGGGGTGAGGGCAGAAAATGACACCTCATCTGTTAGCCCTTCTGTGCTAGTTTTCGCTCAAAAAGCAACAAAAAGCCCCCGAGAGAAGTCGGGGGCAAAGTCCATAAAAGAGTATTTTCCTCTTTTAGCTTTTGCCTATTCGGCTTCAAAGCTAAAAAAGTTCAATTTATGAAGCTTAGTAGCGGCCACGTCCGCCGCTGTAGTTTCCTCGGTTCCCGCCATTGCCGCCACCAAAAGAACCGGAACCTTTTTCTTCCCTGGGTCTTGCCTTATTCACTTTCAAGTCACGGCCCATCCACTCAGCACCATCAAGAGCTTCAATAGCTGCTGATTCTTCAGCATCTGTACCCATTTCCACAAAACCAAAACCGCGTAAGCGACCTGTTTCGCGGTCAGTAGGTAGCTGAACTCGCTTTACAGAACCATATTCTGCAAAAACAGTGGTCAAATCTTCTTGTGTAACTTCGTAAGAGAGGTTACCTACATAAAGCGACATAGATTGTCTCCAAAATCATAAATGTGTAGAGATTTAGATTTCGGAGACAAGCGTGTCAATACTAAAAGGAAAAAGCCTGTCAATACTAAAAACAAACACTATCACCGAACTTATTCTCATCTACAATCATAACATAGCAGCTCGCCCAAAAGACGGCGAGGATCAAAAAGTTTGAGGAAAATTTCTGCACTGACCTAGAGAAAGATTGCTATATTGTGGAATTTTGCGAAAATTAAGGCAATGGCAGCTGTTATGGAGGTTGAGATGACAGATGGCAGTTTAAGAATTGTCTCGCTAATTCCCAGTGGAACAGAAATTGTAGCAGCACTCGGGTTGACTGATGCAATTGTCGGGCGATCGCACGAATGCGATTATCCCCCAGAAATCAAAGACCGTCCTGTTTGCACTCAAGCGCGCCTAAATAGCGCTGCCCCTAGTGGCGAAATTCATGACAAAGTCAATAATTTGTTGCAATCTGCCCTGAGCATTTATCAAATTAAAACAGATGTTTTAGAAAAGTTACAGCCCACTCACATCGTTACCCAAGACCAATGTGATGTTTGTGCCGTGAGCTTAAAAGATGTTGAACAAGCAGTTGCCACCCTCACCAATAGTTCACCTCAGATTATTTCTTTACAACCAAATATTCTCAACGATGTTTGGGAGGATATTCGACGAGTGGCTAACGTCTTTGGGGTAGACTCGCTACAGGTGATAGAAAACTTAGAAGCGCGGGTGAAGATTGTAGACCAAAAAACACAAGGTCTTTCTCAAACAGAGCATCTTCCCACCGTTGCTTGCATTGAGTGGACTGATCCTTTGATGGTTGCTGCTAATTGGATTCCTGAACTTGTTACCTTAGCAGGAGGACAGCCACTATTAAGCATCACAGGTCAATCTTCTACTCCTTTAAAGTGGGAAACACTCATTTCTAGCAATCCAGATGCCATCATTTTTATGCCCTGCGGGTTTGATTTAAATCGCACCCGTCAAGAAGCCCAATTGTTCAGTCAACGTCCAGAATGGCAACAATTGCACGCCGTCCAAAGTGGCAGAGTTTACATTACAGATGGCAATTCCTACTTCAACCGTCCAGGACCACGACTCGTAGATTCCCTAGAAATTTTGGCGGAAATTCTGCATCCAGAAATCTTTCAATATGGATATAAAGAACAGGCTTGGCAACTGTTGTAAAAATAAAGAAGTAGGAAGACAGAAGAATTTTTTCTTTTTTCATGCTTAATTCTTTCGTCGTTATCCAGATGAAAGAATTAAGCATTTTTTCTAAATTCATTCTTTTTTCTTCTATCTTTTTTGCAGCCATTCAATCAGGGGTCTTAACGTTCCTGGTAAAGCAGCCTCACTCACGCTGACTGTGTGTTTTCTCCCCTCGTCTTCTACCGTTAACGTGTATTGAAAACGGTCAGCCTGAGTCGTAGAAGCTGTGATTTTTTCGGGTAAATTGAAGAAATCTGAGGCTTCTACCAATTGGGGGAGTTGGTCGGCTTCATTTGCCGGAATGTCTGCCGTATCGACACTTTTTGTTCTGCTTATCCCAGCAAAACCACCCGTGCGTTCAAATGATATCCGCATTTTCTTGCTCTCCGTCTTGCCATTTTTTGCAAGAGATAGTAACAACTGGGAGAATAATATAATATCTCCCAGTTTAGCAAGAAGTAACAACAGTTAATGATGAATTATGAGACGTTAAAAGTTTCATAATTCATCATTCATAATTTTAAAGAACTCCTACCTTTTGCCAAGCATTCTGCACTGCTTTTTGTTCTTTACTTGCTTGACCGTATAGTTCTCCAGCCACTTGGATAGTTGTATTGGCAGCTTGTTTGAAATTGGCTTTAGAGCGCAGGCGATCGCGCAAAGTAATGTACCAGATTTTCCCGGCTTTCTCCCAAGCAAAGCCGCCAATCTCTACCGCCGCTAGGTAAAAGGCATGATTGGGGATACCTGAGTTGATATGGACACCACCGTTATCTTGAGTACCCTTGTAGATGTTTTTCATATGCCCTGGCTGGGGGTCTTTACCCAACGCTGGGTCATCGTATGCTGTTCCTGGCGCTTTCATTGACCGAACACCCACCCCTTTGACCTTGGGTGTAAATAGACCTTGTCCAATGATCCAGTCTGCCTGCTCCGCGGTCTGTTTTTTAACTCGCTGTTTAACTAGAGAGCCGAAAACATCAGAGAATGACTCATTGAGTGCCCCAGATTCTCCAAAATAGATAAGACCAGCTTCATACTGAGTAACTCCATGAGTTAATTCATGCCCAATCACATCTATTGCCTTGGTGAATCGTTGGAACAGTTCTCCATCGCCATCACCATAAACCATCTGGTCGCCATTCCAAAAGGCGTTGTCATATTTGACACTGTGATGCACGGTAGACTCTAAACGCAGCCCCTTGTCATCAATAGAATTGCGCCCAAAAATCTCTTTAAACAAGTCATAAGTTGCACCCGCCCCATCGTAGGCTTCGTTGACCGCCTCATCTTTGCTAGGGGGATCGCCTTCTCCACGCACAAGTACCCCAGGGAGTTCTTCACTATTTTTAGCATCGAAGATGGTACGGCGCTTTTGACCAGGAGAAACCGCAAAATTGACAGCACCTATTACGTTCCGTCGTCCGCGAAATTGTGCCGAAACATTTAATGTGCGAAACGCCCACTCACGCTGCTCTTCGTTACCATTAACTGCAACGTGTTCGAGTATATGAGGTGGCAGAATACAACAGATAGAGCATCTGGAGTAAATTTGATGGTCACATTCAAACCCAACAGATTTTTTCTTTTTTCGAGCCATCTTAAAGATGTTCTCCTTTTTCAGATAAGTGATGAAAAACAGTGGCTCTTACTCTCTATTAACAAGGAGCAGAGAATAACTGCAAACGACAAACACCTGCTATTTTCTACTTTCTATTTTCAGATTTGCCTGTTAAGACAACACAGTACCTCACAGGGTACTTTCAAAATACTCGTTGCACCTTGATGTCGCAAGTACAATCAGCAAACAGTTGTGTCAATGAGTCGCTTCTCGTTTATAGACCCAACGCTTTTAGATCATAGTTCCTGTTGAGAGGTAATTGTGCGATTTATTACTGTTTTGTTACTAGAACTTTGATAATTTGGTCAATTTCAAAAAAAAATTAGAACTAGCGTAGCGTTAATAAGACTTGGTTTATAAAGCTCATTGTTCCTCCGCTTCTCGCAAAGTTTTGTGAGTTAGAGGATGAAACCACTGATGGACACTCATCGAACACAGATAAATAATGACTTCATCCAAATGAGAACCGCTATAATTTTTATTTCAGCTTATGCTAAAAATTATCAATAAGAAAAATGTCAATAGCAGGTAGTGGCACAGGACTTACGCAACTGTCACAAGCGACGGTGCGGCTGCGCCGCACCGAGCGCCAAACAACTAGACAATAAACATGGGAACATTCGGGCGTTTTAGTTGCTGAACTAAATAATTGGACAATAATCC
>JAHHIB010000168.1 GCA_019359075.1 Kalymmatonema hyalinum WJT4-NPBG1
TTATACAAAAACTGTCCGTCAGGTCAAGTTCACCCTTTTTGTCTATTCATAAAACCAAATCCCTATAACAGTTCTGGGATTGTTAAGAAAGATCCGGGTAATGCATAGCCGCTAGCGGGGAGGGGTTAGGGGTGGGGTGCTACGTACGTTAGTAATGATCACTGTTTAAACGGACTTGATATGAAGGGAGTGAGGGAGGGAGTGAGGGAAGAAGTAGAAATTCTCTCTTATCTTCCTCATCCGATAGCATCCTCTTTTCCCCTTGTCCTCCTAAAACTTCCCTGCCAAAGCTGCAACACAGCGTTCGCAAATCAGGGGATGTTCAGCAAATTCTCCTACATGAGTTGAGTAGTTCCAGCAGCGATCGCATTTCTGCCCTTCTGCATTCACAACCCCAATTTCCCATGTGTCGGACTGCAAGCTGTACTCCAACCCTTGCACCGCTTCAGGAGAATCCAGTAAGTCCACCTGAGAGGTGATAAACAGATAACGCAGTTCGTCTATTCCATTCTGACTAGCATTCAGTGCTTTGACAGAGGAACGTAACTGCTCATCTGCTACATACAGCAATACCTTTGCTTCCAGGGAAGAACCAATCATTTTATTGACTCTTGCTTCTTCCAGCACCTTATTCACTTCAGTGCGGAGTTGTCGCAATTGTTGCCACAATGCGGCTAATTCCGGATTTTGCCACTTTTCCTCTAACTGCACCCAGCCAGCTTCAAACACCGATTTGTAGGGTGTCTTGTACGGCAGAAATTGCCAGATATCCTCTGCCGTATGACAAAGCACGGGAGCGATCGCTCGTGCTAAATTCTCTAAAGCAATCTTCAGCACCGTTTGACAGCTGCGACGGCGGAAAGTATTTGGCGCACTGATGTACAGTCTGTCCTTAGCTATATCCAGATAAAAGTTGGATAAATCCACCACGCAGAAATTCTGTACCGTTTGGAAAAACCGGAAGAATTGGAAACTGTCAAATGCTTCTGTAACTTCCTTAAACACCTCCGTCATGCGGTGCAGCATATAGCGGTCAAGCTGCGTCATTTCCTCAAATGGTACCGCGTCCTTTTCAGGGTCAAAATCGTGCAAGTTGCCCAACAAGAACCGCGCCGTATTACGAATCTTGTTTCTGATATCCGTCAGTTGCTTAAGGATATTTTTACCGAGAGGCACATCTGAGGTGTAATCTACCGACGACACCCATAAACGCAACACGTCTACACCATAGCCGGGTTCTTGTTTTTGATTTTTCCCACCCTCAATGACGATTTTGGGGTCAATCACATTCCCCAGCGACTTACTCTGCTTGCGTCCTTGTTCGTCTAGGATAAAGCCGTGGGTCAACACCTTTTTATAGGGCGCACAGTCATTAACCGCTACGCTGGTGAGCAAACTCGACTGGAACCAACCGCGATGCTGGTCTGTACCTTCCAAATACAAATCAACAGGATAGCCCAACTCTGATCGCTGTTCTGCCACAGCTGCCCAGGATGAACCAGAATCAAACCACACATCCATCGTATCAGTCCCCTTACGGTAAGACCGACCGTTGTTGCGGTATTTTTCTGGCAACAATTCTAGGGCTGAAAGTTCCCACCAAGCATCAGAACCCTTTTCGGCAAATATCCCTTGGACATGGGAGATAGTTTCCTCATTCAGCAGAGGTTCGCCAGTTTCTTCATCGTAGAAAACAGGAATTGGCACACCCCAACTGCGCTGACGGGAAATACACCAATCAGAACGTTCCGCAACCATTGGTCTGATGCGGTTTTCACCTTGCGCCGGAATCCATTTTACGGAGGCGATCGCCTTGAGCGCTTCATCTCGAAATCCTTCTACTGAAGCAAACCACTGTTCCGTAGCCCGGAAAATCGTCGGTTTGTTCGTCCGCCAGTCATAAGGATACTTGTGTTGGTAGGGTTCCTCCTTCAGCAGAGAACCCGCCGCCGTCAGCGCATCAATAACCGCCTGATTTCCATCACCCAGAACATTCAACCCAGCGAACTGTCCCGCCTCTTCGGTAAAGTTGCCATTGTCATCTACTGGCGCAAGGATAGGCAAACCGTACCGCTGACCAACAATGTAGTCTTCTTGACCGTGACCGGGGGCAGTATGTACTAACCCTGTACCTGAGTCAGTTGTGACATAATCACCGCCGATGACAATGGGACTTTCGCGGTCAAATAGGGGATGACGGTAGGTGGAATGTTCTAAATCTTTTCCTTTGACTGTAGCTTTTACAGTCAGCTGAGTTCCCAGAACCTCAGATAGACGTTCCACCAAATCAGCCGCAACAATGAGATATTTAAAACTTACTCCCTCAACTGGCGAACTCACCTCTACAACTGCGTAGTTCAGAGACGGATTGAGGGCAACAGCCAAGTTCCCCGGAATTGTCCAAGGTGTCGTTGTCCAAATAGCCACACCCAACTGCGGTAAAAACTCCCCAAGTATAGGTTTCACCGCCTCCGATAAACCCGTCATTGGGAAAGCAGCATAGATACTACGCGAAGTGTGACCTTCAGGATATTCCAATTCAGCTTCTGCCAGTGCAGTTTTAGAACTGGGACTCCAATGTACTGGCTTCAGTCCACGATAGATGTAGCCTTTCAACACCATCTGACCGAAAACAGCGATTTGAGCCGCTTCGTATTGCGGTTTCATCGTCAGATACGGGTGTTCCCAATCACCCCAAATACCGTAGCGTTTGAAACTTTCGCGCTGTTCATCAACTGTCGAAAGGGCAAATTCTTTCGCTTTTTGCCGTAGTTGCAAAGGTGTTAAGTTTTGCCGTTCTGCCGACTTCATATTCTGCAAAACTTTCAGTTCAATTGGCAAACCGTGGCAGTCCCAACCAGGTACATAACGAACTTTACGCCCGCGCAGCAGTTGATAGCGGTTAATAATGTCTTTAAGAATTTTATTTAAGGCGTGACCGAGATGGAGAGAACCATTGGCGTAGGGTGGTCCATCGTGCAATATAAATAAATCGCCTGGATTATTTTGGGACAGGCGTTCATAAATCTTATTCTCTTCCCAAAACTTTTGGATTTCTGGCTCCCGCTTGACAGCGTTCGCTCGCATATCAAAGTTCGTTTTGGGCAGGTTTACAGTATCTTTGTATTTTCCAGTTTCTGTCACGATTTCATGCCAAGAAATAATAAGGTTGTCTTCTCACCCTTTGTTGCATCACTAACTGTCATGACTCGGCAATTATTCTGGCGTTGAGCAAGGTAAAAATTCGGTCGAGTTCCAATATTCCTGTCAGCTCCGCCTCTTCTTCTGAAGTCAATAAACCAGCTTTTCTCTTATCTGACAGTTCTTCAAGCCGAGACTGAAGTTCATCGGTAAATTTGAACAGATAGAGATTCCTAACTTTGCTGATTTTGATTCCAGATTCTACCCAGAATGAAGGTTGGACCATCATTTGAGTAATCATGTTTTTGTCTTGCTTTGTGGGTGATGGTCGTATTGTAACAGTGAATCCTCGTCTTTCTGCTTGTTGGAAGGCGATCGCCCCAAAAGAGCGATCGCCTCTAGCTATCCCATTATTTACTAGTTATGAGCTTTGCCCTGGAGGATTCGGTGGGACGACTTGCTCAGGAGGTGCTTCTGCTGGGGGAGCTAGTGCAGCATCGGGAGCAACTTCCTCAATAGGAGGCGGTGTTTTTTCCTCAGTTTCAGTATGTGCTTGGGCGGCTTCTACCAATTCCGGAGATGGCGGATTCGGTGGAACAGCTTCTGGAACACTCTCAGTTTTGGCTTCTGTAGGGGCAGATGGAACTGCTTGTGCTGGCTGATCTAATGTCGGAGTTTTTGCTTCGATATCAGTCACGCTAGCAGAGGTCACTACCGGTTGTTCTGTTAGGGGAGTACGTTGATCAACAATCTCAACTGTAGATTTACCTGTGGGTGCAGGAGTCCCCGTTGTTTTGGGTTTTTCAGGTGTCTTTTTACCCACAGTTTGGACTCGGTCTTTCGCACCCGAAAAGGTTCTACCAATACTCTTTTGCACCTGGGCAAGCTTTTCGGGAAGCGATAACTTAGAAACCTGCTCCTGAATGTTTGTTTTTACTGTCTCAGAACTGGGTATCTGGGTTTGTTGTGCCTGTGGCGTCACTTGACGACGTAATGACAGTGTTTGCCAGCCAAACCAACCCAAAAGAGCGACACTAGCCACATGACCCAGCAAAAGACCTCCAGTAATGCGTTGGGCAAATATCCATAAGACCAAGGCGTAGAAGAGTCCTACACCACTCCAGATAAAATCATTCTTACGGTGGATTTCAGGGAAAAAGAAAGCTGCTAAATAAAGCGCTACACTTCCAAGACCGACAGTCAACGCTAGGACATATGCCAGCATTTTGTGGTTACTCCTTACTGTGTCATTTCACTAGGGATTTGAGATTGGGGATCAGAAGTTGGGAATTTTTCGTTGTCAGTGGTTGGCTGTTAGTTGTCAACCCTCTAACCACTCAACAGTAGAAGTACTCACTCCCAAGTATCTACTCCCCAATCGCTTAACTAGATATCTCAATTTTGCAAATTTTGCCAGAAAGTTGTTGATTCAGATACAAATTAAAATTTTTTATCTGTATAGATTGAGTATTTCTGCTTTGAACAAGAACTCTTAATGTCTTCTTTAGGAGAGAAGCGAAAATCTCGGACTACTCTTAAAAAAGAAAAGAATCTGCAAGAGTTAGCCAGTAATTTTATGACACAGCAAAGCTTTGGTGTGATTGGTTTAGCCGTTATGGGTGAAAACCTCGCTCTTAATGTTGAGCGTAATGGCTTTCCCATCGCAGTTTACAACCGCTCGCCAGAAAAAACTGATACCTTCATGGCAACACGGGCTTGTGGTAAGAATGTCAAAGCCGCCTATAACCTGACAGATTTTGTCGCGGCCTTGGAACGCCCCCGTAAAATCTTGATTATGGTGAAAGCCGGTGCGCCAGTGGATGCGACAATTGACCAGCTCAGACCCCTGCTGGAAGAAGGTGACATCATTATCGACGGTGGCAACTCTTTGCATACCGATACCGTCAGACGAACCCGGGACTTAGAATCAGCCGGGTTTCGGTTTATAGGGATGGGCGTGAGTGGCGGTGAAGAAGGAGCGCTCAATGGCCCATCGTTGATGCCGGGAGGTACAATAAGCTCCTACGAGTATTTAGAGCCAATTTTCAGGAAAATTGCCGCCCAAGTCGATGATGGTCCTTGTGTAACCTATTGTGGTCCTGGTGGTGCAGGTCACTACGTCAAAATGGTACACAACGGCATTGAGTACGGCGATATGCAGTTAATCGCTGAAGCATACGATTTGCTGAAAAATGTTGCCGGACTTGACCACAATCAACTGCACCAAGTTTTTGCCGAATGGAACACCACCGACGAACTCAATTCGTTTTTGATTGAGATTACAGCTGATATCTTCAAGCACATCGACCCAGAGACTAATCAGCCTATGGTCGATGTGATTCTCGATGCTGCTGGGCAAAAGGGAACCGGACGCTGGACAGTAGAAACGGCATTGGAACTGGGTGTGGCTATTCCGACAATTATCGCCGCAGTGAATGCCCGGATTATGTCTTCCTTTAAGAAAGAGCGGGTAGCAGCCTCCGAGATTCTCACCGGTCCGGTTGGGAAGTATGAGGGCGATACCAAAGCTTTTGTCAACAAGGTTCGGGATGCGCTGTATTGCTCAAAAATCTGCTCCTACGCGCAAGGAATGGCGCTGTTGGCTACGGCATCGCAGGCGTATTACTATAACCTCAACTTGAGTGAAATGGCGCGGATTTGGAAGGGTGGTTGTATCATTCGCGCTGGGTTTTTGGGTAAAATTCAACACGCTTTCATCGAAAATCCTGGTTTGTCTAACCTGCTATTAGCTCCTGAGTTTAAGCAGACAATTCTCGACAGGCAGATGGCTTGGCGGGAAGTGTTGGCGACGGCGGCGATGCAGGGAATTCCAGTGCCAGCGTTTAGTGCGTCGTTGGATTACTTTGATAGTTATCGGCGTGATCGCTTGCCACAAAACCTGACTCAAGCTCAACGCGATTACTTCGGAGCGCATACTTTCGAGCGGGTGGATAAGCCAGGATTCTTCCACCACATATGGACACCGCTTGACGAAGAGGTTGCGCAAACTTCTACGCCTGAGCCGCTGCAAGCCCAACAACCAACGACTCCTACACCGCCGACTTCTAGAGTTTAGTAGAGCTTGGTGAGGAAAATTTGAGGGTGACTCTGAAACTCAGAGTCACTTTTCTTAGAATTATGAATTATCCCATTTAGCGGTTTTCAATTGTATTAGATACAGCCTTGTGGGGTGGATCGGAAAGCGCGCCCCTAATTTAGGACGGGCGAGACGCCCATCCCACAAGAAAAAATTACAACTGTAAGACATTCAATTGAAAACCTCTATATTTTTTATTGAGATAAGCAAAATCAGCTTATGCACTTTAACCTTAGGAATCCGAAAAATCTCTCCCTCTATTGATTATTAGTGAAAATTAGTAAAAACAAAGTTTTATATTTTACAGTTTAGAATTCACCGTTTTTATATTTAGCCTTTAATTCTTCCAATTCTGCATCTATTTCGCTTTTGCTAGAAGAAGGCTGGGGTGTTTGCAGCTGAGGCTGAAACTCAGTTTTCTTATTGCTTTTGGCATGACCACCTTGAAGAAACAGAGTCTTCATTTCCTCTAATTCTATATCTATTTGACTAGTCGTTTTATTGATAGAAACAGGTGGTGAGGTAGGTGGTGATGAAGTAACAGGTTTTACTGGTTGGCTTACTGGTGTTGGAGTTAATTGCTGCCTCCCGTTTAAGTCTTTGAAAACTTCATCTACAGTTTGGTAGCGCCGAACGGGGATGCTTTCTAGCATTTTGTCCAGAATACGACTCAACTCATTGCTTACCGGGCTTTTTAGATATTGTCGCCAAATCCAAACGTCGTTGTTAATGTCGTATAAGTCAAAAGGAGAAAGTTGGGTTAACAGATGAACGCAGGTGACACCTAAGCTATATATATCGCTGGCAAAAATAGCTCTTCCTCTCATTTGTTCGGGTGCTACATATTCCGGGCTGCCAATACTGGTTCCTGTTCTGTTTAACGCTGTGTAGGTAGCTTCTTTAGCCGCACCAAAATCAACCAAAACTAGACCCCCCCCTGTCCCCCCCTTGGTAAGGGGGGGTGCCGAAGGCTGGGGAGTTATACGACGAATAATATTTTCCGGCTTGATATCTCGGTGAATGACTTGTCTTGCATGACAAAATTGCAGCACTGGCAATAAATCATTCAGCAGTTGGCGAATTTGAGTTTCATTGAAAGCACCTTTTTGTTCCAATTCTTGAGCTAAGTTCAGTCCATCGATAAATTCTTGTACAAGATATTGCCGATCATCTTGAGTAAAATAAGCTAAGAGTTCCGGAATTTGAGGATGCCTGCCCAATTCATCCAAGCGCATTGCCTCTTGCGTAAATAATTCTACTGCTTTCTGCACTGTGCTAGTCCCTTGAGCTTGGGGGTAGAATTGCTTAATCACGCAGTGCGGTTTAGAGGGTTTATCCTCATCTATTGCTAAGAAGGTTCTGCCAAAACCACCTTGCCCTATCGGTTTGATAGCACGGTAGCGTTCTTTGAGAAGTAACTTGGAACCACACGTCAGGCAAAAGTTTCCACCATTCGTGTTAAGAGGCTTGGGACAATTGGGGTTTAAGCAATAGCTCATGTGACAAATGAAGGCTTTAGCGTAGCTCTTAATACACTGGGCTACGCTCTTGTATGTCTTTATTTTGCCACGCCTAAAGATGAAGACGAATTTTGGTAAGAAACAATTGTCAATTTTCAAGTGATGAACGCTGAGTTTTTTGCTGGAGGAGTCCTTTCCAATCTTGTAAAGCCTTCTCTGTCCACAGCCAATTTTTACCCAATTCTCTCATCTCAAAATTAATTGGATCTTCTTTTATGACCATTTGACGTAGCTTGATTGCTTCATTGAGATATTGCTCACGTTTTCCAGCAGGTTGATTACTTGCAGTTTTATACAAACCAAGGGCTAACCCAGCATAAGCTGTTAAAGCATCCCGAGGCACTGGCTTTGAGGGAGAAAATGCTGTGGGAGAAGCAGCAGATCTATTTTGCTCTCTAACTGCTAAACTCAATGCCTTGAACCAGGAGTCATTTGCCCGGTTGATATTACCTTGTGCGTAGTAAGCAAATCCTAATGCATTGCTATACAAAACTGAGTCTGGTTGAGCCTTGAGTGCACTTTCCCAGTAACGACGGGCGTCATCGACGCTGTATTTCTTGTCTCCTGTCTGGATAGATTGCCACGCCAATCGCCCCTTGAAAAAGTAGATAGATGGATTGTCTGCTGACGCTTGGGGAACCGCGTTCAAGGCTGATTCAGCGTTAGAAAGTACATTACGGTTGAGCAGTTCTTCCACAGCCTGAAGCCCTGCTTGCAAGTCACCCTGGCTCAATTTTTCGGTGGCGATCGCACTGACAGATTGGGTGTCAGCCGTTTTGAAATTGATTTGTGGGGTGTTAGAGTTTGGTTGAGACTGATGAATTGACACTACCGACGGCAGTTTCGACATTTGTTGATTCTGCGACCACCAGTTGAAACCGACAAAAGCTGCGATCGCACTTACTCCCACAGCGCCAACAACACCCAATAATTTGCGTCTTTTGCCTCGTTTTGCCTCGGATGTTTGTGATGCACCCGTGCTTCTTTGAGCTAAGGATCGGATACTTGAGTCGTCCCAACCTGCTTGCAATCCAGCTTCCTGACGAGTCAGTTCACTATTCGAGGGGTGTTGGCGACTTTGATCTGCGCCCAGCTTACCATAAGAAGCCGCTTTGCGGACTTCTTCCCACATCCCCAGATCGTTTTCCAGCGAAGCTATTTCACCTGAAACTTCTGTTTCGTCAAGACCATCTTCCCCAAATTGCACGAGTTGAGCCTTCATGGAAGATTGCTCGGATGTCTTTTGTTTATCTAGTTGCCGAAACAAATCCGAAACAATCGCTGAATCTTCTTCGTAGCTTGGGTCATCGTACTCAATTTCATCAACAAGGTCGCCCCAGGTTTCTTCACCCAGCCAGTCTAAGTCAGAGGGTTCCCTTGTCAAATCTGAGGGTAACATATCCTCAATGGGTAATGCCATTTCGGCGTCATGTGCCGCGTCTGAATAAATTGTCGCTGTAGTTTTTAAAGAGGAATTGTACTCGTTAAATAATTCTTCATCTTCAGGTAAGAAAACTCCTGGGCTGAGATAGCCATCAAATTCTGGCTGGAGATATAAAATTGGCAATGCCCAGTACAGCTGGTGAGAACCATAGCCAGCAATCAATCCTTGGCGCATCCGACTCACGCACAAATCCACAGAATATCCCTGAGATAAGTTGCGGTAAAACAATTGTGTCAGCAGCAGCGCCACTTCATCGGGGATGCGTTCTGACATTGCCAAAACGCTCCTAATCCCCCGCTTTACCAAGGTTTCTGTCAAATTGCGTTCGCCTGAGTCTCCTGTGGGATCCGAGGAGGTGGCTGCATATGTTCCCAAGCAGGAGTTAAACACTGCCATCTGGATGTTATTATTGACGAGCAAACCCGCCAAGTCATCGCCACTTAGGGTTTCCCTTAAACCAGTTCTGTTACTGACAAGATAAATTTCTCCACCGTTGGAACCGATGTTACTGTGACCAGAGTAGTGCAGAACGTGGTATCGTCCTTGTTCTAGGGCTTGTGTCAATTCTTCCCGCCCTGGTTGTTCGAGCAAGGTGAGTTCTATCTGCGGTAAATCATTGCCACCTTCTCCATCACGATGAAGTTCGGCTTGGAGTTTGATAGCTTCTTGTTTAAGGAGATCTAAACGCACAAGATCCGTAGGAGAAGCGATCGCCATCAGTACTTTTATGCCACCTTCGTCTGCTGGTATTGGCATACTTGTCGAAGGTAAACGAGAACCCCCGCCAATGCCACTTTGATAGCGAGAAAAAGCGATATACGGTCCTGTCGCAATCGGGCGATCGCCTGCATGCATCACTTCCCAAGGTAACCGCGCTAACCTTGTGTCTTTCAGTCCCAAGCGCAGACGCAACACCTGTTGGTGGTTTTGGGCAATCCCTTGTGCTGTAATCCAACTATCTCTGAGAGTGCCTTGAAACAGTGCGTTATAAAATTGCTGACCTAACGCCACCAAGTTGACGGAGTTTCTTGCTAAAGCATCTCCCTGCAGCACTGACTTCAACGGGTCATTCATCAAATGTCCCGCAGCCGCCAACCAATCACCTACAGGCCAAGTCACCAGTTCTTCTGCCAATGGCACCCCAGGCGCGACTTGTTCCGTCCGCACCAAGTAGTCATTTTGCCCTACTGGGGTTACGGAAATGTGAAATTCCTGGGTCACAACTGCTCCTGTTTGCTTCCTAAATCTGGTTTGAAACGTGATTCATTTTCCAGTCAATGTTTTGCTTGTTCTGATACCTTAGATGCATCCTGCCACTGATTGTTTCTGATTCACTAGAGGTCGTTGACGTTGTTTTGCTCATAGCTCTTTTACCTGTAAGAACTCATAACCCACGAGTCAGAATTCATTCTGTATTCTCTACGACTGGCTTCTGAGTCCAGGTTCCAAGCCTGGACATCTCGGCTATTGCGGAGAAACGATTCTTTGTTCATAAGACCTCGTGGGAAGTATGGAAACTCAGCGTCTTCAGACCTGAGAGGAAATACGACTCGTGCGACTTTAGTCGCTTTGTTCCATTACCGCCTTGGGGTTACTTGAATCGGTGTACTTTT
>JAHHIB010000169.1 GCA_019359075.1 Kalymmatonema hyalinum WJT4-NPBG1
AGTCGTCAATGATAGCATAGACAGCAATTGTTTCATTTAACATAATTCCCCTCCGTTTTTCTTACTGGAGGGGATTTTATTATCTTTGCGATCGCCTTCTCAAATAACTAGCAACTTGGGTTAATATCTTCTTCCGTCAATTCAGGAAAGTCTTCTAAAATCTCGGCATGGGACATACCAGCAGCTAGCCAGCCCAGAACGTCGTACACTGTAATTCGCATTCGTCGAATACAGGGCTTACCGCCTCGCTTATCTGGCTCAATCGTAATAATATCGCGATCGCTCATGGTAGTTATAGAGTGCATTATCCCTCTAAGTTTAGAGCAGCCTAACATTGTGCTCCAACAGACGGTAGTGAGAGCGATCGCTCTTAAGAAGTTACTTACCGTCGTTGAGCTTTCACGTTAGTGCGATTGCCTCCGGCACTGCGCTTTGCGCGATCGCCAATCTTGTAGGATGCGTTAACCCAGAGTACAGCATCAATCAATGCGATCTGCTCTGTTGATCATGTTGGCATCAATTGCTGGATGCGCTGTGGCTCCTCTCCAAGCCAATCCGGATTTTGGGCTGTGCTGTCAAAAATTGATGAGGTTTTGAATGGCTCAAACTCGCCGCGTGATGCTGCTTTTGCCGTTTTTGCTAACAATGCTTGCACCTGCTGATCATCCATTGGTTGGAACGTCCGCACTGCTTCAAACGCTTGATCGAGAATCTCCATGCTGTCAATTCCCGTAATCACAACCGATGTGGGCAGATTCAGCGCATAGTGTAGACACTCAATTGGCGTTACAGTATTTGACCGTAAAAGAATACCGTTTGCCAAGCTTTTCATGCCCAGAACGCCGATGTTTTGTTTGACCAGTTCTGGCAGAACCAGCTTCGCGAAACTCCGGTAGTGTGCATCCATCACATTCAGCGGCATCTGAACCGTATCAAACTTAAACCCGCGATCGCCTGCAACTTCAAGCATATGCAGATGAACATAGGGGTCTTTGTGCCCCGTAAAACCAATGTATCGGAGCTTACCAGCTTCCCGCGCCTCAATGAAAGCGGCATTCGCCCCTTCTTCGTCGAAAACTCGATACGGGTCTTCGTGTCGGAGGATTTCGTGGTGCTGAACGAGATCGATGTAATCTACTTGCAAGCGTTGAAGGGATTCGTCTATCTGTCTTGCTGCTTCTTTCTTGGATCGACCGTCGATTTTCGTCATCAGGAACACTTTGTCTCGGTAGCCATCCCGCAGCGCTTTCCCCATGCGAATCTCGCTGACTCCATCGTTGTAATCCCAACTGTTATCCATAAAGGTGATGCCACGATCAATCGCTGTACGAACAATCCGTATGCCGAGTTGCTCATCAACGTACTTCAAGCCGATGTGCCAACCACCCAGTCCGATCGCGGAAACCCTCTCTCCTGTACTACCGAGAACTCGGTATAGCATTTCTGAATTTGACGTACTTTCTGACATCTTTTCTCCTTGTATGCCAGCTATTGCTTTAGTACATATAGCTGTGAGCCAATTCAAACACAAGGAAAAGTTCACAGAATCTTCCTAGAGACACACTAGATCTGGCTGTAGCACCTATCTCCAAACGCCCAAGACTTGATTAAACTCTCTTCAACCCTGAGTGCGATTGCCGTTTTATTTATTTCCCAACAAATCAAAAATATGATGAGCCATTTGTAATTTGGAACAAGGGGGAATTTCTATCTTTTGTCCTTGCTTATCCAAAAATATGGCTTGATTATTATCACTGCCAAAACCGCTATTCGGTTCATCTATAGGATTAGCAACAATCGCATCCAAATTTTTTCTGTGCAATTTCTCTAATGCTGGTGTGACAATATCCCCTGTCTGTGCAGCAAACCCAATTAAACGCTGATGCGGTTGTTTGAGTTGTGCCAATTGGGCAACGATATCTGGTACAGGTTCTAGGGGTAAGGCTTGCGGCAGCGATTTCTTTGCCAATTTCTCGCGACTATACTCCCGTGGCTTCACATCCGCTACTGCTGCCGACATAACAATCACATCTGCATTCGGTAGATTCTGTACCATGCTGGCTCGCATTTCTTCGGCACTCACAACAGGAATTGCTTGCACTCCCAAGGGTACTTCCCAACTTGCCGGAGTGTGTACCAATGTCACGCTTGCTCCTCGGTGCAGTGCTGCTTGTGCTAAAGCTAACCCCATTTTCCCTGTGGAAGGATTGCCGATAAACCTGACTGGATCAAGATGCTCTCGCGTTCCTCCAGCACTAATCAACACTCGCTTACCTAGCAAATCTCTCTTACCTGCGGTATGTAACAATGATTGGACATAAGTAATAATTTCTAGGGGTTCTGCCATCCTACCAGCACCGACGCGATCGCACGCCAACAACCCCGATCCCGTACTCATACCATGAAAACGCTTATCTGTCAATATTTGTTGCCAATTGCGCTGCACCGCCTGCTGTTCCCACATATCGGTGTTCATTGCTGGCGCTAGCAGCACGGGACAAGTCGAAGCCAAAACAGTATTTGTGAGCAAATTGTCAGCCATACCGTAGGCTAACTTTGCCAATGTATTTGCTGTTAGAGGTGCAATAACAATTAAATCTGCCCACTCACCTAAATCAATATGCAATGGACGCGAGTGAGTTGGTTGCCAAAAATCTTCATCTGTATAAGCTGGATGGCGGGAAAGCGTCGCCAGAGTTAAAGGCGTAATAAATTGTTGTGCCGAACGAGTGAGAATGACTCTTACTTCCACTCCGATTTTAAACAAAGTGGAAACAACCTCACAGATTTTATAGGCGGCGATACCGCCGCCTACTGCAATTAGAACCCGTCTACTAGGAAACATCTACGCCTCATCGTAGGGTTCCAAATCCAAAAGGTGGATGTATGGTTCAACTAACTCTGGACGCTGAAACGCGATCGCTCGCAGTAAATGCCAATCATTCAAACCCTCAAAAGCATTACTGTAATTATCTTGCTCCAGACGTACAGCTAACATTTCCACCTCTTGTGGAGTCATGACAGCAATTTCTGTCTTAGAAATGCTTAGAGTTTTCATTATCCTCGCCCCTCCCTTTTGCAGTCGCATCCAGCATGGGTTGAGTTGCGTTGAGCGCACCCACCCAATATATATTACTCACTTGCAAGCAATAATTTCGTGAAATTTTTCCGGATTTCTATCGAACTGTGTAAAATTTTTGCAATTGAGACTAAACGATGTTTAAGGACAAGACAAATTCCCAGTATTTATACATTGGCAACAACAAAATTCCTTAACAACTCTAGCATTTCGGGTCGAATTTCATGACCCATATCAAACTCATAGTATTGTACCGCAGCTCCCAAAGATTCAAGAGTTTCCCGTGCTAACACAGCAGCTTCCAATGGGACAACTGTATCTTGTCTACCGTGCATGATTAAAACGGGTGGTAGAGACGCCAAATTTTGCGTTTCTACATTTCCTGCACCAGGATGTAAATATCCACTTAAAGAAACTAAACCAGCGAGGGGTAAGTTTAATCCTATATCCAAAGTCATAGCCCCACCTTGAGAAAATCCGCTCAAAATTGTTCGCGACAAAGGTACACCAGTGCTACTCTCTAAAGATTGCAACCAATCTGTTAGCAGTTGTCGGCTTTGTGTTAACCCTTGATAGATATTTTCCGTGGTTAGGTCATACCATGCCCTGCCAATAGCAGAATAGGGATAAGGAAAAGGTGCATTGGGAAACAGGAACTGATAATCCGGCAAATTAAAATACGGCAACAAATATGCCACATCTTTAGCATTTGCACCCCAACCGTGCAAAATCACAATTAAACCCTTTGGTGGTTGGTTTGTTTTTGGAGGTACGCTAATAAAATCTAGAGTATTAGTCATTTGTCATTTGTCATTTGTCATTTGTCCTTAGTCATTCATCACAGAACACATGACTAGGGACAAAGGACAGTCAATCATAAAAACTATGGAATGACAAGATAAAAAATTTTGCACCTACTTAATTCTCATCTAGCGGCTTGTTATGGCACCGCAACTACCGACGCAGTTAATAAACCTCATCATGCGTTCCCATGTCGAGGAGGACAATGACTTCACTATTCGTTTCCGTGTCTTGTTCAATGGAGAAGACAAGACGACAATCATAGCCCTTCTGTCCGCTGCAACACGGTTGTTATGCGGCTGGCAAGATTACTTTACTCCTTATTCAACCGTGATCGCGCAAATCATTCAGCATGACTTTGGCATGTTCAAGCCAGTTAGGAAACTTTGGCAGAATGCATGTACCCACACAATAGCGTGTAGCTGACGCGCCTTACCGACAATCTTCAAATCACTTAACTTTGAGCTACTAACAAATCAACTCAAGCCACTGCCACCACTAATTCTGACAGTTTTGTTTAAAGAGGATTGATCAATAAGTAGTACGGTTATGTACATCTCGAATGAAAGTAAACATCCTCCGGCTCTACCAGAGGATGTTTACTCAGCTTTTTCACTCAGTTGATTGGTATGAGTTTGTTAGTTACTAACAAAATCTCGCCACATACCCGTCATGGAGTAGGTGTCGTTAATCTTGATGGAGCAATATTTTTCAAAACCATGTCGTTCGTAGAAGGAAATATTGCGAGAATTGGAGGAAACAAGATAACAGGGAAGTTGGTTTTTATCTGCGTAATCGAGGACGGGTTTGAGTAAATCTTGACCGATACCCTTTCCCCGTGCGGATGGTTTCAATCCAATAAAAAACACTTCACAATGGCTTTGTCGCGGTTCGTTATTACCGAGTTGTTCGATCAGATGTTGAAAACGTTGAGCGGATTCTTCTCCAGCGAACTTGGTAATGGTCTTAATAATCTCCATCAACACTTGCTCAAATTGTTCGTTAAAAATTTCCACTTCCGCTGGATACCAGGTACAAGCACCTTGCGAATTGGGTGCCATGATAATTTTGCCGCGTTTGCTGGCATCCGCCACAAATGGCTCGAAGAACGCACGCATAGTCGATAAACGATTGGGATTTTGATCAAAGACAAGGTTAAAGCTGGGGTCATCGGCAAATGATTCTGCCAAAACCTGGGCAATGGTGGAGATGGGAGTAGAAGAGTTTTCTAACATCAAATTATTACTCATAGTGATTGATATGTTTGCTGTATATGCTCTGATGCTTCGTGCTTTTTAAGTTCAACACAAGTCGTTATATAGTATCCAACGTTGCTACAACTGGATTATGGTCGCTCAATTTCTCCCAGGTCGGTGAAGCTAGTACATCACAATGATCGAGGTAACGATACCAGCAAGCAGGCACAAAAATACCATCACAGTGGTAGGGTTTTGTTTTGTCACGGTTCCAGCGCAGTGTTTGAGGTAAATCTTGGTTAGGATTCGCGGCTTGCCAACAACTCATCAAGTTAAATTCTTTGCGTAGGCGCTCCAATAACCACAACGTATTGTCTTGTGCTGTTTCGCGGGGATGCCGTCTTGCTGTTGTGAGATTAAAATCTCCGCCAATGATCAAATCACAATCATCCGACAGCGTAGCAATGAAATCGAGAATTTGATTAACCGATTTCTTGTAAGGTTCTGGGGCATGGAGGCTAAAGATACGAAGCGATCGCCCAGCCACCACCGACCACTCAAATCCATTAACCTCTACTCCAACTAGACATCCGGTAAAACTAGGGATTGGAATAGACTTTACCCAACCTGATCGTACAAATACAGCACTTCCCCAAGCCGTGTTGCCAACCTTCGCCCACTGAATTTGGCTATCATATCTCTCCCAGTGTTGATTAGATAAATACAACTTCGGATGACAGGTTTCCTGAACTAGAAAAATGTCAGGGTTGACTACTTTAAAGATCTGATTCCAATGTATGCGTTGACTCGCTTTTCCACCTAAGTGAAGGTTATAGGTAGCAATCTTCATACTAGTCGGGGATTGGATTGATACTACGCCACAAATACCAAGAAGCGATCGTGCGATAGGGTTTCCACACCTGTCCCATTTGCTCTACAGTTTTCTTGTCAGGCGGGTTTGTCAACCCATATACTCTACGAATTGCTGTGCGAATTCCTAAATCGTCTGTTGGCAAAACATCCCAGCGATGTAAACGAAAGATTAATAGCATTTGTGCTGTCCATCGTCCGATTCCTTTGACTTGAGTCAAACTTTGAATAATGGTTTCATCGTCCATTGCTTCTAATTCATTTAGGGTTGGTAGCCCTTCCAAAACTTTCCACGCTAAGTCTTTGAGGTAAGTAATTTTGGAACGAGATAGACCAACCTTCTGCATCATGTCATCTTCCGTCATGAGAATATCTTTTGCAGTGGGAAACGATTTGTCTGGATAAAGTGAAAGAAACCGAGTATAAATCGTTGCTGCTGCCTTACCTGAAATTTGTTGATAGATAATCGCTTCACATAAGCTAGACAATAGATCACCTGTCTGTTGTCGTTGTACAAGAGTACAAGAGCCAACTTGATCAATGACCGTTGCTAATACAGAGTCAGACTGTTTGAGAGCAGCAGTTGCAATCTCGTAATCCAAGTAAATCAGTCTCCGGAGCGCATCATCATTCACTGAAGCCGCCATGCTCCTAATCAAAACTACAGTATCAACAGGTTGTCGTCGTAGCAACACTTCCTTCATCGGGTGTGTTCGGTTGCTAGCTTGGATAGGTTAACCCCTTCGTGTCTTAGCAGCCATTGTTTGCGTTCCAGTCCATTCCACTTGTGGTTGAAATAGGCTGTCTCGAAAACTAGCGCGTAGCTCAGAAAATAGATGAGTGAATCATTATCATGTCAGTCTCCTAAGGAAACTAAATCAGTCTCTTTAAGAGAGTATAGTAACTCTTACTATGCCGTCAACTATAAAGTTCTCCAGTATGAAACGAACTGACTTTTCTCATATGTGTTGTTCCGTCGCCCGCTCTCTTGATTTGATCGGCGAGTGGTGGAGCCTTCTGATCGTACGCGACATTTTCCTTGGGATGAGGCGATTTGAAGAATTGCGGCAAGATTTAGGTATTTCACGCAAGGTTTTGACCGAGAGACTAGAAACTCTCATCTCGGCGGAAATATTAGAACGGCGACGATATCACGAGCGTCCAGAGCGATACGAGTATTGGCTGACTGAAAAAGGGACGGAACTTTTCCCAGTTCTGCTAGTTCTGATGCAGTGGGGCGATCGATGGACGGCGCAAAATGGTGTGCCGCGCGAAATTATACACACTACCTGCGGGAAGTTGACTCAGCCAGTTGTCGTTTGCGCCCATTGTGGAACTGAACTCAATGCCCACAACATTCACACGCGACCGGGATCTGGTTCCATCACCGATTGTCTTCAAGCAACGCCTCCATCAATAACTTAGGCAGCATAACGTTCCTGGTCAGCGGCTGTCAAAATCTTGGCAGTCAACTCAAGTCGCTTTGATCAGTCCGCTGCAACAGGATTGTTCTGGGGCTATTGGAGACTTTGAGGTTTGATATTTTGAGCGATTGTCGGCAAATCAAATTACTCCGAGTCACTCACTCCAAGCGACTGCCTAGCCATCTGTTTGTATTCATCCAAGTCCGACTTCAGCGCAAATTCCGCAATTGCTATGGGATAAGAAGCAGCCAGTTCAGTTATGTGTTCTGCCATCTCCGGCCAAATGCGCCCGCCCACCTTGGCGTATGCCGAGATCAGCTTATTGAGAGCGTCTTTACCAAACGTACGGTAATGGGCGACAAAATCAATCGCTGGGTCACTGACGGCTGCTTCAGTCCAGTCAATAAAGCCGATCACCTGTGCCTGTGCATTAATAAGAATATGCCCAGCATGTAAATCACCATGAGTTAACACCGTTTCTTTCGGCCAAATCTCATCCCTTTGGAGCCAGTATTGCCAACGGTTCCACAACTCTTCACCAACACCAAACTCGCTCTTAACTGTATCCATCTTCCGCTTCATCGCAGCACGTGCTTCTTCAGCGGTTTCAACAGGAAGACCTACTGCGCGTGCTTTCTCGATGCTAACTTGATGAAGAGAAACCATACCCTTAGCCAGCGATTCATGGAATTGATCGGGCACATTAGCTTCGTCAATTTTCCACACATAGGCTTTTGCTTCTGAATCAATCGTGCCCGCTGGCACACCGTTTAATGCCCTATAAGCGATGAGTTCATCTGTGGAAACAGTCCATACCGGCACTTCCACAGTTAGAAGAGGAGCAATCAGCTCCAGCGTGCGTTTTTCCTTATCCACTAACGGCAGAACATCCTCCCGCCTAGGGAGACGTAAAACCCAGCGTTCTCCCTCAGCGTCCGTCGCCAACACGACTTGAAAATCGAGTCCCGATTCATTAAATTGCAGCGAACCTTCTTGGATGCTCAAACGATGCTTATGGGCTAACTCAAGCACTTCTTGCTTTGATTTTGTCTTTTTGATCATGTCTTTTATCACTGTGCATCAAGAATGCCGCGTGCAGCCACACAACTATTTATTATACGGAAGATTTCCGTATAATTATCTTCGTTGATGGCAATCTATAAGCATTACAGCCACTCTTTCTCCTGATATACAGTATTTTTCTACATAAGGTCTTCACGCCAAGCACCCGTTCAAGCCGCTTTGCGTCTACGTGCCTTAGCGGTTTATACAATAGACATTTGCACTAATTGTAAATACACCAAAGGAAGCTTGGGAAATATGGCGCGTCTAGCACTGCTGAGTGTATCTAATAAAATAGGATTAATCGATTTTGCTCGTAGTCTCGTAGAAGAATTTGACTTTGAATTAATTAGCAGTGGAGGGACAGCCAAAGCACTGAAAGATGCGGGACTACCAGTTATGAAAGTAGCTGATTACACAGGTTCTCCAGAAATTCTAGGTGGTCGGGTCAAAACGCTGCATCCTCGAATTCATGGCGGCATTTTAGCACGGCGCGATGTGCCTGAAGATGTGGCAGATTTGGAACATAACCAAATTCGCCCAATTGATTTGGTCGTGGTGAATCTTTATCCTTTTGAAGAAACTATTGCCAAACAAGGCGTGACTTTACCGGAGGCGATCGAGCAAATTGATATCGGTGGTCCTGCTATGCTTAGGGCTGCGTCAAAAAACTTTGCCCATCTGACCATTTTATGTGATCCGGCGCAGTATGAAGAATATTTACAGGAAATGCGCCGCTCTAGTGGCGAACCATCCCTAGAGTTTCGCCAAAAGTGTGCCTTAAAAGGATTCTTGCATACGTCTAGCTATGACCAAGCAATAGCAGCATACCTCAGCAATAACCTCACCCCCTCAGTCCCCCTCTCCGCTAGCGGAGAGGGGGAGGTATCCCAAGAATACAATCTTTCTGGAAAACAACTGCAATCGCTGCGTTACGGCGAAAATCCCCATCAAAGTGCAGCTTGGTATCAAACGGGTACCACCCCAACTGGATGGGCAGCTGCTACGAAACTTCAAGGCAAAGAACTCAGTTACAATAATTTGGTTGATTTAGAAGCAGCACGGCGGATCATTTCTGAATTCATCGACTCGCCAGCAGCAACGATTATCAAACATACAAATCCCTGTGGTGTCGCCCTGGGAAATACTCTGCAACAAGCTTATCAAAAAGCATTCAACGCTGACTCTGTTTCTGCTTTTGGTGGAATTGTCGCACTAAATCGTCCGATTGACGCGGGAACTGCTACTGAGTTAACAAAGACATTTTTAGAATGCGTGGTTGCACCAGGTTGTGATGCCGAAGCACAGGAAATTCTGGCTGCTAAATCAAAAGTCCGGGTGTTAATTTTACCGGAATTGAGCAGTGGACCGAAAGAAACTGTAAAAGTCATCGCTGGCGGTTTCCTTTTGCAAGCTTCAGATGACATGGTAGCTGACACCAGTAAATGGCAAATCGTCACCGACAAGAAACCTACTGATGATGAGTTGGAAGAGTTGCTGTTTGCTTGGAAAGTTTGCAAGCACGTTAAGTCTAATGCGATTGTTGTAAGTGGCGATCGCACCACCTTGGGTGTAGGCGCAGGTCAAATGAACCGCGTTGGCTCAGTTAAAATTGCTTTAGAACAAGCTGGGGAAAAAGCTAAAGGTGGAATTCTTGCCAGTGATGGGTTCTTTCCCTTCGACGATTCAGTCAGAACAGCAGCCGCTGCAGGTATTAAGGCGATTGTTCAACCAGGGGGAAGTTTGCGCGATCAAGATTCCATTCAAGCTGCTAATGAACTGGGCTTAGTCATGGTATTGACGGGTATTCGTCACTTTTTACATTAAAAATCCCTGCCCGAAGGAGGATGCGGACATAGGTAGAAACCATAAAACATCGAGAATTACTTATGCCTTATGCCTTAAGAGGGAGTGCAGTTGCCAAAGTGTCACTTACTATATCTCTCATTTCAATTGACCCGTGATAGTGTTTATATGGTGTGAGGAGTAAGTTGAAAACAGAAAGCGCCTGGAGTCGAAACACGGCAAGACGTCCAGGCGCTTTTTGCTATCTTATGGAGGTAGCAAAGGTTCAGTTTTGAAAGTGTCACTTGCCATACTTGTGTTTTCAGTTGAACGGTGTTATTGTCTAGTTGTGTGTGAGGAGCAAGTGTAAAGCAAAGAGCGCTAGGGGTGGAAACACGGTAACACTCCCTGGCGCTTTTTGTATTAGCTGACTCCGCAATTCATCTCTCACTCATCCGTTAGGGGAGTGGTCAACAACCCAGGTCTAAAGACGCTGGGCTTCTAGCCTAAGTCCAAGGACAGTAGTTGACCCGACTAAGTACCTCGTGTACTACGTTATTGGCAAGTGTTCAAGTTCCTACCTACAGATGCGAAG
>JAHHIB010000170.1 GCA_019359075.1 Kalymmatonema hyalinum WJT4-NPBG1
CGTTTATATGCCGCAACGAAAGACAAAACAATTACTCAGGTTGTTGAAGAATTACTCGATACTCTACCTGAAGTCCCGGATATGTTACAGGCTGGTTAAAACCAGCCGCGTCGTCTTTCATCCCCGGCCTAAAGCACGCTTGGACGGCGCGAGCGCCTGTTCCTCCGGGGCTTTCAGACTCCCGTTAAGTTTCTGGTAAAAAATAGGAAGAAAAGACCCTACAGCAGTTGCCGACAGATCTCTTCGTGCTCAGCATCTCAGTTCAAGGCTTTCTTCGCGGAAACATTCTTTGTAATGTTAAGTTATTTACTGCTTATTAGTATGAATCAACGCACTTAGCTCCAAACCGTGAAATCGCAAGTAGACTGTTTGTGCTGAGGAGGTCGTATTCAGTCTGGCTTGTCCAGAATGCCTGGGTTAAAAGTATCACGGATAAGGCACTTGCTAAGAAAAAATTATCAAAAGCCTTATCCGTTTTTGCTCGAAATGCAGCAAAGCCGCTACAATAGCGGCTTTGCTAACGTTGTGGTGATTTTTTTTATCGAGTTTTCTAAATATAAGTCTATAGAGTGATCGCAGATAGTAGACCTTATGACTTATATATGATATTGTAGAATTCCAACTCGTGTCATTCTCAACGTGATTTGGTTAGTCTGTAAAACATTTGCGTGCAACATCATGGCGGCAGCCCAATTGACAAACTGGCTGCAACAGATTCGTCATGGCGCTCGGGGAAGCGCTTACTTATTTGCACCGATGGCAGATTTTAACATCATGGCAGAAGTTGGAGACACTCCACCATAGTTTAGTTTTACTTAAATAAAAACGCCAAGAGAAATTCAACAACAGTTATATTTTCAAGTTCTGCAGAGGAGAAATTCAAGCTCCTTTGCAATAACTTGAGGAAATAATCTAGTTGTGTTGAACAAGCAGTTGGTTTAACTGCATCTTTTGGTAAGGTTTAGAGCTACTCAGCAGATAGTCTCCTCAACAAGAATAACTGTATCGGTACTTACGTAAAACTTTTTATCTTAAGATTATCTGACAAAGATAAAATAAGCCTGTTTATATTTGATGGTTGATACTTCCACAAACTTAATACAAGGCTTTTGAACTTCCCAAGAGAAAAGATTTATAGTGTATCTACCTATTATATGGATACCGTTACAAGTTTTTCTTGCAAGCAAACACAATTGAACTATACGTTGTGCATGTAACTAGAGGGATTTGACAATACTTGCATGAGTTCTTCAAACATTAGGAAGCTATGAGGAATTCTCCACATGACTCCGCTCCAAATCCAGTTGATGGGTAGAAATATCGGCATCAGCCCAAACGCAAAGAATGAAACACGAGTTGGGATCAAGACCATACAAACTGAATTTTTCTCAAAAACCCTTACCTCAGGATGACGCACTTATGAATAGAGAGCAATCTTCGTCAAAGTTACAACGTTTACAAGAACTTTTAGTCATTAGTTTACTAGGAGGTCTTCCAACCATTATGGTGGGACCAAAGCTGCGCAATATAGTATATAGTACTATCTTTGGTCGAATGGGTAAAGCAGTTTATATTCAAGAGGGTGTTGAATTTCTTAGTACTTCTTATATCGAAATTGGCAATGGGGTGTTTATTTTTAAAGGTGCGCGTCTAGACGCACGAGGACACCAAAACAATAAAATTTCTTTGGACGATGGAGTAGCTATTGAACGTAACGTTAATATTGGGTGTTTGGGGAACACTAGCATACACATTGGTCAAGAGACTTTCATCGGTCCTGGAGTTTGTATTGCTGGACCTGGAGATATCAAAATTGGCAAACGCTGTCTGATTGCAGCAAATGCTGGCATATATGCAAATAATCATAATTTCTCAGATCCCATAGAGCCAATTAAATACCAAGGTATTTCTCGCCAGGGAATTGTCATAGAGGATGACTGCTGGCTAGGACATGGCGTAGCTGTCTTAGACGGAGTCACCATTGGTAAGGGTAGTGTCATTGGTGCAGGAGCAGTTGTTACCAAAGATATTCCCCCCTTCTCAGTCGCTGTGGGGGTACCTGCAAAAGTCATTAAAACCCGGACTAGCAAGGAACTGGTGAACACCAGAGACTAAGAAATAGCAGCAACTAACAGGCTTTGGGTAAATGCAAAGCCTGTTACTCAGACATGACGTATTTCACAAAAATATTCCTGAAGATTGGTCATAAAGTACACGACCTTTTCTTTCATAATCTTAAGTAAGTTTTTAAGTAAGTTTATCAAGTAATTGTGTGTCTGATTCTCTCTTGTGAAGAATTGTGGTAAACCATTTATTATGAAGTGTAATTTCACAATGAATAACAAGCAAATTTTTTTTCGGCGGAAGCATTTACCAGAAAGTTTATTGACTAACTTGTTAGGCAATATCCCGACGAGAGTTGTCGGCAGTAACCTACGAAATCTGCTGTATCGTGATATTTTTGCCCGTATTGGTAGTTCTGTTTATATTGAAGACGGGGTTAAATTTCTCAACACCTCAGGTATTGATATTGGAAATGGGGTCAATATTATGCATGGTGTTAGTATCAATGCGAATGGACACCCAAACAATAGAGTTTATCTTGGAGATAAAGTCAGCCTTGAGCGTGGCGTTGACATGAGGGCAATGAAAGATACCGATATTCACATTGATGAAGGTACATTTATCGGTCCTTACGTTTGTTTGGCAGGTCCAGGAAATATCAAAATAGGCAAGTGGTGTCTTATTGCAGCGCACGTTGGGATATTTGCTAATAATCACATTTTTGATGACCCAACGCAGACTATTGAAGACCAAGGAATCACGCGTGAGGGAATTGTGATTGAAGACGACTGTTGGCTAGGGCATGCGGTGACTGTATTAGATGGTGTGACTATTGGTAAAGGTAGTGTCATTGGTGCAGGAGCAGTTGTGACTAAAGATATTCCCCCGTTTTCAATAGCTGTCGGGGTACCTGCAAAAGTCGTTAAAAGCCGTAAGGCACAGGAAGTCGTTACCTCAAAAAACGACAGCAAATCTATAATGTCTATCCGCCAAGAAATAAATTAAGCGTCTTATAGCGCAATACGCTTGAAGATAAGATGGTTTTCAGCGCCTGATGACATCTGTAGAGACGTAGGATGCTACGTCTCTACACCCATGGAATTGTCATAAATAATCCTGAATTGAACGGTGATCATTGTGTGGGATAAGGAGTAGGTTAAAGAGATTGTTATCAAATGATGACAATCTTGTTAATTTTTTAAACAAAATGTATGTTAGTTGTAATAAAAAAAGATGAATTTTGAGGGAAATATCGTAGTTCCAACAGCGTAAAGGCAGAAGATGCCTGATTCTAACGTTTAGCGCTCTGCTCTTTCAAGAATTCCCTTGAGAATCTTCTGGATTTACAAGGGTTTGCACCCAAAAACAGCAAAAAAGTCCAGAGACAGAAAAGCTGCTATAACCTGTAGAATTTTTAACATTACAATTTGAAAAAATTAATTACGTTACATTCCATGAATTCTTCCACAAACCAAGTTTACCCTGTTATTTGGCACAACGACTCAGTTTCACTGATTGACCAAACCCGCTTGCCTAACGAGTACACATTTGTCGAAATTCACCGTTGCTCAGATATGGCGGAGGCAATTAAAACCATGATTGTCCGAGGTGCGCCTGCGATTGGTGTGGCTGCAGCATACGGAATGTATCTTGGGGCAAGGGAAATTGAAACCAACAACCGCAATGAGTTTTTGAACAGCTTGGAGAAAGTGGCACAACTGTTACGTTCCACTCGTCCGACAGCGGTGAATTTGTTTTGGGCAATCTCACGGATGTTGAAAACCGCCTATGAAACTCTTGGAACGGTAGAAGATCTCAAACAAACCCTCCTGTACACTGCCCAAACCATTAACGCGGAAGATTTACAGACTTGTTATGCGATCGGCGACAACGGCTTGGCAGTCTTGCCTAAGACTCCTGAAAAATTGACAATTCTGACCCACTGTAATGCAGGGGCACTTGCAACCGCAGGTTACGGTACCGCTTTGGGTGTCGTGCGTTCTGCTTTTCGAGAAGGGCGTTTAGCGCGGGTGTTCGCTGACGAAACTCGTCCTCGCTTGCAAGGTGCAAAACTAACGACATGGGAATGTGTCCAAGAAGGCATTCCAGTCACGTTAATTACTGATAGCATGGCGGCTCATTGCATGAAGCAGGGTTTGATCCATCTTGTGGTTGTTGGCGCTGACAGAATTGCGGCTAACGGAGACACAGCAAACAAAATTGGTACGTATAGTTTAGCACTCGTAGCTAAGGCGCATAACGTTCCTTTTTATGTTGCTGCACCCCTTTCCACCGTTGATTTTTCTTTATCCAGCGGTAACGAAATTCCCATTGAAGAGCGCAATCCAGAGGAAATATACAAAGTTGGCGGCAGCACCCTCACACCAGATGGCGTAGAATTTTACAATCCAGCTTTTGATGTCACACCAGCTGAACTGATTGCAGCAATCATTACAGAGAATGGGGTGTTTGCTCCAGGGGAATTAGCAAACTCTCGGTTGAAGCAAGTTGCTATCCCTTAAATTTGTATGATCGTTGAAGCCAAACAAAGCCTGCGCTCACAAACAGTAGACAAGGTTTGGGCGCAGGTCTCACTATTGCTGTATCTATTGACGTACTGCCCGGCATAAATAAATGCGCGGGGATTCTTAAAAGATGTTACGAGACAGACTTCAGTCATGTCTCTCCACCTAACTTCGCTGCTTCTTTGACTCTTAACTAGACTGGGGCGCAGTCCCCGCCAGACCGTCTCCACAGGCAATTTAGTTTTATATCCACGACGCGTCCACGCATTGTCCAAGGGAAAAGTTGGGCAGCCTTATTACTACGAGTACCCTTCTACGCCGACAGATCAACAAACAAAGGCTGCCCAACTTTTTTACGTGTAAGACCCTCGCCCAGCGCAGATAGGTACAGTCTAAGACTACGTTTCTGCCCTCGGAGTCCAGTTATGGATATCCTGCATGGGTCGTCACCCAGTACCGCATGAAAATTATAGCAGGCAAAAAGGATACAAAGGGATAAATCCCGCCATCGTCAAGTTTCATCGCCGGATTAAAAGGTAGGGGTTCTCACTCTCCCATTCTGCGCGCGATAGTCATTAAGAATACAATTTATCCCCAGTCGCGGAATCAAATACAAATAGCTTATCTAAATCTAATTTTAGAGAAAGGCGATCGCCTGGATAAAGACGCACATTCGCACCCGTCTGAATATTCAGCATTACACCCGAATTGGGCAAACCCCCACGAATCAAAGTTTCCCTCCCCAAAGGTTCCACAACCTTCACTTCAACCACCAACTCTCCCAACTTTTGTTCTGTGTGTTCTGTGCGCCTCTGTTGTTCATTTAAATAAATATCCTCCGGGCGAATTCCCAAATCAAACCCTTGCCCCGCCGCAGGGCGCAAACTCTCCCGCACAGAATCAGGACAAGGTAAGACCTGACCACCCACATCAAAACTATCACCTGTGAACTTGGCAGGTAGAATATTCATTGGAGGATTTCCCAAGAAAGTTGCCACCATGCGGTTAGCTGGTTGGGAATAGATAGTTTGTGGCTCGCCGACTTGTTGAATTCGTCCCCGGTTGAGCACTACAATCTTATCAGCCAAAGTCATCGCTTCAACTTGGTCGTGGGTGACGTAGACAGTCGTAATTTCCAATTCCTGATGCAGCTGTTTTAACTCTGCTCGCGTATCATCTCGCAACTGGGCATCTAAATTAGACAAAGGTTCATCCAACAAAAAGACTTGTGGTTCACGGGCTATTGCCCTTCCTAATGCAACCCGCTGCTGCTGTCCGCCAGAAAGCTGTTTGGGTTTGCGATCTAATAGATGTTCCAAAGAAAGCGATCGCGCCACCGTCATCACTCTTTCTTGAATAACTTTGGCGTCAATTTTCCGCATCTGCAACCCAAAAGCAATGTTTTGCGCCACCGTCATGTGAGGATACAAAGCGTAGTTTTGAAACACCATTGCCACATCCCGCTGTCGGGCTGGGATATTGTTAACTTCCCTATCCCCGATGTAGAGTTTGCCAGAGGTGACAGTTTCCAAACCAGCGATACTTCGCAAAATGGTAGACTTACCACAACCAGAAGGTCCCACTAGCACCCAAAACTCACCATCAGGAATTTCAAAAGAAATGTCCTCGATCGCGGTGACGTTATTAAATCTACGCTTAATGCTTTCTAGACGAACGCTTGCCATTTTGGGATTTGTCCTTAGTCAGTAATCACTAATTCCATGCAGGGTGAGATAGCAAAGAAGCAATCACTCGCACTCCACGCAATTGATTCGACAGGGGCAAGTGACCTCGGGGAGCGCTTAAGTTCCAGGTAAACTCGTTAGGATAACGTGTCCAGTTATTGCCATTTTTCCAACCAATTTTTGTCCAAAGATTCTCCCAGTTTTTACCCACCCCCAACCAAATTTCTCGCTGTACGGAAAAGCCAAATTTACCCTCTGAGTGAACTAACCACAGGGTGTTGATGGTTTTGAGGTCAGTGAGTGGGAAATTTCCTACTTCGGTAAAATACAACCATTTTCTTTGCACCGCCGCTGAACCCGCAAGTTCACACATTTTTTGGAGAGTCATGCGATCGGCGGCTTGAAAATCTTGAGTTGCTAGTAGCTGTTGCAGAGGACTGTAATCGATGCCACCATCTGAGGTTAGAGGTACGATTCCAGAAGGGAAATAAGTTTGCAAAAATTCTTTTGCCTTGGGTGAATCAGAGTTATACAGAACTTGGTATGCTTTGCCATCTACTGAAGTTGCAGGATTTTCTTTACGTTCAAATAAAAATTCCATTAGGACATCTAAGCCTGTATCTCCCAAATTAGCTAACTGTGGGATCACCTGCTGTTGGACGCCAATAGACCCAGCGGCTAACGGTTGGCGGAGGGAGTCGATGTCATTAGCAGTGCCTGATACAATCAATGGGTCTGTCATACCATTACTTGTGGAATGCAATTGGGTGAATAAGCTATTGGCTATCAGATGTTGTGGACGGGTATTGCACTGATAGCGAAGAGTAGTTTACAGGAAATTGCCAAGAATGCCCACTCATTCTTTTTACATTTACTAGGTAAATGGGTGTCCGTACATTTTTGAATTTTGAGTTTTGAATCAATTTTCCTTAAACTTGTACAAGTGCAATGCCTTCACCTACCTCCTGACACCTAATCCGTTTCTTCATACCCAGTTAAGATAGTTACTTAGCTAACAGTGGGATTCTAACATTGCCAACTCTTGCTCAGTCACGGCGATGGTAATCTCTATTGGTTGCGTCATAATATTTTGCTATATATTCAAAGAGTACACTAATAAAGCATGCAAGCTATCAGATAGCAACGGTTTAGTCCAATTGCACGCACGTGTACCGACGATGCAAATAGGGGAAAGAAAAGCTCTGCGCCTCATCAGTCTGATAAATTTATTAAAACTTATCAAAACAAGACACAGCAAAATCTGCTAGCCTTCCAAACATAACTCTTTCTCCTTTGGGAGATAAATCCGAAGGGTAGTACCGCTGGGCGGAATTCAAAATATGCCCGTATAAGGCACGCTTCGCTAACAAAATTCAAAATTCAAAAAGCTTACACCACAAGCTTTTCGATTATTTTGAATGGTGAAGCAGCGCTGCGGGAGGGTTTCCCTCCGCAGGCGACTGCTGAACCCGAAGGGTAGCTTTATTTCCGCCATCGTGTAGTAGTATCTTGCAGCGTAGCCATCAGGAGTCTTTAATGTACGAGAAAATAACCCCCCCTACAACAGGAGCAAAAATTACCTTCAAGAACGGGGAGCCGATTGTTCCTGACAACCCAATTATCCCTTTTATTCGAGGCGATGGCACGGGGATAGATATTTGGCCTGTTACCCAGAAAGTGCTTGATGCTGCGGTGGAAACGGCGTACAAGGGCAAGCGGAAGATCAGTTGGTTTAAGGTTTATGTTGGTGATGAAGCTTGTGAATTATACGGAACGTATCAGTATTTACCTCAGGACAGCTTGACGGCAATTAAAGAATATGGTGTTGCCATCAAAGGACCTTTAACAACCCCGATTGGCGGTGGTATACGTTCCCTCAATGTAGCACTGCGGCAAATTTTTGACCTTTACGCCTGCGTACGTCCTTGCCGTTACTATGCAGGTACGCCCTCACCTCATAAAAACCCAGAAAAACTTGATGTCATTGTCTACCGGGAAAATACGGAAGATATTTACTTAGGGATTGAGTGGCGACAAGGAAGCGAAATAGGCGATCGCCTGATTTCCATCCTCAACAACGAACTGATCCCCGCCACACCAGAACACGGCAACAAGAGAATACCTTTAGACTCAGGGATTGGCATTAAACCGATCAGCAAAACGGGTTCCCAGCGCTTGGTACGACGTGCCATCAAACACGCCTTGCTACTCCCCAAACATAAGCAGATGGTGACTTTGGTGCATAAAGGCAACATCATGAAGTACACCGAAGGCGCTTTCCGTGATTGGGGTTACGAACTTGCAACCAGCGAGTTTCGCAATCAAACGATCACTGAAAGGGAATCGTGGATTTTGAGTAACAAGGAGAACAACCCCGACATCTCTTTGGAAGAAAACGCCCGATTGATTGACCCAGGGTTTAATGCTTTAACCGAAGAAAAGCAGGCTCAAATTGTCAAGGAGGTCGAAACAGTTCTTAACTCAATTTGGTCAACTCACGGTCATGGTCAGTGGAAAGATAAAGTGATGGTCAATGACCGCATTGCCGACAGTATTTTCCAACAGATCCAAACCAGACCGGATGAGTATTCGATTCTAGCGACGATGAACTTGAATGGCGATTACTTGTCTGATGCAGCAGCAGCGATTGTTGGCGGACTGGGGATGGGACCTGGTGCAAATATTGGCGATCAATGTGCCATTTTTGAAGCCACCCACGGCACTGCACCCAAACACGCAGGGCTAGATAAGATAAATCCTGGTTCAGTGATTTTATCCGGTGTGATGATGCTGGAGTATCTGGGTTGGCAAGAAGCGGCTGATTTGATTAAGCAAGGTTTAGGGGATGCGATCGCCAACCATCAAGTTACCTACGACTTAGCGCGTTTACTCGAACCGCCAGTCGAAGCCTTGAAGTGTTCTGAATTTGCCGAGGCGATTATTAAGCACTTTAGTTAGTGCATTGCTGAAATCCTAGTCTCTCCCCGTTAATTGGGAGGGACTAAAGTACATAATCTCATGTTCGGTTATATAGGTCTGCGGAAGTTCGTTGTAAGGACTTTAGTCCTCTTTATCCACAAAGCAAAGGCTCTTGTTTTTACTACAAATAAGTTTTATTATGAACAACTAAGCGAAATAATATAAGCCTTATAAGTCCTTAGATGAAACACTTTCTTTAATGAAACGGTGGATCAAGCGGCAAGGCCAGCAAAAAGCTCCACACAGACTTACCGAGGCAATAGCGGCGACAACTCGCCAACTCGGGCTAGTTGGAGTGGCAGACTCTGTTGAGTGGTCTTGTGTGCCTTTATCTAGCTCTAGTGCTGAATGAGATAGTTGACTGGCTGTAGTGACCCCTTCAATCGCCGCTCCAATGAGATAAGCTACCAGGGCAATTCCTAGCCAGTGATTTATCATGTTGTAGTGGTTAAACTCTCTTGAAGATTCTTAGCAGTGAGCAATCATTCGATTTGTTGCGTTAAGTTAATGATTGCCTCGCCCAAAGGATAGCCGACCTTCAGCCGTGTCGCGAATTAGGGGTAGTTTAGATTTGATGTAAGTATTGAGGCTACCATCTGCCTGCGCATCGAGCCCCTGCTTGGCTTTTAACTGCTGGAGGAGTAATTGTACTAAAGCAGCATCGTCAAACTGGAGCAAGGTAGTGACTTGGGTAGACTCGATTACGGCCCAGATTTGTTGTATCATTTTGGCTGTTATCATGAGTCTTTAACCTTGAAAAATTTAATACTTTCTTTATACTCGCACAATTTTACAATTTGTGCTTAGCTTTTTTCTCAGGATTAATCAATCAACACAACCAAATACACCTCAGGAGTGGTTGTGTTGCAAAAAGTGGCAGCGTTTGGGCAGATGATACTCCTTTCCCGCCCAAAGAATACCTATTTAAAAAACCGCATTCAAAGCAGCGTGTCCTCTGGACATAGACGCTTTAGATGCAAAAGCGGTGAGGCAGCGCTATGCAGGAGGGCTTCGCGGCTCGACTGAGCTTCGCCGAACGTCCGTGAGCGCTCAGCGGCTCGAGTGAGCGGCTCGAGTGAGCCTTCGCCGAACTCCTCGCCGAACTCCGAACGGTTTCCCGCTCTCACGGCGATTGCGTAAGCGCTTTCGCGTCCCGTGACGGATACGTCACGGGACGTGCCGTAAGTCCTGCGGACAGGCTGCGCCAAGCGCGTAAGCTCCCACCGGGTGAAGGCACGCATAGCCTGTCCGTTCGACCTCAAGCCGTGCCCGTAAGCGCAAAGCGTGCCGCTAGGCATACGCGCAGCGTGTCCGTAAGGACTCAGGGCTCAGGACATAGGCATACCCGATAGCCGTAAGGCGTGGCCTCAGCCATAAGGAGCGCCTGCAGCGCATAGGAAGAAAAAAGAAGATAGTTGACCTCTCCCCGCCATAAATGGACGGGGATTCTAAACTGTTGCTACACATGGGGCACCCATCCGCCATGTTCCGCTTTTTAGTTTTGGTTTCCCAGACGCGATATCTGGTAGGCACGGTCAATAA
>JAHHIB010000171.1 GCA_019359075.1 Kalymmatonema hyalinum WJT4-NPBG1
GATTATTGTCCAATTATTTAGTTCAGCAACTAAAACGCCCGAATGTTCCCATGTTTATTGTCTAGTTGTTTGGCGCTCGGTGCGGCGCAGCCGCACCGTCGCTTGTGACAGTTGCGTAAGTCCTGGCATTGTAGAAGCAACTGGTTGGGTGATAAATGAAAAAGGGGAGGTAATACTTACAGCAGATGCATCGACTACCGCTCTTCATGGCTCATGGCAGAACCCTGCATCTTGCCGTGCTTCTTAGATGTCGTTGCCAAATAAAAAACCCCCGTGTGAGCAGTAGGGGGTTGTTAGGTCGCATCAAACCAGCCGCGACCTAACCAGAGCCGACTTAGTTTTTAAAAATCTAGAGTTGACCAGCCCCACAAAAAAGGCGAGGTTGCCCACCCTCACCTCATGACTGACTAGATGATTTCCATCTATATACTGTAAGACCTCTAGCAGCCAGCACAACGGATTGGTCATCGTTGATGGATGTTTCCACATCTGGTCGATTGTCGTACAGTAGAGGCAAATATATGACTACTTCTATACGAAACCTTGCCCACCTAGGGCTAACACTCGTTCTTTCTTTTCAGGCTCTCCTCCATCACTGCTCACTGGTGGGGGGGATTTTTTTTGGCTGGTGTGGGGTGGTCTGAGTCAAGAAAGGTGGTGCTGCTGCACACTTAAAAACATATAAGTAACATTAAAAACAAAATACTTATACGTATAAATTATCAAGCTAATAACATTCAAGTGTCACTGTGACGGTTACAAAAAAGGCAAAAGTTACAGCCTGGTTACAAAAATTGTAACCGCTGTAACCCTTGTAACGTATACGTTACAGCCAAAAGTTACAAAGTTACAAAGATTCCCTACTTGGAAAATTTTGAAGAGTATGAGTATCAGTTATTAGTAATTATTGTCATTAATATAATATTCATACTAATTAGAGATATAGCGCGTGGAGAAAACTGTAACTCTGTAACTGCATTGGCTCAAACAGCCAGAACCCATAAGTTACAAGGGTTGTAACGGTTACAAATTTTGTAACCAAGGGTTGTAACTCTGTAACTTTTTTCTGTTTTGTAACCATTATATTTTAATTTCTTTGTCAAGTAGTTATATATAAAAATAAGTTATAAGTATTTATACTTACATACCAATCATCTTGGTAAAGTGTTAATTTTTTTGGTAAATCTGCTTGATTGACTGGCGGTTACGCATATATCCACCACTTATCAATCTATTGAGTTAATGAATGAATACATGATGCTTTTATAAGTTGATTTTATGCATTTATCTCTAAAAACGACAGTTGCATAAAAAATTTGTATAAATATATGATTTGTGAGGTGTTAATGATAAATTTTACTTATAAAAATATGTTAATTGCAGAGATAATTCTCATCTAAAATTCATGAATAATTCATGAATTAGTGATATATTAGAAGAGCGAAAAGAAGGACATTTCAGGGAGTTTTAATTGTGAGAACTAAGAAAGTAAAATCAATACCTCTTCAAGTTTACCTATCAGAAAAAGAGTCTTTAGAACTAACTAAATACTGCTTAGACAATGATGAATCTAAATCGGAAGTAGTGAGGGAAGCACTAGCCGCCTACTTTCGCCAACAAACAGAGCTATCAACAGCAACAGATGGAAATAGACTTGTTGCGACTGCGGTATGAAGTCTTAAACCGTAAGTAAAGCAGCTTGACGAACATCTATCCTCTCTAATCGGGGATAGATAAAAAATTAGGGCGACGTGCTACCAACACTATCACCCTTTGATTCAATCTCTTGAACAATAAACGCCAAGTAAACCTGATAATTATCTACTAGGAGTCTTATGTCTTCATTAAATATAACGCATGAATTTCAAAACGGCAATGGCAATTTACCAAAAATCGAAAATTCTTCAAAGTTTCTAATTAGCGTCCATAAGGTTGAGGAAGACGCTAAAAAAGCTAACATCAACACATATGAGGGTAAGCCTGATAGTGATACTGTAGGAACGTTTCAGAATGACTATCAGTACAAAGCTGTTGCCTATACCCATCAGCAATTTATAGACCATGTGTTGAATGGTAAAGCGTTTTACCCGTCAAATAAAAAAGCTGATACTTTTGAGTCAGATGTCATTGTTTTTGATATTGATGATGAAAAAGGGCAAGGTGAATATCCGGTATCATCGCTGCTAAAAAATCACTTTTTTCTATGTTACCCATCACCATCATTTGTAGAGGGTAAAAACTGTAAGCATAGGGTGATAATACCCCTCTCAAGAGCAATATCATCTACAGAGAAGCTCTTTGATGATTTAGACATAAATGAAAAGCTCTTTGATACTTATGGGGAAACCATAGAAAACTCGCTTTATAAATCAATTGTTAGGCATTTATCATCTGACTTCCCTGAGTATGAAGTTACGGAAAAAGGTATTGTAAACCGTAAAGAGCGTTATGACCGCGCATCTGAGAGAATGCGCCAGTTTTATTTTGGATGTCGTGAACGTTTTAGAGATAAAGCTATTATCAACTTTGAGGCTGACGTTATTGATGTTGATTTGATGGCAGAAGGACTTAAAGCTTTATTTAAAAGAACTGATAAAGCTGCTTTACCAAAAATAATCAGCACCACCCAGCATTCAGTTGAGTCAAAAGATAAACATCCCGGTCAATCAGGATTTTTTGCCAGAGTCGATGCTTTTGTAAGAGATAACATTTGGCTAGCTAAATGTTGCGAAAATGTTGATGAATTTTTTCCACTTTATCCACATAATTTTCAAGATTGGAAAAAAGACGGTGATAAAGTAATCGCTTACAAAGGGTCTAATTTTGGGGGAAATGGCACTGGCGCGTGGGTCTATATGAATGATGGCTATGACTTGCCTTTGTACATGAACACGAGAGAAGGAGTAGGCAATAAGTGGACACGTTACGCTCTGGATGGGGGTAAATATCGCGGCGATCTACCCCAAGATTTAACCCTAAAAGGTAAAGACTTTGATGTTGTAGCCAAATATTTTATAGAGACTGTACATGGGTTAACCTATGATAGGAATGACTTTTTAATTCACAGAACTGATGAAGAAAAAGACGCTTTAAAAGATGAGTTAGTAAAACGTTGTTTTAACTATTTCAACAGTGCTAAAACTCAATATATTAAGCGTACCAAGTGGGATGCTAACGCTTTTCTTTATTATGGGGTTGTACAATCTGACACGTCTGGCTGTTGGAGCGTGACATCAAATAAAAATGTTATTTGCAGGGAATTGTTAATTCCTTTGATATCGCAAAACATCATAGAACCGTTCTACGAGGAACATGAAATCTTTTTTTGTGAGCCTAGGAAGTTCTTTGTTTCTTGTCTGAAATCAGAGATTTTTGAATCTCTGGAGCTAGATGATGATTATGAGATAGTGCGCGATTTAATAACATTTAGGCTACAGCGCAATTGTGAGGTTGTTCCACTGGCAGATGGGCAATATAACTGGCTGACCAGGGAGTTCACCCCCACCTTTGATTCAACAATCAACAATACAAACCGTTACCCGCATCCTTATAAAACGTGGTCATCAGATAAGCCTTTACAGGGACAAATAGCTTTTGAGAAGTGGTTAGAGGCTATGTACACGCCCGATATACAGACCCTAATTAAAAACTATCTGGTTCTCAGTGTCCACGGCATGGCATCGAAAACCACTAGAATGCTTAATTTTTATGGTGAGCCGAACACTGGGAAAAGCACAGTTTTAAATATTGTCAGAATGATGTTGAGCGATATGGCTCGAAACGTCAACGGTAAAAATCTGCTTAACAGTGAAAATCGGTTCGCTTATCAAGCTTTAGGGGGGAAACACACTGTTTTAATAGATGAATTTAGAGCAGATGTTGACGGGTGGGAAAGAATCAAACATTTGTCAGGTAACAGTGAATCGTTAATAATTGAAATTGAAAAAAAAGGTGAAATACCTTATGAGGATTTGATTATTGGAGGTGTAATAAGCTGTTCACAAAACGCTTTCTATATCCCCAAAAGTGATGACGGAGGTGTACGCCGAAGGATTACCCCTATTTATCACCCACCAGAAAAAAAATCACCAGCTATTAAAGCGCTAGCGCTGGAAGTCCTCAAGCCTGAAAATATTTATGATATTTTCATTTGGGCTATCCACCAGAACGGTTATGATGCTTTGATTCAGTTCTCCGAGATTGCTAATAATTCAGATGAGTTTAAAGAGTCTGTGAAAACTGTTGTCGTTGAAAATGACCCCGTGCTGCAATTTATGGGCGACCGCATCGAATTTACAAATGATGTCAAAGATAGAGTAACACCTTATCAACTACGTGGTGCTTATGAATTGTGGTTGTCTGATATGGGGGAATATGTGTCAGAGAAAAAACGTGAGTTTATCAACAGAATTCCCGAGTTTATCGTTGATAAAGCTATCGTTGACAACGGTTTTAATTGGACTACTAAACCTAAAAATAAAAAAGGGGGCGACACTATGAAGATTGATGGTAAACCTGTGAGGTGTTTTGCTGGAATTGTAATTAAAACTGAGGAAGAGGTAAAACAAGATTTCTAAATCAAGCAGCTTTACCCAAAAATTCTAAACCCAAAATTCTAAACCGAAAAATAAGCCTCTAGTAAGCTTGATGCATGGTATCGAATACCTCTAGAGGCTCTGCCATGAGGCACACACCCAATTCAACCACCCCGTGGTTGCGCGTAAGCAGCGTTCGCATCTGCATGGAGTCTGCCCAGAAAGGGGTTAATTGGCGAAAATCCGGAAAGTACAGGATAAAATTTGTAGCAAAACTGTGTTTACGGTTATCTACCTTGCCTAGCTATGCCACCAAACTACTCCGGTCAAAATCTCCGAGGGCGCTCCTTTAGAGGTCAAAATCTTGAGGGGGCAAACTTCAGCTATGCAGATATCCGAAGCACTGATTTTACTGGTGCAATCCTTATAGGTGCAGATTTTAGTTATGCTAAAGCTGGGTTGCAAAGGCGATGGGCTACTTTCTTAGTGGTTATTTCGTGGTTAATATCAGGATTGACAGGATTTTTATCGGGTTTCTTTGGAGCGTTAATAAGTTCTCTATTTGAGGATTTAGAAAATCGAGTTTCAGGTTGGACTGCCTTAATAGTAGTCATTGTTGTCTTTATCGTTATAATTCGCGAAGGGTTAAATTTCGCCTCTGTCATTGCCATCGCCGGAGTCGCCTCTACCTTCGCCATCGTCATCGCCATCGCCATCGCCTTCGCCGGAGCCGGAGGCTCTGCCATCGCCATCGCCATCGCCTTCGCCGGAGCCTCTGCCATCGTCGGAGCCTCTGCCATCGTCAGACCCTTTGCCATCGCCGGAGCCGGAGCCTTCGCCGGAGCCGTAACGTTATTGAGTATTTATATTTGTTGGCGAGCGCTGAAAGGAGACGAAAAGTATGCCCTGATTCGCAACATCGCTGTTGCTTTTGCAGCCAGTGGCGGTACAAGTTTTCGCAATGCTAACTTAAGCGATGCTAACTTTACCGGAGCTATGCTCAAAAGTACGGATTTTAGAAAAGCTATTCTTATTCGTACCTGTTTCTCTAACACCAAAAAACTTGATCTTGCTCGTCCTGGTGAAACCTATCTTCAAAAAGCACAAGTACTAGGAGTGCTGGTTACAGGACAGGGACAGGATAAAATTTTTGACCGCCAAGACCTACGCGGCGTCAACTTTAAAGGAGCTAACTTGATAAATGGGAGTTTTTTTGATGCAGACTTGAGCGAAGCCAACTTACAAGATGCAGATTTATCTGGAGTCAATCTGAAATATGCTAATCTCAACGGAATTAATCTTAGTGATGCTAACCTAAGCGAAGCTATCTTAGAAGGAGCTAACCTCAATAATGCTATTCTCAGCGCAACTAATTTTCGTCGTGTTAATCTTAAGGCTTTAAATCTCAATGACTTGAAATTTAGTAGTGCAAATTTGAGTGATACGAACCTAAGTAGAATCCAAGGACTAGGAACTGACTTTACAGGAGCTACTTTTACAGGTGCTTGTATAGAAAACTGGAATATCAATAGCGCAACAAATCTTACTGATGTAATTTGTGACTATATTTACCTTCGAGAAGGACAACAAGAACGTCGCCCTAGTGATATCAACAAAAATTTTGCACCTGGGGAATTTACAAAACTATTCCAAAAAGTACAAGAAACCGTCGATTTAATTTTTACTGATGGTATTGATTGGAAAGCTTTTCTGCTATCTTTTCAAGAATTGAGAAATAAGTACGGAGACGAAAACTTATCAGTTCAAGCCATTGAAAAGAAGAGCGGAGAGGCATTTGTAATTCGGCTGGAGGTTCCACCAGAAGCTAATAAAGCTGAGATTGAACGTTATGCTAAAGAACTATACGAATTGAAACTTAATTTAATTGAAGAAACGTATCGTACCCAATTGCAAGCTAGAGATAGAGAAATAGAAATTTATCGAAAGCAAAGTACTGATTTGCTAGAAATCACTAAATTAATGGCTAGTAGACCTATTGAAAATATTATTCAAAATACTATTGATGTTGCAACTAAAGCCGAGAGTCAATCTATGTCAGAAGGCTCTAGAAAACAATCTAACTTCAACTTACAAGGCGCTCAATTTGGTAGTAGTTTAGTAAATGCTGATTCAGTTAATGCTCATCAAATAGGTGGTGACATTACCAACTACAACCAAGCTGCACGAACGGAAGCCAGCAATTCTCCTGTCAAAACAATTCTAATTTTGGCAGCAAATCCAAGAAACACCTCACCTTTGCGATTAGGTGAAGAGGTACGAGAAATTGATGCGGGATTGCAACGAGCCAAAAAACGGGAACTGTTTGACTTGAAACAACGCTGGGCTGTGCGTATTCAAGAGGTTTACCAATCATTACTGGACTTCAAACCGCAAATTGTTCATTTTAGCGGTCACGGTTCAGGGGATGATGGTTTGGTATTAGAGGATGAAACCGGAAATGTGCGTTTAGTGGACACAGATGCACTGGCTAAACTGTTTGAGTTATTTGCATCTGATATTGAGTGTGTTGTCCTCAATGCTTGTTACTCAGAAGTTCAAGCAAATGCCATTGTTAAGCATATCCCTTACGTGATTGGAATGAATAAGGCAATTGGTGATAAAGCTGCGATTAAATTTGCAACAGGCTTTTATAATGCACTGGGCGCTGGAGAATCCGTTGAATTTGCTTACAAGCTTGGGTGCAGTGTTATTCAGCTAGAGGGAATTGCGGAAAATTTAACTCCTATATTGAAGAAGAAATAGTTCATTGAGAAATTATGTAATAGATTAGAGACATCTGTCATACAGACAATCAAGAATGTCCAAAATCAGAATAAATTTATGCCAGAGTAAAAATTAATCCGGAAATAAACTTCACCAAGCTGTTATTCAACATATGCAGAGTGTTGCTATGGAGAAAAAAACATGGAGGTATTAGCGAGCACTAGTGTTGTGTTGTCTTTGGTCATCTTCGTTCTAATAACGCTAGATATCGCCAGACATCGCGGTGGCTGCTACTAATAAAGATAAGATTGCTTATGACATTATACAAACATATGAACTAACATTCAAAGCTTTGCAAGAAGAACGCAAGGCTAAGGATGCATTAATTGCCAGCCAGCAAGCGCAGATAGTAATTTATGAAGGGCAGGTTAATTGCTTAATGAGAATACTTGAACAGCGAGAACCGTTTCAACAAACCATTAATCTACAAAACTCTCAGTTTGCTGGTGGTTTTATAAATGCCGAGACGGTTCAAAGCCAGCATATAGGTGGGAACATTCATAATATTGACAACCAAGAACGCTCAAATTAAACTCAAGCAAAGATTCTAGAGGCGCGAGCGCCAAACTAGAAGTGACTTGAGTGAATTGACAGGCAACCGGAATCAAAGCGGGTAAGTGGGTATCTGTATAATACAGACAACTAGGAACTTCCAGGTAAGCCTATGCCAGAGTCACAAGACCCCAAAGAACCTGAAAAGGTTACTAACAATGACTTACGCAATTCCCAGTTTGGCGGTGGGTTCATTAATGCTGACACGGTAAACGCCCAACGGATAGGGGGCGATATCTGGAATATCAAGAATTTTTTCTTTGGGCAGCACGAAGCCGCTTCAGGTAAGCAACTGACCCGTCAAGAGTACGAAAATCGCCGGATTTTGCTAAGTAAAGTGAGAAATTCCTGGGTGCAAGGGGTTTTAGAAAGGTCGTTGTATGGCAGGGTACTGATTGAACTAGGTTTAGAAGAACGACTCGATGCCGTAAATCACCTTGGGGAGATGGTATGGGAAACACCTGATCAACCCAGACAAATTTTACCTGTTGGTACAAGAGTTATAGACAAATTTGATGAAATGGTAGCGGGAAGAACGCTACTAATTTTAGGGGAGCCAGGTTCAGGGAAAACAACTACTTTATTAGAATTAGCGCGTGATTTAATTGACTGTGCTCATAATAATATTAATCAACCAATACCAGTAGTGTTTAACTTGTCTTCTTGGGGGAGTGAGAAGCAAAACCAAACTATTGCTGATTGGTTGGTTCAAAGACTAAACCAAGAATATAAAGTCTCTAAAAAACTTGGTACTTTTTGGGTAAAAAATCAACAACTTTTACTGTTACTTGATGGTTTAGATGAAGTTAAAGAAGAACGGCAGAATTTGTGTGTGCAAGCTTTAAATAGATTTCGCCAAGACTACGGAGAAACGGAAATTGTTATTGCTAGTCGTGTTTTTGACTATGAACGGCTGTCTTATCGTTTAGATTTGCAAAGTGCTATTTATTTACAACCGCTAACACAGGAGCAAATTAATCATTATTTTGATAATGCAGGTTCTCAATTAGCAGTGGTAAAAACATTGTGGCAAGAAGATGAAACACTGCAAGAGTTGGCAAAGTCTCCTCTGATACTTAATATAATGAGCTTTGCTTATCAGGGAGTTGAGAGTGAAAATTTCCCGAAAATTAATTCTCTAGATGAGCGTCGTAAACATCTATTTGATAAGTATATTCAGCGAATGTTTGAACGTCGGAGGAGTTTGAAAAAGCAGCGTTATAGCAAAAAAGAATCTATACATTGGCTAACTTGGTTGGCTAAAAGAATGTTTTTGGAGAGAGAAAGTGTATTTTTAATTGAGCGAATTCAGCCTAGTTTGTTGGGGGATGGGACTCAGCAGTGGATATATCGAATTGGGTTTGTGTTAGCTACAGGTATAATTCTTAGTTTAATTGCTTACTTAATTGTTAATCTTTTTAATGAGCTAATTTATCTACCAATTAGTGAAGTATTTAAGAGTTCAGATTATAGAATAAACAGTTGGCTAATTAGCAGATTGATTAAAAGGTTTAATCTCGGTTATTTTTGGTATGGTGTAATTTTCGCGTCAATTAACTTGATACTTAACAAGGTAAGAAATCTAGAAGATATAAAACGATTTGAAACAATTATTTTGTCTAGAACAAAATTATTGAAGAGTTTTAGCAATGGAAGAAAACGAGGAACAAGAGTTGGAATGTTATTTGGAATGTTATTTGGAATAATTGTGCTATTAATAGGATTATTTAATAGTCCTATTAATAGTGGATATTTAAAAATTATTAAGAATTATGATGTTAATATTGCAACTGAAATGCCTCTTGTACCCAGACTATTTTTAAGTATAATTTTTGGCATAACTATGTGGATAATTGTAGGGTTACTTTTTTGGGAAAATAATACCTTAAAAAAAACTTGTGGTATGTGTGGCTTGCTTATGGGACTAATTTTTTTTGTGGGTTTGGGACTTGGTAACAGCAGTTTGACATTAGAAATTGTATCTGTTGTATTTTTTGTATTTGTATTTACACTGCTTTTTTCGGGATTAATTTATGGTTTGATTGGTGGTTTGATTGGTGGTTTGATTAGTGTTTTTATTAGCGGACTGAGAGGAGATGATTTAGATAGAAGAACAGTTCCAAATCAAGGCATTTTTAATACTATTAAAAATGCAGGAATTTTTGCGTTAATTGGTGGTTTAATTGGTGGACTAATTAGTGTTTTCATTGAATTAATTCTTTATAGAAATCTAAATATTTATATTTCGCCACCAAGCAGGGTTAGCGGGGTTAATAGGTTAATTGGTCTACTTTACGAGGGTAGTTTTTTCTATGGATTAAATTTTGCACTAATTCCAGGTCTCGCTGTCATTAAGCATTTCACCCTGCGACTCATTCTTTATTTCAAAAAATATATCCCCTGGAACTACGCGCGCTTCCTCGACTACGCCACAGAACGCATCTTATTACAAAAAGTAGGTGGTGGTTATATCTTTATTCATCGTCTATTGCAAGACCACTTCGCCCAAATGGAGTTTGAGATTAAACATCCCAAGTAAAATCCTTGAACCTGTTAGCGTTTAGCTTAGTGTAATGCTCGGTGTAATTGATATTCCTATGCCCCAAATAATCTTGAATCTTGCGAGTGTTGTACCCCTTGTTTGCAAGGAAATAGCCGCAAGCGTGGCAAAACATATGGGGGTGTACCTTAATGTCGATATCACTGATATCAGCAGTCCGTTTTAAAAGCTTTCTGACCGCATCTGGTGAGATGTGCAGACCTCGCTCTGAGGGGAATAGAAACCTAGGGCGTCGGTCAAGTAATCGTGATTGACAAAAAAGAGATAATGTGAAGTTGGAAAAACCAGGAAGAAAAGGATGTGATGGCACGAAGTGCTCGCCAAGGGCGATCGTTAACGCTCACGTCGCT
>JAHHIB010000172.1 GCA_019359075.1 Kalymmatonema hyalinum WJT4-NPBG1
AATACTTAACACAGCCAATTACTGTTATTAATTTCAGCAATGCCCTCTGGGTACGCCACTTTGACATAGTACGTAAATACTATAAAATTGCGATCGCGCTGTGCCAGTTGCGTAAGTCCTGAAATAAAGCTGCAACGCGGGTTTCATCGCTTCCCGGTCTTCAAGCTTCAAGCAACCGTTTTTATTGCGTTTCTCACCGTCCGTCACCGTTAAGTATTAGATGAGGTGTTATATGAGTCAAACACCCAGACTGTTCAATCTGGGCGAGATTATCGCGTCTGATTCCGTTGTTAGTGATAGCTTAATGTCAAAACAAGCGTTAAGCCACGTTTTGGGCGTTAGCCGTCCTACTATCTGGCGTTATGATAACGTCGCTTATTGGGAAATTCCAGACTACAAGGATGAGTACCCACTATTGCCCAAGGACCAGTGGTTAATTAAAAAGTCGAAGCACGACCGCGAAGTTCCGTTGACTCAGTATCAAATCTGGGTGATATCTGCAATTCAGATTTGTTTTAAGTTCTACAAAAAAGAAGTTCCTGTTAAGCAATTCATCAAAGAGAATCCCTACGTTTTTACTCGCGCTCGTTATGAAATGAGATTGCGTCAGTTGGCTGGTACTTCCAAAGCTTCCTAAGTTTAAGTACACACTTTGAACCTTGATAACCAAATAGCCGACCGACCACTAAACCCGGAGACAGGGGACGCAGGGGATGTAACGGGGCAAGCCACCTCAATGGCTGCTACCTGGCAATAAAGCCAGTATCAGCTAATTAAAGGAGCTAAATCATGTATTTTATCAACGATGTCGCCAGCGAACTGTCCTTATCTATCGATGAAATTCGGATGATTTTGATGGATGTTCGTCCAGACTGGGAAAGCTGCGATCGCATTAATGACGCCGAATACGTTTTGATCAAGCAATCTGCTCAAGCTGCTTTACCTTCTGGCAATACGTCTATCACGCCCGTCAGCCCTGAACAGATGCCACTGGACCAGCAAGAGCAGCTGGTTAACAACGCGTCTCAGGTTTTGGGGTTTCCTTTGGCGATCGCAGTACTACAAGAAATCAGAATGGTTGAAGCGTTGCAAACAGCGAAGAACCACGCTGTTTTGAGTGTGATTCGAGCCAAACGAGAAGAGTTGAACCAAGAACTAGATAAGCAAGCCGAAACTGACGAGCAAGGCTTTATTGCAATCATCCAACAGATAACGAATTCAATTCCTGCTACAGCTTTTGTAACTACTCAAAAAATGCAGAAGCAGGCAGATACAGCAAACTCTCAGATTGCAGCGTTACTCAAAGACATCGAGGCTCGCAGCCTGGGAAAAGCGCAGTAATCGAGGCTATCGCGGCTCTATCACCAGAAAAAAGAGCCGCACTCATTCAACTTGCACTAAAAAAAGAGGAGCCGAGTATGACGTTGACAAGCCTTATCAATGCAACTGGTGTTGCTACTCTTGGCACGGTTGGGGCGATCGCTACTGTGGCAGCAGCAGCCATTAGCCCCATAGGGGCAGGACTATTGATCGCAGGTGTTCTTATGTGGTCGAAGCAAAATCGATAAATATGACACAGAGTAATTTCCTATCAGGGTTGCTGGCATAACCATTACCAAAAAAACTGCAATGAAGCCATTATCAGAACTAGTTCAAGAGGCGCAACAACTGTTGGAGGCGATCGCACGCCACCCCAACACCACCACCGATGCCAGCAACGTCCCAAGTGATTTAGACGACCCACTCGACCAACTCGAAGAATTAATCGCAACACTCAAAATTAACGCTTGTATTCAAGTTGGTCGAGTGGTTTTGGAGCATTTACGCCGCCAAGGATTTACAGCTTCGGAATTTCTTGATGGTCTAAATGGTTACTTTACCGAGCTTGGACTTGACGAGGTGGCAGCGCGCTGCCACCAAGCGGCTTTGCAAATGGAAAATGAACAACTACCCACAAAAACTTCTCCAATTCAACAAAATGGAGACGACTTCAATGAAACTATTTGAACTAATCGTGCAAGCAGAGCGGGTACTGGACGCTCTAGCCTCTCACCCCGAGTACCAAGAACTCAAGCAGGGTAATCACCTGACCAACTTGGACGTTACCTTGGGCGACTTGGAGACGTTTTTAGCCCAACTTAATCAAGCCTACCAAGAAGCCAGTCTATGCGACGTTGATCCGAAAGCTGAGGAGATGGGTTGCGGTGCCTCTCTGCCAAGCTTCGAGCAGCTTTTCGATGAATCTGCATTGTCGAATTCCCTTTCACTCCTGCCACAGCCTACCGTTACCCAAATCAATAGCTTTGAGGAGATTCTTGAGGGGAAATCCAATGCTTAATATTCAAGATTTGACCCCACAAGGAAATTATCGGATTGAGGGCAAGCGTGGTGAGTGGCACTTCTCTGGTGAAAGCCGCGACAGACTCAGGTTTTGGCGATGGGCGATGGGACAAGCTAATCGACGGATTAGCCTTAGTCTTTCAAAAGAACAAGCCCAAAAACGAGTATGGCAGGAGGTTCAAAGCCTCGATCTGTCAAAACTGGAGGCGTTTCGCGGTGAATGACCTACATCCGATTAGTTGCATTACTCTGTTGACTCAAGCAAAGACCTATCAGATTGACGGGACACTTTGCCAATACCTCTACTCAGAAGGCAGTATCAAGCATCCCCAGTATTGGTTTCGTCCGCTGCCAGCCCAACGCAAAATAGCTGACCTCAAATTGAACCGCGACAAGGTACTACGCAAGGTTTACGAAGTTCCCGCGCTGTATCGACAGCATCACGCCATAGTTACCGATACCGCAATTCAACAAAGTTTGTTTTGAGGAAGAATATGGCTTTTACCGAATCTCAGCTTAATTTCATGATTTCCATTCAAAGCCAGGATGATTGGAGTCCTTTCTATTTTTTCAAGTTGGTTGCAGAGGGCAGTTTTGAGGGGGAGCAGTGCGAACACAAGGCGCTTACAGCTTATCTAACCCGTTGCTCACTCGATCAAATCAGAGACTTGCAGCTAGCACTTGATTTGTTAGGAAACTTGCCTTCTTAAAGCGATCGCCTGCCTTGGAAACGAGCGATCGCTTTGGGTGCATCTCTAATCAACGAAAATACACACAAGGATCTTACAACAATGTCAAAACCAATTGGATATTTTTGCAACCACACACCTGGCGATAGCGGCTTACTGGGTGACATGGAGGAGTCGTGGGGAAGCACTTTTGAGCAATTGAATAACTCAGAGCGTCTCTGGATGTTGTTCTCGCTGATTGGAAATATTACTGCTGATGCTTCTGAGAATTACGAACCAGGCGAAATAAGAGAGTACATTGTCCCAGCTATCGAGCGATTCGGTGAACTGTCTTTCTCCGACCAACTAGGGCTAGCTCAAGCGTTAATCGAGCAAATTAAACACTACAGACACAGAGGCTAACATGACCTATCAGAAGCAAATCGGGCTAGCGCTTGCAGGATGCGCTGTGTGTGCTATGCCCGTGCTTCTGCCTCTGATACCAAAGATTGGGACTTACGCCGCTTCGGAGCGGCTCAGGGCAGAAGAAGAATTGCAACGTGCAACCATCGCCGAACGAGCCAAAACGTCAGAGGCACTGTACAACGCTGGCATTGCTCCAAACGCTACAAGAGTACGGATGAAGCAGTATCTTGACAACCCAAATCAAGATCCAAAGCCAGACACGACGGGGTACGGAGCATTTGAGATTATTTACGTTTACGACAGCGCTGGTGTTTGCATCGGAAAAATTGAGGGCAATCAGTGGCTTTGGAAGCATAAACACAACAATATCTGCACAGGAGATTCTAATTAATGACATTCACTTCAGGCGGGTCTAAGGGTAGTGGAGAGGGTTCTAGTCCTAAATCACCGCCACCAAAGCGCTCGATTGGTCAGGTGATTGACGCGATCGCCAAATGGGCTGTTCTAATTGTTGGATTGCCGATACGAGCAGCTGCTGCTATAGTTGCCCAGTTTGTCGCTAATGGCGGTGCAGGTCGGTCAGTGGTAGGTGGGCTACTTTTCATGATGGGGTCAGCTATTAGCGCCGATTCTATATGGCAAACAGTATTCAGGCAACGCGCTTTATTCCCCTGGTTCGAGTCGGGGTGGTCATGGTTCAATGTGCCAGCCACAGTGTTTAACCCATTCTTTTACCTTGCCTTCCTCATTGCTGTAGGGTTACAGGTAATCGAAGCATACGCCCTCCGTGGTAAAAACCCAGACTCAGCACGGCGAGAACTTCAAGACAGCATGGTGTATGACCTAGAATCTAAGCCCAGCGGCAAAATTGACCTAGTCTCAGAGCTTTGGAAAGATTACAAAACAGCAGGTATGAAGGACAGATCTACGGCTGGTCTGATTAGCTTAGCGATTTGGGTGTTCGACCTGGTAACGACTTTTGCTGCACGTAACCCATTTGCCTACAGCGAACCGCTAACCATTTTGACTTGCATCATGTTTAACATCGCAACGATGCTTGCAGGTGAAATCGGCTTCGCTATCTGGCAACTAACCAAAGACTAATGACTAAAGACTAAGCGCTCTAGGGGAACGCAATCCCAGAGCGCTTTTTCGTAATTTTGATAGGTTCGTATATGGTCAATAGTAACAACAACATCCCCAAGATCACAACACGTCAAACTGAATATCTTCGCGACCAATACCCCAGCCTCTCACATCTCGAAGCTGGAAATGTTGCCGAATGGTTACAGGAGAGGAAAGATCATTTATTTGAACAAGCCCGGAGTGTAGAAAGTGAAGCAGATACCGCACGAGTACTGGGTTTAGCAGCTGCTGGTATTGGTACTATCTGCTATGCCCTCAACCCGTTTATGCTTGTCGGTGGAATGATTGGCGGGGCTGCGTGGCTGTGGTTTGTGGTCGAGCATCACGCCAGAACCAAAGAAATAGCGCCCCTACCTTTTGTTCGAGGTAACTTTTTGGATGCTCTGTCGCGTGCTGGTGATTACGACGCAAGGCAGAATTATCAAGCGGACCACCTAGCGAACACAATCAAGTTTCTCCCCCGACACGACGCTGAAGAGTATGTGTTCCTCTACAGCGACCAGAACTTTGAACGAATCACCGAGTACTTGACCCAAGTGGAACCGGGGAAGCGCTTTTATGCTTACCGCTGGTTGCTTGGCTGGTTTTCAAAGCTTGGAGGGCGATCGCTTCCTGACCAGCAATCAATGGTTGAGCATCTTGCAAAAGTGGAAATCGATAGCCGCATCAAGGTTGAGGAAGTTAAGGCTATCCAGCAGGCAACGGGAGTAACCACAGTTAACATTTTCGCTGATATGCGCCCTGGTGTTAATGTGTTGGCTCCACCGTCTCCAACGCCTTCCTTCCCTCCACAAAAGCCTGATCAAGTCCCTCCCGTCGGAAATCAGACAAAACTAAATGCTGTTGATGTTACGCCAATATCACCAACACCACAACAACCAGAACAACCAACCCAGGAAACTGCATCCACCTCTACCCCTAACAAGGAAACAATATTGAAGTTACCCTTGCAGCAACGAGCCACAGCGATTGCAGCCTGCTTGATTGAGTCCGGCTTCAAAATCGATGAGGTGATGAATGGGCAAGTGATTGCAGTTGCTGGTACACAGCGAGGAGGGAAAGGAACTTTGGCGGGTATCTTAACTATCTTGTCCAAAGCTCTTGATCCAAATCTGAACGTGCAATACTTCACTGCTGGGGTGGATGTTTATCCGTTCAAATGTCACCTTAACAGCGCGCTGCAACATTCAGCCAGAGATGGAGATGAGGCAGATAAGAAGGTAGCATCTGATTTACTATTGTTTCTTAAGGGGCTGGAAAGCTGCGAACCGTATTCTCACAAGAACTTGGTGCTAATTATTGATGAGGCGATGCGGTTGCTTTCGCTGGTCAAGGAAGAGGATAGGGTGTGGATGATTCAATACTTACTCTCACGTTTCGCAAAAACAGGAGGGACGCTGATTATTGTACTTCATAGCAATAATCTGGGTGCGGTAGTTGGCAGCAAAAACACATCAGGACTAGCCGACACTTTCAAACAAAGTATTTCCTTTATCGGATGTGTTGCCAAATCAGTAAGTGCTGGTGGATTGCGAAAAATTAACGTCGCCAGTGGGGAGTATTTCAAAGCCAACCCGGAGAACTTTGGAAGTGCAATTACCAATGGTGAACTCGGTTCAATTCCGGATTGGCTACTGACAGAGAAGCATCCGGGTAATGGGTATCCTGATCCAGTCAGAACCCTGCTTACCTTCTTCCCAGAGTTGTATGAGGAGCCACCTGTCCAACCTAAAAGCAAGGATAAATTGAGCGAAACCATTCAAAAACTTGAAGCTAATTTCAACATTGAAGTTGAAGAACCTGAATCTGAAAGCAGTCTCGCTCAGAAAGCTGCATCACCAGATAACTTGCTAGAGTTATCCAACCACGAACAGCAACTTCTTTCTTGGATTGTGACGCGCAAGACAACGGGGAAGGAATACGACTTGAACAGTGCCAACAAAAACTTAGAAAAGCTTACGAAACCAGATGATTTTGATAGCAAAGCTGAGTACTTACGCCACCTAGCGAGGCAGTTAGTTGGTAAAAAGAAAGGAAAGCTAATAAACCCCAATCTGTTTGAACCAAATTAATTTTGGATTGCTTTCCGGTTTCCGGTTCGGTGAGGGGATGCTGCAAAAGCCCACCCGGAACCCGGAACCCGGAACCCGGAGAAAACCCGGAAGCTATTCCTGACAAGCCCGGAAGCGTTTTCGGGCTTTTAAATTAGCTTCCGGTTTCCGGAACTCTTCCGGGATTCTTCCGGGTTGAGCCGGAAAACCAAAATAGCTCTATAAATCGTTGGTTACTATTAGGAGAAATTATGGGTCTTACGAAGTTCGATATATTGGATGGCATCACCGCTGGGTTTGGGATGAGTGGAGCAATCGCTCTCCTCCTAGGAGGTGGTTTTTGTTTGGGCGGCTTAACAGCAACTGGCATAATTAAAGCGGGAGAACTTCTTTCCCATGCCGCACCAGCGTACAAGAAAGCAATGTTTTACGGTGCCGTTGGTTCGGGGGCTGGGCTGTTTTTGATTGGTGCTGGTGCCGCCACGTCGCAGTTGCGAGATAGGGCGGGTGAGGAGGAATTGAGGCGCATTGATGAACGGATGGAATCAGCGAAGTCTGAATATGATAGACAGCGCGATCGCTTGTCAGGATGCGCTGGCTGCAAGTTCTGGCACGGGCGTGTGTATGAAGGCAATTTCTTAGCTTGCACAGTGCATCCACATGGAAAAGAGAATTGCCCGGATTACTCTACCACTGAGGACTAACAACCATGCAATGTGCTATCAATACAAAAATTTGTGTGAGGAGATTAACTTGATTGAGATTTGGTTGGAGGGGCGAGGCGTTGGGAAAGCTCGCCCACGGTTCGGGAGGGGTGGCGTAATTCATACAGCATCCCGATACGGTGAGTGGAAAAACAGCGCTGTATTGCAGTTGGTGGCAATGAAGTTATCACCAGCACCAATTCCCGCAAAGGTTGATTGTACCTTTGTCAATTTTTTCAGTAGTGACGCCGATAACCTGAGTGGCAGCGTATTAGATAGTTTGGTTGAAGCAGGGGTTCTACAGAACGACTCTTCATCATACGTTGTCTCTTGCTCTGGAAGTTTTGCACGAACCCGCAAAAGACGAGGACAGGATAAGCCAGTTGGAATCTTGGTTCGGATAAGTGAAGCAGAAATTGAGTATTTGGATTTTGATATCACTAATATCGCGCCGCACTCAGTAGCTTGATATCAAGTTTTGTGGCATTTTGGCATTTCATCGACTTGAGCAATGAGTAAAGTAGTGCAATACCATTCTGCGAGAACAGAGCTTTTGCACAGCCTGTGCAAGAAGTAACCCCCAGTACGCCACTGGGGGTTTTGTTTTTGAGAGACGCCATAAATTACCGTAATTTACTGGAATCACTCTATCGGAGTATGTGACTCCGGCGTATAATTTTGCGATTCCAATGTCTCAATAAATCGGTCTAGTGCTTCCTTGGCTGCCTGGATTTTTGCTGCTTGGCGTCCTATTTTGTGCTTGACCATGAGGTCGGAGAGAATATTGTCTCGGATTTGATGCAGAGTCCCCTGTTCTTGCCTAAGAGTATGGGGTTTAGTTCTTAGGCTGCTTGTTCCCCCAGCGTTGTTACGTAGCGTGACAACTCCTCTATCTGTGTTTTCAGGGGTGCGATCGCCTGCTGAATGCGTTCATCTATTTGAGAGTCTACCGGAGTAGACAAACCTGTTACAGGTAAACCAAGAGCATCTTTAACAATTCTCTTAGCCGTAATGCTGGGCGAGACTTCCCCTTCAGATTGTAAAGCTGCTAGCGCCTCATACTCCTCATCGGAAAGCTTAAAAGAAACAACCTTAGACATTATTTTACCTCTAGTTTACTTTCGGTCTACTTTCTCCATCCTGCCATAAGGTTTACTCCCCTGTCTACTCTGGTAAACCTTTACAGAGTCTTTGCAGAAAATTGGTAAACCGCAGTAGACAATAAGTAGACTATTGGTCTACTATAGTGACAGATGAGTAAACCACAGTAAACCGCAGGAGGTGACGACGATGACAAAGATACAAGATTTAAAGAATCAGGCATTCCAGCTAGCTCAGTCTCTCGGTCTACACTGCACTCAAACCGCCCACTTCAAGAAACGCGGTTTGACAGTGGGTCTAGACCTTCGCTTCAAGCATTGCTGGGTAACTCTGATTCAACGCCTCAAATCACTGGCTTCAGGTGTCGTCGTCCCCTTCCTCCAGCAACAACCAATTGCCGCATAAGAGTTAAAGCAATGCAAGATATTCTTCACACCGCAATCATCGCCCTTCCAGTCGGCTTCGCTACACTTATGTTTCTGGATTTGATATCAACTTTGAAGCAACTTTGGGACTCGTGCAAACCTTCTACATCCGTATCTATACCTGCGTCCATACTACAGCTGCAGCCAGAAATAGCCGAACCAGTAGCAGAAACAGAAGAATCAGAAATAATGCCCGACCCTTGGAAACTTGAGGCATCTGCGCAACCAATAGTTACTACTCCAAAATTAACCCTTATACGAAACAACGTGTTATTGCTGCCTCCTGCTAAAACAGTAATCGAAGTTATCGAGGTAGCTGAAACAGTTACTCTTGCAACGAAGCGCAAGGCAGGCAGACCACCGAAGAAAACCACAATACTGGATGCAGAGTTTAGTCCCAATCCTGTCGCTAAGCGTAAGGCAGGACGACCACGCAAAGTATCATAGAATCCCTAGAATCCCGCCCTAAGCACGGCGCTAAAAGGCTTATACGTCAAAAGGGCGATCGCGCAACTTCCCAATCATGCTCTAGCCCCTACCCATCCAAAAGTACATCCAATGGTAACTTCTATGTTCTCACAAAAGATTAACTCATTACAAGACCAAATCTCAGAATTACAAGCCAAGCAACAGCAGTATCGTTCCTTGGAGCAAGAGGCGAATGCTGTTGTTGCCAGTATCGCAAGACTTCATCAAGCCGCTGCGACGCTAGGAGAAGAGGGAGAGATTGAAAAGTTGATTGCTCAAGCGATCGGTTTTTCAGTCGGAATCCCCGCTAAAGAACCTGCACCTGAGCCTCAGACATACGAAGAGATCGTGGAACGCGTTACATCTGATTTCAAAGATGAATGTGATTTGTCGAGAGTGTTCGAGACAGAGCCACTCGCCGAAGAGATCATTGCAACGTTAATTGATGACGAAGCGGCAGAGGATGCGTCAGAAAGTAACCTTGAAAAATATTTAGAGCCACAAATCTTACAACAAGCCTTAGACGGCGACGACCCAGAACTTGCATTGATGGAGGTCGCCTCGTTGTTGGACACCTCCCACCAAGATGATCTTGAGGAACGAGTACGCTATTTTGTTCAAAAGTTGCCGTCTGAGATGAGCGATCGCATCCTCAGCTACTTACCAAAAAGCGTTGCATTGCTGTGGGTGGAGGTGCGAGAGAAGGTTGAAGAAGATGCAAGAGATAGCCTGTTCCCGCCAATCACGAGAGGGACCCGAGTTGAGGTCAAGCCTGACGGTGAAGAAGGAACCGTATCGTGGATCGGACAAGACAATAATGGTGAGCCTGTAGCTTCAGTAACGGTTTCGGGTGGAACACGTGGCAGCATTCCGGTTGAGGAGTTAGAGGTAAAACCTGATGTTTCTCCGAATGAGCCTCTAGCTTCCGAAGATCCAGAGGTGGACGAACTAGCCAGGCTTTGCTTGAAACAAAAAGCTTGGAGCCAAATAAGACTCTTCGCTGATCGCAATCCCAATGTGATTATCCGAATGGAACAGATTGCCGCCACCAAGACAGAGAAGAGAATCATCAACAATTTACCTTCTCTAATTCTTGGCTACATTGGAAGGGCAAATGATCGCTCTGACCTTGCCTGGATTCCTGAGAATGTCTTGACCGAGGTTGAAGCGCTGTTGGGACAACCACAGCAGCAGTCAATTGCTTGAAAGCATCGGTGCGTCTAGGTGACGTTTAAACCACTGTCCAAAACAGAAGTGGAGCCAGTACCAGATAAGGTGAGGCGACTGGTCGGATAAATCACTAATAACCCAAGTTGCTAGTTATTTGAGAAGGCGATCGCAAAGATAATAAAATCCCCTCCAGTAAGAAAAACGGAGGGGAATTATGTTAAATGAAACAATTGCTGTCTATGCTATCATTGACGACTTGCT
>JAHHIB010000008.1 GCA_019359075.1 Kalymmatonema hyalinum WJT4-NPBG1
AAAAGTACACCGATTCAAGTAACCCCAAGGCGGTAATGGAACAAAGCGACTAAAGTCGCACGAGTCGTATTTCCTCTCAGGTCTGAAGACGCTGAGTTTCCATACTTCCCACGAGGTCTTATGATTAGCTACTGCTGCATCCGACTTTCCATACCGCCGAATTTGGTTAAAGGCACGGTCAACCAATTCTGGAAAAGTCGCTCCTTGGGCAATGACACGCAGTTTGTTATTTTTATCGTAGCGGTAGGGCGAAGGAAAATCTCTTTGAACTAAATGGCATAGTCCAGCGTTGAGTCGGTCAATACAGCGAGTTGCCGTAAATGGGTCATTTATCCCCGGAGAGAGGGCACGCATGGCAATTTCTACTAATTGATCAATTGGAAACTCTATATCTTGTTGCTCATTACGTTCTCTGCCCAGAATAAAGGCATCATTGATTTGTTTGACAAGTTTTGCATTCACTCGTTCCTCAGGAAAAACCATAACTAAATCGCTGCCTTTAACCACAAATTTTCCCGGTCGAGTCGCTAAGCGCACTAGCAGATTATACTTGCAAGCAATATTTATTAGTTCTTCGTCATCAATTGCTTGCAAATAACCTGTGCCACTAGCTGGAATTGGGCAAGCTTCTTCCTCAAAAGAAACTGGAATGGACGACGTAACGTCCTGTTCTGGTTTACCACGTCCAATTTTTTGTGGGAAAAGCCGCTCGATGACGCTATCTAAATCTGTACTAACGTTCTGAATTACGTACGATGCCTGAATGATGGTTGAAGCATGATGGATAAAATAAATCAATACGCCAATGCTGATAATTGCAAGTAAAGTGCCGCCTGTAACCGAAAGCTGCGGTACAAACAGACTGTATCCATCTCCCTGTCCATGAATAGTCCGAAGTACGAGCAAGCAGTAGATAAACGTACCAATGAAGGTGCCAAGGACAATTTGATTGCCAGTATCCTGCATAAAATTACGCAGTAGCCGGGGACCAAAACTGGAAGCAGCAAGCTGAAGCGCCACAATTGTAATTGAAAAGGCTGTAGCGCAAACGCTTACCATCGAACCTGCAACAGTTCCCAGTAGCGATCGCGCTCCATCCGCTCCACCAGTGTAGATCCACCAATAATTAATTTGGGCTTTGCCTGTGCGGTCAAGCGTTAGCATTGTGAATGCCAGAGCGATCGCTGCTACTGCCATCAATGTTGGTATAAACCAATAGCTAGAGTGGAGTTGATCCCACACCTTGCCCAACTTGACGTTTTTCATGAGTGGTCGTTATGAGGTTGAGAATCTATCTTGCCATTGCCATCCCGTTGCGCCCGGATTTGGGCTAGCTTTCTGAGCGAACCGCTAATACTGCGCGGTTTAGGAACTTCGCCTTTACCTGCGGGCCAGCCTTCTCGTTGACGAGAGCGATCGCCATCCGTTTCCTCTGTCTGATCATGAAACAGAATTTGCTGTGTCGGAAACGGCAAGTCAATACCATTTTCAACTAGCTTTTTCTTGATTGCAGAAATGACCTTATCCCGCGAGTCAAGAGCATCCGCCCGTCGTGGCGGTTTGATCCACCATCGGGCGCGGATGTTGACGGTACTTTCGGCAAGTTCCATCACTAGTGCCTCAGGAGCTGGGTCTTGCAATACACTGTCTACGCTGTGGATTGCTTGTAGCATCAACTGCTTTGCTCGGTCAATGTCATCGCCGTAGCCGATGCCAACATCATATTCTAGACGACGGTTTTCAAAGGCAGTGTTTACGGTAACTGAATTGGTGAACAGTTCCGAGTTCGGGATCACAATTCGACGACCATCATACGTTCTGATTGTCGTTGCTCTTGTTTGGATATTTTCTACCGTTCCCTCAAAGTCTTTAAAAACAATTTGGTCATCAATTTGGAATGGCTCAGTGAGCAGGATTAAAATGCCAGCTAAGAAGTTTTGCAGAATGTCACGAAAGGCAAAACCAATTGCCACACCGCTAATTCCCAAGAGTTGTACCAAATCGCCTGCTTTAAATGAGGGAATTACAATTGACAGGGCGATAAACAAACCAATCAAAATTGTCACACCCTGTGCTAACCGTCCCAATACCAATCCCAAATTTCTAGCTTGGCGGTGCTTCCGAGTCAACCGCTTGACCAGTCCTTTAATTCTCCCAGCAACAAAGAAAAAGAAGGCAAAGACAATTAACGCCAAAACAATATTCGGTAGCAGAACCATGAAACCGTTAATCATGTTCTGAACCTTGTTCCAAGCTGTAGATATTTCTGTGTTCATTAACCTTCCTCGTTTATCAGTCCTTAGTAAAAAGTAGTAAGGTTCAATTCCTTTGCTAACTGTTGATTGGTGTTATCAAAGAAAAATAGCTCTTTTACAAAAAATCAATTAATAATAGGCTTATTCAGCTAAATTTCGCCACAGATAACTTCTTTGTTTATTGAGATTGCGCTTAATAGGAACGATAGCGAGCAAAAGCCAGTTTGCTCATATTTAGTTGTAGTAAAGTGATTGCAATTATGAATTCTCAAAGCTCTGAAGTCTGATGCAACAATTGCTGAATCTCCTCTCGCAATGCCGCAATCTCAGTATGAAGCGCTTCAATCGATTTTGCTCCAGCTAACTCGGCATTGTCATCATCTGCATCACGACCTATAAAGAACGTGGCAAGAGTAGCAGTGACGTAGCCAAACACGGCAAACGCATACAGCGCCAAGAGAAAGCAAAGCACCCGACCTTCAGGAGTTTTGGGCCAATACTCAGAACCCATTGTCGTTATTAGCATTGCCGTCCACCATAAGGCGGTGCTGTAGTTGTTCAAGCTACCATCAGCAACCTCGTTTTCAAACGCATACATCCCCGCTGATCCTACTAGAGTAACAATCGCCGTCAACGCCACCACATAACCAAAACCCCGACGGTTAATACTCGCTCCCAAAGCCCGCATTCCTCTATTGGTACGAGTCATGACCCCCAGCAGCCGTAGTCCTCGAACAGCCCGTGCTGTTCGTAATGCCCTTACCAGCAGCAGAATCCGAAAAGTACGTAGAGCTGGCAACATGAGAGAGAAAGCCGTTAGCCAGTTGCTTTTGATATAGGAAATTTTGTGGGGAGCAACGGCTATTTTAAGCAGAAAATCAAAAATAAAAATAATCCAGATGGTAGTGCTAACAGCTTGCAGCAGAGGATTTAGCCCCCAGATGAGCTCAATCATAAATAGCGCTAACCACGCAAAGCCCAATACCACCATTGGGGTTTCCAACCAATCTTCTAGCTGTTGCAAGACTTCACTGCGCTCTCGTTCCAGGTCTTGTTTTTCTATCAACTTCGGATTACTCATAAATTGGTCTTATGGTTTGCTAGCAGGAGTTTCAAGCACATTGACATCTACTAGGGGTGTGACGTTGAAGCGCTGTTTCAATAAATGACTTTGAATTGCCTGGGTCAGGCGAGAGCGAATTTCCTCCTTTGAGGCAGTCACTTCCGGTTTCCTCTGGACATAAACAACACTCAGCAGGGTGTTTTGTCCTTCAATGTTTGGTCGGGTGAAGCGAACATTTGACTCAACTAATTCTACTAAACCGACTTGCTCTACAGCCTTGTTAACTTCTGCATTGGCACGTTGGGCGCGGCTGGAGCGTTCTAGATTGGGAGAATTGGAAAACTGCCATGTCAAAAGACCTGCAAGTGCTATTACGGTTATTACCAAAGCAGAACGAAATACCGATTTTTTCCCACGCTGATAACGGCTTCCTTGAGTAGATAGCCCGTATATTCGGAACAAGAGGGAAGCTGTAAAATTTATACCGCATAGTTGCAGCAACAGCAAGAACAGCCCACCAGTCACCATATCCCACCTACCAAGCGCACTTGCCATACCCACAATTCCCGCAGGTGGAGCCAGAGAAGCGGCAACTAACATTCCGGTTGCTGCCCCGGATACCAAACTACTTCGCTCCGATTGAACCAAGTTGAGCGCCCCTGCTGCTCCGGCTGCCAACGGTAAAAGCACTGCCACCGTTGAAATCTGACTGCTTTCTACCATTAAACTAGTTGGAATTTCTTGTCGCAGTATCAGGCTAAGTAACCAAGTAGTGACAATTGTGACTAATAATGCCGTAAAATAACGCAAAAGACTGCGCCTTAGGAGTTGGTAGTCTCCCCGCGCGGTGGCGATCGCCGTATTCATTGCCGGACCCGCAAACGGTGCAATCAACATTGCAGCCACTAGCAGATAAGCTGTATTCGTATACAAGCCAATCCAGACTACCACGCCTGCCATTGCTGCATACCCTAGAAAACCTCGCCAAGAACCAACACTTTGCAGACCAGAGAGAAAAATCTCAATCGGGCTGCGTTCCTCCACATTTACTACCTGCTGCGCCGCTTCTGACGCTGGTGGTTGCAAAGCCATCACGCCAGTTGGTATAAGCGTGATATGTACTTTGGGCAGGTCTTCTAACTGCTCCAAAAACCCCTCAACCTCTCGATTAGAAATATGAACAATTACCACGTCAATCGCTTCATCACTACCCTTGGCTGCAAGTTGTGCAAGATTTGCGCCGTTGTGAGAATTAGCGATGTCGAGAACTGCTTTGCCATGCCCTTGTGGCACCTGGATAATTAACTGACGCATACACCCTCCTGGCGCTAACGATCTCGCATTTTGAGGCGATGACTCTCTCCCCAAAGAAATATTTTGTTAAAAGTTGTAGCCAACTCCAATCATCAGCCCAACATCCGTCTCGTCTAGGAAAGCTGCATTTACTGCTGCGTTTGCCGTAAATCGAGAACCTAAAGGCACATCTACACCACCAGTAAGCAGTAAACCAACATCAGCGTCGTCGCTAGTTTCAATAGCTACACCAGCGCCTACGTAAGGAGCTATAGTAAATGTTTGTTCACCAAGAGGATTTGCTGACTGTTGGGAAAAATCGAAGGTGACGGGAACCAGAACAACGGGATCGTCTCCAATTACCGCTGATGGTCGCGCTGATATGCTGCGTGTTAGCCCAAGTTTGCTGAAAACCGCAAAGTTCCCTTCGCTTAAAGCTGAATCACCGCCCAAACCAATGTTGCCACCAACCCCGATATAGCTTCTGCCACCACGAGTTCTTCTACCAATATCAACACCATTGGTATTCACTCCACCATTTTGCGGTTGCTGACTAAGCTTAACGTCAGGTGGTATGAGAACTTGGTTAATTGCATGGATAACACCGTTACTTGCTTGGATGTTCGGCTGAATCACTTGTGCATTGTTAACCGCAATTTGATTGGTCGCAGGAGCGATTTGAAGATCAACAGGTCTGCCTTCAAAAGTTTTGAGTTCTCCAGCCGCAAGTTCACTAGCTGTTAGTTGACCTCCGACGACATGATATCTCAAAATCCTAATCAGTGTTTCTCTGTTCTCTGGCTGCTGCAACTGCCTGAGAGTTTCTTGCGGCAAAGCAGCAAACGCCTGGTCTGTAGGAGCAAAAACTGTATAAGGACCTGGTTGTTGGAGAATATCTGCTAGACCTGCTGTCTTTAATAAAGAAGTCAGAGTTGTAAAGGAATTACTCGATGCAGCAAGGGAAACAATGTCGTTGGAAGTTTGAGTGCCGCCAGTGTTTGTACCGACAATATATTGAGTAGCCGCGACATTACTTGCAAGGGGTGGCACTTGTTGCTGCCGGACTAAGGCTTGATACAAATGTGCCGCAGCTTCTGCACGAGTTAGAGGCGCTAAGGGGTTAAGTTGTCTGACATCTGGATAATTGACAACAATATTCGCTTGTGTTGCTGCTGCCACTTCATTGATAGCATAGTTCGGGATAGCATTCACATCTGTATAATAGGTACTGATATTACTTGATGCAGCACGGTCAGCATTCAAACCCAAACCATTTGTTAAAGCAACAATTGCCTGCACCTTACCAATTTGCTGATTGGGTAGGAACAAGTTCCCAGGATAGCCTGCCATAAATCCGGTTTCGTAAGCTTCCTGGATTGCAGAAGCTGCCCAGTAGTCAGGAGGAACATCTTTAAATCCACCTGCGCCTAACTGCCGAACAGAGGTTTGGTTAAAAGCTTTTTGAATCATTGCGGCAAATTCAGCACGCTCAACAGGTTGATTCGGTCTAAAAGTGCCATCAGGAAAGCCAGTAATTACGTTTCTTTCAGCTAAAGCTTGGATAAATGGACGCGCCCAGTAATCAGAACCAACATCAGAAAAGGTAGTGGCTGTAGTTGTGTTTGGAGTTTGACTTGGAGTTGTCGTTGGAACAGGAACTTGAGCTGAAGCGGTCTCGGAAATCATCAAAGGAGTTACTGTAGCAGTTGCTACTCCAAGGGCTAGCAATACGGAGTTTGCTGATGACCAACGAAATAAACTACACATGAAAATATCCTCCTGGAAAAAGTAGGGTAATCTTTTACATATGACTAAAAAAGTATGAAGTGTGAAGTATGAAGTATGCAAAGTGTATTTATTTTTCACTTTTTATCCTTCATTTTTCATCCCTTGTACTGACATCGATTGATTATGTCAATAAAATTTCTTAGAAATAAATAACACTATTGATAAATCAAGTCACAAGATATATTCAGTCAATAGTTGCAGTTGAATCTATGGCGAAACTTGTTTTAGATTTAGATTAAATCTAAATAGTGGAAAAGTCGTGGAGGACTCAGCTATAATCCTCCCCCTCTAACCCAGTTTCCAGTTTTTTATATTTTTCTTGCCTAAATAGAAGATTTTTCCCTGAAGATGGATGTCACTAATAAAATGTTGTGTTTGAAATAAAAAAAATAAAATTATTTAATTTTAAAGCGAGAATTGATAGGCATATTCGGAAGTACTTCAAAATTTCAAAGCGTTCATTAAGCATTGATAGCTTTTGTTTTCTTCAGTGATACGTTAGCTATACCTTTAGGTATAGCTAGATTCAATCTCAGGTAGTATTTTGGCAAATAGTAGGAATTTCTCCACGAGATATCCACTATTTATTAACCACTATTGAATGATTAGAAAAATAGGAGGCATTGATAATGGCTCGGTTAATTCAGTTGGCATCAGCAGGTGTATCTTTACTAACTTTAAATCTGACAGTGCTTGCAGTTGGAGCCTTGGAAAGTTATGCTCAGTCTTCCTCTGTAAGTACCTTTAGGGATGTGAAATCTAACTACTGGGCACAACCATTTATTCGGGGTTTGGCTGCAAGAAATATTGTGGCTGGATATCCTGATGGTACATTCCGACCAGAACAGCCAGTAGACCGAGATGAGTTTGCAGCAATCATTCGCAAGGCTTTTGACCAACGGCCAATTCGCCAGGTAGAAAGTGGTGCTGTATATAAAGACATTCCTGCTGGCTATTGGGCTACTCGTCCCATTGAGTCAGCGTATCAACAAGGATTCATGGCGGGTTATCCTGGTGGTTACTTTCGTCCCAATCAACCTGTTTCCAAGGTTGAGGCAATAGTTGCTTTGAGCAGAGGTTTGGATCTAACTACTGGTACACCAGCGGTTACTGTACCCACAGTCACCCAGAGAACTGTCGCCCAACAACCCAAACCAAAAGCGGCAAAAAGACGCATATTCTTGCCGCTTGGAATGACTAGTTTAATGCAGCCTTTATTAATACCAAAAGCCCAGGCTGCACCTCCTACTGCTGTGACTCCTCCTACTGCTGTGACTCCTTCAACAACTGATAAACAGGCTGTGAATCTTAATCGTCCTGCATCATTTATTATCACCAACACTTACGCAGATGCCAATAAGATTCCGCAATATGCAGTTGGAGATGTAGCAGCAGCAACCAAAACAAATATAGTGGTCAACTATCCAAATTCAAAAGTTCTTAATCCAAGGAAATCTGCCTCTCGTGGGGAGATTGCAGCTTTAATTTATCAAACATTAGTTGCCCAGGGAAAAATAGAACCACTTGCTGACAATTCACCCGCCAATCAGTATGTTGTTCGCGCTGCTAGCAGTAACCAAAATGCTCAATAATGGTGGTTCAAGTGAAACCAGGTGAAAGTATCACCGTTGAAAACTTGGTGAGCATTTTAAATACTACTTAAACAGTGACCAGTAAACCTGGCAACTCCCAAGGTTGCTTGTAAGTTTCGTATAAAACTGACTCAGTTAGGAGGATCGAAACGATTGACTAAGGCGGATACTGCAATCATTGGCAACCCCACAAGCAGACAAATCAACCATTGATTCAAGTTCAATGGTGCAGTGGAAAATAAGTTATTCATCAAACTCCACTGACTAAAAATTATCTGTAAAACTATAGTGCAAACAATTCCAATAACAATCGCTGGGGCACCGCTAATTGTCTGCCTCATTCCACGGAGTTTATCGATAACAGCACTTCCTAATTGACTAATACTTAAAAGATAAAAAACTCTCCCTGCGACTAAAGCTTGAATTGCCATTGTGCGCGCTAAATCGATATTTCCTGTAGTTTGTCGCATCCATTCAAAGACGCCAAAAATTAAAATCCAGTTAAAGGCAGAAATTGCCAAGATGCGCTGTACTAAACTTTTGGAGAGCAACGGTTGATTGGGTTTACGTGGAGGTTGTCGCATCACCCCAACAGACTTCGGCTCAAAGGCTAATGGTACAGTCATGGCGATGGAATTCACCATATTTAGCCACAGAACTTGTAAAGACAAAATTGGTAACTCTCTAGCAAGCAGTACACTAATCAAAATCGTCATCGATTCGCCACCATTGACTGGGAGAATGAAGGCGATCGCCTTAAGTAAATTCCGATAAACCGTTCGCCCTTCCTCTACCGCAGCTTCTATCGAGGCGAAGTTATCATCTGTCAAAATCATGTCCGAGGCTTCTTTCGCCACCTCAGTCCCAGCACCCCCCATCGCAATACCAATATCCGCTTGTTTGAGGGCGGGTGCATCGTTGACACCATCCCCCGTCATAGCAACGACTTCGCCTTTAGACTGTAGTGCTTCAACGATACGAAGTTTTTGTTCTGGTGCGACACGGGCAAACACCACCCCATCTTCTATTGCTGTGGCAAGTTCTTGTTTGTCCATTTGAGCAAGTTTACGCCCTGTGAAGGCAAGAACTTCGCCATTTTGATTAAAGCCCATTTGAGAAGCAATGGCAGCTGCTGTCACAGCATGATCGCCCGTAATCATTTTTACCTGAATCCCAGCTTCTTGACAAGCTTGCACAGCTTTTATTGCTTCTTTTCGAGGCGGATCAATCATCCCTTGCAACCCTAAGAAAATCAAATCCTGTTCGATGTCTGCATGCTCCAGCGTGTCTTGAGTCTGTGACACAGATTTCTTCGCAAAAGCTAGCACCCGTAAACCAAGATTCGCCATTGCATCAACTTCCTGATGCACAGTTTCTGCTTCCACAGGGCTAAGGTTTCCCTCAGCATCCAACCAAAGCTGACAACGACTGAGAATAGCCTCTACCGAACCCTTAACGTAGATAGTTCTGTGTCTAGTGTCATTAGCAAGTGACAAAGTTTTATGCAAAGTTGCCATGTACTGAAACTCAGACTCAAATGGAATGGCATCCAGCCTAGGCATTTCCTCTTCTAAGCCGCTACGGGTTAGTAAAACTTTATTGGCAACAGCTATCAAAGCTCCCTCTGTTGGATCGCCAACAACCAGCCATTGCTCATCTTTTTTTTCCAAGTGCGAATCATTACATAACAATCCGGCTTTGAGACATTCCTTAAGGGTAGGAGAATTATTCCAATTCACTGGCTTTTCATGTAGCAAAATTTCTCCTTGTGGAGCATACCCCACACCAGTGACTGTATAAGATTTATCACCTGCATAAATTGCTTGTACCGTCATTTGGTTTTCAGTTAGGGTGCCAGTTTTATCCGAGCAGATAACTGTGGCACCGCCGAGAGTTTCCACCGCTGGTAACTTGCGAACAATTGCGTGACGGCGTGCCATGCGGGAAACACCTATCGCCAGCGTGACTGTAACTACAGCTGGTAATCCTTCAGGAATGGCACTCACAGCAAAGGCGACGGCAGCTTCAAACATTTCTCCCCAAGAGTAGCCATATCCTAGCCCGACTGCAAACAAAAGCGCCGCTATCCCCAAAATGATGTACAGCAAAGTGCGGCTAAATTTGTCGAATTTGCGGGTTAATGGGGTTTTCAGGCTGGTTCCTTGCTCTATGAGTTGGGATATGCGCCCAGTTTCAGTTGCCTCTCCAATAGCAACAACAATACCCCTACCAGTGCCAAACGTCACAAAGCTGCCCGCATAAGCCATGTTGGTGCGTTCTGCTAATGGTGCATCTGGGTTAAGCGATCGCGTGTTTTTTTCAATGGCGATAGATTCCCCAGTGAGGGCTGATTCATTGACTTGCAGATTTCGTACTTGCACAAGACGCAAATCGGCTGGTACCTTGTCTCCAGATGTGAGAAGCACCACATCCCCCGGTACTAACTCGGTGGAAGGAACTTGCATCTTTTTAGCGTCGCGGAGGATAGTTGCGTTTGTTTGAACTGAGGAAGCTAAAGCAGCGATCGCACTTTCAGCTTTAGACTCTTGAACAAAACCAATAATAGCGTTAATCAGAGTGACACCCCAAATCACCCAGGCATTCACCCACTGCCCTAGCAACGCCTTGATTGCACCTGCTATCAGCAAGATGTACAGCAGCGGTTGGTTAAATTGCAAGAAAAATCGCACCAACGGACTTTTTCCAGGTTTACTCTTGAGTTCGTTAGAACCAAAACGTTCCCGTTTTTTTGTCACAAGAGGAGCGGTTAAACCTGTGTCTAAATTTGTGTCTAAACGCCGAGCAACTTCCTGCTCAGCCAGATTATGCCATTGATGTTCTGACAATTCATTTGTGAGTGATGCTGTCATGTTGTTCGCTCCAATAAAATTCCCTGACAGGGCAAACTAACAATTAAGGCGTTGTTAAGAACGCGGGATAATTTGAATTTTGGTTGGGGTACACCTGTGTGTACGTCCTCGGTCATATAGAGCAGAAATGCAGGTTAGTCCCTACAATGAAACTAAATAAGGTCAATAGCGTTTCTATTTGATTAGCGAGTGCCTTATTCCTCTGTGGCTCTCAAGTATTTCTTGACAGAGGAATAGGCTCTACCTCTAGCCGCCCAAAGCCTCACCTTGAACGACTAAAACCGAACAAGGAGCATGGTGAACGACATGATTGCTGATACTACCCAATAAAACTTCTGTTAGTCCTTTATAGCCTCTACGACCAATCACAATTAAATCCGCCTTCCAACTTTGTGCTAAATTGCAAATACATTTCCCTGCTTCCCCTGCCCGGTAGTTGGCTTCTGCCGAAATTCCTTGGTCTTTCGCCTTTTGTTGGTATATCTGTAGTAATTCCTGGGCTTCTTGTGTTTTCACCTCTAACTCTGTTAGGTACGTGAGTTTTGCTGCTATCTCAATGCCGTGGAATAACATTAAGCTAGCTGACTCTTTTTTAGCTAACTCTAAAGCTTGCTCAAACACCACTTGTGCTTGAGGTGATGCGTCAACAGCAACCAAAATTTTTCTAAAACTCACTATAACCTCCAAAGTTCAATCACCACGTTTATAATTATTATTTTCCTGCAAACTGCCTCCAATATGGCAAAGGCTGCTGAGAACGCGGGATAAGTTTAGTTTTTGTAGAGGCACACCTATGTATGCGTCCTCACTCTTATAGGGTAGGTAAGCAAGTCTGCTCCTATACTGGTTGTACAGTATCGTGAAATAATATACATCTAGTTTGAGAGACAAATGTGATTAGAAAGTGACAACAATTTAGTCATTTCATTTCACAGAGTTTCTAGCAAACGAGAATCGGTACAATAACTAATAATTTTTGTGGATAAAATTGACACCTTTGATGATTGAATATACACCTGGTTTATAACTGTTATTGATTGTATGATAATTATTTTATTGAAAGTGATAAATTGAAAATAGAGCAATAGTCAGTAATGATTCAATTTAAGAGACCCTTTATAAAGAAGCATTATGCCATTTGTCCAAAACATCTTTAAATAAAACTTCTTCTAACCAAGTTTTAGCAATCACAGCCAATGGTATCGCCATTAATAACCCTAAAGCTCCAAAAAAACTTGCAAAAAATATTTGTGCAGTTAGGGTGACAGCGGGTAATAACGCTACCTGTTTTGCCATGATGGTAGGAGTTAACCAATAACTCTCAATATTCTGAATAACGATATACAGAATTAAAACGACTCCAGCTTTCCAAGGTTGATCTAGCAGAGCGATCGCCATTGGAAATACTACACTCAAAGTCGGTCCAATATTGGGAATAAAATTGAGTAAGCCTGCCAAGACAGCATGGGCTAATGCTAGTGGCACTTGCAAAATCCACAAACCAATTCCACTTAAACCAGCAATAAAAACCATTTCAACCAAAGCCCCTACTGTCCAACTTCCCAAAGCAGTTGCACAGCGCGAAAGAATTTCGTCAACTCGTTTGCGGTAAAACGAGGGAAATAATCGTATAAATGACTTGCGGTAGGGCTGAGGGTCTGCCAACAGCATAAGTGTTAATATTAACACAAATAAAAATTCTAAAGAAGCGGTAATAGAAGTCGTTAATAAGTTAACAGACCTCTCAAATAACTGCATTGCGAAAGGTTGGATTTGTTGAACTAAGTTATTAATGTTGGGTAAATCTAGGTACTCTCCTCCAAACCGGTTTTCTAGATAATTTATCCAATCTTGAATCCGTGATATACCTGTAGGTAGAAGTGCTATAAGATCTCGAAACTGAGCCGTAAAAGGAGGTACTATCAGCCAGAAAAAGCCAATGAAAAATGCTAGTAATATAAAGATACTTAGCAAAACAGCCCAAGAACGCTTGATGCGTAATTTTTGTAATTGTAGAACCAATTGATTTAAAGCGGTTGCTAAGACTACCGCCGTAAACAAAAGCAAAATCAGTTGTTTAATCTGCCAAAGGATATATACAGAAGCGATCAAGGCTAGTAAGCCAACCCATTGACCAAGTTTCACATGTGTTCGACTCCGATTGGTAAGGCGAGCGATACGCCGGCGTCTGTGCTTTGCGCAATCGCTCCTGGATACTGATGTCTTGAGTATGAGCAACAATTGTGAATAAAAAGTGACAGCAACCAGCTTTCTTTCAAAACTAGTTTGGTGCAAACTTCCTCTTGATTACAACTGGAAAACACTGGACAACCTTATGAAAAATCTACTCGTTAGACCAGCAAATTTTTGCAAAAAAATTAGTTTTGCTTATTACCGTAAATCCTAGAAAAGCGAATATTTTTTTTATTTAGGGGATGATAGTCGTGGCAATTGATTGCTTCTTTTGTTAGAACAGTGGAAGGGTGTACCGTACATCTGAGATAATTGTTGTTTGAAAAAAAACGACATTTTTGACAAGGAAGTTTATGTAAACTATTTAGCCTATGAACTTGATGTGTATGAACTTGACGTGAGAGCTTTCGCTTATGAAAAATAACGACTCCAGCCATTGCTAGAAAGAAAATAGGAGCCAAAAGCACTGCTGGATCGAAGGGTATTGCCCCATTGAAATGTTCTACACTTAGTTGTTCCCCATTCAAATTTTCTGCTCTCAAGCTTGTTGTAACCAAGTTTGTCTCGCTTAGACTGGAAAGAAGAAAATTCCTTTCCTCGGTTACATATTGTCTCAAAATTCGATTAATATGCATATCATTTACCTCTTGCTTCAAAGTCATTTATCAGTGCCATGTTGTTAAATGTAAGACACTAGCACTGTCAGGGTAAAATCAGAACTAAAGCTCCTCAACGGATTGTTAAAGAATCATAAATTTTTCATCTACATCCAATGTGGGAAACAAATGTGAATAGAAAGTGACAGCAACGCAACAATTCTATTCAACAGAGGTTTCAGCATATGAAAAGAGGATACGAGGACTCGGGAACAAGGAGACAAAGTGAAGGTTCTTCTCCTTATCCCCCCATCTAAACCTCTAGGGTACCCCCGCCACAGCGCAGCATATATGTGAGGTAGAGGTGCAACGTTGTTAAGCCTAGGGAGGATGTCAGTTTGTACAGCCCCACAATAAAATCCCTGAGTGCCAGTCAACAACAGAAATAGAAATCATGCTGTACAAGGATACTATTCGAGAAAAGCAATTCTTAAAACTGGCAGCCGAGCGTGGAGTTTGCGTCTCAATCTTTCTACCGACAACTCCCTTGACCCAGGATGCCCAAGCTGACCGCATCGTGTTGAAAAACTTGACTAAAGATGCGATGGAGCAAGCAGAAGCGATCGCCGATAAGCGACAAATACAGACGATGACAGCCTATCTGGAAGAACTACAAGAAGATGACAAATTTTGGCAATTCCAAGCTAATGGATTGGGAATATTAGTTACGCCTGAATCAATTAAAACCTATCGTCTTGCCTACGCTGTAGAAGAAGCGGCAGAGGTGAGCGATCGCTTCTATCTCAAGCCCTTGATGTCAGCCTTGCAACCGATGTCGGCTTACGTACTAGCCATTTCCCAAAAGTCGGTCAAGCTGTATGAATTTACAGCAGCCCAAGAATTAGAATCATTAGACGTGTCGGATTTGCCAGCCGATTTTAGCGAAGTCACTAAGCGCACTTTACAGCGCGATCGCGCCCCCGCAGGCAAACTCCAAGGCGATGAAGGAGCAGAAATATTGCAAAGACAGTTCTTACGTGCAGTAGAGAGCGCAGTTCGCTCAGTCGTTAGCGGTAGCAATATGCCTCTGATTCTGGCAACGACGCAGGAATTTCAAGCCATGTATCAATCTCTCAATAGCTACGACATGCTAGCCGATAAAGGGGTTGATGGCAGCACGGAAGGCTTGCCAGAAGAAGAAATTAGACAAGCGATTCCTCCCATTATTAAAGAATTGCGTCAAGAACGCATTCAGCAGTGGCTTGATCTGTACTATCAGCGTCAGAGTGAATCCCGGTCGATCACGGATCTTGCCACGATTGCCAAGCTTGCTACTCGTGGTCAAGTCAGTCATCTGCTGGTCGAAGTTGATGCCGTACAGTATGGCACCCTCTCAGCTATGGGTGAAATGACACTTAGTGATACCCGCAGTGCCGAAACCTATGATGTTATCAATGAAATTGTGATTCGAGTCATAGAAAACGGGGGTGAAGTCTTGGGAGTGCTCACAGAAGCAGAAGCTCCTAAAGAACTAAAGCCGATGGCAGCCGTACTACGCTGGGCATAACCCCTGTGGAAGTTTAGACCAGTGAACTCTACAGATGCGGTAGTACTACAGATGGGAGATGCTCCCGCCAAATGTGTCTCCCCCTGCAAAGGCAATTTGATTGCGGTTCTGGTGAATTATTTGTAGTGTATTTGGCGGGAAACTTTGTCAATACTAATAGCTTAGCTGGTTCACAATATGCAATCGAATTTCTGTCAGTGCGATCGCAACTCTTGTAGAATGCGTTAGCGATCGCCTAACGCATCACCCTGTGGAATCAAAATATTCCCCATCTGACCGCTTAACTCTGGATTATGCGTCATCTACTGGATTTAGGCAGATCAATAGACTTCTTGCAAAAGTGACTTTTGCAATCTTACTCCATGTACTTCGTACACAATAAAGGATGAAAGTCATTCTTCCTTCTGCCCTCTGCCTTATTTTCAAGGCAGTTCTAATCAATAGACCTCTTGCTCATCGCTGTCACTTTTTAATCACATTTATTTTTAACGTTAGAAATAACTAAATAGAAATCCTTTCTATTTCAAAACATCAACTGTTTAATCTTAAAAAAATTTACCTATATGCTTACGTAAATTTACTTGGTTAGAGGTGAGTATGGATTGGCAGGAGATTTTTCATTGGCTCTACATTGCAGGTATGGCGCTTGGTGCTATTCACTTTATGTCGCTCAGTAGAAATCCTCGTGGTGTTCCTAAATACGAGTATCTGATTGCTACCTTTATACCTATTTGGTCAGGATTAGCTTATTTGTCGATGGTTTTACCACAAGGTGATTTAGAGCAGGGAAAGATTGCAGTCGCTGGTCAGATTACCCATTTCGCTCGCTACATTGACTGGATTGTGACCACACCGTTGTTACTGTTGGCACTGTCCTTGACCGCAATGCATTATCTTGCCGGCAGTACCCCTAATCAACGAGTACGCGTTGGGAGAGTCTCCTTCTGGGTTGTGGCTGAGAATCTATTCAAAAGTCCGACGAATATTTCGCAACCAGGAAATGTAGCGGTGGAGAGTTGGTTGAAAAGTCCACAATATCGCCAGAATATTCTGCGTCCTGTTTTCACACAAACGGGTGTGGGAGTTTGGCGAACTGGCAATACCTACTACATTACGCAGTTGTATTTACGACCTTAGTGGGGGCGATCGCCTGACCACATCTTTCATGCAGTGCGGGAAATTTGTTTGTAAATTAAATCACAGAGGTGTAAGTATTATGTCAGTTGATGTACTAATCGTGATTGAACCTGCGCCAGGTTCGGCTGCTAGGACGATTGAAGGTGCTGATGTTCCTCAAGATTTTGTACTCCTGATTCCAGATCCACCTGCACAGGAAGCTTACCCGATTATTGGTCTGACTTGGTGCTGCTGTATGAGCAATATGATAACCCTGCCAAACCAGAAGCACTGAAAAATGTGATCCGCTGGCCGTTATCTGATGAAGGCAAGAAATATGCTGAAGAATTGGGCTATCTGCCTTTGCCTGATGACCTATCACAGCGAGTTATTGCCAGCTTGGATACAATTAAAGTGGCTGAGGCGCAATGAAGACTATCACTGATTAGTTTGATTCTTCGATGATTTAGTCGAACCATTCGAGTTATCACTTTGCGACTGATTTTTCAGCCAAGCGGTCAAAACTTCAGAAAGTTGAGACAAAGACTTTTCTAACGTGGGTGAAAGTTCCAAAGGAAGACTTCCTGACTGCAAATGGAGGGAGCGTTGCGGAAAGGGAATCTGAACATGACGATGCCGCAGAATTTCTTCAATTTGAAAGTAGAGGTCGCTCTTGATTTGAAACTGCTTGCGAGGTTGTGAGATCCAAACTAATAACTGAAAATTTAAAGAATCTTCATCAAAGGCTTTAAACCAAACTTTAGGTGCTGGTTTTTTTAAAACATCAGGATTATCTTTTGCCGCCTCTAGCAGGGCAGAACGCACGGTACTCAAACTTGAACCATAAGCTACACGCACGGGTAATACTAGCCGAGACACAGGGCTACGATGGCTCCAATTCACCACCTCCTTATCTAATAAACGAGAATTTGGCACAATCACCGTTATGTCATCTAAAGTACGGATATGAGTGCTGCGGGCAGTTAATCGCTCCACCGTTCCCATAAACTCCCCAATTTGCACAAAGTCCCCGATTTCGATAGAGCGCTCAAAGGTGATGACTAAACCGCTCACCAATTCCTTGGCAATTCCCTGCAAGCCAAACCCAATTGCCACACCCAAAACACTCGCTACTATTGCCAGGGAACTGATGTCCAAGCCCCAAACTTGCAACAGAACGACTGTACCAATAAATATTAAACTGTAGTTGATAATAACGGCTATGGATTCTTGAACACCTCGGCTAACACTAGTAATGCGTAGTAAGCGCGATCGCAATAAATTCGTAACTGCTCCTGCAACAGCCACTAATCCAAAAAATAGGGCAATTAGGATAATGATATTGATGACTGAATAAGACTTTTCCCCTAGAGAAATGACTGGTGATGTCAAACTCATCCAAAGAATATTAGCAATGCGCTGACTCCACTCCCGCGTTAACGGAAATAAGTCTGTAATGTAAATAATCGTTCCTAACCATAATCCGGCACGCACTAAGGAGAGCGTCAATTGTAGAAATAATTCAATACCCTTAGGTTGAGCTCCTGTATCAGGGTCATTCGCTTCCCTAGGAACGAGTCTGCGTAGCCAAGAGCGCCAAATCCGAGCCAAAACTAGATGGAGAGCAACTGCACCCAACACGGATAAAACTGCAAATACTATCGCCCTCCACAGATAACCTAACCTTCGTTCTTCTTGACCTTGCGAAATAGCCTCAGTGATTTGTTGCACCCAGATTTGAGCCTGTTCCTGCTTTGTTCTACCAGGAGGAGTGTCTTGTTGGGTTACCGTTAGCAAGTGACGACCATTTACCTGAATCACGGGTAATTCATTACTTTCTACAATCTCCACCTTTGCTGGTTCAGTCGAGCGGATTGCTGCCTTTAAAATCAATTTGGCATCAGCCGCACGATTTTCAGCGCTAAATTGCCCAGATTCACTGACTTCAAATAGCCGACGACCATCCAGTGTAATCACAGATGTCGGTTGCCCTTGGGCTTGTACTGACATTTGACTCGTTGAAAACCATGTCAATACAACCATCAAAGCAATGGCAGAAATGATGATAATAATGCGAAAGCGACGAAAGCGACTCATAAAAACCTCGCGGGAGTTTGGAAACCAAGTCTTCTTATTCCAATTTGCGAGCATTACCGTTACCTTCTGCTTTCGCATTGTCTCTCTGTGCTCGCATATCGGCAAGCTTCCTAAGAGCATCGCTGATTCTTACTGGTTTTGGCACTTCACCCGATCCTGCGGGCCATCCTTCACGCTGACGTGAGCGATTCCCATCTGTTTCTTCTGTCTGATCGTGGAACAAAATTTGTGTCGTTGGGAAGGGCAAGTCAATGCCGTTGGCTGTCAGCTTATTTTTGATAGCAGTCAGAACCTGATCCCGTGAGTCGAGACTATCTGCCCGTCGCGGGGGAGCAATCCACCACCGGGCACGGATATTGACTGTACTTTCAGCAAGTTCCATGACCAATACGTCAGGAGCGGGGTCTTTCAAGACCACATCTACACTATGCATTGCTTGGAGAATCAACTCCTTTGCCCGTTCAATATTGTCGCCGTAACCAATGCCAACATCATACTCCAAACGGCGGTTCTCAAAGGCAGTATTCACAGTGACCGAATTTGTAAATAGTTCCGCATTGGGAATTACGATGCGGCGACCATCGTATGTTCTGATTGTTGTAGCACGTGTCTGAATGTTTTCTACCGTTCCCTCAAAGGTTTTAAAGACTATTTGGTCATCGATTTGGAACGGTTCAGTTAAAAGAATCAGGATACCAGCCAAAAAGTTTTGCAAAATGTCACGGAAGGCAAAACCAATTGCTACACCACTGATACCTAAGAGTTGAACTAAATCTCCTGCTTGGAATGTTGGAAGGACAATCGATAAAGCTATAAATAAACCCAGTAAGATCATAGCCCCCTGCGCCAAACGTCCGAGAATCAGCCCCAGATTACGTGCATGGCGATACCTTCGAGTTAGGCGTCTGACAGCAAACCGAATTATCCTAGCTGCAAACCAAAATAACGCAAAGACGAGCAATGCCAATACAATATTAGGCAGCATGATGATGAAACTATCAAGCATTTTCTGAAGTTTTACCCATGCTGCTGATATTGATTCCTGAAAATTCATTACACCTTTTTCCTATGGAGATGGTGCTTATATTAATAGAAAATTTAAAAAAATTTTTCTGCCTAAGGTCAGTCATATATTGCAGCAATACATAATTTTTTCTAACGCAGTATAACTTTTATCCAGTTTGTTATGACATGATCTGCTTTGGCTCTTGTGAAGAAAATTCAATCATTTTAATCTTCTAACTATGGGTAGATGAATAAACTTTAAAAACATGAATAAATACCCAGAAAACAACAAGAGTTTTTGAGGGAATCCATAGAGGGGTTGCAACATAATTCCTCAATTTTCGTCTACAGCCTTTTTCGTGAATGAGGGATAGTATTTTGCGAAACATCAATAATATTCGCCATCGTTTCAATAATTTAAAAAACAAAAGAGTCGCGCCGCATGAAATAGAGGAAATACGAAGCGGACTCTTAGAAGAATCAACTATAGATATAAATTATCTCGTGTTGATTTTAGGCTCCTGTGTCATTGCCACCTTAGGATTACTTTCTAATAGTGCCGCTGTCATTATCGGTGCTATGATAATTGCTCCTTTGATGTTACCAATTCGAGGGTTAGCATTTGGAGCTTTAGAAGGCGATGTTGTCCTTTTTCGTAAAGCTTTCACTGCAATTGTAGTAGGAACAGCGTTGGCAATCACTTTAGCTTTGTTAGTTGGTTATTTTGTAGGGCTTCCAGAATTTGGCAGCGAAATTATTAGCCGTTCTAAACCTAATTTACTAGACTTAGGAATTGCAGTGGCAGCTGGAGGAATTAGTGGTTTTGCTAAAGTTAAGCCAAAAATTTCTGGTTCTCTGGCTGGTACTGCCATTGCTGTTGCTCTTATGCCACCGATATGTGTTGTGGGTTTGGGTTTCTCACAAACAAATTGGTCGCTTAGTATCGGTGCAGCCCTACTTTATCTAACCAATCTGCTGGGAATTACTCTTTCTTGCATGTTGACTTTTTTGGTCACTGGTTATACTCCATTGAAACGTGCGCGTAAAGTCCTTGGGTGGACACTAGCTTTTACAGCAATACTCGTCATTCCTTTAAGCGTGAGCTTTTTTCAGTTGGTTAGGCAAGCCAGGCTTGAAGCCAGTCTAAAAAGAGCTCTAGTGAATCGAACTATTACCTTTCAACGAGTGACATTACTAGATAGTGATGTGAATTGGTTAACCAATCCGCCGGAAGTTCGTTTGAATGTTCGCACTAAGGAACCTGTAACACCCAGACAAGTGATGCTTTTAGAAGAATTTTTAAAAAAAGAAATGGATCAGCCGTTCACTTTGATTTTTGAAGTTGGTCAAATAGAGGAAGTTAGGCGCAGAACCCCGGATAATTTTAAATTGAAATAGATGTCTGAAGCCAGTTGACACTCAGCCATTCTTAACTATAGTAGGTTGTGTAAAGGGTTTCTTAATCCAATCTTCTATAAAATATGTTTACTTTTAATTATGAAAAATATTTTTATGAAGACATTCACTTTTTGTTAAGTTTTATCAGAAATCTGGGTTTAAAACCCCGTCCTTCTAGGACGGCTTTACATTCTTGATATTTTAGCTTACCATACTATTAGTAGTTTGGTAAGTACAGTGTTAAAAGCCTACAAGTACAGAATCTATCCGACTAGTGAGCAATCAATATTGCTTGCCAAGTCGTTTGGGTCTGTACGCTGGTTTTACAACTATGCTCTTAACCTAACTAGTGAAACTTACAAAGCAACTGGCAAAGGGTTAAGTCGTAACGACATCATTAACCTGTTACCCTCCTTAAAGAAGGAGTATGAGTGGTTAACAGAACCACCATCACAGTGCTTGCAACAAGTTGCGTTAGACCTGTCCAGTGCGTTTTTGAACTTTTTTGAGAAGCGTGCTAAATACCCAAACTTTAAGAAAAAGGGACAAAAGCAATCTATTCGCTTTCCCCAAGGAATAAAACTAGATGGCAGTGATCTGAATCTTCCTAAGTTAGGTAAGGTTTACTGTAAAGTGTCTCGTTTGCCGTCCGGTAAACTTAAATCTGTTACAGTCTCACTTACTTCATCCGGTGAATACTATGCTGCCTGTCTGTATGATGATGGCAAGGGTGTTCCTGCTTCATCAACAGACGGAAAATCCCTTGGGATAGATATGGGAATAACCCATTACGCTATTACCTCTGATGGTACTAAGCATGGCAATCCCAAGTATTACCGCAAATATGAGACGAGACTAGCCAAAAAGCAAAAGCTACTTAGCCGTAAGCAGAAAGGATCTAACAACCGTAATAAAGCTCGCATTAAAGTTGCTAAGGTTCACAATAAGATTACTCGATGTCGTGAAGATTTTCTACACAAACTAAGTCGTAAATTAGTTGACAAAAACCAAGTCATAGTTGTAGAAAACCTAGCAGTTAAGAATATGGTCAAGAACCACAAGCTAGCAAAATCAATCAGTGATGCTGGGTGGGGTCAATTCTGCACCATGTTGAAGTACAAGGCAGAATGGGAAGGAAAAACCTACATTGAAGTAGATAGATTCTTTCCCAGTTCAAAGACCTGTAGTAACTGCCTACATCAAGTAGATAATCTAGGCTTAGATATTCGTAGCTGGCAATGTCCTAAATGTCAGATATTACACGACAGGGATATCAATGCAGCCATGAATATTAGAGATGAAGGTTTACGACTTTTGGCGGGAGGGCATCTCGCGACTGCTTCTGGACAACGTGTAAGACCATCTAAAGGCACTGCTTTTAGAGGCAATGTTGGATGAAGGAAGAATCCTCAAAGGCTTTAGCCCGAGGAGTTGTCAATTTTCATTTTAAAGGCTTGATTTAGAAGCGGGCGATCGCCCTATGTCCTATGGCTGCGGCACGTCTGCGGCGTAAGTCCTGCGGACAGGCACTCAAAGGCACGTAGTGTGCCCGCCTTCCCCGCCTTCGGCGATGCTCCCAAAGGGAGCCGCCCCTTGGGCGATCGCACCCGATGGTTTGCTATTGTTTAGAGACGAAACCAACGGCGTAATTTACCGAGTGCCATATAAGTGTCATATACCGATGAAAGTAAGTAGCATAAAACGCGGCGGAAACCATGATACGTATCTGACGTGCAGAGGTTGAGATATCCCCCGTGTCCTCGTTGCTGTCACTTTCTATTCACATTTATCGTCGATACTCGAAATAGAAAACAATTGGTCACTCTTTGAGAGTCAAAAGTCTAGAGTGATTAAAGTTAGCTCTAGGCTCTTGACTCTTTATTACCTTCAATGATGTACACACAAAAGCTTATTGCCAATAGGGAGTTTTTATTATGGCTGGGCTGATTTGGACTTGGTTAGTCACCGCTGTCAGTTTTTTGATTATTGCTAGATTGCCAATTGGAGTACAAATTGACGGTTTTGGCAAAGCATTGATTTCTGCTGCAGTTTTTGGAATTTTGAATGCTATTCTGCTTCCCATTTTGACCTTTTTTACCTTTCCCTTTATTATCGTTACCTTGGGTTTATTCTTCTTTATTTTGAATCCAATTATCTTTGCTTTAGCTGCGTATTTAGTACCAGGTTTTAGCTTAAGGTGGGGGATTTGGAGCGCTCTAATTGGTTCAATTGCTTTGGCAATTATTAACTCTATCCTCTTGAGACTTGTGGCACCAATTGCTTAATCAACAAAGAACAGAGAAGCATTCCTGGATGCCTAATGATAAAAACCATAAGATTTGTAGACAATATTCCCTTGGAAGTTAGAGTTCATGATAAAATTTTTGCGACAACGAATCAGCTATTTACTAATGGGAACTGCTCTGTTTATCCTGTTAGCTTCTTGTCAACCAACACCAGTAGCAGAGTCACCATCTCCCGCAGAGACTGCCACTGCGACACCTGTAGTAACACAAACCCCCGCTACTTCTTCCCCCGTAGCCTATCCTGACAAGGACTTGAGTGCTTCCCCCGCACAGCTACCACCATTGCCATATGACTATGGCGCACTAGGAAAAGCTATTGATGCAGAGACAATGAAACTGCATCATGACAGGCATCATGCAGCATATGTCAACAACCTCAACGAGGCTTTGAAAGAGCATCCTGACTTGCAGAACAGAAGCATTGAAGCTTTGCTGCGCGACTTGAACAGCGTACCTGAAGACATTCGGACAACGGTACGCAACAACGGTGGCGGGCACCTCAACCACACCATTTTCTGGCAAATTATGAGTCCTCAGGGTGGCGGACAACCAACGGGGACGATCGCCACAGAAATCAATCAGACCTTCGGTAGTTTTGATGCATTTAGAAAACAGTTTAACGAAGCAGGAGGAGACCGTTTTGGTAGTGGTTGGGTTTGGTTAGTACGTAACCCCCAAGGACAACTGCAAATCACAACGACACCAAATCAAGACAGCCCAATTATGGAAGGTTTGTATCCAATTATGGGTAATGACGTGTGGGAACACGCATATTACCTTAGATACCAGAACCGCCGTGCTGAGTATTTAGAGAATTGGTGGAATGTTGTCAACTGGTCGGAAGTCAACAGGCGAGCGCAAGTTTCATCACAACGGCAAAGTTAGGAGGTACCCGCCAGTGAGAAGTTTGTTGATGAAAAATCCTGTGGTCATAGGGGTATCTTGGATAGGGGCGTATCTTGTCATTATCCTTTTCCCCCTACTGATTCTGCTTTTCTACCCTCCCACACCGAATGAACAACGAAGCTTTTGGCTAGAATTTTCCGTCGCCCTTGGGTTCATCGGTCTGGCAATGATGGCAATGCAGTTTGCCTTAACTGCTCGCATCAACCGTGTAGAAGCCTCATACGGAATTGACCTAATTCTTCAGTTTCACCGCTACACTTCGATAGTGGCATTCTTCTTCATCATTGCCCACCCGGTAATTTTGTTTATCGATAACCCAGAAACGCTGCAACTATTAAATTTCTTACAAGCGCCGTGGAGAGCCAGGGCAGCAGTTATAGCAACTTTGGCGCTGATGTTGTTAATTATTACCTCCATTTGGCGCAAACGCCTCAATATTCCCTACGAGCCTTGGCGCACCGCTCATGGTATCTTTGCAGTGATTGCAGTTGGCTTTGGTTTGGGGCATGCCTTGGGTGTAAGTAACTACCTGGGACTGTTTTGGAAAGGAGTGATATGGACTGGAATTGCAGTAGCTGCATTGTGGTTGCTGATTTATGTCCGCCTCATTAAGCCCTGGTTCATGTTGAAAAAACCTTATTTGGTGGAAACAGTCGTTCAAGAGCGAGGAGATGTCTGGAATTTGGTTTTGCGTCCCAGAGGTCATGAAGGAATGCGTTTCCAGCCCGGTCAATTTGCTTGGATCACTTTGCAAATCTCGCCGTTCCGAATGCGAGAACACCCCTTTTCTATAGCTTCGAGTGCTGAACATCCCGAGAGTATCGAGTTTGGCATTAAAGCTGTGGGAGATTTCACAAACACAATCAAAGATGTCAAGCCCGGCACCAAAGCTTACCTCGACGGTCCTTATGGAGTTTTTACCACAGACCGCTATGAAAATACGGCGGGATTTGTCTTCATTGCTGGAGGTATCGGCATTACACCGATTTTGAGTATGGTCGTTACCTTAGCTGAACGCAACGACGAACGCCCCCTATTGTTGATTTATGCAAGTAAAACTTGGGAAGATGTAACCTATCGCGAACAACTCGAAGCCCTCAAGGACAAATTAGACCTGACAATTGTCCACGTTCTTAGAAAACCACCAGAAGATTGGTCAGGGGAGACAGGGTACGTCGATAAGGAACTACTGCAACGGTATATCCCCAAGCGTCCTGCAACCCGTAATTATTTTATATGTGCTGCACCTAAAATGATGGATGCCGTAGAGGTTGCTTTGCACGAGTTGGGCGCGCCTGTGACCAACGTTCATATGGAACACTACAACCTTGTTTAACTTAATTTATGCGTTTGTGCCGCATTGCTAAATTTGCCTTGGTAGTCGTTGCTTCTTAAAAAAAACAGTTTATCCTATTAGGATATTGTTATATGCGATACAGCATCATGCTTCAACTTGTGGCAATCATCACCTTAATTTTTCTTGGTAACGCCGCACTCTTTGCCTGGTTGCAATACCGTCCTGCTCCCAATGAAAACAATCCACAAAGCAGTATATCATATATCTCTATTTGTTGATTTTTTATAGCGATTAATTATTCCCTTTAGACTAAAAGATTACCTCTGTGTGAAGGTGCGTTAGGTGCATCCTACCGCACCATAATTCGTAAGTGCTATTTGTTAGTTATATAAGTAGGGCGCGTTAGCTGACTAACAGATGAAAGCTTTGCGGCTTCGTGCTAACACACCCTATAAAGTAGGTTTGATAAGGTGCATAGTTAATGAGAACAACAAACAATTTAGTGTCAGAGGCTTGGACACTACTCGAAAAATCAATAATTTATTATCATGGTCGTCCGATTGGTACCGTAGCTGCTATGGACCCTGGATTGAATGCGCTGAATTACGACCAATGCTTTGTCCGTGATTTTGTCTTATCAGCGCTAGCTTTTCTCATGAATGGCAAACCAGAGATTGTACGCAACTTTTTAGTAGAAACTCTCGCTATGCAGAGTCATGAACCACAGATTGATTCTTTTAAGCCAGGTCCAGGACTGATGCCAGCCAGTTTTAAAGTTGAATTCCAAGATGGTGAGGAATATTTAATAGCTGATTTTGGGGAACATGCCATTGCTAAGGTTCCACCGATTGATTCGGGCTTGTGGTGGATTATCTTGCTACGAGCATATGTAAAATTCACAGATGATATCTCACTTTTACATCAAAGGGAATTCCAACAAGGAATCAAATTAATTCTGCAAATGTGTCTTGTCCATCGGTTTGCCATGTACCCAACGATGTTGGTTCCGGATGGCTCCTTTATGATTGACCGTCGTATGGGTGTTTACGAACATCCTCTAGAAATTCAAGTGCTATTTTATGCGGCTTTACGTGCGTCTAAAGAACTGCTCCTGCCAAATGAAGAAAATGCTTCTTGCATTCATAGTGTTAATCAACGTTTAGCAAGCCTGACCTATCATCTTCGGGAATATTACTGGATTGATTTGAATCGCTTAAATGAAATTTATCGATTTAAAGGCGATGAATTTGGCAAAGAAGTCGCTAATAGATTCAATATTTATGCTAATTCAATTCCTACTTGGTTGACTGAATGGCTTCCAGACACTGGCGGTTATCTAGCAGGTAATCTCGGACCAGGGCGTATGGATTTTCGCTTTTTCACCGTGGGGAATATGATGGCAATTATCACATCTCTTGCCAGCGAGCAGGAATCTCAAAGCATTATGAATTTAATTGAACAACGCTGGAGTGATTTGGTGGGATATATGCCCATGAAAATTTGTTTTCCAGCACTTGAAGGTATGGAGTGGAGAATCGTCACAGGATGCGATCCAAAAAATATCCCTTGGTCATATCATAATGGTGGTAATTGGCCAGTTTTACTCTGGCTAGTAGTAGCTGCGGCTCAAAAAACAAATCGTCTAGAGCTTGCTCACAAAGCTATTGAGATTGCTGAAATTCGTTTAATGCAGGATAAATGGCCAGAATACTATGATGGTAAGAACGGTCGATTGATTGGCAAACAAGCAAGGATATATCAAACCTGGACTATTGGTGGTTACTTAGTAGCAAAAGAGCTAATCTCAAATCCGAGCCATTTAGAATTACTGTGTTTTGATTTTGAATAAAAATAACTAGATTTTTTAGCATGACATCAACACTAGTTATAAAAAAAACTCCTGTCCGTCGTAACCGCTGGTTTGAACGATGCATTGCCATCCTGGCACTCATCAACTTGGGTCTAGTTTTTTTTGACTTGACCTATGTGGCTTTGCGTGATTTTTACTTGCAAGCCTTGCCACCTTTAACTCGAATTTATGACCCAGTTAAGGGCATTGAAGCCCATCCAGAGACACAAAACTATCTCCACAAGGTAAACGAATTGCAAGAAGAGGTTTTGCAAACTGGTTTGCAGTCACCCCAAGCAGCAAGTTTGCTTAGTGAATTGCGTGTTCTCAGCAGTCAAATAATTGAGGATAATCCTTTTGACGTTGCAAATAAAAGTGGTACCTTAGCAAAAATCAAAAATGAAATACGCTTGCGTACTAATGAACAATCTGCTAGGGGTGCCTTTGCCACTTTTTGGAGTCAAACTTATCTGTCGCAGCAGCGTTGGCAATCAGAAATCAATTTTTTCAATTCTCAAATTCGACCTCTCATTGAAACTAATTACTATAGAGATATTGACAAAGTCGGTAACTTCGTAAATCTTTTCTGGCTAATTGATTTACCGTTTGTCATTATTTTTGCCCTAGAATATCTGTCGCGTACTTTTTATATCAGTCGCCGCAATCCCAACTTGAACTGGCTAGAAGCTATACTACGGCGTTGGTACGATTTATTTTTGTTACTTCCCTTCTGGCGATGGTTGCGCGTTATTCCAGTCACTATTCGTCTTTACCAAGCTCATTTATTAAATCTTGAACCAGTACGAGCGCAATTGAACCATGATTTTGCAGTTAGTTTTGCTGGGGAACTCACTGAAATGGTAGGGATTCAAATAATTGACCAAATGCAAGATGCCATTCGTCGGGGTGATTTGGCACGTTGGTTATTTCATCCTGAAACGCGCCGTCCTTATGTTCAGGTTAATAACACCAACGAAATAGAAGCTATAGCTACTCGCCTATTCAACATCAGTGTTTATGATGTTTTACCTCAAGTCCAATCGGATCTAGAAGCTTTAGTGCGTCACACTATTGAAAGTACCCTTAACGAATCTCCAATATATCAACAAATACAAAACATACCTGGCTTGAGCCAATTACCCACCCAATTGACAGAAAATTTAACTAAAGATATGTCTCAAAGAGTCTATAGCAGCTTAATAAAAACTCTAGAAGACCCAGTTAGTGCCAAACTAACTGATAATATCATAACAAACTTTAGATATTCCTTAGAACAAGAGTTACAAAAGACGCATAACCTGCAAGAAATTCAATCTTGGTTGGTGGATATGCTAGAGGAAGTAAAAATTAATTACGTTAAAAAGATTGCCGAAGGCGGAATGGAAAAAGTTGTGGAGGAAGCTGAAAATTTGCGCTACCAGGTTACTACCTTGGGTTAGTAACTGCTTGTAACGATTAAATGGTTCTCCTACAAGACCTAGAATTCTATGCGTTCAATGCTTGAAAAAAAGGCGTTGCCGAATAGAAATATGAAATTCTTAATAGTTCATAGTTCATAGCTTATTGAAGAAGCCATGAACTATGAACCACGAACAATTAACCACTGCTATTGAGCATTTTGATTGCCATCAGAAGCCCTAACAATATATTGAGTAGCTGCTAAATTGTCGGCAAGTGGTTCTATTTTTCCGTTAGTAACCAATGTTTGATGGATTAAAGCCGCAACTTCCCCACGGGTAGCAGGCTTCGTAGCGTTGAGAACTTTTGTATTGGGATAGTTAACCACTACATTTGCTTTAGTTGCTGCGCCTACATCAGCAACAGCAGATTGCGGGATACTGTTAGCATCTGTGTAATAGTCACTAAGATTTATTGACACAGGACGATCAGGCTTCGCAGCTTGAGGTGTCGTGGATGGGATCGCAGCGGTAGCTTCGGCTCTAGGAATTAATAGAGGCTGCATCAAGGAAGTCATTGCAATTGGAACAAATACTGGTCTTTTAGTTGCCCGTCGTGTGGTTGGTTGAGTTGTTGCGGGAACGGTAGTTGTTGGAGATGCTGCTACTGAAGCGTTAGAAGTGAAATTTAAACCTCGGTTCAAAGCAACTATTGCTTCCACCTTGGAAACAGGTTGATTTGGTCGGAAGTAACCTCCACGATAGTCGGACATAAATCCTTGTTGATATGCTGACTCAATGGGACGTTCAGCCCAATATCCTTCAGGAACATCTTTGTATACAGACCCGCTTTCTATCTGCCGCACTGGGGGTTGGTTAAAAGCTTTACGAATGATTGCGGCTAATTCATCACGCTGTACTGTTTGCTCTGGTCGAAATGTGCCATCAGGATAGCCAGCCACAATATTTTTGTCAGCCAAACGTTGAATAAATGGCTGCGCCCAATAATTAGGTTCAACATCACTAAAGGCTGTCTGTGCTGAGGTTTGGGCGTAAGTTGGGAACGGTGCTACCGCATTTACTGCCAAACATAAAGTTGGCAAAGACATACTTAGTGAGAATAAGCGAAGTAAGCTAGTCATTAAAAAACTCCCGGATTATTCAGACTATTTACTAAGAAAAATGGACTGGAAATACTCATTTATGCATCTAGTGATAGAAACATCTATTCTCTGTTTTTTCTGAATTATTAAAATTATTAAAAAACTATTTCCAAGCTAATCCTTAAAGCTTCCTTATACATTAAGTATTAGAAACAAATGTGATTGAAAAGTGATTATAATATCTTCAGGCATTTTCAAGTCAACCTCTAACTTATGGTAAATGCTTGCAACTTTGAGAACTATCCAACATTGATTCTGGCGCATGGTTTTTTAGCATGGCAAAAAAGTAAATTGTTACTGAGGTCGAATCGGCAATCGGTCATCTTCAACTAAAATGACGGGAATCGGGCTGGATTCAAGTACTGCTTGAGAAACAGAACCTACCAGAACCTGATTCCAAGGTTGATGACCTCGCTTTCCCATGACAATTTCAGCGACTCGATAGTCCTGAGCAAAGCGGATAATTTCCTCCGGGACTGAGCCTGTGGCGGTGATAAACTTGTGGCGAATGTCTGCAAGAAGTCGCTGAACTTTTGAGCGCAGATGCTCTAGGCCTTGCGGATCAATCGTGCGAATGACGTGCAACACAATGACCTCGCTATCGCTACGACGGGCAAGATCGGCAGCTTTAGTCAACACTTGAGTAGCGAGGGAGGAGGTATCAACAGCGGCTAACAGGACAATGCGACGGGCGATCGCTACCTTGGTTGGGTCAACTTGACCCCGTTCTAGCAGTTTTGGTGCAAACGTAGGAATTGCCCAAGCTCCTATGGGTGCAGTAACCAGGATAGATAATGCAGCGATCGCCAAGATTGTCTCTCCACCCTGAATCCCCTGTGCCAAAGGAATCGCTCCGATTGCCGCTTGAACGGTCGCTTTTGCAGAGTTCCCTGGCAGCAAAAACAGCCGTTCCCGCCAGTTCCAATTACTCCCCAAAGTAGACAAGTACCATCCTAAAGCACGTCCAATGAGTGTACCCACCGCCAGAATCAACAACCCTGAAAGCAGAGTTTTTTCCAGCACTTGCAATTGAATACTTGTGCCTAACAACACAAATAAAACAATTTCTGCTACAATCCACAGGCTATCGAAACCCTGACGCAACCGCCGTGCTAAAGGAGCATCCAACTCAATCAAGAAAAATCCGATTGCCATTACTGCTAGATAGCCAGAGAAATAGGGGAACTTCTCTGCTACAACCACAAGCAACAATGCAAAACTCGCCGCTACAAGCGTGTCCTGCACCGCATTTTGAGTCCAGTTCTGCTTCACGAGCAGCAAAACTAAAACTTGTGCTGTCAGCCAACCTAGCACGACTCCCAGAACAATCTGGCAAATAATCTGAAAGGGAAGAAGTTGAACCGCACTTAGGGTTAAGCCAAAAGGTAATGTTACCTCTGCTGCTCCTTGTGCCAAGAAGTTCAGCAACAAGCTAAACACCAGCAGTAGTAACACATCTGACAAGGCGCTTCCAGTTAGGATGGCATCGGGAATCCCTTTAGCAATCCCCCAACCCAGGCTTTTCAGTCGCAGCATTCCTGGGACAATAACTGCTGGTGATTCCGCCCCAATGATGCAACCCAGCAACAGCCCTGTCGGAAAGTCGAACTTTAAAATCCACATAGCAGCTAGGGCGATCGCCACAGCTTCACACGCAGCAGGCATAAACCCCAATCGTAATGCTACTGTTCCCTGCTGTACCAGTTTTTCTCGGTCTAACCCTAACCCTGCCTTCATCAAAATTACCATCACAGCTATCTTTCGCAAGGGATCTGACGCTGCGAGGACATCAGGGCTAATTACGTCAGCAACTTGCGGACCTAGTAGAATTCCGACTAAAATCATGCCTACGAGTGCAGGAGCTTTCAGCCGTCGGGCGATTTGTCCGACGAAAAAGCCTACAAGTAAAATCCAAAGAAAGCTTTCTAACATCACGCAGCTTGAGAATCACCAATGGGTAAGCGTGACTTGCAAGCCGGAAGTTCAAAGCATACAGCCCTACCCTTCCGTAGCAAGCCGGAAAAGTAGGAGCCATCAGCCTTTGCATTAATACAAACATGAAAAGGCGGTTACGGCGAGCTCCATCGCCTTTCATTAATTTACAACAATTTTGTCGCCTAGAGATGCTGACAGCCAACACGAAACCAACGATAACCATAGCCCTCAAGTTGGATATTGTGAGAAGTACCGTCAATAGCTTCGTAGGGCTGGTCTCCAAGTAAATCTATCAGGCGTTCCCCGTCGCCCTCTTCTAGCTCAAGTGTTACAGTACAAGCCTCTCGAGCTAAATTATGCACGGCGATGACAACACCACTGTGCCACTCACAACGGTGTGCAAAAATGCAAGGATTGTCTGTACTGATGATTTGGTATTTCCCCCAGCCAAACTCTGGGCATTCCTTACGCATACGGATGGCGCGTTCCATCCAGTTGAGGAGCGATTTGGGGTCACGACGCTGCTCAAGAACATTCAAGTGCTTGTAGCTGTATTTCCCTTCCTTGACTACGGGAAGCACCAGTTGTTCGGGAGGTGCTGTTGAGAAGCCTGCATTCGCCTCACTTGACCACTGCATTGGCGTGCGAGCTGGGTTGCGTTCTTCTAGGGACAAGTCATCGCCCATTCCAAGTTCCTCACCATAATTGATCACAGGAGTACCAGGTAGGGTCAACATCAGGCTGTAAGCAAGCCGCAGCCGACGCGGGTCACCGTCAACCATTGGGGCGAAGCGACGGCGGATACCCCGGTCGAAAATCCACATCTGCTCTCTATCTGGTGCCAACGCAGCTGCAATCTCGTCTTGTTGGGCGTCGGAGAGTTTATCAAGGGTCAGTTCGTCATGGTTGCGGATGAAGTTCGCCCACTGACCAATTTCAGGAATATTCGGCAGTGATTTCAACGCTTCTACAAGTGGGGCAGCCTTTTCTTGGGCGAGAGCAAGAAACAAGTGCTGATTGACAATAAAATTGAAGAGCATTTGCATCTTGTCTCCGTTCCCAAAGTATGGTAATAGTTCATCCACGGAGACATTTACCTCTGCTAGCAAAATCGCATCCCCACGTCGCCACGAAAGGAAGTCCCGTATCTCCTTCAGGTAGATGTAAAGACTATCGACATTAAATTGGGTTTTATTCTCCCGTATTTCAATTAAAAACTGAGCCGCATCGAGCCGGAAGCCGGATACACCTAGAGCAAGCCAAAAGCCTATGACTTTTTGGATTTCCTGACGCACTTGAGGGTTGGTAAGATTTAGATCAGCTTGGTGGTCATAAAATCGGTGAGCATAGTACGCTCCCGCTTCTTCGTTGTAAGTCCATGTACTCTTTTGAAAACCTGGGAAAACAATTCCTTCCTCTATGTCTTCAGGCTTCTCTTTGGACCACACATAATAATTCCGGTACTTTGAATTTTCATCCTTGCAAGCTGCTTGAAACCAAGGGTGCTGGTCGGAAGTGTGGTTGATTACCAGGTCAACGATAATGCGGATACCGCGTTCATACGCCTGACGTGTAAATTCAACGAAATCCCCAAGCGTACCTAAACGGGGATCAACGTTGTAGTAATCCATCACGTCATACCCGTTGTCCTTGTTGGGAGTAGGATAAAATGGCATGAGCCAAATGCAGGTAATTCCCAACCCAGCGATGTAGTCTAGTCGCTGAGTCAGTCCCTCAAAGTCACCGACACCATCGCCATTGGCGTCCATGTAGGTTTCGACATCAATGCAGTACAAGACAGCGTTTTTGTACCAGAGGTCCAACATAGAGAATACCGTGGAGGAGTTGTGTAAAGGAAATCTTTTGCGTTGAACCTGATTAACTCATAAGTTAAAAAGGTAATATAGAACCGCTTTGTCAACTTGTAAATCTTCTTGATATTTCCAGTATTGGAAATCATTGTGACTAAAAAGTGACAGCGATGCAGCACTTCAACTCAAGCGAGTTTCCAGCAGAAAGTTTCCTTAGTACAGCTTCTCATAAATCCATAACGTTACCATATTGTGCAATCCTGTACTAAGTGAATTACGTCTCCTCAGTACCGCATAATTGAGGACAATCCGTTTGATGTGGCAAATAAGGAGCCTAGAATTGTTATGGCGCTTGAGTCGGTGCAATCTTCGGTCATCATTGAAGACAATCTGAAGCAATTTCTTTTGGTACTCTCAGTATCTCTAAGTGTAGCAACGCTGCCGCAGATTTTTAGCTGGTTTCGCCAGATTCCTTATACGTTGTTGTTGGTAATTGTGGGCTTAGGTTTGGCTTTTGTCGATGTCCGCCTCGTGAATCTTTCTCCGCAATTGATTCTGTCAATTTTTTTACCACCACTCTTATTTGAAGCGGCATGGAATTTGAAATGGTCGAATTTGAAGCGAGATTTAGTTCCGATCTGCTTGTATGCGGTGCTTGGGGTAGTGATTTCGATTTTAGGAATCGCCTTGGGGTTAAATCAACTTACTGGAATGTCGTTAACTACGGCTTTGCTGGTTGGGGCAAGTCTATCTGCTACTGACCCGGTTTCTGTCACAGCGTTATTTCGAGAACTAGGTGTGGGAAGCCGTCTGACAACGTTGATGGAAGGTGAGAGCCTGTTTAACGATGGTATGGCGGTAGTTGCCTTCAGTTTTTTGGTGGCGCTTCCCTTAGGTACTGCTAACTTGGCGATTCAGTCGATTTTAGTTCAATTGTTTTCAGTTGTTGGTATTGGTATTGCTGTCGGCGGTTTCATTGGTTTTGGTATTTCCTATCTAACTCAACGGTTCGATTTGCCATTGGTAGAGCAATCATTAACTCTGGTTTCTGCCTACGGCACTTATCTGATTACCGAAGATTTGGGGGGTTCGGGAGTGATTGGGGTAGTTACCACAGGCTTAATCCTAGGTAACTTTGGCTCTCGCATCGGTATGAACCCCCGCACCCGAATTATTGTGACTGAGTTTTGGGAGTTTCTGGCGTTTTTTGTCAACTCCATTGTGTTTCTGCTGATTGGCGATCAGATCCACTTTGCCATTCTAGGAGAAAACTTGGGAATTATTGCCGTAACCGTGGTAGCGATGATTTTGACACGGGCGATCGCTATCTACGCTCTAAGCAGCCTAAGTAATCGCCTTGTTAACTCGTCGATTCCCTTACAGGACCAAACGGTACTGTGGTGGGGCGGACTACGAGGTTCAGTTTCCATCGCTCTGGCATTGAGTATACCTGCTAACCTGCCTGAACGAAAGGAAATCATCGCCACAGTTTTTGGGGTGGTGTTGTTTACTTTGCTAGTGCAGGGATTGAGTGTTAAACCTTTGTTGGAGAAACTCAATCTTTTGGGGGATCAACCTCTGCGTCAGAGATATTCGGAAGCGATCGCGCGTTTGGCTGCGCTCAATCGTGTTCTGCAATACCTCAATCAAGTAGAGGAACGTCCGGGTGTTGAACCAGAGTTTTACCGCTACCAGGAAACGCTGGTCAAAGGGGAGTTGAACCGTTTGCAACAAGAGATTGACCAACTACAAAATGAGTATCCTAATTTGCGGAACTTTACGGCTGAACAGCTGCGGGGAGAACTGCTGTCGATTGAGGCAGACACCTACGCTGAATTTGTTAAAGCAGGTCGGCTGAATCAGGAATTGTCTCCTTTTCTCCAGGAAGATTTTCCAGAAGGCGACGCTACCCTATAGCTTTGGAACAATCGCCCAAAAAGCGCCGATATCCGGCGTCGGTTCCAGTAGGGATTTCAACAGTACTAGGGAACTTTGCAGGGTAAAAATTAGACAGGTCGTCAATCCAATATTTTCTTCATAAACAATATATTATAACAATGGCTCAAACACTCTCCATCAAGTGTGACAAAAATTTTTTTGACACTTGTACACCTTTTTGGCAACGTTTATCGCAGAAGTCAAAATAACTTTCCAAAACCAAAGTGGATGTTGCTTCCTTAGTCACTGTTTCAATTATTCTCCTGCTCCTAGCCACCGGCGTTGCTCTGCTAACGCGGCGGCTTCGTGTTCCCTACGTTACAGGTTTAGTGTTGGCAGGTTTGCCGATCACTGAACTATTGTCTCGTCCCATTGGTTTAGATCCAACCCTTGTTTTAAATCTTTTCCTGCCAATTCTAATCTTTGAAGCTGGCATCAATACAGATATCAGCCGCCTAAGAAGCACGTTTAAACCGATTGCCCTCCTAGCTGGTCCAGGGGCTGTGTTTTCCAGTGCTATTATTGCCGTCCTATTGAAATTTGGGCTGGGGTTAACTTGGATACCCGCTCTATTTGTAGGAGTCATTCTAGCAAACACTGATACGGTTTCAATGATTGCGGTCTTTAAGGAGATACGGGTGCCCTCCCGGCTTTCCACCATCGTTGAAGGAGAAACCCTATTCAATGATGCCGCTGCCCTAGTTTCGTTCAACCTGATTTTGCAAGTATATTCGACAGGTTCGCTCACGTTACTACAGGGAATTCAACAGGTGCTATTTATCGCTTTAGGTGGTTGCCTCGTAGGGTTAGTCTTGGGCTACTTAAGCATACCTGTATTCGCCCGTTTAGATGATCCCCTTAGCAGTCTCTTACTGACGGTCGCAGTTGCATTAGGAACTTTTCAGGTTGGGCAATTTCTCGGTGTATCAGGTGCTGTGGCTGTAGTTATAGCTGGATTAATTTTCGGCAATTTTGGGCTTTCTCGCAATACTTCTGCTTCTAGTCGCATCACCTTGTTGAGCTTCTGGGAATATGCCAGTTTTACTGTCAACACCTTTATTTTTCTACTGATTGGTGTAGAAATAAACCTGGTAACGCTCTGGAGGACTTTACCTGGAATTCTCCTTGCAGTTTTGGCGTATCAAGCAGCGCGAGTTCTTACGGTCTATCCGCTGCTAGCAGGAGTTCGTTGGTTTGACCGCCCAATTCCATTGCGCTGGCAACATTTACTCTTTTTAGGCAACATCAAAGGTTCGCTCTCAATGGCTTTGGCGTTGAGTTTACCCACCACACTACCGGGGCGAGAGGGTCTCATCGCTTTAGTCTTCGGTAGTGTGCTGGTATCATTAGTAGGCCAGGGGTTAAGTTTGCCTTGGCTGGTAAAACGCTTAAAATTATCTAAATTTTCAGAGGCTCAGCAACAGGTTGAAGAATTGCAAGCCCAGCTAATGGCAGGTAAAGCAGCACAAGATGAATTAGACAGCCTGTTGAAGTCAGGGGTGTTGCCAAAATCTGTCTATGAGGAGATGCGTTCTGCTTATCAAGTGCAAGTGGCAGCAGCAGAAAGAACACTGCGGGAATTCTATAATCGCCGCCCGAATGAGTTTGACGAAAACAGAGGCGAACACACAAAACTCGATGCTATTCGTCGCCGTTTATTGCTAGCAGAGAAAGCAGCGCTTAACGAGGCAATGCGTAAGCGAATCCTCTCAGAAGAAATTGTCCAAGGGCGGATACAAAAGATTGACGAGCAACTGCTGAGACTAGATGATGATTAGTCGCTTTTCAAGAACCCTGTAGAGAAGATGAGCGCTTGTCATTATTTTGACTTTTAATAACTTTGCCAGGGCTGATCCAGGAAATTCCTTGTTGCAAGTCAGTACCAATCATCACTGCTTCAACCACAGGCTCAGAAACTTTTGTTTGAGCTACCCACTCCACAATAAAGTTAGCCCCTGAACCTCCACTAGTGTCAGTTCTATCTACAACAAAATCCGTAGAAGCTAGGGCAGCAAGTTGAATCGGGCGTTCCAAATACTGTTTAATTAATTTCCCATTTGAGTCATAGTAGCGCACAGAAGAAATGATGATAGGGTTGGTCAAATCAGTATTACGAATACTGAGAGTAGCCGCTAAATTGAAAATTCTTTTCCCATCCCCATGATAGATGTGCGAGTAGACAGGGACATAAATAGTTTGACCCGTTACTGTCTTGAAATTTTCATCCAAAATTACCACCTTTTGAGATTGAGAGACCTGATTAGTATCAGCTTTTGGCGGTGGCTTCTCTGGCGATGTGCAGGATGTCAGTACAATAACAGCGATCGCTGAATAAAAAAGCGGATATGGCTTCATTTAAATTAATCATTTACAACCTTCGATAAAATCAATGACTTGATGTAATGTCCCTGGTTTAGTCACAATTAACACAGTTGAATCGGGTTCCAGTACTGTACTGCCGTTAGGAATCATTAAATCTTCGTGGGGATGGGGTTGATAGCCAATTATTAAAGAGCCAGTAGGAAACCGGGAATCCTGAGCAATTTCGGCAACGCTACGACCGACAACATAGCAATTGTTTGAGATGGAAAGTTTTAAAACCTCAATCTGTCCCTGCTCAAAATGCATCATTGATTCTACTTGCGGATACTCAATAGAATTCACCATTGTTGAAACTGCCAGATCGACGGTACTGATAATATGATTAGCTCCAGCTAAACGCAGCGGTTCCACAAAATCGGGGTGGCGCATCCGAGACAGAATATGGGGAACACCGTAGTGTCTGGCGAGAGTTACCATTGCTAAGTTTAAAGCATCATCCTGGAGAACGGCTGCTAGGGCATCAGCTTTACGAATCCCAGCTTCTAACAACACTTCTGTACTGACAGCACTGCCTTCAAAAGCCATTGCTCCCACTTGTTCGCGGGCATAACGACAAGCGTTAGGGTCAATGTCAATCACACCTATGGTATGTCCTAGTTCTACCAATTTCTGTGCTAAACATAGCCCTACCAAACCTGCTCCACCAATTAGCACGTACATGGTAACTCCTGATGTTCTTTGATTTATTATTTTACTTTAAACAAAGGAAGTTAGGTACGTAAGTAGCTTGTTTAGCTGGTAGAGCATCGTTATCAATTTAATACTCAATTGCTTCAATTTGTAGGAATGTCAAAAACGCGCCACTCCTGAATACCACAGCGGTTTAAAACAGGTTCAGCATGACGAATATCTTCGTTTGTGCCTTCTAGCGTCATCAAATAATCGCCTTGGAAGACTCGCTCATTATACAGTTGGGCGATTTTTTCAGGAACAAACCAACCCTGTAGTGCGCCAACAAGACCGCCAGCTGCTGCACTCGCTCCAGTGCCTACAAGGATGAGTAAAATAGATTCTGCTGCTAGGGCCAGACCAATTCCAGGAATGAGCAAAGCAGCCAAACCCCCAACTAAGGCAAGTGAACCTCCTGTCGTAGCACCAGCTATCGCACCCGCAACCGCACCTTCAGATGAAGTGAGAGCAGGTTCACTCATGTCAACATCATCAGATTGCTCATCGATTTTGGTTTTTTTAGTGATAACAGAAACTTTCTTCATTGGAAAGCCACTACTGCTCAATTCGTTGAGCGCCTGTAGCGCACTTCTACGACTGGGAAATATACCAACAGCGTGCTGGAGTTGATTGGAAACCATTTTACCTCTCAATAAATTCTGACGAACTTACAAGGCTATTGCCATCGTCTAATGTGTCACCAGTGTTGACAATAAATGTGACCAAAAAGTGAAAGCGCCTAATTTCCAAGTAGCCATCATGTACTTCCGTACACCAGAACGGATGAAAAAACCTGTTTTCCCTTGACCATAGCTGCCTTTTTTCAACTCAGGTCTGTGGATAGAGGTTATAAAACTCAGCGACAGACAAAATATCTATAGAATTAATGGTATTCATGGTGACTACACAGTCAAGCCGTCAACTGCATCCCTAGCAAATTCGCAACAAATCCTAGAACTAGGGAAATTAATTATTTAGCTATTTCAAAGACCATGCAAGCAGCAATTTTTTGGAGAAAATTATCATGAACCTGACAAGAATACTTGCAGCAAAATTACTTGTTGGCATGGTATGCTTGGGAATTTCTTCTTGCACCTTACCAACATCTGAATCCGCAAACGCTAACAATCAACAAACAGAAACAACTCAACAAGCCAGTCAACAAACTTCTACCAAGAATCAAGCGTGTACTTTAGTGGAAGATAACTTCGGTTCACAAGGACGAGTAAAGGTGCGGGCTGAAGAAGTGGTAACAGGTCTTGAAGTTCCTTGGGGAATTGCTTTTCTGCCAAATCAAGATATGTTAGTCACTGAACGACCTGGACGGGTTCGCCTCGTGCGGGGTGGTAAACTTGTCCAAAAGCCAGTAGCCACGATTGATGTTACAGATAGTGGCGAAGATGGTTTACTTGGCATTGCGACTCATCCAAACTTTGCCCAAAACCGACTTTTCTACGTGTACTACACCACTGACAAAAATGGGTCGCAGGTCAATCGCGTCGAACGATGGCGACTATCCCAGAATGGACTCAGTGCTTCGCCAGATAGAATAATTCTCGACAATATTCCTGTAGCGCAATATCATAACGGTGGCCGCATCCGCTTTGGTCCTGATGGAATGCTCTACATTGGGACTGGCGATGCCAGAAAACCCCAAAGTTCCCAGGATGTTAATAGCCTTGCAGGTAAAATTCTGCGCGTGACGCCTGACGGACAAGTGCCGCAAGACAATCCGTTCCCGAAAAATCCCGTATATATTACTGGTATTCGCAACACTCAGGGGTTTGATTGGGCTGATCCATCAATCCTATGGGTAACAGACCACGGTCCGAGTGGCGAGTTGGGTAGAAGCGGTCACGATAAAGTCAGTGTAGCAAGAGCAGGCGACAACCTCGGCTGGCCCACCATCTACCGTTGCGAATCAAGACAAGGACTTGTTACTCCGTCCATCGTCTGGCGTCAAGCTTTACCTCCAGGTGGGGCAGCAATTTATACAGGAAATGCGATTTCTGAGTGGAAAGGCAGCTTAATTATTGCTACCCTCCGCTCCCAACACCTGCACCGTGTCGCCTTCAATCCAAAGTCACCTCAACAAGTCCAGCTGCATGAGGTGTACTTGCAAGGTAAACAGGGGCGACTCCGAGAGGCAATCATGGGACCGGATGGCGAATTATATGTCACAACCAGTAACTGCGACGGGCGCGGAAATTGCCCGCCACAGCAGGACAAAATCCTCCGCATCACCCGATAAAAGGGCAGATAATCTAACTGGTGGAAGACGTGGGAAATCTTAGGCTTTTGTATTATGAGCAAGGCGGTTCTATAGCAAAGACGGGTCACCAAAAAGGCTTATGCGTATCTTACTAGTAGAAGACGACCCCGAACAATTAGAGCCATTACAGGGTGTGCTGTCGGAAGCTGGCTACATTGTCGATGGCGTTGAAGACGGGGAAATCGCACAATGGCTATTGTCCTCCAAAGAGTATGATCTGTTGATACTAGATTGGATGTTGCCGACAATCAGCGGATTGAGTCTGTGTCGTCAGTATCGCCAAGCAGGTAAAACCGCACCTGTACTGATGCTCACTGCTAAGGATACTACCCCGGATAAAGTCACAGGTTTAGATGCTGGGGCAGATGATTATTTGGTCAAACCTGCAGATCTGGTGGAACTTTTAGCGCGGGTACGTGCTTTGGCGCGGCGATCGCCCTTATGGCAGGGAGAAATCCTCCGGATGGCTGATTTACAACTGCACCTAACTACGTTAAGCGTGGAACGGGGTGACGCTAGTGTGGAATTATCGCCGCGTGAAGCTCAACTGCTAGAGTATTTGATGCGTCACCCCAATCAGATTTTAACTCGCAATCAAATTGAAGAAGCATTGTGGGAGTGGGGTATGGAACCCGAAAGCAATGCTCTAACTGTACTGGTACGCAAGTTGCGGCATCGGTTGCAGTTAGTTGGTGCAGAAGATTGGATTAAAACGGTCTACGGCATGGGTTATAGCCTCAAACCTCCTGAGGAGAGTGGGAGAGTGGGCTGAGGAAAGTATTTTGAATGCTCGCTAGCTTTTTAGTCGATAGCTGACTAACATCGTGGCATTTTCAGGAGACAGTCCTAGTTCTTGAACAATCATGGCTTTTACAGAGGTTAATTCTGTGACTGGAAACTCAAATTCTAACTTTTTGAGTACAGAGTCTGCGGTGTTGACCTCAACTTTGGTAAACCCCTGCTCCTTATCGATTTCAGCTAGGATTCCTAGCGCCTTGACTGCAAGCTGCACCTGCATTTGTGTATTAGGTTGCAGAGTTTCTACTTCTGCAGACACTCCCAGTTCTTCAGCAATCATGGCTTTGATAGAGCTTAATTCTGTGGCTGGAAACTTGAATTCTAACTTTTTGAGTACGGAGTTGGCAGTATTAAGTTCAACTATGGTAAAGCCACGCTCCTTTTCAATTTCAGCTTTGATGACTTGCACATTGACCAGAAGCTGCATTGTTAGCGTGTGTGTATCAGCTTGGAGCTTGTCTACTGTACCGTAGTAACGACTCAATAGCAGGTTTGTCAACGGTTCACCACCAAGTCCAAAAGCAATTAAAAGCAGTGGCACAGGCAGCACAAATTCTAGCTTGAAAGACTGTAATTTTAGCAACCAACGGGACAAGGACATAGGGCAACAAGCGCGAATAGGCAACGAGTAGGCGGATTAGAATCTGAAGAAATCAACTATTACAATTCTCCCGCAAAGACTTTTCACAAAAGCGCTTCATGAGAATCTGACTGGTGGAAGATATGCTGGTAGGTCTGGCTTTTCTACCCTAAGTAGTAGAATGAACAATTCTCCCTAAAAAGACTTTTACGAATGCGCTTTATGAAAATTTTAGTGGTAAAAGATGACACCAAACAATTAGAGCCACTGCATACTGCCTTAACCGAACAGGGAGATACCCTCTGCATGATACTCTAATTATGTTTAATCGTAGTCGTAGCAATCTAGCTCTATGGTTTACCCTAACGATGGGGAGTATTTTGGTCGTTTTTGCCGGAGTACTTTACTACCAGAAAGTCTTAGACGAGCTAGAGGATTTAGATCGCTTACTCTACCAAAAATCCAGAGTGATGGCAGTCAACGCGAAGTATGATCTGCGTCAGGGACAGTTAGACCTAGAAAATGTGCCGATCTTAGGGAGTAATTTGCCACCACTGGGTACTGAACTTGTATATGCGCGTTGGTACGATACCAAAGGGCAACTGGTGCAATTTTTCGGTACGGCTCCAAGAGCGCAGTTGACAATGACCCCTGGATTTCATACTATCAAAACCGCGCTTCACTCCTGGAGGGCAATGCCCACTGTTATCTGGCTTCGTCAGTTAACGCTGCCCGTCTACCAAGATAATCTGTTAATCGGTTATCTCGAAGTTGCAATGCCGCTGACATCCACCCAAAATGATCTGGCTCAGCTACGGCTAGTTTTACTTGTGACAGTGCCAGTGACTTTAGGGATAATAGCTGTGGCTGGTTGGTTCTTGGGGGGACTAGCAATGCAACCGATTCGTCAAACTTACGAACAGCTACAACGCTTTACAGCGGATGCTTCTCATGAATTGCGATCGCCTCTAGCAGCAGTTATCAGCAATGCCCAATACGGCTTACTGTCTACATCTAGCAATCCCGCCCAACAACGTCAGCGCTACGAGAAAATCGTTGATGTCGGCAAGTCAATGAGTCTCCTTATCAATAATCTGCTGTTTCTGGCGCGTCATGAAGGACGATTACCTCCGCAATCGTTGCAAGCAGTTGATTTGAACAACTTGCTTATTCAGCTAGTAGACAACTATGCAACACAAGAAGATGCACAAGATATCAGTTTAACTTGCGAATTGCCCCCTGACAATGTGAAAGTGCAAGCCGAACTAGACTTGCTGCGTCAAGCAGTGGTTAATTTGGTTAGCAACGCCTGCAAATATACGAACGCTGACGGGAAAGTGCTGTTACGGCTTTTCACCCAGTCACGTCAGGCTGTCATTCAAGTCGTAGACAATGGGATTGGGATTCCTGAAACTGATTTGCCTCATATTTTTGAGAGATTTTACCGAGTCGATAAAAAGCGTTCGCGCAAAACTGGCGGGTTTGGTTTGGGGTTGGCGATCGCCCAACAAATCGTTCAAGCACACGGCGGTGAGATTAGCGTCAAAAGTGCAGTTGGGGAAGGGTCAACTTTTCAAATTGTTCTACCACTCAAGTAGCTGCAGCAATTGTCGCTGTCATTTTCTGCTCACATTTCTTGGCAATACTGAAGATAGCTAGAGAAAAAGGTTATCACTCCTTGTGACCTCTAACTATATGTTGTGTGTTGTGGGTTGAGAACCCATACGTGTTGGAACTGATGGGGCGATAGGGCTTTTGTGTGTAGATGCCCTACGCACTTCTACCCGTAAGGGTAGCACCTTCCCATCAGCTTCATTTACTATCGCTCTCATTGCAACTTGCTATCAAACTCTAACCAGTGACGAGATTTGACGAATGTTGATAGTAAACTTCTTACTAACTTGGCTAGTTGCTGCTTTATCACTATTAGTGACAGCCTATATTGTACCAGGCTTTGCGTTTGATAGTTTTGGCACAGCCGCAATTGCCGCTCTAATTTTAGGGTTAGTCAATGCATTTGTTCGACCTGTTTTGTTCATTTTGACGCTTCCCCTCACCCTTGTGACGCTAGGTTTGTTTCTATTTGTCATTAACGCACTCATGCTTTGGCTGGTAGGATTCCTCGTTCCTGGTTTTATAGTTGCTGGTTTCCTACCTGCGTTGTTAGCTTCAGTTGTTCTGACACTTGTTTCTACACTGCTGGGTCTTTTTGTCAGAAATGCTATTTAATATTATTGGTTTTTTCTTAGTCGTTGTCATTTTCTCTTCACATTTATTGTCAATACTAAAGATAACTAGCGCGGATTTGAACAACTGTGAATCAGAGAAATGAATGACTCATTCACTTTTTTGATGTCACAGTTAATATTCTTCCTTACCCCCATATTCCTAGCTAGACTGCTATCTGGGAATAAGCGGGGGTTAGGGATTTTTCTGTAGCATATCAAAATGGGAATTGAAAATCTCTGTTCAATAATTGATATTCATAGCCCCAAGAAATCACATGACAAAACTTTAGTTTTAAAATTAAACTTTTCAATACCTTGTCTTTTCATGAAGGAGTCAACGCCATGAAATTATTGTCCATTGATGAACTAAAGACTTTAATAGAAAAACCGGATGGAGTTTGTGTCTCAATTTATATGCCAACCCATCGGCTGGGAACAGAAACGCAACAAGACCCGATTCGGTTTAAAAATTTACTACGAGAGGCAGAGGAACAACTCATAAAAAGTGGGCTTTGTAGTCAAGATGCAAGAGACTTGTTAGAAAAAGCCAAAGAACTCGATGAATATAAATTTTGGCAGCACCAAAGTGATGGACTGGCAATTTTTATTTCTACTAATTTGTTTAGTTATTATTGCCTACCAATAAATTTTCAAGAATTAGTCGTTGTCACCGACCGTTTCCACCTGAAGCCGTTGCTACCTCTGCTCACAGGTGATGGACGGTTCTACATCTTGGCTCTTAGTCAAAATCAAGTGAGACTATTTCAAGGGACGCGTTATAGTGTCAGCGAGATTGAATTAGAAAATGTGCCTCAAAGTATTGCTGAAGCACTGAAATATGATAACGCTGAAAAACAGTTACAGTTTCATACTGGCACGTCACAAGGCGGCGGCGAACGGGCTGGTATGTTTCATGGTCAAGGTGCTGGAAATGATGAGCAAAAAGATAATCTCCTGAGATATTTTCGGAAAGTGGATGCAGGATTGGAAGAGTTGCTGAAAAATCAGCAAGCACCTTTAGTATTGGCAGGTGTAGAATACCTGTTTCCAATTTATAAAGAAGCGAATACTTATCGCTATTTGATGGATGAAGGAGTGACAGGCAATCCAGATGAGTTAAAGGCACAAGAGTTACACTCATCAGCTTGGACAATTTTACAGCCCTACTTTCAGCAAGCCCAAAAAGCAGCAGTTGAACGTTATGAGGAATTAGCAGGTACAGGTTCAAGTAGTAACAATATGAAAGAAATTGTTCCTATGGCTTACTATCAACTGGTTGACACTTTATTTGTTGCAGTTGGTATACAGAAGTGGGGAAATTTTAATTCAGATGAGAGTCATGTTGAATTGCATCAGGAACAAGAAATTGGGGACGAAGATTTAATGGATTTTGCTGCTATCCATACTTTGTTGAATGGTGGAACAGTTTATGCAGTTGAGCCAGAATTAGTCCCAGATAATGCACCGTTAGCTGCTGTATTCAGATTTTAATTCATGTATGTGGTGAGTTCAAGGGTGATTGATTTTGTTATTCACACTTGAGTCTTGTCCATCTACCACAAAGGTTTTTATTTAAGTCTGCATCAAGGGGGTTTACCTTGAGTGAGAATCGATTTCCCTCTCTAAGACGACCGAATCGACAAGAACTTGTGGAGTTAGTGCGAACGCAACTACAAACACTGCTACAACAAGAAAACTTGCAGGGAGCAAAAGCCTTACTTGTACCTGTACAACCTGCGGATATTGCCCAAGCAATTGAGGGGTTACCAGAAGCTATGCAGGCGATCGCTTTCCGCTTACTTTCCAAGCAGGAGGCGATTGAAGTTTATGAATATCTCGACCCCAGTGTACAACAGTCCTTAATTACAGAATTTAAGCATCAAGATGTCCTCGACATTGTAGATCAGATGTCGCCGGATGACCGAGCGCGACTCTTTGAGGAGTTACCTGCTAAAGTTGTCAGGCGGCTGCTTCAACAACTTAGTCCTGAGGAACGCCAAGCCACTGCCCTACTTTTGGGTTATAAAGTGGGTACCGCTGGGCGACTGATGACTCCAGAATATATTTCGCTTAAGGAAAGTATGACAATTGCCCAAGCCTTGGAGCGAATTCGCAGTTTAGCAAACGCTACGGAAATTATCTACTACTTGTATGTTACTGATGGTCACCGCTGTCTGACAGGAACTCTTTCCCTACGGGATTTAGTCATTGCACAGCCGGAGCAAACGGTGAGTGAAATCATGACTCGGGAAGTGGTATTTGTCCACACCGACACTGATTCAGCACTATGACTTTGTTGCCCTACCTGTGGTAGATACCGAGCAGCGTTTAGTTGGCATTGTCACCGTTGATGATGTTATTGATGTTCTACAGCAGGAGGCAACAGAAGACATCTATACTCTGGGTGGTGTTCAGTCTGGTGGCGACAATTATTTCCAAACAAACCTAGTTGTTGTTGCCCGTAAACGTGTTGTTTGGCTGCTGTTACTGCTGGTTACTAATACGGCTACCGCTGTGGTAATTCAAAATCAAGAGGCGATTTTAGAGCAAGTTGTTGCCTTGACTTTCTTTATTCCATTGTTAATTGACGCAGGTGGTAATGTTGGAGCGCAATCTTCAACGGTTGTCATTCGGGGACTAAGTACTCAGGAAATTCGCTCCAAAAGGGTGGTAAGCGTGATTGGACGGGAGGCGAGCGCTGGGGCAATTCTGGGGTTAATGTTAGGGACAGTGGTGACGGTATGGGCTTACTTTCTCCAAGGCAATTGGGGAGTAGCGCTTTCTGTGGGAATTAGCCTATTTGCAATTTCTATTTTAGCCTCGGTGTCAGGTTCTGCCCTACCTTTTTTGTTTCGTCGTTTCGGTCTAGATCCAGCCTTGATGTCAGCTCCGTTTATTACCACTGCGGTTGATGTTTTAGGTGTTTTTATTTATCTATCGGTAGCAAGACTTATTTTACAACTTTAGATAGTGAGAAACAGTTATATTTCTTAATAAAGAAACTCTAACTTTGTAAATTTTTCGGTGGGATATTTAAAATTATAGTGAAATTTTATTCTTATTGTTGATTCGGCTTACTCGCTTTTTTGGTCACTTTCTAATCACATTTCTTATCCAAACTAGAGACAACAGAATGAACAAGAAAAAACAGACATGAACAATATTTTTTGGCGACATACTTCTACTTTACTAGCTCTTACATCTGTGACTTTCGTTGGTATGAGTTTGCCAGTTCGTGCAGAAAATACTACTATTAGTTCTGATAGTGTAGTACAAAAGCAAGAAAACAGCAGTGGAACGACTTCTGCATCTGCTTTGCTAGCTGCACCAACATCTCAAATAGAACAAACACCCACAGCAACTACACCTCAGACTGAATCAACGCAGGTTGCTCAAGTTGTTGCTCCAGGGAGAACCACTCGCTCTGGTCCTAGTTATATTGGTATTGGCGGTAATATTGGTTTGACTGGCAATACGACTTTAAGTGAAGGTGCATTTAGTGTCATTAGCAAAATTGGACTGACCAGAAACTTGTCTGCACGTCCGGCTGCTGTCATTGGCGATAACACAGTCTTTCTGATTCCACTGACTGTAGATTTTCCCCAAGAAAATTTGGAAGTCACCCAACTGAATATAGCGCCTTATATTGGTGGTGGAGTGGCAATTTCTACAAGCAGAGATAGCACTGTTGGTGCATTAATTTCTGGTGGTGTAGATGTTCCTTTATCCCCACAGATTACAGCAACGGGTGGGGTAAATGTCAGTTTTATTGATGAAACTGATGTCGGGGTGTTAGTGGGAGTTGGCTACAACTTTTAAAAATTCTCGTAAAGATTCAAAGAATGGTCATTATGAGGAAAAACAACCGTGGTTCCCCTGCGAGATAACAACCCTACAACAATTACCCCATTTGTGACATACGGGATAATTATTGCTAATATCGTTGTTTTTCTTTATCAACTGAGTCTAACACCGCAACAATTGCAAGAGTTTTTCCGCATTGCAGCCTTAGTACCATGTCAACTTTCAACCACCTGTCCCAGAGCAAGCGAAAATTCACTAATACCAGAATGGATGACTTTAATTACGTCTCAATTTCTGCATGGCGGTTTTTTGCACTTGGCAGGGAATATGCTGTTTCTGGGGATTTTTGGTAACAACATTGAAGACCGCTTGGGTCATGTAAAATATCTCATTTTTTATCTAACGTGCGGTGTTTTGGCAGCATTGACTCAGTGGTTCTTTTCTCAGAATTCTACGATTCCTTCCTTGGGTGCTAGTGGTGCGATCGCAGGAGTTTTAGGTGCATACATTCTCCGTTTCCCAAAAGCCGAAATTCTGACTTTACTTCCCTTGGGATTTTTCTTGACTACAGTCCGACTTCCCGCATTTTTCTTTCTTGGGTTTTGGTTTGTCCAGCAAGCCTTCTATAGTATTGCTAGCTTACAGGCTCGTACCAACGTTGGTATGGAAAGTGGCGGGATTGCCTACTGGGCGCACGCAGGAGGCTTCGTCTTCGGGGCAATTCTTGGTCCTCTATTCGGCTTATATAAGCGCCGCTAGAAAACTCTAAATTTCAGTATGAAATGAATTCGCTCGCTTAAAGTCTACCACCTTGGTAGGAAGCTATTAATCCCTTCGCCTGCAACACTTTCAGTCAATATGCCAGGAAATTTTTATCCAACTGGGATGGTACCGAAGTGAGCAAACGCACAAATTATCCTTTACCAAATACTGTCGTTGCAAGCAAAGTCGCGCCGCAAGGGAGGCTTTCCTTAAAAGACGCGATCGCCCTAATCGTTGGCGTTGTTATCGGTGTTGGTATTTTTGAGACACCATCCCTCGTCGCCGCCAATGTGGAAAGTCCCATGATGGCGCTGTTTGTTTGGTTCTTGGGTGGTGCAATGTCGTTGATTGGCGCTTTGTGTTACGCCGAATTGGCGACAGCGTATCCCCATGTTGGTGGTAATTACCATTACCTCATGCGTGCCTTTGGTAAAACTTGGGCGTTTCTGTTTGCTTGGGCGCGAATGACGGTGATTCAAACTGGTTCTATTGCACTTTTGGCGTTTGTGTTCGGGGACTATATCTCACAGTTGTGGCGACTTGGTGATTATTCCCCGTCTATTTACGCTGCTGGTGTCATCGTCATTTTGACTATCGTCAATATAGTTGGTATCCAACAGGGTAAATCCACCCAAAAATGGCTAACAGTTGCCACAATACTCGGCTTAGTGTTAGTTATTGTTGCTGGTTTAGTTTTTACTCCACCACCTGTAGTGTCTGCTGCACCCACATCCCAAGGAAATTTCGGTTTGGCGATGGTTTTTGTGTTGCTGTCTTACGGCGGTTGGAATGAAGCGGCTTATATTTCCGCAGACTTACAAAACACTAAACGCAACATGGTGAGGTCACTTCTGTGGAGTATTGGCATCATTACAGTAATTTACTTGCTGATCAATATAGCTTACATAACCGGATTAGGACTATCAGGAATGGCACAACAAGAAGCTGTCGCAGCTTCTTTAATGCGCCGCGCTTTTGGCGAACCTGGTGCTGTGTTTATCAGCTTATTGGTTGCAGTTGCTACTTTGGGTGGAATCAACGCCACGATTTTTACGGGTGCTCGTAGCAACTATGCACTTGGGCAAGATTTTGCGTTGTTTTCTTTTATGGGCGACTGGAGAAATCGCTCCAGTACACTAACAAAGGCAATGCTGGTGCAGGGTGCAATAACGCTTTTTTTGGTGTTATTGGGGACTGTGACGCGCAAAGGTTTTGAAACGATGGTGGATTACACCGCCCCCGTGTTTTGGTTCTTTTTCTTACTCAGCGGCGTGTCGCTGCTCGTGTTACGCGTGCGTGAACCTCATGTATTCCGACCCTTCCGCGTCCCTTTCTATCCTCTGACACCGATACTCTTTTGCCTCATTTGCGGTTATTTGCTTTATTCGAGCCTTGCGTATACTGGAATGGGTGCAATCACGGGAGTGGCAGTGGTGTTAGCTGGTATACCGCTGTTGCTTCTTCCTCGAAATCGTCAATCTTAAACGAAATTTCGGCAACTTAAAACTAAAGAACTTATATGCAGTTACAGCGAATGCTTGGATTATTGGTTGTAAGTATGAGTGTTACTAGCTTGATGTTTACAGGTTGCACTCAACAACGCAATTTTGAAGCAGAAGCAGAAGCCCAAGCGCCAACCACCACTGCACAACCTCAAGAACGTCAAGCTAATGTACCTTACGTTCCAACACCTGAAAAAGTCGTTGACCGAATGCTGAAACTGGCAAATGTGTCAAGTAACGATGTGCTTTATGACCTTGGTAGCGGTGATGGGCGGATTCCCATTACTGCCGTGCAGAAATACGGTGCGAGTCGTGCTACTGGTATAGAGATTAATCCCCAGTTAGTTCAGCGAAGTCGAGAAAACTCTCAAAAGGCAGGAGTGACTGACCGCGTGGCTTTTTTACAACAAGACCTTTTCCAAACTGATTTGAGCCAAGCCACGGTGGTAACGCTCTATCTGTTACCTAGTGTTAATTTGCAGCTGCGACCAAAGCTGTTGCAGGAACTCAAACCCGGTACGCGGATTATTTCCCACGATTTTGATATGGGCGAGTGGAAACCTGAGCGTGTAGAGCGGGTACAGGGTTCGGCTCGTCAGCACACCATCTACTATTGGGTTGTTCCTGAGAATCCCCCTGCTAATTTGCAATAAAGTTCTCAATTATGAGTCACTACTTATTAGTCGATAATGATGAGTATGATAACTACTCCTCATTAGCTAACTTCTACCAATTGCCCATTACGTAACTGATTCAGGAGGTTCAATCGCCATGAAAGGTTTGAAAGGCAAAAATGTGTTGGTGACGGGTGCGAGTTCAGGAATTGGGCAAGCAATTGCAGTTCGATTTGCTCAAGAAGGTGCAAATGTTGCCATTAACTACCGCAAAAATCCTGAAGATGCCAAAGAAACTGAGGAAATGGTAGAAAATGCCTGCGGTGAGATTCGAGGTTGTGGTGTTGAAAGTCTTCTGGTCCAAGCTGATGTCTCCCAAGAAGAAGATGTCGTCAAAATGGTGGCTGCTGTTGTGGAAAAGTTTGGCAGGCTTGATATTTTAATCAATAATGCTGGCATTCAAATTGAGGGGGCAGCTCATGAAATGAAAATTGAAGACTTTGACCGAGTCGTTGCCGTAAATCTTAGAGGTGCGTATATCTGTGCCCGTGAAACGCTTAAACATTTTCTTTCTCGTAGCGGCGGTGGTGTAATTCTTAACATTTCCAGCGTTCACGAAATCATTCCCAAACCGAAATATGTTGGGTATTCCGTGAGCAAAGGAGGGATGGAAAACCTGACGCGTTCCTTGGCTTTGGAATACGCATCCAATAACATTCGTGTGAATGCAATTGCACCAGGAGCGACTATTACACCAATTAACAAATCATGGATTAACGACCCTGAGGCAAAGGCAGAAGTTGAGAGTAATATTCCTATGGGTCGTGCTGGAACCTCAGAAGAAATGGCAGCATCTGTGGCATTTCTTTGCTCAGATGAAGCTGCTTATATTACCGGGCAAACCCTGTTTATTGATGGTGGATTGACGCTTTATCCCAGCTTTCGTGAGCCTTGGTCTTCTTGACACTCCCCGGTCTAAAGACACGGGGATTCTACACTCTTCCTAGTGACTTGCTCAAGCAGGCTTTCACCAACTAGAGTAGAGGTCACGGCTCCTGTAGCGTTACTTCGGGATTGCCCATCCCTAGCTTTTGCAAGATTCAGAATATTTATCGCTGCATTCACATCTGTTTGTAGCTCGCAACCACAAGCACATTTATGGGTACCAGTTGAAAGAGATTTTTTTACAATTGCACCGCAATCTGAACACTTTTGATATGTCATCCTAGGATACCGTGCTACGAGACTCATCTTCAGTGGTTTTGGCTCGCTTAATTTTTTATAAAGTGGCATTGGTCTGCTATGATTGGTCTGCCATGCGGTCAAAATTCCAAAGAATTTCTGATATCTAGAATTTCTGATATTTGTAGATTATGACGATCCAAGTGCCTATGACCAAATTAGAGCGATCGCCCAAGGGACACTGGCGGAGCCAATCGCTCCTGAACCTCTGCCCCCCACAGTAGCATTTACCATGGGAAATTCATTCACTTTGTTATCACATCACTGATGCAACGAATTTCTGTAGTAGGTACAACTGGATCTGGTAAGACGACTTTAGCACGGCAAATTGCCCAGCGTCTTACCATCCCCCATGTAGAATTAGATAGGTTGCACTGGGAACCTAACTGGATAGAAGTCGCAGATCATGTGATGCGTGAACGAGTTACTCAGGCACTTGCAAGCAATACCTGGGTCGTAGATGGCAATTACAGCCTGGTACGCGACATTGTTTGGGGAAAGGCTGACACAGTTGTCTGGTTAGATTATCCGCTGTGGGTTGTGATGAAGCAGTTGGTATGGCGGACGTTTCATCGAGTTGTGACGCAACAGGAAGTCTGCAATGGTAACCGCGAAAGTTGGAAAAAAACTTTTAGCCGAGATTCGATTATTTTGTGGGCGCTTCAGACTTACCACAGGCGGCGAAAAGAGTATCCTGTCTTGTTGAAGAAACCTGAATATACCCATCTGCAAGTGGTACATCTGCGTTCCCCCCAAGCTACACGAGACTGGCTGTTAAACCTAAAGAAGTAGAGATAACGGGCGCTGCAAGTATTTAAATAGCGTTAGGAAGAGTACACATGAATTATTTGTACTGATTTGTGTTCATCAATACAAACTCAATCCAAAATCAGCCTTTGGGATGTATGCAGTTTAAGTCTCTTGGCAGGGATGAGGACTGTAAAGGGGAAATATTATCGAAATACAACTAAGGTTTTTGTAGTGATTATTGCTTGACTCTAATTCTGCATAAAACCTCAAATCTCCATAAATGGAATCATAGGTCGAAACGTTATGTCTTCGCTAACATATTGTTGCGATTTACAAACAGTAAATTATTTTAAATTACCTAATTATCTAAAGCAAGTTAGCAACAACTCACTCTCTAACTCTTTAAATCCTAGTGCATTACCCTTGCTGTCATGCACCATATTCTAATATTGTCATTTTGCTGCCACGTGAACTAACGACTGCATTGGGCCACGAATAACTCATCAAAACAAAAACAGACAGGTGTACAAAGATGCTTGAAATGAAGACAAAACAACCTATGTTTAGCAAAAATCAGCATGTTTCCTTTATTGGCGGTATGGGAAAAATTTTGAATTGCCAAATAGATTCAGGTATGTGGGCTTATGCCGTTCAGATGGAAATGGGACCGCCACCAGAATCCGGTAGGGTAGGTCCGGAGACAACAATTTTGCTGTATGAAACGGAAATTCAAGACGTAATGCATTTATGAAATACCCATCCATCTCTACTGCCTCTACTGTTAAAGATTTGACAAATTATACTGGTAATTAGATAGCCTTGCTTCAACTGCCGGCGTAAGCAACGAAAAGGCAAATTTTGCAAATATCATATGACTAGTTGTCGTGGGATGTATAACGTCCCAGAATAAGAACTTATCAGTGTAATTTTGAAGATGTTCTAACTGGTCAAGTTGAGAGTCAGTCACATTCGTAAAACCGAATTTTGTTGGATTGGTGAGGACTTGATTAAATAGTGAATGAACATCGAAAAGAATGATATTTACATCAGAACCTAGACTTAGAGAGCTAAGTGATTTGGCTAAACCAACGTTATGCTCCCGAGTTAACGCATTGAGGAGGGCGGATTGTTGACTATTCTTGCGTGTAGCAGGTAGTTCTCCTAAGTCTGGCAAGTTAAGCACCATGATATGTTTAGCGCCTACAGCAGCCAACGATGCGACAGCATCTGATAGATTTTTAATGGGTATGGCAGGTTGAGTCAAGCCACCGCCTAAGTAATCATTAGCTCCCGCCCATATTATATAAACTGCCTCACAGTCAGCAAGCCTATTGACTGCCTTTAAGTCTCCAATAAAACTGTTAATTTGCTGCTGCAATCCTGATAGACGTAGTGGATTATTAGGAATCAAGGTATTATCGCTACCTGTATTTGCACCACCAATCGCAAAGTTAGTATTTCTCCTAGAGGTTAATCCTAGTAATGTTGCAAGGAATTCTATCCATACTGGACCATTAGAAAAGCGTCCTTGAAAGTAGGGTGGTGACGGTGGACGCCCCTCTCCTAATGCCTTTTGCGTGGTATCGAACGCATTACCGATATCACAGAGGCTGTCACCAAACACATACATATCACTAAAATGACAACGTCCTGTATTTGCTCTTACAAAAGTTTGGAAGTCGGGTGATAGTTGCTCGTCTGGTGTTAAAGCTGCTGCAAGTAAGTCAGGACTGATATCTCGATAAGAATTGACGACATCAAATATGTTGATAATCATGAGTCAAAATTTTGCTTTACTAGATTGGATTTTGGACAAAAAGAAATAAAGTTTTAGAGTTTAGACAAATTTATCTAAACTTCTTCCACTACATATTTGATATATGTAGCTGAAATTGACTTCTGCACTCATAAGGACTCAGCGAAGGTCAATTGCTCTTATTCTCTGTAAGCAACTGATGGCTATCAATACAGATAAAGTCTGGAAAGCTCAGGTAAAGTTATGATAAAGCAGCTCTTCCGCGAAACCTTCCACGTAGTCCGCTTAAGGAACATTTTGCTGCGCCCGTTTCAGGGATAAGGTCGAGGCATCTACCCCTGTTAAATTTTGTGAAACTTTTACCAAAAATTGCGTTGCTTGACCACTAAGGAAACATAAATTTAGAACTTTGGTGTCTGCATGAATTGTTAAGCCAAGCATTGCCAATTGCCTCAAACGCGCTTCACCACGCACACCCAGAGCCGCCAGACGCGATATGCCATCATACAGGCACTGGTAGCGGTAACTCCAATGCCTTAAAATTGTAGCCACAAGGTGTTTCCTTGTCGTTAATTTTGGATATTTATTCAAGATATATTGTTAACATTAGTAAAAAACCTGAAAAATTGCGGGGATTGTAACTGCTATGGGTCGCGTAGGCGTCTTATTACTCAATCTCGGTGGTCCCGACAAATTAGAGGACGTCGGACCCTTTCTGTTCAACCTGTTTTCCGATCCAGAAATTATTCGCCTACCCTTTCGTTGGTTGCAAAAACCCTTAGCTTGGTTTATTGCCTCAAGGCGCACCAGTAAATCCCAAGAGAACTACAAGCAAATAGGGGGCGGTTCGCCGTTGCGACGCATTACCGAAGCTCAAGGAGAAGCGTTGAGAGAACAGCTGGGTGCCTTGGGGCAAGAAGCTAATATCTACGTTGGAATGCGTTACTGGCATCCCTACACCGAAGAGGCGATCGCCAAAATTACCCAAGACAACATCGAACGTCTTGTGATATTACCGCTGTATCCCCAGTTTTCCATCAGTACTAGTGGTTCCAGCTTCCGGCTTTTAGAAAGACTTTGGCAAGAAAACCCAAAACTTCAGGTTATTGATTACACCGTCATTGACTCCTGGTACAAACAACCAGGCTACCTCCAAGCAATGGCGGATCTGATAGCCCAGGAACTAGACCAGTGTCCCAATCCCAACGAGGTTCATGTCTTCTTCAGTGCTCATGGCGTTCCTAAGAGCTATGTTGAAGAAGCAGGCGACCCCTATCAGCAAGAGATTGAGGAATGCACCTATTTGATTATGCAAACCCTCAATCGACCGAATCCCCATATTTTAGCTTACCAAAGTCGCGTGGGTCCAGTGGAATGGCTACAACCTTACACAGAGGATGCTATTCCAGAACTAGCGGAAAAAGGCGTCAAAGATTTGGTCGTTGTGCCCATCAGTTTTGTCTCGGAACATATTGAGACACTGCAAGAAATTGACATTGAGTATCGCGAAGTCGCAGAACAAGCCGGAATTCACAACTTCCGCCGCGTACCCGCCCTTAATACTCATCCGGTGTTTGTCAAAGCGCTAGCAGACTTGGTGCTCGATGCGTTGAAATCCCCCAGTTTAAAGCTGTCGCAAGTCAGCCAAATGAAGAAAAAGGTCAAAATCTACCCGCCAGAGCGTTGGGAGTGGGGTTTGACTACAAGTGCAGAAGTTTGGAATGGTCGTATTGCTATGCTTGGTTTCATAGCATTGATTATCGAACTGATTACAGGTCACGGTCTGCTGCACATGGTTGGGCTTTTGTAGTCAAGTCTTTATGCAATAATTCGTAATTCGTCATTAAGTTAGTAATGACGAGTTAAGAATTGTTAAAATTTATGTGGTATAAACACAACTCTATTTTTATATTGCTTCTGTTCCTCAGTAGCTTGACAATATTTTATTTGTGGTTTCCTGTGGATGATTCTAATTGCAACACAAAAGTAGTTCTTAGACCAAAATTAGGAAAATACGATGTGTATGCTACCAAGGTCGTTGTTCAGCCCTGGCGTGGTGAACATCATGTTTATGGAATCTTTATGGTTCCAGATAAATATAAGGAATCCCCATTTTTTGTCTTAACAGTAAAAGGTGCTGGCAGCTACTGTGAAAAGCCATTTGGCACGTTACAAGAAGTTGATGGGATTTTTGCTGAGCCAGGTACGCATTTAATAAGAGACTACATTAGGACTCGAACTGCTCTGCGATTAATTTTCCAAGGTTTGTACAACCAATTAAAAAATCCACAAAACTGGACACTGACTTACCCGCGTAACATTGCTCCTGACAAAACTTGAGGGGTATATCATGTCCCGATGAACACTTATAAAAAACAAAGAACCTCGAGAGCTTCCCTTCCCCTCTCCGATGCCTTCTATGCATTGCCCGGATCTTTCTTAACATTGCTGTAAGTTAGGCAAAACTCTTTAACTAATTCGGCGAAATTCTCCATCCTCGTATGAGGTGGGGATGGATAGCCGGGAAATTGTTCGGGCATCCTTTATGGATGTGCGAACAATTTCCAAGTTCTAGTTTTTTGCCAGCACTTAAAGCCACCAAGGTTGATATCATTGCTGCATTGCGGAGTGAATAAAGCCGCTTGTTTATTGCGCCGTTTTAACTTATAGACAATCACATCTTCGCCTCTTTGTTAAAACCCCTTTTTGAGGGAAAAATAGACAAATAGCTAAATAGCTAGAGCCTTTTACCAGATACAAACTAGGAAGCGTTCACGATATATGCAATAAAAAATTTAGCTTTTTTCCTGCCTTAGTTATATTTTTAGATGGTCGCTAGCGGAAGGCAGTATAACTTCAAGGCTAGTTACTGGCAACCTTACAAATCACCATGATATGTGATAAGTATTTATTAGTACTATAGTGGACAAGTTGTAGTCCAGCTCGTTCTATTTCTTGCAGAAGTTCAGGTATTTCGTACTTATGATGTCTCCAAATAGTTATCTCTTCACCTTCAGATATTTCAATATTCTTATCTATTTCCATAAAATTGAAATTTATAGTATAGCCCTGACGGAGTTTCATATTCGCGACTACACTATCTGTTTCTAAATCATACTTTCTCACAAGTTCACAATCTTGCGACCTAATCCCAATCTTGTTTTTAATCCATGCATAGATTTGTTCTGCATGATACTTGCAGCCACCTCTCACTGTTCCATCCCATTGAGAGTTAGAACCAATTTCGTTAGTGAACACCAGAAAATCATTCTTCCCCATGCTGTCTCTAAAGTTTTTGAATACTCCATTTCTATTTTGATGATTGCCAATTGTCACACCTAAGTGTAAAAATATTTTCGCTGTATCCTCAGTTTCAAGGCTAGCCTGATTTTTTAACCAATTTTTTGGTATACAACGATTTTCTATGTCAAGTGTATAACTTTTATACTCTATTAGTGGAAACCACTTCCTAAAATTTTTACTGGATAAATTCAGTAATTCTTCGCTAATATCTAACGCAATATATTTATTAATTTTACCTAATTGATTAAGTCTACCAATGAATCCTTTGATAGGATATGAATTTCCTGCTCCTACATCTACGATAGTAACTTTCTCACAATTTTGATGATTGCCATTAATGTATTCAAAATTCTTTTTTAAAAGGTCAATTTCTACATTTGATGTCCGATACCATCTAGGAATAATATATTTTTGATAAAAATCATCCCAAATTTTTGCGCCTCTACCTTTGTAAGAATACTTTAAAGGTATTTCTCGTCTGACTTCTAATGCATGAATTATCCCTAAAAGTTCTTCTTCAGAAAAAATAGAGTAGAAATCAGAACTTGGCTTTGCTGTGCGACTGATAGGAGTTTGACTCTTTAAGGGAACTTGTGAATTACTATGAAAATTTTTAGCCATTGTTCTTGTTATAACGGTGAAATACAGAAGTTACGCATAAAAATTACTGCTTTCTAATACCAAGTTGCAGTCATACAGACAAGTTGTCATGCTGAGCGTAACGAAGCGTGAAGCGTAAGCGCAAAGCGCACACTTCGTGAACGCGCAGCGTGTCCCTTTGGGACTCAGCATCTCGCGAGATTCTTCCCTTCGGTCAGAATGACATATTTGAACGCAACTTGGTATAAGACATTGGCAATGTGCTTTTAGAGTGAAACACATTGAGAAATCTTAAGTAATTCGCAGTTGCCTCCTCTGAATTTTCTATTAGCAGCAGATGTCCTGCCTTTGGTAATCGGATCACTTGGCTTCCGGGAATACAGCGTTGCAGCCGAGAAGCTCCACGAATGTCGTAGATCTTGTCTTCTGTGCCCCAGATAGCAAGCGTCGGAAGCTGAGTTGCTCGCCCCTGACAGAGAACGTCATCGTACAGGTTCACGATGTCCCAAACCTGTTGATAGTGACGGTTACGAGTGATGTAGTCGTTCACTCTCTCTGTTTTAACAGAATCAGGAATGGTGGGAGGCGTGACAAACAGCAGGCTAATTTCCAGGTCAAACTGTTCTTTGGTGGTTGGAATAAAGGGGTTTATGCCGTCAAAGATGGAATTTCTGACGCTCGAAGCCCAATCAATCACACCTAAAGGTGAACCGATAAAAGCAAGGCTACGCAACTGTTCCGGGTAACGCTGGCTGTAAAGGGTGGCGATCGCTCCCCCCATCGAACTCCCTGCCATATCAAAGGAGCGAATTCCTAATTGATTCGTGAACTGGTGCAGCAGTGCAACCTGATTCTCCAGGGCATAGTCCCTCGTTGCGACAAGAGTGCTGTTGCCGTAGCCTGGTAAGTCGGGAGCGATCGCCCGATAGCCCGCAAGAGACAACTGACACATCATACTGTTCCACTGCTCTTTGTCTGCAAATAGTCCATGCAGCAGTAAGATCGGTTGTCCGGCGCCGACCTGGTTGTAGGACAACGTTCCATTGCTAATAGGGGCGGAATGGGTGGCGATGGCGCAGCCTGAAGCAGACGCTGGGCTATTCACAGCAGCGTAACCCACCAATCTACATAGCACCAGAATGACGAAGATCAGCTGGAGGATGAGTTTTTTCATGCTTATTTTTTAGGGTTGTGTTGCAAAAACTATTCAATTCAATAATGTTATAAACAAGCTGTGACAAACCTACTAACTAAAACTTTTGCCGTCCACAGTAGTTGAGATATGAGCTTTTCTACAATGGCAATACTCATCTGCATATCGTCAGTACCGCCACCTGATCCGATTTTGTGGCGGGGATGCTCTACGTATGCACCCAAGTCCGTGTAAACTACCATCTTGCTAGCATACAAACAAGGCTGCACTGTAAGCATCGCCAACCGCCAATAGCAGCATAATCAGTGTAGTATTTAGTAGTATAAAACGAGTGTACTACTGTTCTACATTTGAATAAAACTGGTTCAACAACGGACGAGCTAGGAAAAAGCTAGAAATTGATTTAGCATCTACAGGCTCTCCTTCCAGAATAGATTTTTCCAGTTGTTCTGGAGTGAAAAACACTGTTTCTAAATCCTCGTCATCATCTTGTACTGGTGGTTTCTCCAGCTTTTCCAAATCTTGTGCTAAATAAGCATAGATGATTTCGTCAGAATACCCCGGAGCGAGGAAAAACTCTCCTAGTTTTTGCCACTTCTGGGCGCGGTAGCCAGTTTCTTCCTCTATTTCACGCTGAATGGTCTCTAGGGGCTCTTCGTTTGGTTCTAATGTACCAGCAGGAAACTCTAACACCCTTCCCTGAACCGCGAAACGATACTGGCGCACGAGTATCAGTTTACCTTCTGAAGTGACGGGTATAGCTAGAGCGCCACCTGGATGACGAATGCATTCCCAGTCTCCCTCTACGTTGTTAGGTAAACGTAAGCGATTGACCTCAAAATTAAATTTGCGCCCTTTATAGTACAAGCGCTCTTTTAGCAGCTGGGGTAATTCTCTACCTAATGGCATAATCGAATTCCATTGTTTAAAAAAACACAGAGTAACACTTTCGGAGGATGTAAAAATCAGCGTTGTCTGTATTTATGGTTGGTCAAATGAGTTGTCCACCAATCGGTGTACTTCAGAACAGTCTACTGCTTTAACCAACTGTTTAATAGCACACCCGGAAATTGGTTCTACCCAATCTGGAGCAATTTCTGCAAGTGGTACCAACACAAACGCTCGCTCCCGCATTCTGGGATGAGGAAGCTGTAAGTTTGGTGTATTTAAAATTAAGCCATCATATAACAACAAATCTAAATCTAGGGTGCGTGGTTCCCAACGTTGTTGTCGTACGCGTCCAAATTTATTTTCAATTTGTAACAAAGTTGTTAACAGCAACTGTGGTAATATTTCCACTCGCAGTATTGCAGCGCCATTTATGTAATCTGGTTGTGGTGGTCCCACGGCTTTAGTTTTGTACCAACTCGATTTGCCTTCTAAGAGAATTCCCGGAGTTTGGGCTAAAGTTTCGATAGCGGCTTCCAAGATGGCAAGAGAATCACCAAGATTACTCCCAAGAGCAATTGCACTACGAACATTCATTAAGCAACGTGTTTTGCTTTTTTGTTTCAAATTCTTTCTACAGTAGTATTGCTTGATGCAATAATCAAATATAATTTTGTATAAAGAATAACGCAAAATTAGAATAAAATTTTGCCAAAAGGAATATATTTAATTAATCATGAAGTGATATACTATCACGAATGTGGCGCACTAATCTAAAAACTCTAAAAACTTTCTTTTTATGGCGGTTAGATTGCAACTGCTTGAAGTGAGGAATTGACGTGGTAAAGTTTAACTCCTGGTTCCAGGAACGACCAGCAAACTCGAGTGACGCTGATAAACAGAAACCAGAACCGCCCCCTGGTCATCAAACTGACAACGAAGAATCCACAAATGAGACGATATCACCAATCAAGCAGGGAAAGCGAAACCAATTACTGAACCAGATACTCTCCAAACTTCCTGGCAGTAATAAACCGCTTTATCGTCGCTATTGGTTTTGGGCAGGCTTGGGTATAAGTAGTGGAATGATTGCTATAGGCTATGGTATTGCGGCAATAGACCAAACTTTACCTGATAAAGCTGAACTCAACGCGATTGTTCGAGAGCGTACACTGACTATTAAAGCTGGTGATGGAACCATCATACAACAGCAAGGCGAAGCAACTAGAGAACAGTTAAAGATAGAGGAAATACCAGAGAAATTTAAAAAAGCTTTTATTGCTTCGGAAGACAGAAGGTTTAACAAACATAATGGAGTTGATACCCAAGGAATTGTCAGAGCAGTTTTGAATAACGTGCGATCGCAAAACGTGGTAGAAGGTGGCAGTACCATCACGCAACAGCTCGCAAGAATTCTCTTCCTTAAACAAGAGAAAACTGTCTGGCGAAAGGTCAAGGAAGCTCGTCTGGCACAGAAAATAGAAGAACAATTGTCCAAGGACGAGATTCTGGAACGCTACCTAAATTTGGTGTACTTAGGTTCTGGAGCCTACGGTGTCGCAGATGCAGCATGGGTTTACTACAGTAAATCTGTGGATGATCTGACTTTGAGCGAAATGGCAACGATCGCGGCATTACCTCCCGCACCAAATCGCTTTTCACCACAAGTGAATCCACAAGAGGCAAAGCAGCGGCGGAATCTGGTGTTACAACGGATGCAGGAAGATGGATTTATTACAGCAGCCGAAAAACAAGCAGCGATCGCAGAACCAGTTACAATTAAACCCAGTTCGCCCAAGCGATGGGAAGTAGAAGCTCCCTACTTTATCAGCTACATCCAAAAAGAATTGCCCAAATATGTTTCCCCCGAAGCACTCAAAGCAGGCGTCACAGTGGAAACTAGCCTGAACTTGAATTGGCAGAAGGCGGCGGAAGCAACTGTTGCCAAAACACTGCGAAATCAAGGGCGCTGGGAAAACTTTAAGCAAGCGGCTTTAGTTGCTGTTGATCCCCGCAATGGTGAAATTAAGGCAATGGTTGGGGGAAAAGATTTTGGCAAGAACCAATTTAATCGTGTTACCCAAGCACAGCGTCAGCCAGGGTCAACATTCAAAGGGTTTGTTTATGCTGCTGCTATAGCAAGCGGGATCAGCCCCTACGACAGCTACCTCGATTCACCCCTAGTTATAGATGGTTATGAACCGAAAAACTTCGATGAGGGTTTCCGAGGTTGGCTGACGATGAGGGATGCCCTCACCAAATCAGTCAACATTGTTGCAGTGAGGGTGCTGATGAAAGTGGGATTTGAACCAACCATCCAACTCGCCCACAAAATGGGGATTCAATCGGAACTCAAACCCATGTATTCCTTGGCGCTTGGTTCCGCAGAAGTGAATCTGCTGGAATTGACCAGCGCTTATGGTTCGTTTGCAACTAAAGGTTTACACGTAGAACCTCATGGTATTACCCGCATCCTTGACCGTCGAGGTAAGGTCATTTGGTCTGCTGACTTCAAGCCGAAGCAGGCGATCGACGCTGAAAGTGCAGCTATCATGACCTGGATGCTCCGCAACGTGGTGCAAAATGGCACAGGTCGTGCTGCTCAATTAGATAGACCCGTTGCTGGCAAGACTGGCACCACTGATGAAGCCCGCGATTTGTGGTTTATTGGCTACATTCCCCAAATGGTGACAGGGGTTTGGTTGGGTAATGACGACAACAAACCGACTTGGGGTAGCAGTGGGAGTGCTGCTGACACCTGGCATGAATTTATGGAAAAAGCAGTCAAGGAAATACCGGTTGAAAAGTTTCCTGAAAGACCCAAGCTAGAAGGTCGAAAAGGTAGTATAAAGGCGAAACCTGTCAAGGCTAAGCGAATTATAAATCGCCCCGTTACCTCGAAGAACCAGCAATCCGATGAAGAAACGAACAGCAGGTCATATAGACGAAGAAATCAACAAGTAAATTCTGATGATAGTAGTGAAGATTCATCTAGAAGACGCAGAAATAGGAGACGCTATTATCAGCAAGAGCAACAACAAGAGGAAACCTCAAGACCAAGAAGGCGCTACAGTCGTCGTTATCGTAGCGAAGAATCAAGTTCCAGTAGTGAGTCATCCTCACAATCAGAACGTCCACGGCGACGGCGATCTAGAACAGAAGAATCCAATTCTTCAACTCCAAGAAGAAGTAGGCGACAGTATACACCTCCTGCAACCAACTCCTCGCCCTCCTCAGGTTCTTCAACTCCAACACGTTCTTGGCGCGAAAGACTCAGACCCACGCCATCCTCAGAACCTGGTTCTGAGGGCTGAAGCCCGGACGGGGTAATGGAAAGAGTACAAGAGAAATTCTTTCTTGTAATCTTCCTACTACCCATGATTCCCAATGCGGTTTGGATAAGATAATTTACTTACTGACAACTGACAACCTGTAAAGACGTTACATGTAACGTCTCTACAGGTTGTGAAATTCCCAACAACAATCCTTAACTGAACCGTATTGGTTCAGGAGTGTGCCGTAACTGGGCAACAAATGACTCGCAACTGGGGTAAGGCAAGAGTATCAAAAACAGTATTTGAGCATCTCTACCGAATGCTTTGTAATTAATTAGATTTATTATGATAAATGGGCTTTGCCCAAATTACAATTTTTGACTTTTTAATATGGATATTTCACTTAGCAAACTACTACAGTGGTTAATTTTGACACTACTGTTTCCACTAGTCTTTCTTAATGGCTGGCTAGCGGTTCAAGTTTTTCAATATTTTCAACCTCTATTGACAACTTTTCTTTTAGCAGCTCTACTTGCCTTTATTCTGAATTATCCTGTTTCGATTCTCCAAAAACGGGGAATGAAAAGAAATTATGCAGTTGCATTAGTTTTTCTATCAACTTTGATAATTATATTTGCTTTAGGAATGACTGTGTTTCCTATTATTTTAGATCAGTTTAATGAAATGGCGAAAGTACTTCCTCAATGGATTGACTCTAGTGAGCAAAAATTCCAGAATCTTAATCAGTGGTCAGTTAGCCACGGCTTGAAGGTTAATTTCGATCAGATATTTACTCAAATAACCAATCACTTACCAAATGAATTGGAATATGTGGTAGATAAACTCTTTAGTATTGTGTTCGACACCATTGATAGTATTTCCGAAGCTTTAATTACAGTCGTACTAACTATTTATTTGTTAATAGATGGTGAGAGAATTTGGGACAGTTTATTTAAGAAGTTGCCCTTCAGTTTTAGTCAGCAGTTAAGGCAATCTGTTCAGCAGAATTTTCAAAATTACTTAATAGGTCAGGTAGCTTTGGCTTTCCTGATGGGGATTTCACTAACTATACTGTTTCTAGTTTTTCAAGTCCAGTTTGCTTTAGTCTTTGGTTTGGGAGTAGGGATTTTGAGCTTAATTCCCTTCGGTGATGTTGTTAGTCTTGCCGTAGTCACTCTCCTCATAGCGTCAAATGATTTTTGGCTAGCAGCAAGGGTTTTGGCTGTAGCCGTTGTCATTGACCAATTAATTGACCAAGGTATTGCTCCGAGACTCTTAGGCAGTTTTACAGGACTTAGACCAATATGGGTTTTAATTTCTTTGCTAGTGGGAACCTACATTGGTGGAGTCTTGGGGTTGCTGATTGCTGTACCTTTAGCTGGTGTCATTAAAGACGCGCTAGACGGTTGGCAAGTTTCTCCTGTATCCGGTTATTCCGACAATGTTGTTAAGGGTAAAGAATTGCCAGAAATGTTAACAAATAAGTAGTCAGTATAGCTGCGTATAGTGTGTTACGGCGCTAACCAATGTTAATTATTATTTTGATTGTTTTTTGCCCTAACGCACCATCTTATGATTGGGTGGTGCGTAACGCTTAGGTAGAAGCTAAAAGCGTGGGTTCCCACATGATAAGGCGCACTCTACTTAATATTTTGTTTCTAAAATTTTTGTATCTGTCGCTACACAGAGTCAGCACTGCTTTTGTATTAGTGTAATACACGCATACTCAAAAGACAATCATAATAGTAATTGCTCTACAACCAGGGATTTCCTGATTGGTGTCAATCCGATGGATCTTAATCACATATTGATTTGGCTAGTGTGTCTATCATGCATCTCGACGATGATGAGTGCATCTCGTATTTCTGCTAAGAATAATCGTGGCTGGATTATAGTGTCAGGATTAATCTTGGTTGCAGTTGCAGTTTTGTTGTATCTGACTCCATCCCTGGGTGGCTTGATTGGTGGATGCTTATGGGCGATTCTAGTCATCGTGCCCAACATTGGTAACAGGAAAGTTGACCAACTTATTGCTCAACAACGTTTTGGTCAAGCAAGCAGAGTGGCTAGCCTGATTTCCTGGCTGCATCCGTTAGATGGTTGGCGCGAACAACCGAAATTGTTACACGCTATGGAATTAAGTCAGCGTGGAGCAATGGCTGAAGCTATTGCAATTCTAGACCGTTATCAAACCGCTACAACACCAACTGGTCGCTCTGCAACCGTCACCCTTTACCAAATGGATGCACGTTGGGAAGAACTGCTGGTGTGGATACAGGATAACGTACCAGAAGCAGTATTGCGGAAGGATTTCGATATGCTGAGCGGCTACATAAGAGCGCTCGGGGAGACTGGCGACTTGAATGCTATGCTCGAAGCTTGGGAGCGCTATGAGCGTAGCCTGGAGAAAATACCTAACTTGAGAACACGCTCTCTAGCGCTGATGTTTGTGCTAGCCTTCTGCGGTCAAAGACAACAGGTAGTGAGATTACTCAGTGGTCCTTTGGCAAACTATTCAAACACCATCAAATTATTTTGGCTAGCAACAGTTGACCAAGCCGCTGGAGGTGACATCATCGCTCGTGAGCAATTTTTGAGTATAGCTGATAGCAGTGATGTTCGCATCCGCAACGCAGTAACAAGGCGTTTATCCGATCCTGTGGTTGTAGCCCAATCAGTACTTACTGACAAATCCCAACAAATTTTATCCAGAATTATTACAGAAATAGAGTATGAGGCAACATATAGCGGTATCAGCTTGAAGCCACGTCATCCAATTGCCACATATTTAATTATCAGTTTGAATGTACTTGCCTTTGCCCTAGAGGTAAAACTTGGAGGTAGCACCAACGTCAATAACTTATACCGTTTAGGTGCGTTAGTGCCAGAAGAAGTTGTGACTGGAAGTTGGTGGCGCGTGTTAAGCGCTGCTTTTCTTCACTTCGGTTTCTTGCATCTATTACTAAATATGATGGGTCTTTATTTATTTGGTCGCTTAGTGGAATTTTCCCTAGGAATACCGCGATTTTTACTATTGTACTTCACTAGCGCAATTGGCTCAATGCTGGCTGTGACTTATATGTCAGTTATCGGGTACTCTAAAGCTGATTTTGTCGTGGGTGCATCTGGATGTGTAATGGGTCTTGTTGGTGCTTTTGCCGCTGTCTTATTACACGATTGGCAAAGGAAAAAAACGCGCCTAGCTGCTAGAAGTTTGCGAGGAATTTTGTCACTTATTTTGCTGCAAGTCATCTTTGACCTGACAACCCCACAAATTAGTTTTGTTGGGCACACTTCCGGGTTGATTGTTGGTTTTGTGGTAGGGATGATTTTGAAGCAAACAAAACATCTATTTAGTACGTTGTAAAAAATTGCGCTTGGGCGATGGGGTATGAGCGATCGCCCGTATACGCTTGTTTGTCGCACAAAGCGTACTCAAGGCGATCGCCCGTGAGGGCGCTCTCGCTCTGCGAAATCGCCCTTTTACATCAGACAAACATTACATTGGCACTCTGCAAAGCTATGCACCTAGAAAGTTACCTAAAGTCTGTCCAGAAGTCAGTTGGAAATTCCCTTCAGGTAGAGTATCCAAAACAGAGACAGCAGTAGTATCAGAAGCAGCCAAGAATCCCGCCGTATTTGTATTCGTTGCCGTTCCCATTCCTGTTATGACCGTCACATCCGCGATTAAATCTCTCACGCCGTTTGTTACCACAAATACGTCAAATCCAGCATCATTTCGTTGGACATTGTAAACATCTCCTGTTCCCAATTGAATCTGATCGCCAGAGGAGAAGTCTGTGATTTGAGCAAAGTCATTGTCACCAGCAAATTTGTAGAAGGAACCAGAAGCATTGCCCACAATGAATCTGTCTGAACCTTGTCCGCCTGTGAGGATATCTCGCTCGTTTGAACTTACGGTTGGTGCGTCTGTGGTACCTTGTAAAATATCGTCGCCATCTCCACCCAGGAGTGTGTCGTTACCTAGACCACCAGTTAAAGAATCATTGCCACCGAACCCATCAAGAGTATTGCCGCCACCACTGCCGATAATACTGTCATCAAAAGGCGTTCCCTTGACATTAACAAAGTTTTCCACCGTAAAGCTAATCGAACCGATATTGGGGATATTGTTTACAGTGAGCCGGTTTGCTCCCAAGTTGATGTCGAAGGATGCTCCTCCTGTACTATTGGAACCATCAATCGTATTTTGTTGACCAATAGCCCCAACAATTTTCTCAATGCTTTGGAGTTGACCTCCACTTGAGTTTCCTTCGCCGATGGCACCTCTGGGAAGCAGCGTGATAGCTTGTCCTAAGTTGCTGTAATCTACAGTATCAAACCCACTGCCACCATCGAGTAAATCATCGCCTGTGGTACCTAACAGGATATCGTCGCCTCCTTTAGCCCTGATTTCATCATTCCCTGGTGTGCCAAAAATGATATCTGGGTTGTCAGTGCCTTCAATGAGGTTTCTCTCTGCTACCGCTAAAGTTTGGATGTTATTAGCGCCTTGAATGACAATCGCTGCATCTGGAGTAAAAGTGGTGTTACTTTGAGCTATTACCATTTAGGATTCTCCTGAGAATTTTCTGAGGTTGGCAGAAGCTTTCGCCCATATATATGTCGCGCTGCTGTAGTGCATTTTACGCAAAGCTTTTTTATTTGTTACAAATCTTTACAACAAAGAATTTCAATCTTCAGTACAAAGCCCAGATGCCAAGAGGTAAGCTGCTGTGTATATGCGCCTGAGCGATGGTAATTTCAGCAGTATTGTCTTTGCTACATAAAAAAATTCCCTGGTAGAGATACCAGGGAAAAAATTACTATTACCATTTCACTAAGTGTTAACTATAGAAGAGCCTTTATGGCTCCCCTGCATCAAGCAGGGGTTGGATTGTCTTTTATTGTTACAGCAAGTGACGTGGTATAATCTTAGCCAACATTCGCGAGTAACAACTCTGGTTTCTCCGACTTGTGAACTCTGACCTGACCGTCATCATCAACATCCACAATAGCTGTGTCGCCTTCTGCGATTTGACCGGAGAGGATCGCCTCAGCTAAAGAATCCTCCAAGAGGCGCACAATTGCTCGACGTAACGGTCTAGCACCGTAGCTGGGGTTGTAGCCTTCTTGCAACACAAGGTCTTTGAAGCGATCGCTCACTTCCAAACTGATTCCCTTTTCTGTCAAGCGGCTTGTAACTTCGCGCAGCATGATGTCAGCAATTTGCTTGACTTCATCTTTCTTAAGCTGAGTAAAGACGATAATCTCATCAAGACGGTTGAGGAATTCTGGACGGAAGAAACCTTTGAGTTCCTCGTTCACCAGCGTTTTGATGCGGTTGTAACTAGCCGAGGCTTCATCTTCAGCGAACTGGAAGCCCAAACCACCGCCACCTTTCTCAATCACCTTAGAACCGATGTTGGAAGTCATGATAATCAGCGTGTTCTTGAAGTCCACTGTCCGACCTTTAGCATCGGTAAGGCGACCGTCTTCCAAGATTTGCAGCAGCATATTGAACACATCGGGGTGTGCTTTTTCGATTTCGTCGAATAGCACTACTGTGTAGGGTTTGCGCCGCACCGCTTCGGTCAATTGTCCGCCTTCGTCATATCCAACGTAACCAGGAGGCGAACCAATGAGTTTGGAGACGGTGTGGCGTTCCATGAATTCGGACATATCCAAGCGAATCATCGCTTCTTCCGAACCGAAGAAGTAGGAAGCCAATGCTTTGGTCAATTCTGTCTTACCGACTCCTGTAGGACCAGAGAAGATAAAGCTCGCAATCGGTCGATTCGGATTCTTTAACCCAACTCTGGCGCGACGGATAGCTTTGGAAACTGCGGTAACTGCTTGCTCTTGACCGATGAGACGCTGGTGGAGAGTATCTTCCAAGTGCAGCAGCAACTCTGATTCGGATTCAGTGATCTTGTTAACTGGGACGCCAGTCCAAGAAGCGACAATCTGAGCAATGTCTTCCTCATCTACAACAGGAGCATTGACAAAGTTCTCGTTTTGTGGTTCTTCTCTCAATTGAGAGTCGAGTTCCAACTCCTTGTCGCGCAGTTGTCCAGCTTTGTCAAAGTCCTGAGTTCTGACAGCTTCGTCTTTTTCCTTGCTCACTAGCGCCAATTCACGCTTGAGTTCGCGATTAGCAGACTTCATAGAATTGCGCAGATGAACGCGGCTCCCCGCTTCATCAATCAAGTCGATCGCTTTATCAGGTAAGAAGCGATCGCTGATGTAGCGGTCTGACAAGTTAGCTGCAGCAACGAGGGCTGCATCAGAGATTTGAACTTTATGATGCTGCTCGTAAGCAGAGCGCAAACCGTATAATATTTCGATCGTTTCCTCAACCGATGGTTCGCCGACCATAATTGGTTGGAAACGACGCTCTAGAGCGGCATCGCGTTCGATATGCTTACGGTACTCATCAAGGGTCGTTGCGCCAATGCACTGGAGTTCACCTCTTGCAAGTGCTGGCTTGAGGATGTTAGCTGCATCCATGCCGCCTTCTGTGCCGCCTGCACCAATTAAAGTGTGAACTTCATCTATCACCAGGATGATATTGCCCGCCGTGCGGATTTCATCCATGACTTTCTTAATGCGTTCTTCAAAATCGCCACGGAAGCGAGTACCTGCTACCAATGACCCCATGTCAAGGCTGATGACTTCCTTGTCTTGTAGAATATCGGGGACAGCTTGGTTAATAATCCGTTGAGCTAGACCTTCGGCGATCGCTGTTTTACCTACTCCTGGTTCCCCAATCAACACAGGGTTATTCTTAGTACGGCGACCAAGAATTTGAACAGCACGCTCAATTTCCTTTTCACGACCGACAACTGGGTCGATCTTGCCTTCTTTTGCTAGCTTAGTAAGATTTCTACCAAATTCCTCTAAACTGAGAGTTTGGGTGCGCCTTTGATTGCCACCGCGACCTGTGGAAACAGATGTCGCTTCACCTAACTGACGAATCACTGCCGTGCGGACTTGCGACAAATCAAGCCCCAAATTTTGCAGCACTTTAGCGGCGACACCTTCACCAGCCTCAGTCAATCCTAGGAGTAAGTGTTCAGTACCTATATGGTTATGTCCCAGGCTGCGAGCTTCTTTAAACGCTTGCTCGAAGAGGCTTTTCACCTTGGGGGTAAAAGGAATTTCCGGGGGTACAAAGCCAGAACCCCGACCAATAATTCTTTCTACTTCGCGACGTGCGTCTTTGAGAGTAACGCCCAAGTCGGTCAGCACTTTGGCAGCAATCCCTGTTCCTTCTCCAATCAGCCCTAAGAGAATTTGCTCCGTTCCGACGAAGTTGTGTCCCAGGCGACGCGCTTCCTCCTGGGCTAGCATAATGACTTTAATTGCTTCGGATGTGAAGTGTTCAAACATATCGGGTTCTTGCTCCCTTGCTGCTTGGGCTTTGGGTGATTTCAGATGTGCTAAGATCTGAGTTTTGAAATCTGAGTCATTTCCGATTTTGGGGAAATTTTACTGCTCACTCAACACTCATTGCTCTGCACCGTTTGGTGACTCACCCTCACCTTAACATTTGTGTACTTTCTTAATAAGAATGTATCTTTATTCAAAATTGAGTGACAGTGGTGAGAGCCGTAAGAGTTGAGGTGTGTTTGCCGTCAGTCGAGGCACAGAGCTATAAAGACGGGTGTTTGATGAGTAGTAAGTGGTTGGTGGTTAGTGATACTTTTTTGACAACTAGCAACTAACAACGAACAATTCCCCATCTAAAATGCAAATCAGAAAAATAAAATTAATTAAATTATATGAGCAAAGCAAATAAAGACCAACAGCATCCACTTTACAATCGCGATCGCCCGATAGTTGAGAGTTTACTGACTCAACAGGCGACTGATTATAATCTAGCAGAATTAGCTAGATTGCGAATCCGCTACCAAGGCTTTCCTGGTGCAAGAGACATCCAAAGTGACTTGGATAAAGTCTTACAGCAGTGGGGTCTAAGCGTTGAAGAACTTTTTGAGAAAACGCGCTCCTTACACAGCCTTGGGGGCATTTACAAAAGTCGCGGCAAGAAAGAAGAAGAAGATTGGAACTAGTACTGACACTAAATCAAAAGGAAGAGGTTTGAAGGAAGAAGGAACCCATAAGTCCATAACTACGGATACAACAAGTGCAAACTTTCCCGTTAAAATCTTGGCTTTAAACCCACTACCACCAAATGCTCTGTAGGAACTCATCACACAGACGTAACTGCCTGAGCAAACCGCTTGAGGATTTGCAAAACGCTGTACAGTTCCCTGGCAGAAGTAAACGGCGCGAAAACCCGGCTTCGACAACAGCGCAGGATGTCGTTAGGAGATGCAATGATTGCGGGGTACTGCACGGGCGCATAACCGAACCTTAGTGACTCGAAATACAGCCGGTTTTATCTGCATTGCTGAACTTCGATTAATCAATCCATTTGAGCTGTGCTCATAATGCATGTCATATCATGTCCATAACGAATTTTAGATGCGTTTGCCCTGTGCTACTTCCGACTCTCCCTACTTTCCCTGCTCCTGCTGCTGGCGATGCTGCCTCAATTGCCTCAAGAGGCTTTCTTGAGATGAGGAAGGACTCACTTGGTCCGTGGTAGGTTGAGGAGGCTGTTTGCCAGCACTCTTAACAGCAGTGTTTGAAATATTAAATCTTAACGAATCTTGATTGCTGTTTTTTGGGGGAGAAGTAAAGATAATGGTCGTGGGTTGAAACGTTTTGCCAGCATTTTTAACAGCAGTGTTTGAGGTGTTAAATCTTAACGAATCTTGATTGCTGCTTTCTGGGGGAGAAGTAAAGGTAATGGTGGTCGGTTGAAACATGTTGTCGGCACTCTTGGCAGCAGTGGGTGAGAGATTAAACTTTATCTGCTGTTGATTTGTATTCCGTGCGGAAATTGCAGCGTTGTGGTTAGAAATGACAGCTTTGACTGAATCTAGAGAATTTGCAACTTGCACTTGCTCCTGCACCTGCTGTGTAGAGGACACTAAGCTACTCAAACCATTTACCAATTGCCGTAGATTTTGCCGAAAAGCTGGATCTCCGGTCAACTCATCCAAATCAGATGTAATTTTTTGGGTGTTTTCAAATGTCACGCGAGCAGAATCTAAAGTTTGTTGCAGTACCAACACGTTATTAGGATTGTTCAGGCTATTAGTCACCTCGCGCAAATTAGTAGAAGCCTGTGCAGCATTAGCAGACAGAGTTTCTAAATTTTTGATTAATTCTCCTTGGGTAACACGATTGACAGTAGGCGATAAGCTGCTGACTGTCTGGCGGAGTTCTTTGCTAGTTTCAGTGATATTGTTTAATGTCGCAACAAGCGAAGAACGGTTGCTTGTCACCAGAGTATCGAGGTTGTTAACCAGCTTATTAACTTGACTGGTGGTTGAACGAAGTTCTCTAGCGGTTGTACCGAATTGCTCTGCGGTATTACCAAATCGATTTGCTGTGGTACCGATTTGATTTAAGGTTCTTGTGGAGGATGTACTGAGTTGAGTTGTCGCTCGTTGCACTGTATTAGTCGTCGCGGCAAAGTTGTTGAGCTGTTGTTGCAAGCTTTTGCTTGCAACATTGAGGTTGCGAGTTAATTCAGCGACACTTGCTGCAGCTACAGCAGTATTTTCCACAGCTCTGTTAACGTTTTTATAAAACTCTGGGTTAGAGTATACAGTAGCTAGCTCGGTGCTGCTGCGAATAAGTTCATCGGTACTAATACCAATCTGACCTTTTAACCGAGAGCCATTACACACAATCATCTCGCGGTTGCAATTTTTGTCCAAGGGTTTAGCAACAACAGCCCCAGGGGGAAGCTCTGTTTTTGGTGTAATGTCAACAAAGATTTCACCAATCAGTCCGGACTGATTAGCCTCAACTATGACATTGCTGGGAATGATCAGGTCGGATTTGGTAATATCAACTTCCACCTCAACGTTGTTTAGTCGCGGTCGAATAGCAGAAATAGTGCCTACCCTGACGCCACGATACCGAACCACTGCCCCTTTTTGCATCCCGCCAGCGTTGGCAAATTCAACAATAGCTTTGTATGAACTGCTAGCAGCAGTGAATCTATTCAACCACAAAATAATTAACCCAAACACTCCCAGTCCTAACAGGAGCAACAACCCGACAGAACCTTCTCGAAATGTTCGCGATCGCATTTTATTTCTCCTATCAACAATGAGTTCTGAGTTGCGAGTGCTGAGTATAGCTATTTCCACTCGGCACTCACCATTCAACAATGCCGTATGTGTTTTGGACACGCTTGTTTGTTGGCATAGGCTGTCCGCAGGGCTTACGGCTATCTCCTCCAAACAGGCTACAAAGAATGCCAGTTCCCTCGTGCCGACACAAGAAGCGAAAGGGTTCTCAGGCAGGCTGCAGGTTAACGTTGGGGTTGGGGGAAAACCCCGAACACTCTGCTGCCTCCCCTTTGGAAGGTACTGGCGGGAGCAACCTAGTGGCTGCTTAGCACCGATTAACCAACAACATGAATCGGTCCAGATACACTTCCACTAATAAATTGTCTAATCAAAGGATGGTCTGTAGTATCTATTTCATTGACACTACCCTGCCATTGCACTTTACCTTGGTAGAGAAATACCACCTGGTCAGCCGTGCGACGAATTGTACTGTGTTGGTGAGTCACAATGGCGTAGGTACTACAAACTCCTTGTGTACATTGCAATTGCCGGATTAAATCTTCTATCACCGTGGAAGCAATTGGATCAAGCCCGGCTGTTGGTTCATCGTACAGTAAAACTTCTGGAGTGTCTCTGGGGTTATCGGGGTTAGACATAATGGCACGGGCAAAGCTAACCCGTTTTCGCATACCCCCGGAAAGTTCCGCCGGGTAGCGATCGCCTATTCCTGATAACCCTACCATCTCCAATTTTTCATTAACCAGTTCTCGAATACGAGATCGCCGTAGTTTTGAGTATTGATAAAGTGAAAACCCCACATTCTCCTCCACCGTCAAAGAATCAAATAACGCCGCCTGCTGGAATACCATGCCAATCCCAACCAAATCTGTAGCATCTTCAATCAACCCCTCTCGCCGCACTCCTTGGACATAAATTTCTCCAGAATCAGGAGCAATTAACCCAGCGATTACCCGTAAAATTGTTGATTTACCAGTACCACTAGGACCGATGATTCCTAGTGCTTCTCCTCGGTAAATCGTCAAATCCACGTTATCTAAAACCTTATTGCTATCAAAGGATATAGAAACGCCTTTCAGTTCAATCAACGGTTCAGTCATTGGTCATTAGTCATGAGTCATGAGTCATTATTCAACAGGCATTTGACAAAAGACGAAGAACAAAGGACAAATAACAAATCATAAAGGACAAATGACAAAAATGCGCTCTTGTGATGTCATTGTTATCGGTAGTGGTATCGGCGGGTTAACTGCTGCTGCATTACTTGCTCGTTACGGTAAGCGGGTGATTGTCTGTGAAAGCCATACAATACCTGGAGGAGCTGCTCATAGCTTCAGACGACGGGGATTTGAATTTGATTCTGGTCCCTCATTCTATTGTGGTCTGACAAGTGCCGAAAGTTTGAATCCTGTCAAACAAGTTTTTGATGTTTTGGGCGAATCCTTAGAAGCCGTACCTTACGACCCCTTTGGACACTACCATTTTCCCGAAGCCAGCTTCGGTGTTTATGGCAATGCTGAGCGTTACCGTCAGGAAATAGCGAAAATTACGCCTCAAGGTGCCAAGGAATTCAAACGGTTTGAAGAGCGTTTGTTACCACTGTACGACGCCATGAAAGGAATTCCTACCTTGGCTTTACGGGCAGATTGGCAGGTGATTCCTGTATTAGTTGGACGTTATTTGCCATCTTTGTTAAAGATGCTACCTCATTTGCTCCTTGTTCAAGCATCTGTGGGTAATGTGATGGATGCAACAGTACAAGACCCTTGGGTCAGGCGGTTGATCGACCTGGAATGCTTTTTGTTGTCTGGTTTAAAGGCGCATGGCACTATTGCTCCAGAGGTAGCTTTTATGTTAGGTGAACGCTCTCATGCCTCTGTTGAGTATCCTGTAGGCGGCAGTGGGGCTATTGTGAAGGCTTTGGTGCGTGGGTTGGAACGTTGGGGCGGTCAGTTGCTCCTAGGATGCCATGTCGAGCAAATTCTGGTAAATTCTGGCAAAGTCTTTGGTGTTCAGTTGACAAATGGTGAAATCCTTAAAGCACCGATTGTCATTTCCAATGCCAGTATCTGGGACACTTACACCAAATTATTACATCCCGATGATTTACCTCCATCCTACCGAAAAGTAGCTTTGGATACACCTGTAGTTGATAGCTTTATGCATTTACATTTAGGTATCCGTGCCGAGGGCTTGGAAAATCTCACAGGACATCACGTAGTAGTTCATGATGCTAGCAACGATATCACAGTAGCAGGGAATACTTGCATGATATCGATTCCCAGTGTGTGGGATGCAACACTTGCCCCAGAGGGACATCATGTGGTTCACGCCTACACCTTAGAACCATACGCGGGATGGGAACGGAACGCCGAGTATGAACAGAAAAAGCGGGAGAAAGCTCAAACTTTATATCGTGCCCTAGAGCGGATTATCCCAGATATCAGAGAGCGTGTTGTGTTGGAACTAATCGGCACACCGTTAACCCATGCCTATTATCTACGAAGGTATCGCGGAAGTTATGGTCCGGCTATTGAGGCGCGTAAGGGAATGTTTCCGGGATGTCACACGCCAATACGGGGTTTGTATCGCGTGGGTGATAGCACTATGCCAGGAATTGGTGTACCAGCAGTAGCAGCGTCTGGCATTTTGTGCGCGAATACACTCTTATAGCTGCAAAAACTGTTACTGGGTTACGGTGCTTTCGTATCTCTCGATGACGATGGTGCTTGTGTATTTCCTGGTGAAGAAGTTATTGACGGCATATTTGGTTCAAAGACAAAAGATGCGGTTATACTCTTCCAAGGTAAGGTGTTTCTTCTACAAGATGGAATAGTTGCAGATAGAACTTGGCGGGCACTTTTCAAGGGTGCGCCAGTCGATATGGTCATCCTAAACAAAGGTAGTAAGGGAGAACTTGTTAAGAACGTTCAAGAAAGACTAGCGATCGCTGAATACTTCAAAGGTAATATTGACGGTGAGTTTGGTAGCCGTACAGAAGCCGCAGTCAAACGTTTGCAAAAGGACACTGGTTTGCCACAAGATGGAGTTGTCGGCGATTGCGCGGAGCGCAGTGCCCAAAGGGCAATCGCACTTGGTTTGAGTTAAGCAAGATTAATACAGTTTTTTGTTAACTTATTCGCTTAAAAGAAACTGGGTTTTTGATTAGACTTGCAGCTAAACTCATAAAAAAATATTTAGAACCACAGATGCACACAGATGAACACTAGTTATTTATCTGTGTGCATCTGTTGTTAATCTGTGGTTTCATTTTCATTACTCTTGACTTTTGCAAGAGCCTTCTTGTTGAATTTTCTCAACTAACACCAAGTCCGCACAACCCGACCTGTTAATTGCTGTCCCAACCAAAATGTATTGCTAGAAAGTGTATACAGATTTTGCTTCTCGACTTTCCAGCTTTGCTGGGGATCAAATAAAGTGAGTTCCGCTTTTTGATCGGGTGCGATTGGCTTTGCCACTGCCCCTTGGGCAATCGCTGCAAAGGGCGTTGTTCCTTGCTCAATGGCACTTGTTTTTTGTTTAAGACATTCAACTGGATTAATACTAAGGGCTTTCCACAATTCCAAAGCTGTGAATTCTCCGGTTTCTACCAAATGCTGCCACAAAAGGGGTAATGCTAACTCGTAACCAATTGCCCCTGGTGGAGCTTCGGCAAAGGCAACGGTTTTTTCTTCGTAGGTGTACGGTGTGTGGTCTATGGCTATAGCATCTATCACACCCGTCCGTACTCCCTGCCGTAACGCTACCAAGTCACTGGGATTACCTAGGGGCGGATTCAATTTTAGGCTTGTATTATAACTTTTTACTGCTTGCGTATCAAGTAAAAGATGCATCCAAGAGGTACTGGCGGTAATAGGTACACCTCTAGCTTTGGCTGATGCAATTAATTCAACACTACGAGCAGTGGAGACACGCATGATATGTACTGGCGTACTGGTGGCGGTGACCAATTCCAACAAAGCGGCGATCGCAGAAGTTTCCGCGCTAGCAGGTATAAAAGGCAACCCTAAACGAATCGCATCTGGACCTTCGCGCATCACCCCATTTCCGATCAATTCGCGATCACAACACCAAAATGCGACTGGTTTCCTCAAAGGCTGGAGATATTCCAACATTCGACGCACCAGCCCAAAATTTTCCCAGGGCTGACCATCGCTAAACCCAACCACTCCAACTGCTGCCAAGTCTACCAATTCTGTCATTTGCTTGCCAGCACCATCTAGGCTCATTGCACCCCAGATGTTGAGTTGGGGAAGAGTGGGAGGAGTAGGGGAAGACAAGGAGGACAAGGGAGAATTTTGCTTTGACCTTGTCTGTCTCATCTGTTCCACCTCCCCTCCTCGCTTCTGCAACTGTGCGACCACAGCAGGGTTATCAATGGCTGGGGACGTATCAGGTAAGATACTAATTCGTGTAAAGCCGCCAGCCGCAGCAGCTTGTAAAAGGGACAACAGGGTTTCGCGTTCTTCAAACCCTGGTTCCCCGCAGTGGCTGTACAAATCCACTAACCCTGGTCCAAGAACTAAGCCATGACAATCTCGAATATGAGTGTCATTGGGTACATTAAAAATATGATTAGCAACAGACCTGATATAGCCATCATCAATGAGCACATCAGCGATTTGATCAGTTCCCGAAACAGGGTCGATAACCCTTACTTGTTGCAGCAGTTCACTTGTCATTTTAGCTACCGACTATTAGCTATCAGCTATCAGCTTTTTAACTTTTATATGTTCTTAACTGTGCGTTTGTGTACTTTCAGCTTAGAATCAACTATCGGCTAAAGGCTGACAGCTAATTGCTAGATGCTACAACGCCCCTGCCGCTGTTTTATCCAATACGCCTCCACCGAGGTGAGTTGTGATATTCATTGCTTGCAGTACTGGGAAACCACTTGCTCCCAAAGGGTAATCGATAACACTAACTGCGCCATTACCCTGACGGAAATTCCAAAACTGTTCTGATGATAAACCCAGAACATGACAAAGCAGGGTTTTGTTAGTCGCGTCATGAGCAACAATCAATCCGGTTTTGAGTTCCTTTGCAGATGCACCCTGGACAATTGATTGCCATGTTGCAACACTACGTTCCCACACTTGCTGCAAATTTTCTCCTTCTGGCATTTGGACTTGTGCCGGTACTGTTCGCCAGCGATGCAACTCTCCTGGAAATTCCTGCTCTATTTCTTTTTCTAATTTTCCTTCCCAAAGTCCGTGACTAATTTCCCTTAAACCATCCTGCAATTCCAAATTTACACCAGTATGGTACTGCAAGATAACTTCTGCTGTTTCTTTGGGACGCAGCATCGTACTACTGACGGCAAAATCAATTCCCACGTCTTTAAGAAATTGAGCGGCTTTTTGCGCTTGCTGTTTGCCATTGTCGTTGAGGGGAACATCAATTTGCCCTTGAAATCTGGTTTGGCGGTTCCACTCAGTTTCTCCGTGACGCACCAGCAACAATCTTACACCGTTATGATTTGGGCGCAAGGAGGGCAGAATTTCTCCCAGATGTTGCGTCTGATTGAGAGATTCTAATTGGACTGGTTCTTCTAATCCCCCAGAAAAATTAAGTACGCTGACGTTACAGTTAGACTGTTGGATGGAATGGTAGCGTTCTGGAGGGATTCCCAGCGCCGTACTTAAAAGAGCGCGATTGATACCGTTATGCCCCACAATCAGTATAGTTTCGCCTCTATGGCGAGATAAAACTTCTTGCCAAAATTGCCGTGCTTGTGCGTACAACGCTAGAACAGGAAAATGTTCTGTTGTTTGCTCACCATCTTTAACAGACATCCGTAGCAGCTGGGGGCTTTCCTGCCAAGTGCGGTAGTCTTCAGGAAACTTCTCCTTCACTTCGGCAGATAGCATTCCCTGCCATAAAGGGAGGTCAATTTCCAGCAACTTATCAGAAGTTTGGGGAACAGCAGACTGCTCAGTATGAGTTGCCAGTTCACGATAGATGATATCTGCTGTATCTTTCGCGCGTTGCAGAGGACTGCTGTATATTGCCTTAAATAGGATATTACTGAGGGCTTTACCTACTTTACTAGAATCACTACGACCTTTTTCTGTTAACGTGGACGCATCGGAACGTCCTTGTATGCGCTTTTCGGTGTTATAGCTGCTTTGACCGTGGCGCACGATAATTACACGAGTCACGTTTTGCCCTCCTGTATCTAAAGGTCTAATTCTACTGCAAAGCGTAGGCAGATTTATCTGTTGACAAAAGTACCTTGGTAAAAGGGGGTATTAAATGCGGTGGTATAAGTCTAGACAAGCCACTCTGGTGTATTAATCCCAAAACGAATAACCCTCCAGGTTTATGGGCGTTGTAGCCCTAGAATCTGGAGGGAATTTGAATTTTTGGCATTTTTAGGCTAATTTTAGGAAAACTTTTGGTTAAAACTGAGTGAAAGTGAATTGTTGCTACCTTCTTGTATTTCTATCTAAGTCAATCTGCACCTGCACGCCGTCATTACTGTAAAATGAATCCTCTCCTTGCGGGAAAATCACATTATTTGGAGTTGTGATTGGTTCTCTGCGACGTAATTCGACTTGATCGCCAAGTTGCCAAGTATCAGATGGAGAAATATTTTCTCCAACATTTTGCTGTGAAACATTATTTGGAGAAATTTTTTCTGCAAAAAATCTTGCAAAATCATCCTCAGCTGTTCTATTATCTATCCCAGTTAAAGAATTTCCTCGAATTGTTGTGTAATCCCCAGCCTTTGAGTTTGGTGTAGCTGAGGACTGTGCGTTAACCTTGCTTGCTATTCCAACAACAGCTGCTACTATCGCCAAAGCAGCGAATAGTTTATATTTCATTGTTTTTCCCCAAACCGTGCGTTATTTTTTTGGTCGGTATTATACAATAAAGCTTTTTGATTCCTAGTGTAGAGTGTGCTACACAAAAAATCGTATTGAAGTATACGCTTTATCAAGTTGAAAGCAGTATTAGCTCAATTTGTTGTCTCTTATTGAGAAAACTTTACTAGCCACTTTTAATCTAGTAAATATTTCTAAATTTTTCCTCTAATTTGAGAATTATGCCTTTAAGCATACTTGTTTTGAAAGTAGGTTAGTTTGAGGCTTGCTTTCGGCAGTGTTGCTTGCCCAATTTCCCGAAGGGGGGCTCTGGCGCGTTGGTACGGAGTGCCCGCCGAGGACCGATTGCGCAAAGCGCAGCCCCTTCGGGGCATCGCCTCCTACGTATTGCTCAAATATAGAAAGGAACGATTTGACACCGAAATACAATGCCCTTTAATACCCAAAATAAATCATTCTTTATTTGGCTTGTATGTCTACACAGTGACTACGCAACGAAACCCAATATGACACGTTGAGGTATCTATTGTTTCTGGATGACGTGCGGCTGGTCGATAACGCTGGCAGTAGTTGGGCGCACAGAGGAAGGAACCACCCTTAAGTACCTTTCTAGGTATTTGGGACGGTATATTTGGGTCAAAGCTCTCTTGTTGTGTTCCGCCTCTGGGGTTGACTGGAATACAACAAGATTTTGTCTTGTTTTCTGGGTGAGAGTCTCGATACCAGTCAGTTGTCCACTCCCAAACGTTGCCTATCATCTCATACAGACCATACCCATTAGGAGGATACGAGCCTACAGGTTCTGCCCCAGGAGAGCGCTGCTTTAGGTTTTGCCAGGGAAACTCACCTTCCCAAGTGTTAGCCATCCGCTTGCCTTTGGGAGCAAATTCATTGCCCCAAGTGTAGACAGCACCTTCCAGCCCACCACGAGCAGCAAATTCCCACTGTGCCTCTGTCGGCAGCAATTTGCCTGCCCAAGCTGCATAAGCAAGAGCATCTTCATAGGCAATATGCACTACAGGATAATTTCCTCGCCCCTTGATAGAACTTCCAGGTCCTGCCGGATGTCGCCAGTTAGCACCAGGCACATAAACCCACCAGCTACAAGTTTGTAAATTCACTCGATGTTTCGGCTGCTGAAAGACAGCTGAACCTGGTACTAGCAGTTCCGGTATGGCTCCAGGATAATCTTCCGGCTTTGGTGGACGTTCCGCCACTGTTACGTAGCCAGTCGCTTTCACAAAACGTTGAAACTGCTTGTTGGTGACGGCGTAGCGATCCATCCAAAAGCCATCTACACGGACGAGATGAGCTGGACCTTCCTCTGGGTAATGATGGTCAGACCCCATCATAAAAACGCCGCCAGGTATCCAGACCATGTCTCTATCAGGTACTTTACCAGGGCGCTTGGCAGCGATTTGCCTGTCAGATCTAGCGGATGATACCTCTTGGCGTACTGTACGTTCTTGCATGAATGATTCCTTAAGCTGGGTAAGGCAGGACTTGCCCATTCCATTCCTCAAAGCGATCGCGCAGCTGCTGCAACACCTTGGGATAATTGTCTTTGAGGTCAGTTTGTTCGCCTTCGTCGGTGGCAAGATTAAACAGATATTCGTTCTCTCCTTGCCGCAAGTACTTCCAATCCCCACTGCGGACTGCTGCTTGAAGCTGTCCTGGAGGACGCCCACCAACATTAGATTTATAACGCCAGAACAGCGTTCGAGGGTAAACAGGTTTTTTGCCCACAAGAACAGGAAGTAAATTCTGACCGTCAAGTGGATAGTTTGGATCAGGTTTAGTGCCTGTTGCTGCCAAAATTGTTGCTGTCAAGTCTTGAGTGATAAGGACTTGGTTGTTCACTTGGTCATGTGTAATCACTCCAGGCCAGCGGATAAAAGCGGGGACTCGCAAACCGCCTTCATACAAATTGCCTTTTCTGCCTTGGAAAGGTCCAAAATCAGAGTACCTCTCGCCCCCGTTATCACTGACAAAAATGACGATGGTATTATCAGCTTGCCCAGACTCATTCAAAGCTTGCAAGACTTTACCAACTCCGTCATCTAGGCTCTTCAGTATTGCAGCATAGGTTTCTTTTGACCCTCCGGCAGTGAAAGGATTTGAATTGTAGAAAGTTTTACTTAACTCTTCATCTTCTGGTCCTTCCCAAGGCCAGTGGGGTGCATTGTAATGAAGGCTGAGATAAAATGGCTTGCTGCGAGGTCTTTTGATGAATTGAACAGCACGCTCAGTGTACAAGTCTGTGGCATAACCTGGTATTTCCACTGGCGACTCACCTTCATAGAAGTCAAGTTTGCCACTTCCATCCTTATGGGTAAAGTAGTCGATCGCTCCACTGTAGTTGCCAAAGAATTCGTCAAAGCCACTCTTGAGTGGACCGTAGTTGGGAAGAAAGCCAGTGTGCCATTTACCAACCAACGCTGTCTCATAACCATTGCCTTTCAAAAGAGAAGCGATCGTTGGGTGTTCTGGCGGTAATCCTACAGTCTCGCTGCCAGCTAAGGGTTCCTGAAGACCTACTGGCAATCTTGCTGGATAACGACCTGTAAAGAAGCCTATCCGTGTTGGCGTGCAAACAGTTTGCGCTGCATAGGCATTGGTGAATCGGGTTCCTTCCCTTGCCAACTGGTCTAAATTAGGCGTTTGATAGGTGTTTCCATAAATACTAAGATCGCCCCAGCCCAAATCATCGGTCAAAATGAACAGCACATTCGGACGCTTTCGTTTGGCAGCAACAGCGGAAAAAAAGCTTGAGGCTCCTAATGTCAAGGCTGTACTAGCAACTGCAGCCCCCACAAACTGGCGACGACCAAGTGCTTGCAGTTTGCGTTTATTCATGTCTCTGACTCCTCACTTACTGTTTTGATCGCGTTGGATATAGCCATCCAAGTCTGAGTGATCAAACTTCAGACTAGTTGGACAGACACTTCTGACTTACTAGCTAAAAATTGATTAATGCGATATCTCTGTCATTAACTACGGTAAATTGGTAGAATTACAGTATTTAATTGGCAAATGAAGACATAATTGCACATATAGGATGCATGAAGCAAGTCTTTTTTCAATAAATTGTGTAGGCGATGTCCGTGTGGGGCTATGGAGTTTAGGTGGGCGATCGCCTCTGGCGGCTCCGTTTGGGAGCATCGGATTTCGTAGTTTGATAAAGTTTAGGTGAGCGATCGCCTGTGTAATATCGTGTTGCTTAAAGACTTATCATTAAGCCCGCAGCTTTGCTGGGGGCAGGGAGCAAGGGGGAGAAAGAGTTTTAAGATTTTTGCAGCCGTGCTCTGAATAATAACTAATCAACCGAACTTGGTGTTACACCATCATTCAAGCTTGGAACTTGGAACTTCAAGCTTGGAACTCGAAACTTCGTGCTTGGAACACGGAACGTATTATACAATAAAGCTTTTTGATTTCTAGTCTAGAGTGTGCTACACAAAAAGTCGTATTGTAATATACGCTTTCTCAAGTTGAAAGCAGTATTAGCTCAATTTGTTGTCTCTTATCGAGAAAACTTTACTAGCCAGCTTAATCTAGTAAATATTTCTAAATTTTTCCTCGAATTTGGGAATTATGCCTTATTGCATATACAGAGATTTGCTAGCAGCCAAAACAGAGGAACAACACTGACACTACTACAGCGGTTTCAAGTGACTGAAATGGACTTTATGTAGACTATATGTCACAATATTTGAAAAATGACTGACATACCTGAGATGGACGCAATACAACTATCTTTGTTTTCTTGTGAGGAGACACAAAAGCCTGCTAAAAAGCAGAAAAAAGCTAAGCTGGGACGTTACGAACGTATACAAAAGCAACTAGAGATATGTGAGCATGACTCCTACAAGACATTCATTGAAGTTGAGTTACCACCAGTGCCAACATATGACTATACATTTGTAGACCTTTTTTCTGGTGCAGGAGGAATGACGCAAGGCTTATTTCAAGCCGGATTTAAACCAATAGCAAGTGTTGAAGTCAATGAGATAGCATCCCTCACTTATAGAAGAAATTTTCCTCAATGTCATCACTTTTGTGGCGAGATAGAAAAATTTGATTCTCAAAAATGGCTAGCTGAAATTGGTTCACCCGAAGTGCATCTCGTCGTAGGTGGACCGCCTTGTCAAGGTTTCTCTGTCGCCGGAAAACGCAATCCCCACGATGCTCGTAATCGTCTGTTTCGGGAATTTGTGCGTGTTGTTTCAGAAATACGTCCTTGGTATGTTGTCATGGAAAATGTGCCGGGAATTCTTACCATCAATAATGGCGCTGTTAGGCAGGAAATTTGCGAGGCATTTACTAATATTGGCTATCCCCATGTTTCTGTTGCAATTTTAGAGTCGGCGGCGTATGGAGTTCCCCAATTTCGCCCACGAGCCATTTTTATTGCCAATCAATTTGGTATGGCAAACCCCTATCCCAAAGCTCAATTATTGCCTCACCAATATAAACCGATTGAGTCTGCAATTGCCGATTTGCCAGAGTACACTCCAATACCTGAAATAAACCATCAATGGACTCGGCATTCACCCGAATATATGGAAAGAATTGCTAAAGTCCTACCGGGAGGTTCTTTATACGAAAAATATCTTGATGCCTTCAAACGACAATACCAAGGGTTACCTAGTATGACTGTTAAAGAAAATCACGGCGGTACACATATACATCCATATCTTAACCGTGTCATTTCAGCACGTGAAATGGCTAGACTACAGACATTTCCAGATACATTTATTTTTGAAGGTTCAATGAAAAAGGCAATGTGGCAAATTGGAAATGCTGTGCCACCTCGGTTAGCTGAATGTATTGGCTATGCACTGATTCCATTCTTGAATGAGCTTGCACTTCACTCCCAAAGAACTGTTGCTGTTAACAGTCTTCCGACTAAGCTAGTTTCTGGTTGAGTGCATCCCGCCAAGCGTCAAAATTATACCAACCACAGCCTATACAACCTTTCTCAGCCTCAGCACCACGCTGATATTCACAAGACCAGTCTTCGCCTCCTTGGTACCAAAACGTGATACCGAAAGGTGTCCCTCTTTTCCCAATTTTTATACACCGCTCGCAACTTCTTGATTTTAGAAGATTGTGATTACCAGAAGAATCTTTCTTTAGTAACTGAAACTTTTTCTTGATTTCATCATCGCTTATAGAAGTAAGATGAGGTGGCTCGCTTGCTCCCCAACGCTCCATTGGAAAACGGTGGTCTATCACTAACTCGTGAGCTGGCCTTTGCCTCTGTTCTATGACATCTGTATATGAATAAACTTGTAGAATTCTTTGTACTAAAGAAGCTGGTATATTAGCAGCAGAATTTGCTGATTTTATCTCTCCTGTCCAATGATCGCCTAATCGTCTCCCCTGACAAGTTTGACAGTACCTCTTTTCTGTAGTAATAATCAGACCGGGGCGACTTTTTGTACCACGTTCTAATCCCTGAATCCCACCACCGCCAGCATACTGAGATGATGCTATCTTTTTTCCCTCACACTCCCGACAATGCCATTGTTGATCTGATAGAAGATTAAATACTTGGAATTGGGTTGAGTTTTCTGTTAATAAAGTTCTAATTTTTTCTACTAAATCTGTGTTGCTCATTCTACCTTGTCGCTTTGTATCTCCAGATGATCAAGAAGATTAGAAACGGTGATGCCTAAGCCACTGGCAATATTTACAAGAGCCGTGAGGGAAGGATTGCGTACTCCGCGTTCCACGCCGGAAATATAAGTGCGATCAAGGTTGGCACGTAGTCCAAGTTCCTCTTGAGAAATTCCCAAGGCAATCCTGCGTTGCTTGACAAGATGACCCAAGCTAAGAAGAACCTTTTTTTTCGATTCATTCATGCCTCGATTTTGAGTGTTTATGGACTATCAGTCTACGGACTATATGTCACATTCACTGAAATACTGAGTAAACAAACGATTATGCGATTGCGCGGAGCGCAGTGCCCCGGCTGAGCGCGGTTCGGCTGAGCTCACCGTCGAAGCCTCACGGCGAAGCCTTGGGCAATCGCCTCCCACGTATTGCTCAAATATAGAAAGGAACCTTTTGACAGCGAAATACAATGCCCTTTAATACCCAACTGCTACCCCGCATCAATGGCAAATCTTTGCGGGAAAATGGTAAACAATACTACGTTGACGCTCAGGGAAATCGCTTTCCCAGTGTGACGACAATATTGAATGCCACCAAACCACAAGAGGAACGTGATAGGTTATTAAACTGGAAAGCGCGTGTTGGAACAGAAGAAGCTACGAGAATTACCACAGGTGCGAGTCGTCGAGGAACGCAAACCCACAAACAAATTGAACGTTTTCTACTTGGTGAAAACCCTGTTTGTCCGGAAGGTAGTGTTGCTTATTGGGAAAGTATCAAACCTGTTTTAGAAGAAGTTGACACAGTGAAACTTGTGGAAGGCTCAGTTTTTCACTACAACATGAGCTATTCCGGCAAAGTAGATTGTGTTGCTAGTTATAAAGGAATTCCCTGCGTTTGCGAGTGGAAAACAGCAGACAAACCTAAAGGTTCAATTGAGCGTTTGTACGAACATCCGCTGCAATTAACAGCTTATATAGGAGCAGTTAACGAGTGTTACCAAGAATATAATATTAAAGTGAATCATGCTTTGTTAGTTGTAGCGATACCGGGGAGAGAAGCTGAGATATTTTGGTTTGAGCCAGAAGCCATGAAAGAATATTGGCAGCAGTGGGAAGAAAGAGTTGCCCAGTATTGGGAACGTAGAAACAGTTGGAGTTGATGAGTGCAGTTTCTAACAACTTATTTTAAATATAATGCGCGATTGGGCAAGGAACAGCACCCAAAAGGCGATCGCGTAGCATCAATACAGCGATTGGCGTAAGCGCAAAGCGTGCCGTTAGGCATACGCGTAGCGTGTGCGTAAGCCCTTCGGGCACACTACGTGAACGGCGTTCGCCCTTGGCGTGTGCGTTGCAAGAGCGTGTCCGAAGGACTCAGCACTTAGCCGTGCCGAAGGCATAGGACTCAGCACTCAGCCGTGCCGCACCGCGAGGGACTCAGCCACTGCCCCGTTCGGCTGAGCGCTTACGGCGAAGCCTTGGGCAATCGCCTTTCATCGCACCTATAATATTCAAGCTTAAAGCTCTAACTTTGATAGTGGACAAGTTGCTGGCTTACAACAGGTGTACTTCCTACAAATAAAAATTGCCGTAATTACAAAATCGTCAGCGTAGTCCTCCCTGCAATATAAAATCTGCTATTGCTTTTTTCTCTTTAGGTTGTGTCTCATCGGGTGGACTCAGCAAGACAGAACGCTGAGTGAATTTTTCAGCCTTGAGGCGACGGGCAACGCGGTTAGGGATACCATAGCCATAAATGATATGTCCCTGTCCAGCTAATACAATAACTTGATAATTTGGGTGAGTTTTAACAAATTTGGCAATTCCTTCTGCCATTGTTTCATCCCACACAACTTGCGCTTGGAAAAAGTTTTCCACATCTGCACTGTTACCATGATTACCAGCTTGATGTTGTTGAAAGGCTGCTTGCAACTGTTGGCGATATTCCTCGTTATCTGTGTGAATTTCTGACAAGGGTGGAATCAATTTTTGTTCAGATAATGTTAGACTTTGTAAACCTTCGCGGGCAACTTTGCGGGTAATTTCTGAAGGTGTGTTTAAAGCTATAACGGAGAGTTGTTTTTCTTTAGCAAACTTAAGAATTGGCGCGTAATTTTCCCAAGGAAAACCCCAGCGTTTTGCATATTCACTTTTCTCTATGAGTTCTTTTTCAGTAAGTTTTCCTGCCAGATATTGATTGATAACCTCTTGATAAGGTCGTTGAAACATTTCGAGCGCAATACTAATTTTAGGATTGCGTTTGTAGAGTTGTTGAATTATTTTTAGCTGGTTTTTGTGATCTTCTGGATTATCATGAGTTTCTCCTAAATAGACAATATTTGCTTGTGCCAGTTCTGGCAATATCTCTGACAAACGGTCAACGCACTTGCTAGCAACGAATTTTTCAGAACAGGAGTTTTCTACTCGTTGCTGGGCGTAAGTTGCTGAGGAGCAAAGTAAAAAGATTCCCAGAGAGAAGGCAAACAGTCGGGGTACAAAAAGGCGCTTTTGCCTGGTTTCACTAGACAAGTTCATCTTCTTTGCGCCTATGGTATTATTTTTTTATATAATCGGTTATTCCTAACAATTAAGCATTGTTTCTTGGCGGAGCAATGCCCACTTAGCTTCTTAGTGCATTTGTATATCTCCATCTTTAATGGAACCACTAAAACACTAAGAAACTAAGAAAATGCTCTTAATAGAACATAGAATTCGTCTTTGGTTGATAATCGATACAACTGATCGCTTCTTCTGTATTGGCAACAGAGGGACGAACGGTGCATTTAAGATGGTAATCATTGGTAAAATACTGGCAGCCTGTACAAGGTATTTGATGCATTTGCTGCGCTGTACTGAGACTATCCCGTGCTGCCGTCCACATACTCCAGCCAACCAGAATAATGAGTGCCCAAGCAGAGAAAAAGCAAATAGGGATTATCAAAGGCTGAAGAAAATGAATGAAATGAAACAGATAATACAGTAGTTGTAACACGGCAAGTCCTGACAAAAGTTACGAGTTTTCATTTTTAAGTTAGGAGTTAGGAGCTTTTCATTTTGACTCCTCACCCAACGCGAGAGCCAGTTGCCTGGATCGGGAAAGCCCAACGGGAGAGCCAGTCGGTGTGAGTTCGGGAAACCCTCCTGCATAGCGCTGGACTCACCGTCATTGGCACTGGTCTCACTACTTACTCTTAACTGTTACTTTTTTCCTTACTCCTAACTTCTCGCTTTAGAGGTATAAGTTAAATACCAGCATGACCAATTGCTAAACCAGCAATGAGCATTCCTATGACTAGGAATGGTTGGGCGCTTGCTTGGTATTTGACATCATTTTTCAGGGGATCACGCAGGAAATACATATCTTGGAAGGTGATTTGCGGGATGACGAGTAGTAAGAGAATTGCTGCGTACAAATTCTCGTGGATGTAGATGAGATAAGCAGCGATCGCCGCTTGAAACACATCAATCATCACCACACAAATCCAAGCGGCGGTGGTAACACCAAACATTACAGGTAATGACTTTAATCCGAACTTGCGATCGCCTTCTACACTCTTGAAGTCATTGACAATGGCAATACCCAAACCAGCCAAACTATAAACCACGGTAAAAACCACAATTTTCCAATTGAGTTCCCCAAACAAAGCATGACCAGTACACCAAGGCAAGGCGATGTAGCTAGCACCAAGGGCATAGCTGCTGAACCAACCGTTCTGTTTTAGCTTCAGAGGTGGTGCCGAATAGATGTATGCTATGAAGGAACCTAGCAAGGCGGTTACGGTAATGGTGGGGAACTCATGACCTGCCCAAAAATCTAGAACAAATGCTAGACCAATACCAGCAACAACTAATACCCAAATCTGCGTAATTACCTTGGATAAGGGAATAGCTCCAGAGGGAATTGGGCGATAAGGTTCGTTGATAGCGTCAATTTCGCGATCGTAGTATTCATTCAGGGTTTGCGTGTAACCCGCCAGCAATGGTCCCGACAGCAACATACAAGTTGCTGCCTTCAATACATTTTCCAGCGTCCATGTGTACTCACCAGAGGAAGCCGCACCGCAAACTACCCCCCATATTAGAGGAATCCAGGTAATGGGCTTCATCAGTTGCAGGCGGATTTTCCAAATTGCGGTTTCCCCTGGTGCTGCACCTTTCATTCCTAGGAGTTGCCTAGTTTTGGCACCACGAGTCATAGCAGCATTGACGGACTCTGTTGGTGCTACCGAGTCTAGTGCTTCAGGTGAATTTGGTTCTGGCGTAATCGGAGTTGATTCAGACATAAGGCGTACTTGCTTATGAGTTATGAGTTATTAAGTTATGAGTTATGAGTAAAGTCAAAAGTCAAAAGTGAAAATAAATTTCTTTTTAGTTGTTACTTTTGACTTTCAATTCCTACTCATAACTCTTAATTCCTAACTCTTTTAAAAGGAGATTATCAAATAATTATTTTGAAACTTTGCTCCAGTGATAGATCTGCCACTTAAGGCAGGAGGTAGGAAGATATTACGCCGTTGGTCTCCTGCTTCCACAGTGACTTCTGGACCATACTGAGTCAGTTTGACCTGCTTTTTGTCAAATCCAGGCAAAAATAGGCGTACCTGACGCGTCTGAACGTCTACTTCTATAGGCTTGGGAGCCTGTACCGCTTGCGCCACAAAGTTAGGTAGGGCATCGATCAGCGGTTGCCACTCACCCACTTTTGCATCTGGAACAACACTCACTGGCAAGGGAGTAAATTCCTCACCTAAGTTAACAGTTGTGTCAGAAGACACAAGGATAACGCCGCCAACAGTGAGACCAACTTGTTGAGCACTACCCCAAAGATAGCGGGTTGTAGCCACTTCCACAGGATCATTGGTCGTGACTAGGAAAGCAGCAATGCGTTGGGGATCGGCAAGGGCGGCTTTTCCCTTGTCCAAAATATTATTGATTTTGTTGGTGGGTTGGGAGAAGTTATCTGATGTCCAGTTGACGTTGAGAAACGTGCTAATCAGCGGTTGAATCAAGGGCGATTCGGAAATTGTTTTTCCTAAGTCAGAATTGATAAACAATTGGTAAAACCGCCGCACATACCAACTGAGAGACTCTGGCATCCCCAACATCCGCACGGTGGAAGAGTCGCCTGAGCCATCATAGACGATCGCGTCATATTTGCCGCTTTCGTCATACTCTCGAATAGCATTCAAGGCAAGGGCGCTGTCCATCCCGGGCAAGACTGCCAATTCTTGACCATAAATCTCTTTCAGAATGGGGGTGCGGAGGTATTGCGCCTCCAATTTTTTCACTTCCTCCCAGCTGCGTTCTAACAGCACTGCTGTTTGGAACTGCACAACTTGGAGATTGGGACCAATTTCTTGGGGATCAGGACCAAGAGTTGCTCCCAGCAGGATTGACAATGCTGGTTCTGGCTGTCCAGCTAGGAGAACACGCTTGCCTTGAGTTGCCAATAATTTGGCTGCGGCGATCGCAATTTTCGTGCGATCGCTGCCGCCTTTGCCCAAAAATGTCAGTATCAGGGCCATTACTTGATTCCTATGTTTACCGCTGGTTTCTTCAACTCCAACTTAGCACTCGGCTTGTTTTAGTAGCTTCTCCCCTACTGCACGAGTTTGAGTTCATCTTCAAAAAACCAAGTGGCAAAATTATCTTCAAACTTGACCACTACGCCAACACCGCTACTATCGGTCATTTTGAAGCCTTCGATGGTGCCGACTTGTCCTAGCTTTTTCACAACAGGGGGAGATACGCGATCGCGCAAACGAACGACTTTAACTTTTTGTCCGATTTCCATGCCAACTTACTACACAACAAACCAAGACTCAGTGTAGCTGAATGTGGGACATGAGAGGGAGTAGGGAGATGAGGGACTTGGTGAGAATAACCTTAACTCTTGCAAAGTTGAAATTAGAGGTAGCACTCATGTATCAAACTGATCCACCCCGTCCACCCCAAGAAGTCTTACCTTGGGACTTTGGCAAGGTTCCTACGAGAAGACAACAGGTTTATGGCTGCGTTGGTACGATGCGAGTCATCAATGGAAACCAACACCTGCAGAGCAAGTTGAACAAGAACGCCAACGGGCTGAGAAACTGGCGGAATATTTGCGTAATCAGGGGATTGATCCGGATAACTTGCTTTGAACGTGAAGCAATACTTGTTTGATATTTAACACAGAGTGCCAACAACCAGCTATTTGTGTAGCAATTGACTTAACAGTGACGATTGTTAGGAATTAATCTTTGAGAGTTTGACTTAGTTCGCTTTTAGTGGAAATAGGAGAGAAAATATGCTGCAAAATATCCAATTAATCGTATAATCTACAAGGTAATTTAAGCGCAATTTTACAAAAAAAACTTATTCTTGTAATAGAAGTACGATGGGAACTTTCATAGCTCTTAGGCTTCATTGAAACAAATTTGGTGTGTAGGTAGTGAGCGAGGAAGCTGGAATTGTTGCGAACAATGCGAGGAGTTGTCCGAAAGGCAGGGATGCTGAAGCGCATTCTACCAATTAACGAAAATTGGTGGGCAAAATTCGATTTACTCAGAACTTTGGTGCGACGGGATTTGGATGCACGCTACAAGGGTTCTGTTTTAGGAAATTTATGGCCTTTGTTAAATCAGCTAGCGCAGTTACTGATTTATACTTATGTGTTTTCAATTGTCCTAAGGGTAAAGTTGAGCCTTAAAGGTTTACCAGAAAATAATTTTACCTTTGGTTTGTGGCTATTTGCAGGGTTGCTGCCTTGGATCGCATTTAGTGGCGGGCTGATGCAGGCGTCTACTTCGGTGATCGGACAACCGAATTTAGTCAAGAAGGTTGTGTTTCCTTTAGCTTTGTTACCACTAGTGCCAATTTTATCAACATTCATTGAGAGTTCCTTTGGTTTAATGGCGTTGATTTTTTTTGTGGCGGTACAAAATCAGGCTTTACATACAACTTTGGCACTGTTACCGTTGGTTTGGCTACCACAGTTATTGTTAACAGCGGGATTAGGTTATTTGACAGCAGGACTAACGGTATTTCTGCGAGATATACCCCAGACGTTAGGAGTCATCTTACAGCTTTGGTTATATCTCACACCAATTGTTTATCCAGCATCGTCCATACCACCAGAATTTCGGGACTGGGTGTTTTGGTTAAATCCCTTGACGGCGATCGCGGAAGTTTATCGTGATCTGATTTTAGTTGGGGAAGTTAAACATTGGGGTGAGTGGGGAGTGGCTTCCGCCGTTTCTACGATTATCTTTTGTTGCGGTTTCTGGGTTTATAAACGGTTGAAACCAGCCTTTGCTGATGTGCTGTAGCAGGCATACTACCGCTCAATGGATCGAAAATGCAACTTATGTCGTAGCATCAATTAGGTATTTAACTTATTAAATTTATAGGACAAGGAAAGCATGACTCAGCGGAAGCGGGCACTGATTACCGGAATTACAGGGCAAGATGGTTCCTATCTCAGTGAATTCCTATTGGAAAAAGGCTACGAAGTTCACGGCATCATTCGCCGTACCTCAACCTTCAACACTGATCGCATCGACCACATTTACACTGATCCACACAGTGAGGATGCACGACTATTTTTGCATTATGGCGATTTGACTGATGGGACGACGCTGCGACGAATCCTTGAACAGGTGCAACCGATTGAAATCTACAATCTTGGGGCACAATCTCATGTACGGGTAAGTTTTGACTCGCCTGAGTACACTGTTGACGCCGTAGGTATGGGAACGTTACGCCTGTTGGAAGCAGTTCGGGATTATCAGCAGCGCACGAAGATTGAAGTACGCTTTTACCAAGCAGGCTCATCTGAGATGTATGGTAAGGCGCAGGCAGTACCCCAGTCGGAGACAACCCCGTTTTATCCCCGCAGTCCCTATGCTTGTGCAAAAGTATATGCTCACTGGCAGACGGTGAACTATCGCGAATCCTTCGGGCTGTTTGCCAGTAATGGGATTTTGTTTAATCATGAGTCGCCAAGGCGGGGAGAGACTTTTGTTACACGCAAGATTACACAGGCTGTGGCGCGGATTTTAGCAGGCAAGCAGAAAAAGCTCTACATGGGCAACTTGGATGCCAAGCGAGATTGGGGATACGCAAAGGATTACGTACAGGCAATGTGGTTGATGTTGCAGCAGGACGAGCCAGATGATTATGTGGTTGCAACAGGCGAAACTCACTCTGTACGCGAGTTTTTAGAGATTGCCTTTGGGTACGTTAACCTTCAGTGGGAAAATTACGTGGAGTTTGATGAGCGGTATTTGCGCCCAGCAGAAGTTGAACTGTTGATTGGAGATGCAAGTAAAGCGAAGCGCAAGCTGGGGTGGGAGCCGACAGTCACATTTGAAGATTTAGTAAAGTTGATGGTTGAGGCAGACTTGCAAGCTTTAGGGCTGACATCTCCCAATGGCAATGAACACTCTATAGTGCAAGATAACGTTATTACTCGACAAAGCCTGGTGAGTTTTATGGCTTAGTTGATGATTTTTGATTGAGAACATTGTATTTCGGATGTGCCAATGTGTACGTGCTATGGGTGAGGAAATTGCAATTTCATTGAAGAATGTCTCGAAGTGCTACAAGCGGTATGCTCGTCCGGTAGATCGGCTCAAGGAAATTTTGCTACCGGGAAAGAGCAGCGCTCAGGAGTTTTGGGCATTGCGGGATATTAACCTAGAAATTCCCAAAGGAGAGACTTTGGGAATTATTGGTCAAAATGGCTCTGGCAAAAGTACGATGCTGCAAATTATTGCCAAAACGCTGACACCCACAACAGGGGAAGTACAGGTGAATGGGCGGGTTTCAGCATTGTTGGAGCTTGGTAGTGGGTTTAATCCTGAGTTTACAGGGCGGCAAAATGTCTTTTTTAATGGGCGGTTGTTGGGATTAAGCCACGAAGAAATAGAAGATAAGTTTGATGAGATTGCCGCGTTTGCAGATATTGGAGATTTTATTGACCAGCCTGTAAAAACATACTCTAGTGGTATGTTTGTCCGTTTGGCTTTTGCGGTGGCAGTCAGTGTTAATCCTGACATTCTCATTGTGGATGAAGCATTGGCAGTAGGTGATATTTATTTCCAGCAAAGATGTTTTGATCGAATCAAAACACTGAGAGATTTAGGAACAACACTTTTATTTGTTTCCCACGATTCAATGGCTGTATACAAACTTTGCCATAGAGCCGTGTTAATGGAAGCAGGGCAATTAGTGCTGGATGCAAAACCAAAGCAAGTCATTGATTTATATCAAGCAAAGCTACTGCAAAAAATGGATGTGCAGCCAGAGAAATTAGAAATTCAGACGAAATCAAACTCTAATTATGGAATATTACAGGAAAATAAAAAGTTCTCAGTTGCTCAAGAAGAATTAGAAGAAGTTGTTATTAATTTGCCTGAAGTTAGTTTAAATTTTATTAAATTTTTCAATGAAGATGACCAAGAAACTGAAGCTGTTATTAGTGATAGATCTGTCGAGTTAAGTATAGGACTATTATTTTTAAAATCTTTTGACGATCCACATATCGGTTTTAAAATTAGGGATCGACTTGGAGAGGTTGTGTTTGAAACAAACACTTTCTGTATGGGACAAACAGTAGGTCAAGTGGAAAGCGAGACATTATTGGAGGTTCGCTTTAAGTTTCAAGTTCCTTTGATGGAGGGTGAATACACAATTACTGTTGGTGTTGCCGATAGTGCCTGTGGGCAAACTTCATTCAAACAAACATTAGTATATGCCCATAATGTGGCTATTTTAAAAGTTCTAAAAAATAAAGAAGCTATACTTTGGTCAGGTATGGTAAATCTTTCTCCTCATCTTTCAATTTTCCGGCATACTTATGTTTGATTATATAATTCAGCAGGCAAAAAAAACAGAATATGATTTTAGAAAAACTGCGAATCCAGATGATCCGCTACGGCATCTTTTTTATGAGTGGGTTGATTACTACAAATTAAAGTGGGCGATCGCCCATGTCCTAAAACCAGCTTCTATTCTAGAAATAGGAGTACGCTTTGGTTATTCAGCAGCCGCATTTCTCAATGGAAACCCTGCTGCTCATTATGTTGGTATTGATTTAGATACAGACTCCTATGGTGGCGTAAAAGGAGCAATTCATTGGGCAAAAAAAATTACCACTGAATTTTCTAACGAATTTCTTGTTGCTGACACACAAACTATGCAACGCTTTCCTCATGATATCTACGACCTTATTCATGTGGATGGGCAACAAGATGGAGATGGTTCATTTCATGATTTGACTGTTGCTATCAAGCAGGGACGCTATGTACTGGTAGATGGATATCTGTGGACGCAGCAAAATTTTCAGGCAGTGAGTTCCTTCTTATTTCGCTACGCTGACATCCTAGATTGGTATGGCGTCATACCAGGCTATGCCGGAGAGTTACTCATAAAGGTTTCAGAAGATTATTTAAGACAATATAGTCAAGATAACGACCACAGTGACAATTCTAGTCTAGCGATTCGTCAAACTTACACAACTGAGTATTACACTCAGGATTGTGGCGGCTATGATGTGTACAAAAAAAATCATGGGAAAAAATTAGAAGATCCAAGACTCAGATCTGTTGCCACTATTGCTAGTTTAAAGAAAACAGGACGTGTCCTTGACCTAGGTTGCGGTCGAGGTGAATTGAGTTTCTATTTCGCTCGTAAAGGCTTTACAGTTACAGCTGTTGACTATTCAGATAATGCGATTGAATTGGCAAAAAATTGTTTTGATGGCGAAGACAATCTTAAAGCCAACGTCCAATTTATTTGTGATGATGTTTGTAGTGTATCGTTATCAGAAAATTACGATTTAGTCGTCGCATCTGATGTGATTGAACATTTATCTAGAGAGGAACTAGATAAGCTTTATTATAAAACAGCACAACATCTCAAGTCAGATGGTTTATTCGTTGTGCACACGTTTCCTAATTTTTGGTATTACAAGTACGACTATCAACGTAAAAGAAGAATTGCTGCCTCTGTTGGAGCATATCTATCACCAGAACCACGCTCAAGATATGAGATGTTGATGCATATCAACGAACAATCTCCAAGAGTTTTAAAAAAGCAGTTAAGTCAATATTTTAAGTATGTATATTTATGGTTTGCTCACATAGACGATCCAGGCGGAAGTCTAGTGAGAAAATTTTCCATAAGAGAAATGTGTGCTGCTCCTAGTTTGTTTGCGATCGCCTCTCATCGACCCATAGATCAGCAAGAGTTGAAAAATAAATTACAAATTTCTGTTTTACCGCCTATTCCCGCAGGCAAACTAAAAATATTCCTTAAAGATTATCCGGCAGAAGTCAGGGTAAATAGTGAGTTTGAAATTCAGTTAGAAATAGAAAATAAGACTGAATTTAGTTTCCACAGTTATGGTTCGCATCCTGTTCACATTACTTACCACTGGATGAACGAACAGGCTACTCATTACATTGTTTTTGATGGTGAGCGAACAAAGATATTTCCTCCCTTAGATAAGGCTCAACCTATAGGTTTCAAATCGTTATTAAATCAAAGAGCAAAAGAAACATATCTAGCTAAAATTCAGTCATTACCTAACAAAGGTAATTATATTTTGAGAGTTAGCCTCGTGCAGGAAGGAGTTCGTTGGTTTGATACAGCCCCATCTCAGTTAATGGAGGACATTTTAATTAGTGTAGTGTAAACAATAGTAGCTCTAATTAATCTTTTACATTAAATCAATAAGGGTATTCGAGGTAGGCTAATAAAATGACTAATGATAGAAATGATACAAATCATCCTGAATTTAACGTCGATGAATTAATGCAGAAAATTCGGGAGGAAGTCGCTAATCGTCCCAGAGAACCTCAAGTAAGAAAAATTACAACAGAGAAGCCAGAAATATCTAATAGTACAGCAACATTTCATCATAATATTTTCAATCACATTAACACTTTGCTCTTTAATGCAGAGTCTAGAGCTATTACCCGCACTAAATGGCCTGATAACCTTAATAAATTTCCTCTTAATCTAAGTAAACCTTTCCAAAATATTGCTTTAAAACTACTAAATTTTATCTTTAAAGACCAACGAGAAGTTAATTTTAATGTCATCCGTGCTTTAAAAGAATATGTGCTGCTGAATCGACAACTTATAGAACAAGTAACAAATTTGAAAACTCAGCTTGATCAGCGCTTTAGTACAGTGAATATTCATTTGGACACTGTAGATACTCGTTTACAAGCAATGGAAGAGCGCTTAAGTGCTGTATGTAACCGTATTCCAAACATAGATAACAGATGGAATGATTTTAATACGAAAGTAAATAGTTCGATAAGTGACATACAACAGCGTTTGGATGCTGCAAATAGTCATAGACAACTAATAGATGAGCATCTAAAAACCGTGGATACACATCTCCAAGGAACAGATGAACGCTTAGGTCATGTAGATACTCGCCTACAAGCAATCAATGAACGCTTAGGTGTTGTAAGTATTCGTGTGGAAGATCTGGATAAGCGTCATTTGAAAAATGATGATTACCTGAAAAATGACCTCATACAGCAAAAGCGCTTAATAACTATGTTTTTGGAAGAAGCACAGAAACGGTTACCAGAACCTTTTACCCAAGAACAGTTGCAAACTCTTGCTAATGAGGAACAACATTCGCTAGATGCGTTATACGTAGCTTTTGAAGACCAGTTTCGAGGTAGTCGTGAAGATATCCTTAACAGGTTCAGAGTCTACTTACCCATAATTGAAGAAGCAAAGATAGGTACACCGAACTTACCCATTTTAGATGTTGGCTGTGGTCGTGGTGAGTGGCTGGAGTTGCTGCGTGAGTCTGGATACACGGCAAGGGGTATAGATATCAACAGGGTAATGCTAGAACAGTGTAGAACTAGGGAATTGGAGGTGATGGAATCAGATGTTATTACATATTTGCAGTCTTTACCAGATGCGAGTTTAGGTGCGGTCACTGGATTTCATATTATTGAGCATTTGCCATTTGAAGTATTGATTAAGTTGTTTGATGAAACTATTAGGGTTCTTAGTCCAGGAGGTCTAGCTATTTTTGAAACACCGAATCCAGAAAATGTATTAGTAGGTAGTCATACATTTTACTTAGATCCCACTCATCGCAATCCTTTACCAAGTGCCATGATTAAGTTTATGGCAGAGTCGCGGGGCCTTTCTAGAGTCACAACTATGAAGCTGCATCCTTACCCAGAAGAGGAAATATTAGATGCTTCTCCCTTGGTAGAACGCTTTAATAATTACTTTCATGGACCACAGGACTATGCTGTGATTGGTTACAAAAATGGGTAAATAGCGAACTCTAAAGTTTCACAATAGGCTCGAATTATCCTAAAATAAACAGTGAACTTTCAGGATTCCCTATTATAGGATATCAACCGTGACTAAAGTTGCTATTTTAACACCGTGTATTGCAGATGGAGATGCTGTCAGCAATGATGTCATAGGGATGCATCAATCCCTAATTAAAAATGGTTATGAAGTTCAGGTATTCGCAGCAAGCTGGAGCAGTGAAAGACAGAAAATTAAGCATGTAAAAGAAATTAGAAAATTTTTACAAAGAAAATCTGACATTTTAATTTATCACTATTCCGTAGGTTGGGATGATGCTCTTAATCTACTGCTAGAGATTAATTGTAACAAGGTTGTAAAATACCATAATGTCACTCCACCAAACTTTTATGAAAATATTAGTGCAGAATATACTAGCGTCTGTAGTGCCGGACGAGAACAACTGAAACATATCGCTGCTATACAGGGCGCTCTCTACTTAGCTGATTCCGAATATAATGCGTCTGAATTATATTTTCTCAAGGTTCCAAAAGACAATATTTTGGTGTTACCTCCTTTCCACCATATTGAAGATTTGCAATATATAGACGCGGATATTAGCGTTTTAGATAGATACATAGATGGAAAAGTCAACATTTTAATGGTTGGTCGTTTCGCTCCTAATAAAGGACACGCAACCCTAATTGATGCTTTTAACATTTATCACACTACCTATAACAGAGACAGTCGCCTTTTCATTGTTGGAAAAGAAGACGATCGCTTAAACAGTTACACTACATTTATTTATCAAAAGGTTAGCGATTTGGGTTTACAAGATTCAGTAGTCTTTACAGGAGGAGTTTCTATCGAAGCTCTTAAAGCCTACTATCTTGTCTCTAATATTTTTATGATTACCAGTGAACATGAGGGGTTTTGTGTCCCACTGGTCGAAGCTATGGCAATGAAATTGCCAATTGTAGCTTACGGTTCAACTGCAATTCCTTACACAGTAGGAAAAGCAGGTTTGGTTTGGAACCAACCAGATCCTTACCTACTGGCTGGGTCAGTAGACTGTGTAGCTAGGGATGAAATGATTAGTGCCAATCTTGGTGAACTTGGATGGCGGCGATACAACGAAGCTTTTACAAATGAACAAATTGAAACCAGTTTTCTAGAAATTATTAAAAACATAGAATGAAAAAGATTGCAATTGTTGTTCAAAGATGCCATGAAAGCATAGTAGGAGGCTCAGAAGCTTTAGCATGGCAATATGCTACTTTGCTGAGTGATGAATTTAAAGTTGATGTCATTACAACAACGGCATTAGATTATATAACTTGGGCTAATGTACTATCTCCGGGTTGTGAAACAAAGCAAGGCATAAACGTTTATCGCTTTCCGGTAACTATAGGGCGAAGTGAGTACTGGCACAGAATACATGAACGACTTCTACGAGAGTTTAATTACCGGAAACAAACTCAGACAGACAATAGCAAACTCATACCTTGGAGTATCGCGCTGCAGGAAGAATTTATTCGCCGTCAAGGTCCTTACTCAGAACCGATGCTGTCTTTTTTGAGAGAGCGGTCTACTGACTATGAGGCTATCATATTTGCAACTTATCTTTATCCAACCACTTACTTTGGAGTGACTCAGGTTCCATTATCCAAGGTTCTGCTAGTCCCAACACTCCATGATGAGCCAGCTGCATATCTGACTGCTTATAAGTATATGTATCGCCGAATTCGCTCTTGGATTTGGTTGACTAATGCTGAAAAACTTGTAGGAGAAAACTTATGGGGAGAATTACCGGGTCGTGTTGTCTCTATGGGAGTTGAAACGCTACCTTGTAGTCCTTTCAAAGCTGAATACCCTTATTTACTTTACTGTGGTCGTGTTGATCCAAGTAAGGGATGTAATGACTTAATAAATTTTTTCATTCAGTTTAAGAAAAGTCAGCCATCAAACTTGCGTTTAATTTTGACAGGTAAAGCTGAAATGGAAATACCATCTCATTCAGACATTGAATTTAGAGGCTTTGTTTCATCAGAAGAAAAATTTCAACTTATGGCTGGAGCTTCTATTTTTGTTATGCCTTCACCCTATGAAAGTTTTAGCATAGTCACTTTGGAGGCAATGGCTCAACGTACTCCTGTCTTAGTCAATGGCTCTTGTCAAGTGTTGGTTGAACACGTTGCACGTAGTGGTGGCGGTAATATTTATTCTAGCTATGAAGACTTTGCTAAAGCAATACAAGAAATAATGGCAAATCAGAATCATCTGACTGAAACGGGTGAGATAGCCAGGAAATATGTCGTAGATAATTATGCTTTTAAAAGCGTCAAAAATAATCTTTTGGAAATCATTGACAAATCTCTTTAAACTATCCATAATATCCATACTTTCAGCAATTAACTAAGTAATAAAGACTAGTAGTTTATCTTTCATGAAATTTAGCGGAAGTCAAAAGTCTCAAATCAATCTTGGATTCGATTTATGTATAGTTATTCTATCATTATAGTGATTCCAGTATTTAATGACTGGGAATCTTTAAGTATTTTAGTCATGAAAATAGACGAAATATTGTATAGCGAAAATATTAATGCTGATATTTATCTATTAAATGATGGTTCAACAATAAGTTTTCAGGGAATTCTAAAAATATCTGACACCAAAGCTATAAATCAAATATATATTTTGGATTTGACAAGAAACCTTGGCCATCAAAGAGCAATTGCTGTAGGACTAGCATACATTGAAGCTAATATTGACTGTCAAGCAATTGTTGTAATGGATAGTGACGGAGAGGATGATCCAAGAGATATTCCTAAACTTGTTTCTAAATGTAGCGAAGAAAAATTTTCAAAAATAGTATTTGCTAGACGTACTCAACGTTCCGAAACTTTGCTATTTAGATTATTTTATAAAATATATAAATCCTTATTTATATTACTTACGGGTGAACAGATAGAAATGGGTAATTTTAGTATTATTCCTTTTGATAGTTTACGACGGATTGTTGTGGTATCAGAAATTTGGAATCATTATGCTGCAGGAATCTTGAAAGCCAGGATTCCTTTTGTAACTGTTCCATGTAAACGTAGTAGTCGTATAACTGGACGATCAAAGATGAACTTTGTGTCTTTAATAATGCATGGTCTTAGTGCAATTTCTATATATGGTGATGTTATAGGTGTCAAAGCTCTACTTCTAGCTATTCTACTGATGTTACTTAGTATGATAATTATTATTGTAGTTTACATAGTCAGAGTAGCTGTTCCTAATTGGGCTCCTTATGTTGCTGGGTTGTCTTTCATTATTTTTCTACAACTGATAACTATATCTTTTTCTTTCATATTCTTAATCTTAAATGGAAGGAATAACTTTGTTTTTCTGCCAAAACGAGATTTTCATTATTTTATACTAAAGATTCATCAATTTCTTTTAAGTCATAAATAATGGCTTTTCATCTTTTTTAGTAAGTAAGTTTAGGTAATTATGATACGAGTAAAAGACAAATATAAGATATTTTTTTGGTATTTTTTGGTCCTTGTATTTGCTTATATTTCTCATTTTTTACTAATTATTAAAAATTTTTCGCCTTTAATTGGATTTGGTGATGAAGAACAATGGGAATATGCAGGCTTTTACTTATTAAAAAATTTAACTTTTACTCCATTTCCTCACCTTAATCTTGTTAATAACCAAGTATTTTATCCCTATGGTACCAATAGTGTATTTCAGCCTTGGGGTATAGAAAGAGATATATTTTATGCGGGTTTTGAATTTTTTTTTGGAATGGGACCCTGGATACAGATCTACTATCTTTTAACATTATTAGTTACAGCAATAGGAAGTTTTAGACTGTTATTGTGGGATTACGGTTTTGTTCGTGCCAGCGGCTCTACATTAATAATTTCCTTCTTTAATTTTTACGCACTTTATAAGTATCCAATACAGTTGAGCTATTCAGTAATTCACTGGACTGTGCTGAGCTTTATAGCAGATTTTCTAATAGTTAAAAGGGTTGCTTTGAAGCAACATTTATCTTTAAAACTCGTTTTATTAAGAGTATGTCTATTGCTCTTGTCTATGGGTCAGGAGTTAGGATATATAGCTGGCTACGCACTTATGTCTTTTAGTATTTCGCTCCTTTACATTGCTTCAATAGTTTTATATAGAAAATTGAAATCAAGGCAAAAGTTAATCGGCTTATTTAAAAGTTATTTAATAGACTGGAGGACAGAGTTTTTTTCAAACCGTCGCACATATCTTTTGTTAGTGGGATTTTCTGTTGTCACCGCATATGTATATTTACCTTTAGTTTTTCAAATTTTTAAGGAAGCTAAAAGTTTTGACTTTACAGGAGTTATTACAGGAGCTTGGTGGACTAGTCCCTTGAGGTTAGTAATTCCCTTTTTACCTTTCTTTAATCCCGAAACACTCAAAGATCAACAAATTTTTGGGGATTTACCAGAGGCTTTAGTTGATGGAAGCCCTGGTTTGTCCCTACTTATTCTTGGGATTTTAGGAATATGGCAGGCACGTAAACGAATGATCATCTTTGTGCCCCTAATTATTATTTTCCTCCTTTGCCTTGTTTACCACCCAACTAATTTACCAACTCTTAAAATATTTCCTTGGTTTTCCTTCAATCGAGTTGCAGGTCGTTCTACTGTCATTTACCCAGTTATACTTGGTATCTTCGCCTTGCATATCAATTTGAACTGGTTGCAATCTCGTAGTAAGCAATTAATTACAGGAATGTTAGTGCTTCTAGCTTCTACTGAGATTTATACAGCTTATTCATTCAAGCTAAATTATCAACCATACGTGTTAGACCAGAAATTTTTTACATACATGAATTATGTAAAAGATCAACCAGGAGAAGCCGTTCTGGATTGGCCATTTTGTGCACAAGGCGGAAACGGTGTCGGTAGTCCAGAGCTTTGCCCATACTTTTGGAAAAATGCTTCAATTTTTGCTTTAAGAAGGTTTCATGAGAAAAAAGTCATGGGGCAGTACTTTGGTAGGTTGCATCCTTCTCAGATAGAACCATATCTTCAAGCGGGTTGGGACAAACTATTTTTACCCGACAACCCAGATATTTCAAAAGCTTCAAAACAAAGGCGCTGCTTTCGTCCAGAGGAATGGTCCTTTTTTACAGATTTCTATAAGTTCAATGATTTTGCTGGGATTAATCTTTATGTAGATTTGTTACCAGAAACTTGCGTTAATGAATTTTATACACGTTTTGGTACTCCTAATATCGAGACTAAGGTTCCTGGAGCAGGCAATGTTCAATTTATAAAAAAACCTTCTGAATTAAGAAATGAAGTTGACTTAGCGTTGGGTACTAAATTAAGGTTTGACCCTTTCTTAGATTTATCTGAAACTGACTTGCTTAAGTTCAGTTCACCTTATGGTTTAACTATTAATGGTTTAAGCACAATAGAGCAAAATTCTCAAAGTGGCACTTGGCGTTGGGCTTTAGGTCCGGAAACTCGCCTAAAGTTTAAGCTGCAGAAACCTCAATCACTAATGTTGTTTTTTAGCTTGAGCAATCCTATTGATAATCAGGATATAGTTATAGAAATCAATGGAGCCACTGTAGATCACTTAGCTGCAATAAAAAAAGATGACTCATTCAAGCGTAGCATCGAATTTCTTGGGAACGAAGGAGACAATACCGTACTATTTAAATATAAGAAGTGGAACCAATATAAAGGAACATTTGCCCGAAAAGATCAACGACATCTTGCTGCATTTGTCACGGAATTTTCAATTAAAGAAAAGTCATAATCTCGAGATTATAAAATGTTAATTAGTAGCAAAAAAGAGTAGAGAGGACATCTTTGTGACACTCCAAGAATTGAGTTTACTGCTGATGTCAGTCATAGCTAGTGTAGCAGGGCAGTTTTTTTTAAAAGCAGGAGCACTTAAGTTAGGCAGAGTTCATGCAGGGAATGCGGTTAATCACATTCTAAGCATCTTGACAACACCTGAACTTTTAATAGGGCTAACTTGCTACGCTCTAGGAGCTCTCGCTTATATCCTACTTTTAACCAGAGTCAGCCTAAGCGTTGCTGGTCCATCCGTCTCCCTCGTTTATATTTTCTCAGTCCTACTGGGTTACTTCATATTCAAAGAACCCATTCCCTTAATTCGCCTTATAGGTTTGACCTTCATTATGAGTGGAGTTATTTTGGTAGTCTGGAAAAAATAAAACTTATCGTGCTCGACTGAGTTTTAGCAGATACATCTTCTGCCTTAATAAGCAAAACGGTAAATTAATGACTAAAAAAGCCCTGATCACTGGATTAACCGGACAAGACGGTTCTTATCTTGCTGAACTACTACTAGCCAAAGGCTACGAAGTATTTGGCTTAGTCCGCCGCTCCAGCACAAGTAACTTGGAGCGTGTCAGCCATCTGTTCAATCAGATCCAAATTGTATCCGGCGACCTTTTGGATCAAACTTCCTTAATGGATGTGGTGACTGAAACACAACCGGATGAAATTTACAACCTCGCCTCCCAAAGCTATGTCCCCCTCTCCTGGACACAACCAGCCCTCACTGCTGAATACACTGCTCTTGGCGTCTCTCGCTTACTAGAATCTATCCGTCGCTGCAAACCGGATGCCAAATTCTACCAAGCTTCCAGTAGCGAAGTTTTCGGTCAACCCGACGAATCACCCCAAACTGAACGCACTGCCTTTCGCCCTCGCAACCCCTACGGTGTCGCCAAAGCTTATGCTCACTGGATGACCGTCAACTATCGCCAACAATACAAGCTTTACGCTTGCTGTGGTATCACTTATACGCATGAATCTGCACGACGTGGTGCAGAATTTGTATTTCGGAAAATCACCCAAGCAGCTGCCAAGATAAAACTTGGTTTAGCCAACGAAATAAAATTAGGTAACCTCGATGCTCGTCGTGACTGGTGCTATGCCAAAGATGCTGTTTACGCCATGTGGCTGATGTTGCAGCAAGAGCAACCTGACGACTACATCATCGCCAGTGGTGAAACGCACTCAGTTAGAGAACTGGTTGAGTGTGCTTTCAACAGTGTTGGACTCAATTGGCAAGATTACGTTTCACTTGATCCAGCATTCTACCGTCCTGATGAACCAGTACAATTGGTTGGTTGCATTGATAAAATTAAGACCAAATTGGGTTGGCAACCTCAGTACTCTTTTAAGGAATTGGTAGAGTTAATGGTTGATTATGACCTCAAACAACTGAGCGAAAATAAGTAATTGCCTAATATGCATTCAGAAACAGAAACAGAAATTTCATCCGTAGCCAAGAGTTGTTTTCCCGGCGTTAACATTTCAGGTTATGTTAACAGTGAATTTGGTCTAGGAGAAGGCGTCAGATCCACTCTTAGAGCACTTGAGGCGGTTAATATTCCTTTGGTTATTAATAATTGCACTTTTAATACATATCATAGGAAATTAGATTCTACTTTTACAAATTTTTCCGATGATAATCCCTATCCAATTAATATTATTCATGTGAATGGGGATATGATAAATTTTTTTCTCAACTCTGTAGGCATTGAATATTTTAAAAATAAATATAATATTGGCTTTTGGGCATGGGAACTTCCAGATTTCCCCAAAGAATGGCTACCTGCATTGAATCTTTTTGATGAAATCTGGACTCCTAGCAGTTACAGTGTGGAGGCGATCGCCCCACTATCACCTATCCCAGTCATTAAGGTCACACATAGTATCTCACTACCAGAACCTACAGCAAGTAAACAATCACTAGGGTTACCAGATAATAAGTTTATTTTTCTCTTTATCTTTGATTTTTACAGCGTATTTGAACGCAAAAATCCTATAGCAGTTATTGAAGCTTTTGCGCGAGCTTTCGGCAAAGATAATGAAAAAGTATTACTAGTTCTCAAGTTTTCTAATGCCAACAAATTTCCTGAAAAATATAAGCAGTTAAAAGATTTAGTGAAAAACTTTAAGAATATTAAATTTATTGACAAATATTTGCTAAAAGACGAGCTTCATGCACTCATTTATCATTGTGACTGCTACGTATCTTTACATCGTTCAGAAGGGTTCGGCTTGACAATTGCTGAGGCAATGTTTTATGAGAAACCAGTCATAGCAACTGCTTACTCAGGAAATACTGACTTTATGAATGTTAGTAATAGTTTTCCTGTCAAGTACTCTTTAACTAGCTTAACAGAAGATTATGCACATTATAAAAAAGGAAATATATGGGCAGAACCAGATGTTGACCATGCTGCATACCTAATGCAATACGTATTTAATAATGATGAAGAAGCAAAGCAGATAGGGAAAAAAGCCTCTGAACAAATCAAACTGTTGTTAAACCCTAAAATAATTGGACAAAAGATTAAAAATAGATTGGAATATATAACGCAAATCACTAAAAAAAATGGAAAAACTTCTGAATTAAATACAGAGTTAAAACATAAAGATGCAGAAATTCAACGATTACAAGCTTTGCTAGATTACATGGAAAGAAGTAGATTCTGGCAACTGAGAAATCAGTGGTTTAAGCTAAAAGAAATGTTGCAATCAAAATTTAATTAATGCCTGAACTGGAAAATGTTAAAACTCGCCCACGTTTGCTGATTGTCAGTAATGATGTGGTGGATACTAAAATGGCAGGTCCGGGGATGCGATACTTGGAATTAGCTCGCGTCTTGAGTCAGGAATTAGATGTAACTCTAGCTATTCCCTCTGAAACGACTCTCGAAGTCCCAAATATTAACTTGGTGCGTTACTGGGATGATCGCCCCAAAAGTTTGCAAGTCCTGGTGGAAAACAGCGATATTGCTTTGGTGTCTGGTTACATGGTAGAAAAATTCCCCTTTTTGCACCAGACACAAAAACGTATCATCGTTGACCTTTACGACCCGTTTATTCTAGAAAATTTACACTACCACCTCAACAAGCCACTCGCTGCACAGGAAAGCTTGAACAACCGCGCAGTAGATGTGACGAATAGCCTAGCGCGTTTAGGTGATTTTTTTATTTGTGGAAGCGATCGCCAGCGAGATTTGTGGATAGGTGTACTAGCTTCCAATGGACGCATTAACCCCCGCAATTTTGCCAAAGATAGTAGCCTACGCTCTTTGATTGATGTCGTAGGAATCGGCTTCCTCAACCGAGAACCTCGTCCAAATCCTACACTGCGCGGTATACATCCTGGATTTCCAGAAGATGCTCGTATTGTACTGTGGGGGGGCGGCATTTGGGATTGGCTCGACCCCCTAACCTTAGTCAAAGCTTGGACTCAAGTTGTAGCTAAGAACCCGCAAGCACGACTCGTATTTTTAGGAACACGTCATCCTAATCCTCAGGTTGCTCCTCATAAAATGGCAGAACAAGTCCAAGTTCTTGCTGCTGAAATTGGTGAGAAAGACCGCACAATCTTTTTTTACGAGTGGATACCTTACGAACAAAGAGAAGCGCTGTTGTGTGAAGCTGATATCGGGGTAACTCTTCATCCCCCACACATCGAAACCCGCTATTCCATTCGCACACGAGTACTAGATTACCTTTGGGCGCGTTTACCAGTTCTTGTAAGTGAAGGCGATGTCACAAGTGAATGGGTAAAAGAGTATGGTGTTGGTAAAGCTGTACCACCATTGGATGTAGAAGCAGTATCGCAGGCGATCGCCCAAATGTTGGAACGTCCCAAATCATCTTGGGCTTCAGCATTTGACCCGTTGCGAGAATCCTTAAGTTGGTCACAAGTCGTTGAACCTCTCCGGCGGTATTGTTTGCAAGCAGAGTACGCGCCTGACCGACAGACACGTAAACTAGTTACACCGAGCGTGGTAAAACGTGGCAAATTGGCGCGAGTTATTGAAATTTGGCGGACTGAGGGAAGTCGCGAACTTCTGCATCGCATTCGGCAAAAGTTTCGGCGGGGACTGGCGCGGTAACCATATATGAAAATTCTGCACGTTACCCAAGGTTATACCCCAGCAATTGGGGGGACAGAATTGCTCATTCAACGCGTTTCTGAAGAGTTAGTTCGGCAATTCGGCGATGAAGTCACTGTGTTTACCACCAATTGCTTTAATGGAGAAGGTTTTTTCAATCCAAAACTACCACGCTTGCAACCAGGTGACGAGGAAATTAATGGTGTTAAAGTGCGGCGGTTTCCAGTTAATTGCCGAATTAGCCAAATGGTACGATTTCCTCAAAAAGTCGCTTATCGCCTGCATTTACCATTCAACGAGCATTTAAGGACAATCGCAGGAGGACCGATTATTCCGGGGTTGAAAAAAGCTATCCAAGAATTTCCGGCTGATATTATTGCTGCTTCATCTTTTCCATTACTACATATGTATGCGGCGTTAAACGGTGCTAGGGAGTCTGGAAGACCTTGTGTCTTGCATGGAGGGATACATCCGCAAGATGATTGGGCATTTCAACGTTCCAGAATCTATAGTGCTATTGGGCAATCTACTTACTATTTATCTAATACAAAATACGAGGCAGATTATGTTATCAAACGGGGAGCATCACCTGAACGTGTCGTAGTTGTAGGAGTTGGTGTAGATCCACAACCGTTTGAACAAATTTCCGCAACGCAAGCGAAACAGCATTTCGGTTTTGGAGAGCAACCAGTCGTAGGTTTTATTGGACAGTTGGGGGGACACAAGGGAGTAGACACACTTGTACGAGCAATGTCCCTTGTCTGGCAAATTTTTCCTGATGTGCAGTTCCTGATTGCTGGAGTCAGGACAATGTTTGCAGAGAAAGTAGAAAACATTATCCACCAATTGCCAGAGGCATACAAAAATAAAGTCAAGCTTTACTATAACTTTTCTAATGAAGAAAAACCCTTGTTATTTGCTGCGGTAGATGTGTTTGCTTATCCTTCTGGTTTTGAATCTTTTGGAATTGCATTTCTAGAAGCTTGGGCAGCAGGTAAGCCTGTTATTGGTTGTCGTGCAGGAGCAATACCTTGGGTTATAGATGAGGGAAGAGATGGGCTGTTAGTAGACTATAAAAACGAGGAAATGCTAGCAGAAGCAATTATAGAGTTATTAAAAAATTCTTCTTGGGCAAAAAGTTTAGGTAATGCTGGTCGGCAGAAAGTTTTATCAAGATACACTTGGAGTAAAGTTGCTCAAAAGTTTCGAGAAGTTTATGTCGAAGCTATTAAACGACATAGCTGACTAAATTAATATTTAGGAAACATTAAATAATTTATGACTCTAAAGAATAACTATACGGCAAATGAATAATTTGGTTTTTATATTCATTCTGGAAAGAAGCGTCAGCAATGAAAATCAGTTCATCAATATTTTGACCAATACTTAACTTAGGATTCAGAATAAAAATTCCTGGTATATGACGATCTTGTGCCAAATGTTCAGCTAAATGTACAGGCATAGATGTACGGTTGTTTGTCACTAGGATAAAATCATACTCTTCGCACCAAAGTAAAATTTCAGGGTCTAGCGTACCTTTAGTAGGGGTTGTTGGTTCTCCCACTGACCATATTGTTAAATTTGGTCGCACTCGCCGCAGCTGTATCTTGTAAACTGGATTAACGTTCTCATCCAGCAAATATTTGAGAGTCATTCGTATTCTTTTTTGCTTGTTGTTCTGCTCTTAGCTGTCGTAACCGGAGCATTGTGGGAGAAGGATTGAGTTGTTGAGCTTTCCATTGCTGATGACTTGATTCTAGCCAGTTAGCAACATACTTGCTAACGCTTTCTTGGTTGTGCAAGTAGTAGAGAATAGTAGCGTAGACTTGCTCTAAGGTAATAGTAGAAAAACTATTGACAATGTCCTCAGGAGTACGACTGCGATAGACATATTCATAAAGAATGTTTTCAATGCCCACTCGTGTTCCTTTAATCCGAATATCATCGTGACGTTGAAAGTCGAAATATTCTTCTAATTGCATCCTTAAATTCTCCTATTTTCCTAATCTAGTATTGCCCTCAATAAGCAAATTTTTCTGTTATACAGATTTTGGCAATACCCTGTGTGCATTTGACAATTTAAACTTCAGTACCAATTGCCAGCCGCACTCCCCAAAATACGATGAGAAGTGCGATCGCCACCCAATCACCTGTTTTCAGCCGTAAGTCGTGCCATTGCACTCGATGTTCATGAGGACTCGTAAAACCCCGCACCATCATTGCGCTAGCCATTTGCTCTGCTCGAAGTAGCAAATTTTCCAACAGCCGTTGTGCAACCAACAACCAAACTTTAGCGGCTCCTTTCAATCCCAGCTTTTTCCAATTAATCGCCCTTGTCATAATAGAACGAATTAAATTCTGGATTTCTTCTAAAACTAGGGGAATAAACCGCAACGATAAAGTTAAAGTCAAAGTGATCTCAGTGACAGGTAATTTGAACCGTCGCAAGGGTCGCATTAAGCTTTCTAGAGCAGCTGTGATTTCCTCTGGTGCGGTTGTCAGCAAATATAGGTTGGTACTGTAAATCAAGGTAAATATCATCGTACTCACACTGATTGCCAAATCCAACGAACGGCGAGTTACTTTAACTGGACCTTTGTCAACCAGTACGTATCTGTAGTCTTTTTGGTTGTTTGTTGGGACTGCTGGAGTTGAAGGAGTCGCAGTTGATTTTTCTGTTAAGACTTGTTGGTTGGTTGGCAGGCGCGGTTGATAACTTATACCAAGCCCATCAGGACTAATAGATATAATCACTAGCACAAAAAAGCATAATGTCAACAGCCAGACCATTTGCTGCCGCCAAACTCGCCGGGGAATACGTGCTATTAAGGTAGCAAGAATCAACACGACTACCAACAGCACGCGCCATAAGTTGTTGGCAAAAATATAGGTTGTGAGAAAGCTCATCAACCAAACCAACTTGACTCGTGGATCGAGTTTGTGTAGCCAAGTTTGAGGTTGTTCTAAGTAAAGACCAATGGGCAGCGATCGCAGTAAATCCATTTTTTAGAAGAAAGAACAGTGAAGATTGAAGAGTGAAGAAAGAAAAAGTTTCACTCTTCTTTCTTTCTTCTTCTATCTTCATTTACACGCGGGTGGCGCGATTGGCACTACCACTTTCGACATCACGAGTTTTCTTACTCCGCCATAGTATACGGATAGGAGTTCCTTGAAAGCCCAAATGTTGCCGAAATTGTCGCTCAATGTAGCGACGGTAGTTGTCGTTGAAGCGTTTGGCTTCATTGACAAACAATGCTATTGTAGGCGGTTGAGAAGTGACTTGTGTACCATAATAAATCCTGCCCTGACGCCCACCGCGAGAGACTGGCGGCGAATGTCGGCCAAGCGCTTCTTCCAAGACTTCGTTGATCACCGCTGTACTAACACGGCGTTTGTGTGATTCGGCTGCTGTATTCACCAACTCCAAAATCTTTTCCACCCGTTGCCCAGTCAAGGCGCTAACAAAAATGGTTTGCGCCCATTCCGTAAAATGCATCCGTTCTTGCAGATGTTTTTCGTAATCATAAATCGTGTGAGAGTCCTTTTCGATCGCATCCCACTTATTGACCACGATAATGCAAGCTCGACCTTCTTCGACAATCCGGCCAGCTAATTTTTGGTCTTGCTCGGTGACACCATCAAGGGCATCTATAACCATTAAAACCACATCAGCGCGACGAATTGCTTTAAAAGCACGGTTGATGCTAAAGAATTCGGGACCATAATCCACGTTCTTCTTTTTGCGAATTCCTGCTGTGTCAATCAAGCGGTAAATTTGCCCATTTCGTTCCACAACAGTATCAATCGCATCGCGGGTTGTACCAGAGATTGGGCTGACGATCGCCCTTGCTTCTCCCACGAAAGCATTTAATAAACTGGATTTCCCTACATTCGGGCGTCCCACAATAGCCACTTTAATTTCATTGGTTTCTGGGATGTCTTCTGTAGGTGGGAGGTAGTTAAGCAGCGCGTCGAGTAAATCTCCTGTGCCGCTTCCATGAATGGCAGAGATGGGGAAAGGTTCACCCAAGCCCAATTCCCAGAATTCGCTGGCTTGCATTAAACCTTGTTCTGGGGATTCACACTTATTGACAGCCAGCAGGACAGGGACAGGTTGTTGTCGCAACCACTCTGCAACTTCTTCATCAGCGGGTGTTGGTCCAGTTTGACCATCTACCAGAAAAATCGCCGCACTTGCTTCTGCTAGAGCTGCCATAGCCTGTTGACGAATCAGTGGTAAAAATTCCGTATCGTCATTAAATACCAAACCACCAGTATCGACGACGAGAAACTCGCGATCGCTCCAGTAGGCGGGTAAATATGTGCGATCGCGTGTCATACCTGGTTCGTCATGAACAATAGCAGATTTTTCCCCGGCAAGACGATTGACCAGGGTAGATTTGCCCACATTCGGGCGACCAATAATAGCAACAATAGGAAGAGCCATAACCGGATGCACAATGCTCCAAATCTCTATTGTAGCGGTTTGTAGTGAGTGCTTAGCGCGTAGACGTGTATCCCTCACAGAACGCTTTGCGACTGGGCGGGTTCGCGTAGGGTAGATAGTGCCAACGACCACCTTCTAAAATAGGGACGGGCTGTCCGGGCGATCCTACAATAATTTAATGAGATGAAAGCGATTACGACAATTGCTACAGTTACAACAGATGGGAAAATGACAGTGGAGTTGCCATCAGATATTCCACCAGGTGAGCATCAAGTTGTGGTGGTAATTAATGAAAAGCCTTTGGTAGAAAAACCGGAGACAAAGGAGAAGCGTACACCGCTGAAATTTTCTGCCTATCCTGTAGGATTAGTTTCGGAAACCGTTACTTTCCGTAGAGAAGACTGATTGCTGAACTACTAAAGAAACAAACTGGTCGTACATAGAATAAAATAGCCCTGATAAAAACGAGGAATAATATGAAGACTATTGAAACAATTGCCACCGTTACAGCAGACGGTAAAATCACAGTACAGTTACCACCCGATATTCCAGCAGGTGAGCATAGAGTTGTGGTGATGATTGATGAACAGCCTTTACCCAAAAAAACAGAGGCAAAGGAAAAGCGTCTGCCGCTAGATTTTCCTGTGATTCATGTTGGTTCTTGGCCTGAAAATCTTTCTCTAAGACGTGAGGATATGTATGGTGATGATGGACGATAACTCTGTTTTTCTTGACACTAATATCCTCGTTTATGCCAGTGTTCCTGAGTCTCCTTTACACTTAGTTGCTATCAACGCAATTCAAACTTATGAACAAGCTGGGACACAATTGTGGATTAGCCGACAAGTGTTGCGGGAATATCTGGCAACTCTCACTCGTCCGCAGCTATACACTGAGCCTATACCAATTTTGACTGTAATTGCAGAAATTCATTTTTTCCAAAACCGGTTTCAAGTTGCTGAAGATGGTTTTCAGGCGACTGAAAGGTTGTTGACGTTGATGGAAGAAATTACTATCGGTGGCAAGCAGGTACATGATGCGAATATTGTTGCCACAATGTAAGTTTACGGTATCCGTCAGCTATTAACTCATAACACAGGTGATTTTGCTAGATTTTCTGAGTTGATTACTGTTTTGCCTTTACAACAGTAAGAAGTAGGGTGTGTTACGGCATACTTGTGAGTAAAGATAGCGGCAATGAAGATTTTGCCGTAACGCACGCCCGATCAATGATGCGTTGCGCTTCGCTATAACGCATCCTACAAACTACAAACTGAGATATTGCACCAGTCCCAACAACCGCCATAGGTTAGAAACTTATGGCTAATAGCTAAAGTCTTTTAAAGAAGACTAAATACTCATTCAGCAAGGTTTTTAGTCCATTTTAATGGACTTGAGCTATTAGCCATGAACTTCAGTTCTGGGCGGACGAGAATACGAATTGAGAATCGTGTAATATATCAACCTAATGATTTTCCGAAATCTTCCGAGATACAGTGTAGATAGAATCAAAATCAATCTCCACTTCAGGGTTAGTTTATGGAACCTGCAACACTAACAGCAGCTATGATCGCCACTTTAGCATTTAGCAAAGCTATAGAAAAAACCGCAGAAACCCTGACAGCAACCGTATTAAACAAGTTAAATAATCTCCGCGAGAAAATTTGGCAGAGGTTCAAGGGTAATCAGAAATTAGAACAGACGCTAGCGAAAGCACAGAAAGAAGGCTCAAAAGAAGATGTTGATTTGATTTCTGCTTACTTGCAGGTAGCGATGGATACAGACGATAAATTTGCTCAAGACATTCAACAGCTTGCCGAAGAAATTAACCAAGAAATTAATATTGGCAAGATTGAAGGGCGGAATGTCCAGAATGTTTATGGTGGTGAAGCTTATCAAAATAATGACAGTAAAGCTCCCATCTTCCAAGGCGTAGATAATAGCCCAATTACTATAAACTACAATAATCCGCCTTCTTGACTGGAGTCGCTCGAACGGGAACGGGCAAAGTTAAATCCCCCTACTGGAATACCACAAAATATCCCCTCCCATCGGGCAGTAAAGTTCGTCGGGCGAGAGGAAGAACTACAACGCCTCCATCAACTCTTGCAGCAAAATGACCGTGTGGCAATAGCCGCTATTGCTGGTATGGGTGGAGTGGGGAAAACAGAACTAGCGCTGCAATATGCGATTGCACACCGCGAAAGTTACCAAGGTGGTGTTTGTTGGTTGCTGGCGTTACAAGATGTGGGGTTGCAGATTGTGCAATTTGCTCGTATACAACTGCAATTAAATCCACCAGAGGATTTTGATTTACAGGCGCAAGTCGCATACTGCTGGCGAAACTGGCGTGAAGGTGAAGTGCTGTTAGTGTTAGATAACGTTACCGACTACAAACAAGTCAAGCCTTATCTCGAGACGTCATCGTCTCGGTTTAAAGTGTTGATGACAACGCGTCAACGCTTAGGCGCATCAATCGCACAATTGTCCTTAGATGTGCTGCAACCAGAAGCGGCGCTGGAGTTATTACGAACACTCATCGGTGCAGAACGGGTTGATGAAGAAATTTCACAAGCAACGTCTCTGTGTGAGTGGTTGGGATATTTACCTTTGGGGTTAGAATTAGTCGGGCGGTATTTGGCACGGAAAGAGGATTTGTCCCTAGAAGAAATGTTGCAGAGGTTGGAGAAAAAGAAACTAGAACAACCTGCTCTTCTTAAGCCCAAGTCTGAGGACGACATGACAGCACAACTGGGTGTGCAAGCAGCGTTTGAGTTGAGTTGGCAGGAATTAAACAACACCGATAAGCAACTGGCGTGTTTACTGAGTTTATTTGCCCCTGCACCGATACCTTGGCAGTTGGTAGAACAGTGCTTACCCGATGTAGATGCAGAGGAAATAGAAGAAAGTCGGGATGATAAGCTGCTGAATTTGCATTTGCTACAGCGTAAGGAAAAGGGAATTTATCAACTGCATCCACTGTTGCGGGAATTTTTTCAAATGAAGCTGGAAGAGTTAGAGAAAGCAGATGTAATGAAACGCGCTTTTGCCACAGCAGTGATAGCAGTTGCCAAGTATATTCCTGAAACCCCTAACCGTGAGGAAATCAAAGCTGTGAGCACTGCTATGCCTCATATGGCAGAGGTAGCAAACAACCTCACGACCTATCTCAATGATAAGGATATAATTTCACCTTTCTTGAGTTTGGGTCGATTCTACCAAGGTCAGGGGTTTTATGAACAGGCAGAACCTTGGTATAAGAAGTGTCTAGAAGTCACTAAAAAGCGCCTGGGGGAGGAACATCGCGATATCGCACCAACTTGGAATAATCTGGCTTATCTCTACAATTCACAAGGACGATACGCAGAAGCTGAACCCCTTTACTTGCAAGCTTTGGAACTGAGGCGATGCTTGCTGGGAGAAGAGCATCCCGATGTCGCTCTAAGTCTTAACAACCTGGCTTATCTCTACGATTCTCAAGGAAGATACGCAGAAGCTGAACCCCTCTACTTGCAAGCTTTGGAACTAAGACAACGCTTGCTGGGAGAAGAACATCCCGATGTCGCCACTAGTCTCAATAACCTGGCAGGACTCTACAATTCACAAGGACGATACGCAGAAGCTGAACCCCTCTACCTCCAAGCATTAAAACTAATCCGACGCTTGCTAGGAGAAGAACATCCCCATTTCGCCACTAGTCTCAACAACCTGGCGGCAATCTACAATTCCCAAGGACGATACGCAGAAGCTGAACCCCTCTACCTGCAAGCTTTGGAACTGACGCGACGCCTGCTAGGAGAAGAACATCCTCATTTCGCCAGTAAGCTCAACAACCTGGCGGCAATCTACAATTCCCAAGGACGATACGCAGAAGCTGAACTCCTATTCCAACAAGCTTTGCAACTAATGCGACGCCTGTTGGGAGAAGAACATCCTCATTTCGCCACTAACCTCAACAACCTGGCGGGAGTCTACTATGTACAAAGACGGTACAAAGAAGCTGAACCTCTGTTACAACAAGCTTTGCAACTAAGGCGACGCCTGCTAGGAGAAGAACATCCCGATGTTGCCAGTAACCTCAACAATTTAGCAGGATTATACCAATTCCAAGGACGTTATAGCGAAGCTGAGCCATTGTATAAACAAGCTTTGGAGATTTCTGAGCGCAGCTTAGGGATAGGTAATCCGTTAACAATAATGATTCGGAGAAATTATGCAAATTGCTTGAGGCGGGGATATCGTTGATGCTTCAATAACCAAAATCATACTAGAGAAATGAACTTCTGAGCCTCAACGCCGAAGTTCTAAACTCGGACTTTGTACTTTTGAAGCTGAAGCCCCGAGTTCAGAAGCGCAAGTTTCAAGTTCCAACCACGAAGTTCCGAGTTCCAAACTTGAAGTTTCGAGTTCCAAGCACGAAGTTCCGAGTTCTGAGGTTGAATGATGATGTTACACAGGCGATCGCCCACCTAAAACTATCAAACCATCAAAAGCGATCGCTCTATTGATGCTATTGATGCTACGCGATCGCCTTCTCAATATCTGTGCATCTTAATTTCTTGGCGTTCTAGCCTTCGGCACGCCGCTTTGCGTCTAAGGCGTCTTGGCGGTTCAAATCTTCACCTTCTCCACAAACGGAGTAAAAATCGGAATCAATTCTTTTCGACTGACAACTAAAGTCGGGAAAGAACGAGTCGTATAATCTTCCCCTGGTATCAAAGGAAACGGTTCCGACTTTAACGATACCCAGCTTCCCCCAGCAGCTTGGACAATCACCCAAGCAGCCGCTATATCCCAAACTTTTGGTGTAGCTTCGACACCACCTAATGTTGCGCCAGCAGCAGTCGTCAGGAAATTATAGCTAGCAACTCCCAGCATCCGAATTTTGCAGGGAAAGTCTTTCTGTATCGCTGCGGTGCTACGGGAACAGAGGTTGAAGAAGTGGTTCCCACTTGGATCGTCATTACTGGTATAAATAGGACGTCGATCGCAAAAAGCTCCTGTTGGTGCTTCTAACTCAGGTATACCTCCCCAGTAGCCGTGAAAAGCTTGATTCAATGGCGGCACGTAGACATAGCCAAAAACTGGTGTGCCTTGATACAGCAAACCAAGGGAAATCGACCAAATGGGAATCCCACGAGTAAAGTTAGTTGTACCGTCCAAGGGGTCAATCACCCAGCACCATTCGGTACCAGGAAAAACCTTGTCGCCTTCTTCACTCAAGATACCGTAACCAGCGAAAGTAGATGCTATGGCGTCCCGTATTTCCTGATCCGCCCATTTATCTGCTTGCGTTACCAAAGTGCCATCAGCTTTTTGTAACGCTTGCACTTGCCCAAAATCTTGCATTAACTGGTTTCCCACTCTTGCGGTAGTGGTTTGGGCAAAATCGAGAATCGTTGTCCAAAATTCAGTCATTTGAGGGATAGGGAATGAGGAATAGGGAATGAGGAATAGGGAATGCATAAAAAGACCAGTTCCCTAATTTCAATTCCCATTTCTCAATTATTATTGAGGATTTGAAGCAAACGAATATTTTTAATCTAATTCGCTTTGCAAAATAGATGCAATCGCCTGCTTGGCATTTGTCTGAAACTCTCTCACATTCACGCGGTTAAGGAACCAAATCGCCAGCAGCATTAATGCGGCTTCTAAGGCAAACACCAGTCCATAGGCTAGCACCAAGTTGGGCAGCACCTTACGTCCGACATCCAAGATCGCACCACCTGCAGCCACAGCCGTTCCTCTCGCTAGAGATTGCGCTAGTCCCCAAGCACCAATGAACGTTCCTGAGGTTTCAGGTGCTGTAAGATCCAGCATCAAGGTGATTGCGGCAGTCGTTAGAATACCAGTTGCTAAACCGAACAATACCAAACCCAGCTTGAGTAACGCTGGATTAGCAGAAAATCCTGATATCCCAAGTAATCCTGCACAGAGTGCCACTAACATACAACCAAGGCGTATAGTTCTTTGCTTACCTAAACGCGGCACAATCAAAAAGCCCCCGACACCATACGCAATCAGTATACCTGTGCCGTAAAAAACATTCAGTTTAGTACTTTCTGCTAGAGGCATCCGAAAGACCTGACCCGCATAAGGTTCTAAAATAGGGTCTTGCATAAATAAGCCCAGCGACATCACCACTAAAAAGGTGAAAAATATACCTGTTTGCGGGCTAGCTGTTAGTATTCGCCAAGCTGCGCCAAGGGTAATGCTGTCTTCTCGGTTGATGACTGTGGAACGAGTGGTGTACTGAGAATACTTTTTTTCTACGCCAAACGTCGCTATAATCGCCAAGGCAAATACAATCGCTGGTACGATGAGAAACAGCCGATTGACTGATGCTTGTAATGTCGCTGTTGTTGCCTCGGGTGTTAATTGCTTGAGCAAACTGGAACTGATAATTGCCCCGACAATAATCCCCACCATCAGCATCGACCAAACAACACCGACAACTTTGGAACGGTTGTCTTCTTCAGAGATATCTACCAACAAAGCGGCAAAGGCAGTACTGCTTGCACAAATTGCCAAACCGTATAAAGCGAAAACCAAAGCTAGAAGAGCAATCCAGCTCATTGTTTGGGTTGTCCATGCCCAGCCACCAGCACTGCTGACGACAGTGTTCAGTTGCCACAACACTTGCACAGCTAAAAATGAGGCTACAGCAAATACCGCAGCTCCCACCCAAACATAAGCCGTGCGGTGGTAGCCCCATATCGGCTTGGCATCGGACATTTGACCAAACCAAACGCGAGAAGGAGAAACAAATAACTGTATTGCTAGCACTGCCCCTACCAGCGTCGCCGGAATGGCTATTTCCTGAATCATGACTCTGTTGAGCACCCCCAGAGTCAGGATAGACATCATAGCCAGCCCCATCTGAAATAAGCCAAGCCGAAACATGGTCAACACATTAACCTTTGGCATCGCCAGGGAACTTCCGTGGGAATCAATGAAATCTCCGCTTGCCATAACTACTTTCTCACATGGAATATATAATTTTATTTTTCATCGGTTTTATAACCAAGATAAACCTTGTGAGGGAAGATTCAGTTAACAGCGACTAAGCAGGTGAGCGCAGATAAACCGAACTACGTGACAAAAGATCATTTAGAATTCACAACGCATCATTTGTCTACACTCTGAGAGATATTTTGAGAAAAGTTTTACAATACACTGAAAAGTAAAGAATTGTAAAGAAATTTAATGTTGTAAACGTGGAAACTATCACACTAGGGCAAAATGGTCCGGCTGTTACACCCCTTTGCATTGGAACTTGGGCATGGGGTGATAAGCTCTTTTGGAATTATGGCAATAACTACGGTGCAGATCAATTGCAAGCGGCTTTTACAGCAGCTTTGGAGGTTGGTGTCACCTTCTTTGATACCGCTGAAATTTACGGATTTGGACTTTCAGAGGAATTTTTGGGGCAATTCTTAAAGAAAACCGACAAACAGGTGCAGATTGCAACCAAATACGGTCCAGTTCCCTGGCGATTTCTGGGTCAGTCTGTCGCCGATGCCCTCACAGATAGTCTCAAACGCCTACAATTAGAGCGAGTTGCTTTGTATCAAGTGCATTGGCCCTTTACCTTCTTTATGAGCCAAGAAACCTTGATGAATGCTCTTGCAGATGAGGTGAAGCGCGGCAGAATTGAAGCAGTCGGTGTGAGTAATTACTCGGCACAGCAAATGCGGGAAGCGCACCAAATACTAGCTGCGCGTGGAGTCCCTTTGGCTGTGAATCAAGTACGTTATTCTTTGCTGACTCGCCAGATTGAAAGTAATGGTATTCTCGAAACAGCCCGTGAATTAGGTGTAACAATCTTGGCGTATAGTCCTTTGGCGCAGGGTTTACTGACTGGCAAATACACTGCTGATAGCGCCAACACCCCTAAAGATGGCAGAAGGATAGACTCCCGTTTTAGTAAAGAAGGCTTGCAGAAACTTGAGCCTGTGATATCTTTGCTACGCCAGTTAGGAGACAAGCACGATCGCACACCAGCCCAAGTTGCCTTGAGGTGGTTAATTGATCAAGGAAACATCATTCCTATTGCTGGGGCGAAAACTGCCGAACAGGTAAAACAGAATGCAGGCGCTTTGGGTTGGAGATTGGGCGATGATGAGATTAAGCAGTTAGACGAAGTGAGTCGTCCTTACAACTAAAAAGAACTAAGTAAAAAGTTAAAAAAATTATTTCTTTGTTTTAACTTTTTACTTTTCACTTGATTTACGAGTTCTCCTGACCTGCTAACATTTGTAAGATTTTTTCTACATTATCCAAATTCCCAGCAATTCTCCGTATAGGCTGAGGCCAAACTTTAACGAGGGTGGGAGTTGCAGAAACTTGATCGGATTCTGCTTGTTCTGGATTCGTTAATACGTCAATGACTTTCAGAGTATAAGGGTTGCCAAGATATTTTTCTAAAAGTTCGTGTAAATTTTTTAAAATGCGTTCAGTGGCAGCACTATGTCCTGCAACAAATAAGCGGAGAACATAGCCCTTTGTTTTTGATTGAGGTTGTTGTGCGGATGTGACTGGTTGATAGTACGAAGGAGTTGGATCACTAAGATCGAGCCGCATAACTAAGTCGTGATCTTCCCAAAGCTGGGGAAATCTGGAGCGATATGTTGTTAATACCAGGCGATCGCACAACCCCTCCTGCCAAGGTGCAGATTGCCATGCTAGCTCCCCTGTACCAAAAATAGCGTTAAGGACTGCTTGATGTCGCATGACTGCCGGATAAGCTTCGGCAAAAGTCTGGATTTGTTGGGTGCGCGGATTTAACCAATGGTCTATAGTCGCTGTGTAGCATGGTACTAAAAAGTGAGGCGGTTCTGGTAAGTCTAGGATTTCCTGCAATATAGCGCACAAATGTAAATGCCATCGACCTTGCTTACTGGGGTCGATACAGTAAATTAAATCTCCTCCAGGTGTAAACAGCGCAATGCCTTTAAACAGTTGGGGTAGAGGTGGTTTGTCAGGTGTCAAGGGCGTGTTAGGAGAAAATTATGAATTATATATTATGAATTATGAAATTTTTTATCATTCATAATTCATAATTTACAATTCTCAACGCTTAAACTCTACTGTGTCAATATGGTTGTCCAGGGTTTTGGAGAAGGACAATGTGCGTGCGAACTAGCTGTCCGACTCGTTAGCGCAAGGTGTTATTGAACCTTTCAATATAGCTTGTCTTACCACTATCTTTGCTCACTGGTTGATGTCGTTTGCTGGGTAAAACCTGTTCGTACGCTTCCCAAAAATATGTGTAAAAAATTGCACATTGGCGAGAGACAGGTGGTAGAGATTGCCATAACTGTTTTGGCGCTCACAAATGATCGCGATCGCACACTATCCCCACCGCATGGCGGATGGGATAGTGTGCGATCATAGGTTAAAATCAAAATAAATATAAAATCATAAAATCTCTATCTCGCCGCTAGGCATACTTGCATAAACTACCCACCACTGAGAGCCGTAGCGTTTCACTGGTAGTCACCTCGAGGTTTTAGATGATTCATTCAGTTGTCATCAATCTAGGATATGGTGATTTATACGAGGGATTTCCTGTTGTGACTGCTGGGTTGTGGGCATTAAATAATCCTCGTCCGCAGCAGTTTATCGGTAGTTTACCACCAGCGCCGAATTTGGTAGAGTTGTATCGAAATTGGCAATCGATGTATCAGAGTTTGTGCGATCGCCTTTGGCGGGGCGCAGCGCATCGCCTAGGAAGTGGATCGATTAGGAATTTGGCGAATGATGATGATGAACTAGAAATTGATGAAGGTAATATCACGAATGTCTCTGTAGTAGATTTTAATGATTTGTGCCACCAGTTACAGCTAAGTATTGATAATTGGCTGGGATCACCAGGGATTACTGGTATTAGCCGACAGCTACGCGCTGCACTTCATCCCGCAGATGAAATACGGGTAATTATCGAAACTCAAGATATTATTATCCAAAAATTACCTTGGCATTGTTGCAGTTTTTTTCAAGATTATCCGCGTTCAGAACTTTCTTTTTCGAGAACTGAATATAAACGCACTCCTAAGTTGCAATTGTCGCAAGTTCCCAGAAATCACGCAAGAATTTTGGCAATTTTAGGCAATTCTCAAGGTATTGATTTAGAAAGAGAACAGAGGTTTTTACAAAGTTTACCCGATGCAGAGATACAGCTAGTTGTCAAGCCTTCACGGAAAGAATTTAACGATAAACTTTGGGATTCTCAAGGTTGGGATATGCTCTTTTTTGCTGGGCATAGTCAAACTGAGGAGGAAACAGGAATAATTTATATTAATGAAAATCCGACCAATAATAGTTTGACGATTGAACAATTAACAGAAGCGTTAAAAGCGGCGATTGAGAAGGGTTTGCAACTAGCAATTTTTAATTCTTGCAATGGTTTAGGGTTGGCTCATGGCTTGGAAAAATTAAACCTGCCGACGACAATTGTTATGCGCGAACCAGTGCCAAATCGCGTTGCAGAAGAATTTTTTAATTATTTTTTACAAGCGTTTGCGTTTGAACAAAAATCGTTGTATACGTCAGTACAGCAAGCGCGACGCAGACTACAAGGATTAGAAGATGATTTTCCCGGTGCGAGTTGGCTACCTGTAATTTTTATTAATCCCGCTGAAGAACCACCAAGTTGGGTGAATCTCAAGGAAAAATTTGCATCTCAAGCTATATTGAATCACACTCAAGTAGAAAGTAAAAAAAAGCGCCAGGATTGGGGAGAGGCGATTGATGTTTCGATATTTTACGGACGTAATGACGAAATTAACATATTAAAAAGATGGATTGTGACGGATAATTGCCGATTAATTACAATAATTGGCATGGGTGGAATTGGAAAAACAGCTTTATCTGTCAAGTTAGCAGAACTGGTGGAAAATGAATTCGATTGTTTAATTTGGCGAAGCTTACGGAATGCGCCACCAGTAGAAGAATTATTGAGCGATTTAATCAGTTTTTTATCTCAAAAACATCAAATAGTTGTAGCAAATTCCTTAGATAAACAAATATCTCAATTAATCGAATGTCTGCGTGCTTCTCGCTGTTTAGTCGTGTTGGATAATCTCGAATCGATTTTACACAGCGATAAACAAGCCGAAAATTACCTTGAAGGATATGCAGGATACGGACAACTTTTGCAATGTGTGGGAGATACTCGCCATCAAAGTTGTGTTTTAGTCACCAGTCGAGAAAAACCTAGAGGACTTGGCGCGAGGGAAGGCGATAATTTTCCAGTGCGATCGCTGGCATTAAAAGGGTTAAATTCTCAAGAAGGAGAATTAATTTTAGTACAAAAAGGTTTATCGCCATCAGCAAGTCAAATAAACAGCTTAGTTGAGTCTTATGCTGGTAATCCGCTGGCGCTAAAGATTGCAGCAACGACAATTGAAGAATTATTTGCTGGTAGTATTACTGATTTTTTACAAGCAGGTACAATTATCTTCGGCGATATTTTCGATTTACTCAGCCAGCAGTTTCACCGTATTTCGATTTTAGAAAAAGAAGTTATGTATTGGTTGGCGATTAATCGAGAGTGGCTATCTTTAAAAGAGTTACAAGGCGATATTATTGATGTTGTCAAAACGCGAGATTTACTGACAGCTTTAGAGTCTTTACAATCGCGTTGCTTACTTGAAAATAAAGCAGGTAAGTTTACTCAGCAACCAGTAGTGATGGAATATGTCATTGAAGAATTAATCGAACAAGTTACCGAAGAGATTTCTACGGGAGAAATTCAAATCCTGAATAAATATGCTTTAATTAAAGCCCAAAGCCAAGATTACCTCAGAAATGCTCAAATTGAATTTATTCTCAAACCAATTGCTGATAAACTATCAAAATTTTGGGTACAAAACGAAACTATTCAAAAGCATTTAAATCAAATTTTATCGCAACTAAAATCCTCTACAATACCAAAAACGGGATATGCTGCAGGTAATATAATTAATCTCTTGCGACAACTTGATATAGAACTAAATAACTATGACTTTTCTAATCTAAATATTTGGCAAGCTTACCTGCAAGGAATCAACTTACAACAAACAAACTTTGCTAATTCCGATTTAAGTAAATCAGTATTTACCCAAAGTTTAGGTAGTATTTTAGCAGCCAAATTCAGCCCCACAGGTAAATTATTAGCAACAGCGATTGAGAATCAAATATATCTATGGGAAGTTGACAACATCAGACAATTACTTCAACTTGACGGTCATACAGCTTGGGTGCGATCGCTTGCATTAAGCCAGGATGGTAAAATCCTAGCGAGCGGTAGTCGCGATCGCACTATCAGGTTATGGAACGTCGAAAGCGGACAATGCTTGCAAATACTAACAGGTCATACATCAGATGTACAATCCGTTGCTTTTAGCCACGACGGTAACACTTTAGCTAGTGGTAGCAACGATAAAACTATCAGATTATGGAATATCTCAACCGGACAATGTTTGCAGGTTTTCCGAGGACATACAAATAATCTCACCTTTGTCACTTTCCATCCCCACAAGGAAATATTAATTACTGCAAGTGTCGATAAAACCGTTAGATTGTGGGATATCCCAACTGGGGAATGTTTACAAATCTTCAATATTCCGATTAATTGGGAACTTGCTGTTGCTTTAAGTCACGACGGACAAACATTAGTTACCGGAAGCGATGGTAATACGGTAAAATTCTGGGATATATCCAGTGGTAAATGCATCAAAACTCTACCAGATTACAACAGCTTTGTCTGGACTGTAACTTTTAGTCACGACGATAAAACCATAGTTACTGGCAGCGAAGATAACACAATCAAAATTTGGGATATAGAGACTGGAGAATGTCTGCAAACCTTACATGAACATAACCAGCGAGTTTGGTTAGTTGATTTGCATCCAGACAATCAAACTTTACTGAGTATCAGCGAAGACCAAACTATCAAACTCTGGGATGTGCGATCGCAACGCTGCTTAAAAACATTAAAAGGGTATAGCAACTGGATATTATCTCTCGCTTTTAGTCCAGATGGTCAAACATTAGCCAGCAGTTCCCAAGACCAGAAAATTAGACTATGGGATATTAAAACAGGAAAATGCCACTCAATATTACAAGGACACGATAACTTAATATCTTCAGTCACCTTTGCTCCTCAACATATTAAAGATTGTCTACTAGCTAGCGGTAGTGATGACAACACCATCAAACTGTGGAATCATCAAGGCGAATGCTTGAAAACACTCCGGGGACACGAGGCTTGGGTATATTCAGTTGCTTTTAGTCCCCAGGGGAAAATTTTAGCTAGTGGTAGTCGTGACAATACTGTAAAACTTTGGGATTGGCGGACGGGTGAATGTTTGCACACTTTAGTCGGACATCAAAATAGAGTCAAATCAGTTGCCTTTAATCCTTTCAGTAACATATTAGCAAGCGGTAGTGATGACACAACCATCAAAATATGGGATGTCAATAATCGAACTTGCTTGCAGACACTGGTAGGACATCAAGATAGGCTTGATTGCGTAGTTTTCAGCCCCAATGCAAACATAATTGCAAGTGCTAGTTGCGACAAAACCATCAAACTATGGGATGTGAATACCGGGGAGTGTCTCCACACATTACAAGCACATACCCACCGTATCCGCATGGTAGCATTTAGTTCAGATGGTCAGATTCTAGCTAGTTGTAGCGACGACCAAACAGTAAAACTATGGGATGCCAGTACAGGTAAACATATTAGAACATTGTCAGGACATGATAAAGCAGTATGGACGGTTGCAATTAGCCTCGATAATTGCATATTAGCCAGCGGTAGCGAAGACCAAACCATCAAACTTTGGCATCTGCAAACAGGTGAATGCTGGCAAACCTTAAGATGCAGTAGACCATATGAAGGTATGAATATTAACAATACTACTGGTTTAACAACTGCTCAGAAAACTATCTTAAAATCCTTGGGGGCAGTCGAAGAATAGAGCTTTAAATCACTGAACAGTACCAGCCGCAGTGACGCCTGCGGGCTGGTGGGGGATTTAAACCCGCCCTCCGGGTTCGCCACTTGCTCTACTTGGGGAAACCCCAAGACCGCAGTGGCTCACCACCAACGCTTTCGGTCCAATTGGTGTGGTGTTTCCCCCAACGATAAAACTGATAACTGGTAACTGGTAACTGATAACTGGTAACTGTTAAAAGACTTTCAGCTTATAAGCATCCGTACAACCCTCAAGCAACTTTTGTTGCCATTACTATTACCATCACGGCTAATATCATATCCGGCTTCCCCATCTCCAAAGCAAAATTAACTCTTAGGAGGGATATGAATGTTGTTAAAAACCATCCAAAATTTGACTTGGTGTACTGAAAAATATATATAATATTTTCCTTCTAGTATGAATACAGAAAATCAAAAACCAAAAAAATCTGACGCAGAAGACCAAACATCTGATGATTCTCGTTCTCCTGGAGTTACAGACAGAAGCCCGAATACATCAGAAAATACATCTAAGAATAATGAGGCGAAGGAGCCTGAACAGGAAAGTACAACAAAGAAAAATTAGGCTTAGTCTGATGGCTATAGAGTTCCCTGTTCCCCCTTTTTGTAACTACTTGTTTACATTGTCACAGAGATGGCGATCGCTTTCCTCAACATCAGGGCTATGATTCAGATAGTCACGCATCCAATTGCAAGCCCGTTCCATCAGTTCGTCAGATGATTGAATTGACCACGATTTAAAGCTACCATCGCTCCCCACAGTCGTCAGTAATTTACCATCTGAACTTAAACTAATGCTGTTAACAGCAGATTGTTTAGTCTGCCATGCTGCTAATGGTAATTGTTCTTTAGGGTCTTGCAAATTCCACAATAGTATGCGACCTGTGTGATCGCTGCTGATAATCCTTTGAGTGTCTGGGCTAAAAGTTACTGAGGTTATTCGGGGTCCATATATTTGAAATATTCTTTCCCCTTTACCTTGTAAATTCCATAAACGAATAGTACCGTCATCACCACCACTCACTATTTGCTTGCCATCTGAACTAAACGCTACACTGTTGACATCGCCCAAATGATCTTCAAATGGTTTGCTCAAGGGTTGACCTTGCAAGTTCCACAAACGAATAGTACCGTCCTTACCACCACTCACTATTTTTTTACCATCTGGGCTAAACGCCACACTCTTAACATCGCCCAAATGACCTTTAAATGGTTCCCCCAAGGATTGACCTTGCAAGTCCCACAAACGAATAGTACCGTCCTTACCACCACTCACTATTTTTTTACCATCTGGGCTAAACGCCACACTCTTAACATCGCCCAAATGACCTTTAAATGGTTCGCCCAAAGGTTGACCTTGCAAGTCCCAAAAACGAATAGTACCATCCTTACCACCACTAACTATTTTCTTACCATCCCTACTCAAACTAATCGCACTAACGCTGCTTGCATATTTTTTATTTTCAAACTTCTTTAATTCCCGACCTTGTAAATCCCAGATGCGAACCATCGTATCATCGCTGCTACTCGCCAATTGCTGACCATCTGGGCTAAAACTCACACTTCTAACTGGTCCTTTATGACCGACAAATTTCTCCAATTCCTGTTTAGGATCGACAAATTTCTCCAATTCCTGACCTTGCAAATTCCAAACCTTAACAGTACCGTTTCCTCCTGCGGTAGCCAATTGCTGACTATCCAAGCTGAATACTATATCCCAGAGTTTGTCTTGTTGTGCATTCCATTCTTCGACTAACTTACCCTGCAAGTTCCACACTCGCACAAAGCCGTCTTCTCCAGTACTAGCAAGTAGTTGACCATCTGGGCTAAAACTAAGACCGCTTACAGGACCTTTATGACCTGCAATTTTTTTTAACTCCTGACCTTGAAAGTTCCACAACCGTATAGTGCTATCATCTGACGCGCTTGCTATTAGCTGACCATTCGGACTGAAACTAAGATTTTTGACTGGCTTTTGATGCCCTTTTAATTCTACTGATAACTCACCCTGCAAGTTCCATAAACTTACAGTACCGTTATTTGCTTCGCTAGCGACTAAGTTACCATCTGGACTAAACCCAATCCCCCACAATTTACCTTGTTGTGCATTCCATTCTTTGACTAACTCACCCTGTAAGTTCCACAAACGAACAAATCCGTCATCTCCAGCAGTTGCAACTAGCTGACCACTAGGGCTATATTTGATACTTCTTACCGAACCTTTGTGTTTTTCAAATCTCTGCAATTCCTTACCCTGCAAATTCCACAAGCGGGCTGTACCATCATCTCCACTGGTAGCCAATTGCTTACCATCTGGGCTAAACATCACACTTCTAACGGGGCGATCATAACCCTCTAGGCGGTTGCGTTCTCTAACAGTATAAACTGCTCGTTGCAGCGTTCCTTCTATTTGCTCCTGTAGCAGAGGAGGATTGAGTGGGAAGAATTTTAAAAGTCGTTTTTTAAGAGTATTTCCAGCTTGCAAAATTTTAATCATCCCATCCAAAGATTGATTATCATCCAAGCTTATTTCTGCCGATTCTCTCAATCTACTGGCTTCTCTTATCTGTGATCTTCCTAGAAAAAACAAAAGTCCAAGAGCCAACCCGCTTAAACCCAGGATTACGCCAATAGCAATCCGCCACCGCCAACTTACGTTTCGACGTTTTTGCAAAACACTACGCCCGACAAACTCAGCTTCTAACTTGTTAAACCAATTTTGCTGGGAGTTGAGTTGCTCATTTAAGACATCAAGATAAGGATTACCATTCCAAAGAAATTCTGCTGGTTTTTCTTTTGAAGACTTCTGCTGATTAGATTGCGATCGCCTCCACAGTCGAATCAACTCGGTATCGGTTTTGCTAAGTAAGTTTTCAACGGCGTAGAGTTGGCGATCCAACCAATCGATCGCAGGTTCAACCTTGGCTGGAAAACCGGATGGTTGTTCCTTGCTTTTAACACTTTGCCACTCCACCGCAGCTGGTGTCAGTCGCCGTTGTAAAATTAAACTTTCTTCCTCATCTTGTTTCCACAGCAGCAGCTTTTGCCAACCCCGTACCAAAGCATCATGGGCTGGTTCCACATAAGGTTTACCTTCAGCGTCTTGTCCTTCTACCAGTAGACGCGCATCTGTAAAACGCCGAATCACCTCTTTGATGCGGGTATTTTCCGGTTCGGGATACTCTAGTTCGGATAAAGGTACCCGTCTACGCGCCAAATCTGGACTACCCACCGCCACCATCCGCAGCATCACCTTACGGATAGTACTAACATATGCCGTATTTTTTTTAACTAAATTATCATATTCCCAGTCTGCTCTTTGGGTGAGACTGCGCGTTACTCCTCCCAATTGTTCGTAATCTGCTTGAGTAATTACTCGGTCGCTTCTTGTACCTTCCCTGACACTCTTTAAGTACTTCAAATACAATTCGCTTAAGGTAAAAGAAAGTAACGGTAACGCCCCTGGCATCTGGGCTACTTCATCAATTAACTGTTCTACCAAACTGTGCGGCTCAAAATACATTACCCGCGCTGAGGCTGGTTCCTCAATGCAAGCGCGTAATTCCTCCCGCGTCATTGCTGGAACAATAAACCGAGATGAATACCAATATGGTTCTAAGGCTGAGTTGGACAATTGAGATTCAAAGTCACTACGTAGTGTCAGTACAATTCGTAATTTTTCTGAATAATTAGCTACTAAATTAGCCAAGAGTTTGAGAAAGCCTTCCCGCTCTTGCTCGTTGCGACACAAGGTAAGCAATTCTTCTGCCTGGTCAATGACTAGCATTAATTTTGACTGAGGATTTTGCTGCAACCAAGTCGAAATATGATCCTCAGTATTAACTAATAATTTATCTACCGCTAATGTATTATTTAAAGCTTTTAACGGCGACTCCCCAGGACGCATAGGTGTAAGGATATGCCATTGTACATTTAACTGTTTGATGTAAGGTATCAATCCCGCTTTCACCAAACTGGATTTTCCGGTTCCCGAAGCAGCCAACACTACTGTTAACGGTTGTTTGCAAACTTGTTGATACAATTGTTCTGTTAAAGCTTGTCTGCCGAAAAATAGTTGACTGTGTTCCTCATCAAAAGCTTGCAAACCACGATAGGGATTTTGTGACTCATCTAAAGGTGGCGCGGGTGGTAAATTTAGTTCGTGTTCGGGGGAAAGAAAGATATACTCGCCTTTATCGTGCTTGTTTAAACACCAAATACCAGGTGTTTGACGCAAACGGTATTTTTCGGTAGGAATTTCCACTCTATCCCGTAAATATAAATATAGTTCGGTAGCAGTAATCACCCCATCCCCAGCAGATTTACCAGGTTGAGGGGGAGGATAGATATCTGCTGCACCTTCGAGGGCTTCTAATAATGCAGCAGCAAAAGGTGAATAATTACCGACTTGACCGCGTTGGGTATCCAGGGTAAGCGCAAGAAAAAATGAGCCAAAAGATGCTAGACCCGACATTCCGCTCTGAGGTGATCGCAAATATGAATTTTCAGTAGATCGAAAAGTTACGAGATAATGAGGGTTTCAGCCAATATC